>NZ_JAENGP010000011.1 GCF_016595155.1 Advenella mandrilli
CTGGCAGGTGTTGTTTTGGGTCTGATGACGCCGGTATTGTCCGGTCGCCTGAAAGAGCCGCCTTTAATGCTGGCGTCAGAGGCCATTAATACGTTTTCTCAACTCAATAAACAAGACGCTTCTCCCAATCACCTTGCAGAACCTGTGAAGCAGCTTAAGCGTGCCCAGCGTGAACTGATGGCACCGGTGACCCGCGTTCAAATGGCCCTGCATCCGTGGGTGGCTTATGGGGTTATGCCATTGTTTGCGCTGGCTAATGCAGGGGTTACCCTGGATGGGGTGGATTTGGCAATGGGGGGTTCACAATCGGTGTTACTGGGCATCTTGCTGGCATTGGTAATTGGCAAGCCGTTTGGCGTAATTGCCGCCAGTTGGCTGGTCGTCCGTTTGGGATGGTGTGTGCTCCCCCCCGGATTGAGCTGGGGTGGTATCAGTCTGGTTGGGTTGTTGGCAGGAATTGGTTTTACCATGTCGATTTTTATTGCCACGCTTGGCTTGGCAGATCCCAATCTGCTTGGGGCCGCAAAGCTGGGTGTATTATTGGCTTCCCTGACTGCAGCCATCGTTGGCCTAAGTTGGGGGTATCTCTACAAAAAAAGGCATAAGTAAGATACGCTGTTAACGAAAATACACGCAAATATTAAAAGATCTTGCACGGAGCATGCAATAAAATGAGGAAAGCAGTAGATGGCAAGGCCAGCGCAATTATGGTGTTGCTTTGCCTGATATGGGGGCTTCAACAAGTCGCCATCAAAGCCGTTGCCGCAGATATTCCTCCCCTATTGCAAGTTTCCATCCGCTCCGGCGTTGCTGCCGTGCTGGTTTTACTCTTTACCCGCCTGTTTTCACATGCTCAAGTAAACAGTTGGCGTAAATGGGCGTGAGATCATCAAGGCTGATAAAAGTGGCATTTGACTTGGATAATTTCAATAATGACTTGGCAAGGGCAAACTTGTAGGTGGCAGTGTTGGCACCCAATAAAAAAATCGATCGAAAATTGCTTTCTAGTGAGTGATCAGATAAGTAAGCGCTCATAAAACCGGGTTCATTCTTATAAAAAAGTGATTCAAATGCGCATGATTAAGCGCCTGCCTGTTTGCAAATATCTCCCGTCATGTATTTGTAAACTCAAAAGGACTCACCGGCTTGGCCTTATTCGCATCCAGAAAATCAGCCCACCACTGCATCATCAGTCGTCGTTCATCCAAGTGTTCTGCCTTATGAATATACGCCGCCCGGACCGAGTTTCGTTCCTGGTGGCTCATTTGCCGTTCCACCGCATCCTTCGACCACAAGCCCGACTCAATCAGCGCGCTGCAGGCCATTGTTCTAAAGCCGTGACCGCACACTTCCGTTTTGGTATCGTAACCCATTGTGCGTAGTGCTTTGTTTACCGTATTCTCGCTCATGGCAAGTTTAGGATTATGATCACCTGTAAAAATGAGTTCATGGTTACCCGTCCATTCATAAATGCGTCTCAATACGTTTATTGCTTGTTTACTTAATGGGACTAGGTGAGGAGTACGCATTTTTGCACCACGGTGAGAAAACTTGGCACCTTTTATGGCTTCCCGTTCGGCAGGGATGGTCCATATTGCACGATCAAAGTCAATTTCATTCCAGCGGCCAAAACGTAATTCACTTGAACGTATAAACACCAGTAATGAGAGTTCTACAGCCAGCTGGGTTAATGGACGGCCTTTATAGTTGGATATCCGTTCCAAGAGCTCTGGAATGCGTTCAAAATCCAGGGCAGGGCGATGCTTTACTTTGCTGGCAGGAATGGTGCCGGCGATGTCCTGGGCCGGGTTGTAGTCGATTAGGCCGCTTTGAACGGCATAGCGCATGATGGATGTAATACGTTGCTGTAGGCGTGAGGCGACCTCAAGGCGACCGGAGCTTGTGACCTTTCGGATGGGTACAAGGAGGTCACGCGTTTTCAGGTCTTTGATGCTGGCTTTTCCTATTGTGGGAAATACATCCATGGCTAGGCTTTGTAAAATTCGGGCACTATGTGCTTCTGACCATTTTTTATTATTGGCATGCCAGGCACGGGCAACTTCTTCAAATGAGTCGCCGTTGCTTTGTTCAAATTGATCTTGCTTTTTTTGTTCACCCGGGTCTATGTTGACAGCAAGCATTTTTTTGGCTTGTGCCCGTTTCTCGCGAGCAGCTGCCAGGGTGGTGGTGGGGTATACGCCAAGCGCCAGTGTTTTTTGTTTACCGCCAAAACGATAATTCAGCCTCCAATATTTGGAGCTGTTGGAATGGACTAACAAATACAGTCCTTCGCCATCCGTTAGTTTGTATTGTTTGTCGGTTGGTTTGGCTGCTCTGATCTGAACGTCGTTTAATGCCATATTGTGGTCCAATTGTTGGTACAAATAATATCGAACCAGTTTATACCAACATTTATACCAACAGCAAGTGCTTGATGCCGGTAGACTTCAATTGACTTCAGTAGACTGAAAATGCCCTGAGAGCCGCATAAATAAAGGGTTTTAGGCAAAAAAATAGACGTCTGTTGACGTCCATTGATTATCTTGTGGTGCCCGGGGCCGGAATCGAACCGGCACGCCTCGCGGCGGGGGATTTTGAGGGTTATAACACAAAACATAACATATTGATTTAATTGATTATATGCGTTTGCACATACAGCCTAAAACAGCATAATAACGCCTAATTCAGTCACATATTTGACACAAGAATGAACACCCCTACGGGTGTTTTTTTTCGTCTATAGGAAATGGAACAGATGAAAGAAGCGCATTTCAGGATTCGTAACCTGACAAGTGAGGAGTATCAATCATTAAAAAAACTGGCCAAACAAAACACTGGTAAATCTAGTATAGCCCAGCTTGCAAAACAGCTGTTAATGAAGCAGTTGGGTAAGCAGGGTTGCTTGTTGCCAGACGCTAACTTACAGGATACAGGTAATCGGATTGAGGTACGTTTGCAATCCTCTGATTTAAATGAGCTTCGGAACAGAGCGTTTAAATCAAAAATGACGGCCAACAAATATTTGGCAATGTTGTTCCAAGCGCATATACAAAAAACACCTGTAGTATCCACGAAACAAATTGAGTCGTTGTATCAATCAAATGCTCAGATGTTAAGGATTGGCCGGAACCTTAACCAGATAGCCAAGGCTTTAAATTCTGGTGCTCAAGCTGCTGTATCTACGCAAATGCTGGCAAATATTAAAGATGAACTGGATAAGCATACAGAAAAAGTGGCTGATGTTATTCAAGCAAATTGGGAGAGGATGCCGTAATGGGGTTTAACTATAGAGTAGATAACTGGTTTCTGGGCTTTGAGCGAAGTATAAAACCTAAAAAAAGTGGTGGGGGTAGTCATGGATTCAAGCCTGGTACCGGAATAACAAACTTAAAGGCAGCCGGGTTAAAAAAACCAGAGGTCATGATCAAAATCCCCAAACGTACAGGCAATTCTTCGGGGATGAAAGGCGTTAAGAGGCATCTTGAATATATCAGCAGAAATGGTTCTCTGGAACTTGAAAATCAGGATGGCCATAAAATCAACGGTACAAAAGAAATAAAAGAAACCCTGAGCGATTGGCGTAAGTTTGGGATACCGGAAAATAGTCCAAAAAGGGAAGCTTTAAATCTTGTTTTGTCCATGCCGCCCGGTACCGATCCGCAGGCTGTAAAGGATGCGGCCAGAGAGTTTGCCAAAGAACAATTTAATGGGCATCAATATGTATTTGTGTTGCATACTGATGAACAGCATCCACATGTACATTTGGCTGTAAGCATGCGTGATGAGCTGGGCAAACGTATGAACCCCAGGAAAAATGACTTATTCCACTGGAGGGTACGTTTTGCTGAAAAAATGCGGGAGCAGGGGGTGGATTGTGCAGCAACCAAACGGCAGCATAGAGGAAAGGTTCAGAAGGGAGAAAGTGCCATTGTTCGGAATATGCAAAAAAGAGGTGCTGTGTCTGAAGTTCAAAAACTACAGATCCAAGAATTGCTTATGGCCATTAAAGATAATAAACGTCCATTGCATCCTTTTTTGAAAGAGCATTTGGAAACGAAGAATATTATTATGAGCGAATACGCAAACTTAGCTAAAGAATTGTACAGAGCAGGCCATAAAGCAGAAGCAAAAATAATCTCACAACTAAACAGGGATGTATTGCGGGCTGAGATAAATACAAGGATACAGGATCGTTTTGATAATGTTATTGAACTTGTGAAAGAGCATGAACTAAATAGATGATGATTTAAATTATAAAGCCCGGTCAGTGTGTCGAAAGATGCGCTGGCCGGGCTTTTTTTGATTTTCAAGATTTAAGAAGGAGTCCTGAAGTTATTATTTTGTATGGTAATAAACTTACCTTGAGATGAAAAAATTACTATTAAAAGTTCAATGTGTTAAATATACCTTAAAAAAATAGAATAATTTTGTTTGTTTTTGATGCATTTGTTAATATCAAATAATGATCTAGGTTAATAAAATTTTTAATAAAACAGTGAGGTGTATTAGTGGATACAGGTGATGATGGATACTTACAGCAACTTGATGAGTTCTTAAGTAGACCGGATCAAATATGGCTACTTGGTGCTGGAGTAAGTTACAGCGCTGGAATACCTCTGATGCATCCCTTGACAGAGCGAATAATGCAACTGGTAGCTAAATCTATTCATAAACCATTATTAGATAAATTATTAGATGAGCTTCCAGAAAATACCCATATTGAGCATCTTTTAAGTCATCTTGGAGATTACGCCACATTAGCTAGTAGAAGTCGTTCTCAACAAGTCACTATCTCTGGCTCTATATACAGCATCAAGAATTTAGAAGATGCACATTTCGAAGTCTTGAAATACATATCTGAAACCGTACGTTGGGGTTATCGCGCTGCGGATGACAAAAAGGATGCTGACATTGGTTCATTTAAAAATCCTATAGTCTCTGCAGATTATCATTTGGGTTTTTTGAATGCTCTTCTTGGAAAACGACAAGCAGGGCTAGATAGTAGACGGCCACCGATTCGTTTTTTCACCACAAATTACGATACGCTTTTGGAAGATGCCTTGGCTCTTGGGTGCTTCCCATACTGGGATGGGTTTGTTGGAGGAGCGGTTGCCTTTAGAAATTATAGATACGGTGATAAAGAACCAACAACTGGTTTTCGCGGCCATGTTATTAAGCTACATGGTTCGATTGATTGGTATTTGGGTGATGATGGTAAGGTCTGGAGAGTTCGGGATCAGGATCTCTACCCTGATCGTGCAGGCAGGGTATTGATTTATCCGCAAGCAACCAAATACATTGCTACTCAAAGAGATCCTTTTGCTGCTCAATTCGATCTCTTTCGTCGTGCGTTATCTAATGGCAACGATAATATTTTTGCATTATGTGGCTATAGTTTCGGTGATGATCATATTAATCAAGAAATTGAGTTTGCATTATCAATGCCTGGAAGTAAAACAACTGTTCTTGCCTTTTGTTTTGAGTCTGATGGATTGCCATCTGTGCTTGAATCATGGCGTCAATCTTCTTGGGGAAAAAGGGTGTACGTTATGACTCAAAATGGTTTGTATGTTGGCCCGATTGGACCAATGCACAGTCGAAATGATGGAACATTGTTGGATTGGTGGACTTTTGAAGGTGTTACCAATGTACTTAAAAATGGTGTGGAAGGAACTGTGTAATGGTGAATTTTGAGGTGGTGCCTGATCTGAAAATAGGTAGTATTGTAGAAGTCACAGGAACAGCAGTTCGAGTAGAGTTAAGCGGTGAGGTCACTGAGCTAACTCGTAGTTATCAAGGCCGAGTTTATTCAATTGGGCAGATTGGTAGTATTGTCAAGGTTCATTTCGGACGTAGAATAGTGTTCGGATTCGTGACTTTGCTACGGATGCGATCAGAAGAATTAATAGAAAAGGGGCTACCCATTCCTCCCGAAGCAGATCAACGAGTCATGGAAATTGAATTGTTCGCTGAAGGGGTTTGGAAGGTTGCTAATAATGCACTGAAATTTATCCGGGGAGTCTCCACTTACCCATTGCCGCGCCAAGGCGTATATTTACTTACGCGTGATGAATCTGTTAATTTGTATAAATCAGCTGAAGGTGAATTTCACAATGATAAAATTGATCCATTAGTACCATTCGCCACATATGTTGGTGCTGAATCAGTTAGCTGTAGAGCTAACATAGATAAAATGTTCGGTATGCATTGTGCTGTCTTAGGATCTACGGGGTCCGGAAAATCGGGGGCAGTCGCCGCATTACTACATAGTGTTCTAGAGCACAAACCGAATAGCCAAGATATTTGTCGTCCTCGTATTATCGTTATTGATCCGCACGGTGAGTATGGACAAGCATTTGGGGATAGAGCTATTGTGTACCGAGCCTATGATCCTATTGGACATGATCAAACCCAAGGTGAGCCAATTAAACTACCTTATTGGTTGATGTCAGCTGATGAGTTTAGGTTCCTCGTAATTGGAAAAACGGAATTCGAAGCAACTTCCCAAAACAATGTTCTTTATAAAGCACTAACTCATGCAAGATTGGTTGCTGCTGATTTAGTGGAACCAGCACCTATAAGTTACGGTGGGGAAGCTCCCAACGATGGCAGTGCTCATGATGATCCGCGACCCAAACAGGGAGTTGATCTGCAAGATATTATTGAATTTGATCGAGATAAACCCTGTCCTTTCTCTTTGGATGAGTTAATTAATCATATAGTTTACTTGCAGGGGGCACGTATAAGCAAAACTAATGTTTTAGAACGTGTTCCAGAAGGTGATTTCACAAAAAATTTTAAATCTATATTGGATAAGCTCGCGATATTGCGACGCGATATGCGAATTAATTTTTTAATGACCAATTATGATGTGAATTCACCAACTCTTTCGCAGATTCTTTCACAGTTTGTTAGTGAAATTCAGCTCGGTGAGGAAAATAAAAAAGATATCCGCATATTAGATATTTCGGGCTTACCAAACGAAGTGGCAGGCCCACTTACGGGGATGCTAGCGAGATTATTGTTTCAATATAAGCTGTATCAGACGTTAGATGAGAGGAAAAGGGACCCAATTTTATTGGTTTGTGAAGAAGCTCATAGGTATGTTCCCGATCGAGGAGAGGCTGAGTATGCTACGGCACAGGTAGCAGTGCGAAGAATTGCAAGGGAAGGACGAAAATATGGCCTTGGATTGATGCTGGTTAGTCAACGTCCAGCTGACGTAGATAGTACAGTGATATCACAATGTGGCACGTGGCTTGTTTTACGGTTGACTAATCAAGCTGATCAACAACACGTTGCTCGCTTTCTACCTGATGGTCTTTCAGGAATGACTAAAGTGCTCTCAAATCTTGCACAACAAGAAGCTATTTTTGTCGGTGAAGGAGCGTCGCTACCCGCCAGAGTAAGGATACGAAATCTTTCAAATGAAAAGCTTCCTCGGTCACAGAGCGCAAAGTTTGCCGAAGGCTGGTCAGGTCAGGGATTAAGTTTGATTGACTTAGAAGTAGTCGCTAAACGAATGTCTGGTTTTGAATGACCAGTTATATGGTAACCCCTTTATTAATTCTCAATGATTTAAGGTGTATATCTTGTAATCAGATAATCGATTAATAAATTTATTTTAGAGAAATCAATGAGTTTCAGAACTGTAGAACCAGCCTTGAAGGATGTGTTAGATGACATCGCTAAAGGTATTATCCAACTACCAGACTTTCAGCGTGGTTGGGTTTGGGATGACAATCACATCAAATCGCTTATAGCTAGCCTATCAATGTCTTATCCGATTGGTGCAGTAATGTTCCTCGAGGCTGGAAGTGTTCCATTCAAACCACGCCTATTTGAGGGAGTTAGTTTACAACCGGCCCCTAAACCAAAAATCTTTGTTTTAGATGGACAGCAGCGTTTAACTTCGATGTATTTATCCCTACGTAGTGGCTTATCTGTTAAAACGAGAACAGAAAAAGGTGCGGAAACTCATCGAGTTTACTTCCTCAATATGATCAAATGTCTTGATCAAACAGTAGATCGTGAAGATGCCATTGTCTCTGTCCCTGAAAGTTTGAAAATCATATCTAATTTTGGGTATAAGATTGAATTGGATCTGAGTACTCCAGAACTCCAATATGCCCAATTTATGTGCCCTACTAGTCTAATTTTTGATCCCACTGGTTATATGAATTGGAAAATGGGATTTGCTAAATATCATGCAAAAAATCCAGATGCAGCGATGTTTTTGATGAAATTTGATCAAGAAATTTGGCTACGTTTTCAGCAATTTAAAGTGCCTGTTATTGAGCTGACGCAAGATACTCCTCGAGAAGCCGTCTGCCAAGTATTTGAAAAAGTGAATACTGGTGGCGTTACGCTGACAGTCTTTGAGCTCATGACGGCAACATTTGCTGCAGATGTGGGTGAGTTTAGTTTACGAGAGGACTGGGATGCCCGTAAAGAGCGTCTAATTGCTAAATATAATGTCTTAGAAGCTGTGGATGGAACAAATTTTCTGACTGCGGTAACGCTACTCAATAGTTATCGAAGACACCTCAAAAAGCAAACCACAGTGTCCTGCAAAAGAGCAGAAGTTCTTAAAATAACCTTACAAGAGTTCAAGGATCAACAATCCTTGGTTGAATTGGGATTTAAGCGAGCAGCAGAGCTGCTAGCCGAAGAAAAGATATTTGATGCGCGTAGTCTTCCTTATGCTACTCAATTGATTCCCCTAGCTGCTATTTGTGCTCATTTGGGTAACAGAACGACTGAGCACGGAGTCAAACAGAGTTTGCTACGTTGGTACTGGTCAGGTGTATTGGGGGAACAGTATGGTGGAGCCAACGAAACTCGTTTTGCTATGGATATTCAGGACGTGGTGGGATGGGTTAATGGTGGGTTAGAGCCACGAACTGTTCGAGACGCTAATTTTGCACCTGTACGATTGTTGACTTTACAAAGTCGATTATCTGCTGCCTACAAAGGGCTTGCAGCCCTTTTGATGAAGCATGGTGGCAGAGATTTCATTAGTGGAACTCCTATTGATATAAATTCTTATTTTAACAATGCAATTGACATACATCATGTATTTCCTCGATCATGGTGCGAGAATCAAAAATCACCTAAAGAGAAATGGAATAGTGTTATTAATAAAGCTCCATTGGCCGCGAGTACGAATCGATTTATTGGTGGTGATGCCCCAAGTTTGTATCTCTCACGCATCCAGAAAGTCAAAGGCATTAATTCGGTTAACCTCGATGAATTCTTAAGCTCTCATATTATTCCCGTGCAACAACTTCGTAGTAATGACTTTGATGGTTTTATTCGGTTGCGTGCCATCTCATTTTTAAACCTTATTGAACAAGCAATCGGTAAGACAATACCTGGCCGTGATAGTCAGGAGACCGTGAAGGCATTTGGTGGTTTTTTAATCGCGTAACGAAAGTAATTTGGTCTTGATAAGTAATTAGCCAACACATCTCGAAGATTTTCGGTCAGTACATTTAAATTATGTTAATTACATTTTTTAGCTGTACGATCGGAAAGCCTATCCGCTTGCTGATGGGGGCTGCTGAAAACTTGGACTGTTATATATCCCAAATGCGGTATACTTACTGGTACTTTCTATGTCTTTCTCTCGCTAAAGTGCTTTTATGTCCTCTAGAAATCTAAATAACGTTCAGGAGCAGACCAGATTTTCAAATGCGGAAATCGATACTATAGCGAAATTTGTTAAAGACCGCCTTTTTCAACCTAAAAACAAAAAGAAAATATCCGCATTTGTATGTGGTGCGGATATTAAGAATTCAGATACGGCTAGGTCGAGAATGGCTAAGATATTTTCTGAGTACCCCCGCTATGAAGTTCATTACCCTGAGAATATTTTTGACAATCTTCTTATGGGCCCAAAAGCACATAGTTTACTGAGTTTGGAGAATATATTAGCAGATAGTGTGGATGTGGTTATTATTTTTCCTGAAAGTGCGGGGTCGCTTGTGGAACTTGGAGCATTTGCTAATCATGAGAGATTGGTTGGTAAATTAATTTGCTTGCCAGAAAAGAAGTTTAAAAATAAAAAAAGCTTTATTAATTACGGACCCCATCGACTTATTCGCTCGTCAAGAACAGGGAAGATTATTCCTATAGACTATAACGATCTTATATGCCCACATAAAAAGTATGACATTTATAGGGAAATTGATGATGCTGTAACAAAAATAAAAAAACACCATCCTGCCAAGACTGGCATTTCCAATATCCTTGAGACAGAAGGCTTTATTCTTTCATTAATATTTATCGTAGATAATATTGGAAATATTGAACTATACAAACTTCTCAAGTCTGCTACATCACATGATGAGGGATTATGTGAAATTGCAGTGAAATCTTCATTAAGTCTACTTATTTCAAAGAGATTAATAACTCGGACTGCTTCCGGTTATTTGATTACCAATCAAGGGTCAATGCAAATTCGGAATGAATTTAAGCGTTCAGTTTTAGACGGAGCACGTTCAGAGCTTATGAATAAACTTTTTCGTAGAAATAGTGTTGTCATATATGATAGAATGCGAGATGATGCGCATCTTTAGCCGAGCGAGTTGTTCTCGCTGGATAGTGTTTCGCTGTCCTGCATTAAATCCAACTTTATGCCGCATGCAAATCTTCACAATACCTCGCCTGAGGTATTGCCTCAGATTTGCATACGTGCTTTTAAGACGTAAGGATGCGTATCACTATGAAAACTGAATCTACTGCGAATATATATAGACTAAAAAATCTCGGCCTGCCTCCTCTTGCAACAATAGAGGATATTGCAAATGCAACCCGCCTATCGCCTGAGTATATAAAATATCTGGCCTTCAGAACAAATTTTTTATATAAAACTTTTACAATACCAAAGAGATCTGGTGGTAATAGAAAAATTGCTAATCCATCACGTGCATTAAAAGGCATTCAGGGTTGGATACTCCGAAATATTCTTGATAAGCTGTCAAGTTCAGAATTTTCAATGGGGTTTGAGAAAGGAACATCGATTCTCGATAATGCGTTACCGCATACCGGTTCAACCTTCATCTTGACCATTGACCTAGAGGATTTTTTTCCTAGTATAACTGGGGAAAAAATATTTGGTGTTTTTAATTCTATCGGGTACAGCAGGTCAATAAGTCATATACTAGCCAACTTGTGTTTATTTGAAGGTAGACTTCCACAGGGTGCACCTACATCTCCAAAACTAGCAAATCTGGTATGTTCGCGTCTTGACTCAAGAATTAACGGATACACGGGGCCGAAAGGTATCGTGTATACGCGTTATGCTGATGATATTACGCTATCTAGCCAATCTCTGAACAAGCTGTATAAAGCGTATAATTTCATCCCGTTTATTCTTCAAGACGAAGGATTTTCCTTAAATCCAAATAAAACTATATTTTCTGGAACTAGGAAAAAAAAATCTGTGACTAGCTTAATTATTTCTGGAGATACTGTCGGAATTGGAAGAGAAAAATATAGAGAAATTAGATCCAAATTTCATAAGGAATTTACGGGCATAACTACAAATAAAGAACATTTGCATGGATGGATTTCATTTATTAATTCCGTTGATCGGAAATCATCTATAAAACTAAAGAATTATATTGCATGCCTGATAGAAAAATATCCAGATTCTGAAGCATCGAAGAACTTTCTAAAAATTACAGAAAAGAATAAAACCCAATAAGATTAAGTTAGTTTTTACTCTTCAAAGACTGCTTAACAGATAAATGCATTTCCATTGTCATAAAAAAGAATTAGTGTGATTACCGAGGGAAACATGACAGTTCATGTTTGAGTTGGTACAAAGAATATGAGCCAAATCTAATCTGACAGGCACTGGATAAAAAACGGGTAACTGTCAGATCATGTTTTAGCTAGTATAAGTTAGGTAATGAGCGGACAATTTTCATTGTTTCCAGACTGACAGTGATGACACGCAAGAAAAGCTCAAGCGGATATTTAGGATTGCCCATGGTTTCAATGGCCCAATCATTGGCATCGTTCACGATGCCGCTGTCTTTATGGGTACTTACGCCCTGGCGTTCAACAATCCAATCTAATGCCGGTTTACCGTTGACAACATATTCATACGCTTCCAGGGGAATACCGGTCACTGTAATTTTGCTGTTGTAGTGCAGAGTGGTTAAATCTTTTTTGGCCCCGTATTTCATTTTTTCAACGTAATAATCTTCTGGGTCGTTACCTGCGCCGATTACTGTTGCTGGGTATTTAGCCACTGTTTCATAATTTAAGTGTAGATCTGCCAACGCCTGGCCAGCTTTGCTAAATACCCAAAAGTCCTCTGCGGTTTTTACCCGTGGGATACGGGGTAACTCTTTTGAAAGGTTGTCCGCGTACCGGGATCGGTATTCTTCGGAATGAAGAAGGCCATACACGTAGTAGAAAATATTTTCTTTAGTAATTTCTTCACCCGGATAAGCTTCTTGAAAATGAGCAAGACCTTCATTTGTTATTGCATCCCGCTTTTTACGAGAACTTTCATTTCCTCCTAGTGCTTCAAATAGATCCTGAGTTTGGAATTCAGTAGAAATATCATTTCCTGTTTCAGCATCGTACAGGTAGAGGGGGAAGCATTGGGTCCCTCCATCTGATTGCAATTCAGGAATGCAATCTACCATCAGAGCAAAGCCACTGCCTTTTTGGGGACGTTGCTTCACCATAATCACCAAATTACTTGCCTCCGCATTTGGGAAGATGCGAGGCATTTGTCCAGTGCGATGATTAAAATCACCGTTGTAATATACAAATTGTTTTGTAAATGGACGATATAAACTTTTGGTAATATTTTTTAAATTAAATTTAAACTGATTCTTTTTAAGAAGAGCTTGTTTTAAGCTACTTGTCCAGCTAATTAATTCAGGATTATTCTCAATAAAATTATCAACTATTGAAATTGCCGATTTAGCATCAATCCCCTTATTTGTTTTCCAGAATTCTTGTACTTGATCATTATAAAAATCAATCATGCGAGACATATTATTGGAAACAGCCTCTTTACTGTAGTTATAACACCAGGCATCCCTGCCTGTTTCCAAACCTCTTGTATAGTTTTCAAAAAGACTAAGAACTAACTTATCCTTCTTATCACCCATAACAATATACTCATCAAAGCTTTCATCGCGCTGGTTTAGCCAGTCACCATGCTTGTCAGGAACAATCTGCTTCCAGCTTGGAATACCCTCAAGGCTTTTGTAGTCAGCAATCATTTTCAGCTTTTCAGGACGGTTCAGGTAATCACCAATGTCATGGAACAGAATGCGCCCGTGCTTTGCCGCTTTGGGGTTTTTGACCAAAATAGATATTGCTACCCCAGTCATTATGTTGAAGATATTTTGACCTTCCTTTTTCGCCAAGTCTCCAGATTTTCCTCTGATAGAGCCCCGCAAGTGGAAGATGTGAATGCTACTGAATTCATCTGCCAGGCATTTCCGTAAGCCATCTGCTGTATTCGCTTCTAAGAAACCTGCGTTCGTTACAAAACCAATAACACCGCTATGACCTATACGGTCACTGGCCCAACGAATGGCACGAATATAACTGTCGTAAAGTCCATTTTTGTTTGTAGCAGTCGATCTTTCCGCATAGGTTGTGCGAATTTTTTCATCTAGTAAAGGATAGGAGGTATTTGCATTATTATCATTGGCACTGGCTTGGCGGGCGCTGTAGGGTGGATTTCCAAAAATTACTCTAATATCCAATTTGCGTTGTCGCTTACGTCTTATGCTATTATCTTCCAGCAATTCACTAACCAGATCGTCCCTTTCGTACATTTCAAAGGTATCTGTCAAGCAGATCCCTTCAAATGGAACATATTCACCGCCTACGATGTCATGGTAAACCGCTTCAATATTAATGGCTGCAATGTAATAGGCCAGGAGAACTAACTCATTGGCATGAATTTCGTTTTTGTATTTCTTCTTCAATTGATCTGGAGTGATTAGCCCACTTTGTAGTAATCTAGTTACAAATGTACCTGTGCCGGTAAATGGGTCAAGTATATGGACTCCCTCACTTCCCAACGTCTGTCCAAACGTTGTCTTCAGAACGTCATTAACGCTATGGATAATAAAATCAACAACCTCAACAGGCGTGTAAACAATCCCCAGTCGTTCCTTCATGCGCGGGAAAGCATTACGAAAGAATTTATCATACAGCTCTACAACAATCTTTTGCTTTCCAATGGCACTATCAATGCCTGAAGCACGAAGTGCTACACTGTCATAGAATCGTTGAAGCGTATCCGCTTCTTTATCCAGCCGGTGTTCATTCAGGGCATCTAAAACACCTTGCATGGCCAATGACATCGGATTGTGTTCAGTAAAGCGATAAGACTCAAATAAGGCATCAAATACTGGCTTGGTAATCAAGTGTTGTGCTAGCATTTCAATTATTTCACCATCCGTAATACTATCATTCAGGTCATCACGAATAGCCACTGCAAAATTATCAAATGCCGCACGTTCACGGGTATTTGTCGGTTCCTCAATAATGGCGGTGATGCGGTCAATATGGGTCCTGGCAATTTTGGCAATATCATTAGCCCAATCTTCCCAATGGTGACGATTACCGATTTTCTGAACCAGCTTGGCATAGATGGCGCGTTCTATTTCACCGATTTCAAATTGAAGATCAAACTGCTCCTGGGTGGGTTGAGCAGACGCTTCACTGCCGATGGCATATTTCCCTTTTGCGTTTGGTTTGCTATTGAGTCCTTTTTTCTTTTCTTGTCTGCGCTGGATTTTATCTGTGATAGCAATGACTTCCATTTTGCTATTGTCTTTTCCAATCAAATCCAGTTTATTGATCATGGCATCAAACCGGTCATCATGGGAACGCAATGCTTGCAAGACTTGCCAAACGACTTTATAGGTCTGGTTGTCATTCAAAGCTTCGTGAGCTTCCACCCCTGCCGGGATCACTACCGGCAAAATAACATAGCCGCGTTTTTTTCCTTCTGCCCGGCGCATAACCCGGCCAACTGACTGAACGACATCAATTTGGGAATTACGGGGGGTCAAGAAAAGCACGGCATCCAAGGCCGGTACATCCACGCCTTCCGATAAACAGCGTACATTGCTTAAAATGCGACAGGTGTTGTCCGGTGCCTCAGCCTTAAGCCAGTTCAGTTTTTCTTCCTTTTGGCTGGCATTCATACTGCCGTCAACGTGTTCAGCTTCGCATTGCAGAGCGGCCACGGTTTCAAACTCTTCCGTTTTTTGATATTCCTCTAAAACTGCCTGAAACATGGACGCAATGTTCTTGGAGCTGACTTTGTGGGTCTTGCCTTTGTGGTTAGGTTCAATAACCTGGCAGAAGGCTACCGCCCGTTTCATGGGGTTTGGATCTTCGGCCAGGTCTTCGCTTAACCCCTGTTTGGACAAGGCTTTCCAGCACCCGATGATCTTGGCGGCATCGTCAACCTTTAATTGGTTATTGCCATCTGCCAAGAGCTTTTGAATTCTGCGGTTAACGTGCGTTTCTTCCACCGCCAGGACAATGACTTTGTAGTCAACTAACAAATCCAGTTTAACGGCATCAGAAAATGTAATTACGTATAATTCCCTGCCAAATAAGGCTTCATCATCCATTGAGGCCAGGGCTACATTATCCTTGTCGGCACTGGCCTTGGCTGAATCACCATAGATTCGTGGGGTGGCCGTCATGTAGATACGTTTGGCCGAACGAATAAAGTCTGAATTATGTACCCGGACAAACGCGCTTTCTTCCTGGCCATCAAAAGTAGCACCGGTCGTGCGGTGCGCTTCGTCACAGACAATCAGATCAAAGTCAGCTAAATCATATTCCTTTTGTGCCTGACTAATAACATCAATGGAATGGTAGGTGCCAAACACCACGCTCATGTGCTGGTTATCATGCCGTTTAGCCATTTCACTGGCCAGATTCTCTGGCTTGGTGGTGGCCGGGTAACGCAATTCATGGGTAAAGGTCTGAACTACATCATCATCTACTTTGCGTTTTTTACCAACATCAGTATCAGAACAGACCGCAAAACTGTGTAAGGGTATTGCAGACTCTTGTGTCCACTCGGTTAAGGTTTGTGAAAGCAAAGATAAACTAGGCACCAAAAACAATACACGACCACCTTCACCAGCAACCTGTTCGGCAATCTTTAAACTGGTAAAAGTTTTACCGGTACCACAGGCCATAATCAATTTGCCGCGATCAGCCGTTTTCAAGCCAGATACCACGGCTTGCAGTGCACTTTTTTGATGCTGTCTTAAGGTTTTCTTTTCCTGTAGTACAGGTGCCTTGTTGGGCTGGTATTTGGCCCAATCAATCTGACTGTTTTCTAAATCGTATAAGTCGATCTTGCTGACGGGAGGGTTCTGGTCTTGTAGGGCATCTTCAGCGTGGGTACTCCAATTGTTTGTTGTACTGACAATGATGCGGTGTTTGAAAATTGTCTTTCCGGAAGCGGTAAAGAAACTGTCTATATCTTTTTTCTCTATCCGCTCGTTTTCTCCATAAAATTTGCATTGAATGGCATGGTATTCATTGGTGCCGTGTGTTTTGGCTACCAGGTCTATACCGGCATCACGCGCGTCAAGTCCTTGTTCTTTTGCCCAATCCGCATAGGTACATACATCACTGTACAAATCGCGGTAGGTCGCCTCATTTCGCAGATACGTGAGCATCAGCTCTTCAAAATAAGTACCTTTTTCACGCTCGGAAACGGCAGCGTGGCGATAGGTGTTCAACAGGTTTGTAAGTGCGGACATAAATTTATCTCTCTGATTCTGGCCTGTGGTAGTTTACAGTTGTTTCAAGTGCTTTTCATTAGTAAACCCAGCTTTTGCGTGAACAGGTTATATTTCGCTTTAATACATGGTCTGAGGTCGCGTTGTTCTAAAAGAGAAGGGCGATTGTTGTCTAAAAGAACAATAGCCACGTAGTGACGTTTCTGGCTTAGAGCGGAATTTATTAAAAGTGTCCACTTTTAACGGCTTCAGCCTATCCTGCATGTAGTCTTAAAGGTCTGTCAACTTGGAAATAATTGCTTGTATTGTTTGAGGATGCTTGATTTTGGTTGAATTTGATTGTTTATGATTGAATATTATTTGAATTTGATTGTTTTAAGGTTGTTTTTATTTGATTTTATGTTGTTTATAGTTGTATTTAATTTATTTGTTATTGAATTTAGTTGATTTGTAATTGCATTTGGTTGATTTTTGATTGAAAATGATTGATATGTTTAATTTTATTGTTTTAATCAGAAATTATGATTTCAGCAGATGACTTTTTAAAAGAACGAAACCAAATTCAAGGCAAAGGCAAACTTCTCAAATTTAAAAATGACATACTGAAACTGAGAAAAGCAGGTTTAACATTGTCTGAAATTTGTGATTTTCTTGAACAAAATAATGTCTCCTCTTCGATTGAAGCGGTAAGGGTTTTTTGTAAAAAACATTCTGCTAGCTTCGAGTCCACCATCACACCACCGAAAAATAATAAAGTAGAGTTAGTAAAGCCTGCTACAGAAAAAAGATCTGTAAAGTCTGTGGTGCCGGACACCACAACAGTTAAGCCAGAAAGTTCCAAATCAAAGTCAGATTGGACGCCGCCATCCTGGGCACCAAAAGACTTAAATCTTGATGACTATATTTAAGAATAATTATGCTGACTGAAATTCACTCTGAGCTTTACCATGGTACGGCTGAATACTTTGATTCTTTCCGAGAGCCAGGCATTAGGAGAGATCGAGGAGCAGGGTATGATCACCAGGGAAGAGCAGTTTACCTAACTAGTGATCCAAACGGATATGGTCGTTTTTTTGCACGAGAATCTTCAGCAAAATTGGTAGTTAAGTTGCAAGCACAGAAAAAATACAAAGAAGCGGAAAAACTCTACGTTTCAGATGGAGTAGTTTTGTCAGTAAAAGTGAATGAAGGTGCTCGTATATTGGATATTACTCAGGCACCTGATTCTATTAGGGCATTGTTTGATAGTAGCGTAGGAAATGAGGGAGTTGGTCACCAATTACGTCAGGCTGTTTTAGAAGCAGGTTTTGACGGCATTGCTTTTAAAGAACCTAACTTTCCTGAAGGATGGGAAGTTGCTCATAACGCTATGACAGTGGTTGTATATAACCATAGTCAATTAACAATTACTGGCTGTAAAGAGGCAGATTTGTATGAGTTGCCTTCAGGGTGGGCACTACGTGAAGATAGCGGATCAAGACAATCAGAGCCAGTATTTGATAAATTTGATAATAAAACCTTTACTGATGAGATGTTCGAGGAGGCCCGTCGAGCGATTTTGGCAAACTTGAATGATCAGCGTCGAAGTGAAGTGCAAATTGAGTTTTCCCCTGGACTTGAAGATTAATCTGATTTGTAAATTCAAGCAGACCCCCTAACCAACCTGTCTGTAAAAAGTGGCATAATATACTGTATAAATAAACAGTATATTAAATCATGAATATTCCTTCAGAACTTTTACCGCTTGCTTCTAGCCCTGTAGCTATTAGGAAAATAGACGCCAAAACTCCAGCTGGGTTTCCTTCTCCGGCCCAGGATATGGCCGTTAATCGGATAGACATTGGTGAAATCCTGGTCAAGCACCCAACGTCCACCTATTACATGTGCGTCAAGGGTAACTCCATGGTGGAAGCAGGCATTGAAGATGGTGATCATCTCATTGTGGACCGCTCCCTTACCGCCAGGCATAACCACATTGTGATTGCCGAAATTAACGGAGAGGTCACGGTTAAGCGTTTGTTCAGCCGCAACGGCATTATCCGGCTAAAGGCGGCCAATGCCACTTACCCGGATATTGCACCCGAGCCAGGCCAGGAATGGACAATTTGGGGAGTGGTAACGCATGTTATCAAAGACCTTATATGACCTTCGCACTGATTGACGGCAATTGTTTTTATTGCTCCTGTGAGCGTGTTTTTCGTCCTTCCCTCAAGGGCAAGCCTTTAATTGTCTTAAGCAATAACGACGGCTGTGCCATTGCGCGAACCGATGAGGCCAAAGCCTTAGGGATTAAAATGGGCGATCCTTGGTTTAGGCTCAGGCATCTTGAAAACTCCCGTGGCCTAGTGGCGCTGTCGGCCAATTTTCCTCTGTATGGTGATATGTCAGACCGCATGATGACGGTTGTTGGGCGATTTTCACCCAAACAGGAAGTTTATTCAATTGATGAAAGTTTTATTGATTTATCCGGTTTTAACGTGGATTTGGCTGAATATGGCCAACGTATCCGGGCTGAAGTATTACGCGATACCGGTATTCCAACCTGTGTGGGTATAGGTTCAACCAAAACGCTGGCCAAGCTGGCTAATCATATTGCAAAAAAACAGCCCAAGTGGAAGGGCGTTTGTGATCTTACCCAATTGAATCGTTATGAACTGGCTGCGCTGATGCAAAGTATTGATGCCAAAGAAGTATGGGGTATAGGGAGAAAAATATCTAAGCGGTTAGAGGAAATGGGGGTGCATACTGTACTGGATTTGGCCAAAGTGAATCCCGATGCAGCCCGGGCGGAATTTTCTATTGTCACTAGTAAAACCATTCAGGAATTGCGGGGTATTTCACGTTTAGAACTGGAAGAAATGGTGGTGCCAAAAAAACAGATTATTTCTTCCCGCTCTTTTGGTTTTCCCATGACTGATTTTTTACAATTGCAAAGTGCTTTGTCAGAATTTATAGCCATTGCTTGCAACAAATTAAGGTCCCAAAATTCCATTGCAGGCTGCATGCAAATTTTTATTACCACTAGTCCCTTTGATAAGGATAGGCAATATGGGAATAGCAGAATGGTGATACCGCCTTGTCCAACCGCAGATAACCAGATTTTTACCAAGTATGCCCTGAAAGCCCTAGAAGCCATTTGGCGTCCCGGCTATAAATACAAAAAAGCTGGTGTGATGTTAATGGACATTTTGCCGTCACAACCAGTTCAGGGTGAGCTGTGTTTGGGGTATCCAGAGCAGGAAAAGCGGGCACAATTAATGGCAACGCTGGATAAGATCAATGCCAATTTCGGACGTGGTACTGTAAAAACGGGTAGTATTGGTTTTCATGAAAGAGAGCATTGGTATATGCGACAGGAACGAAAAAGCCCAAGCTACACCACCAATTGGTTGGAGGTGCCCATTGCCCGGGCTTGAGGTTTTTGTCATGTAAACAGTAGATATGGTGCGTAGAATTCAAATTAGAAAATAATAAACCCCCGATCTTCAGGCTCCCATTCGTGTATTGCAGCCTGTTTTGCCAGATTGTATTGGTTTTGGAGAAAGTCTTTGCGTTTCTGTTCATTGTTACCAGTTTGCAAGATTAGGGTTTCTCGCAACGGCAAATGACTATTAATGAAATATTCGTTTCGTTTATGTAATCTAGATAACAACTTAACGCTTGGTACTTTTGCAAATTTGCCATCAGCACCACGATTGCACTCGGCGCAGGCGAGCACTAAATTCCATACGCCATCTATATTATTAACAATATCTCGCAGCATCCAAGGAAAAAAATGATCAACGTCAGCCAGGTTAGGAGAACTTGGTTCAACACTAATACTGTCATGACAATAAAAGCAATGCCCTTTTTGATAACCATTTAAACTATCCCTGCAGCTGCTTATATTTACGCGACGTTCTTTGTCGGTTGTAAACAGCAACTTGAGATCTTGGTCATATTGAACGCCAATCAAATTGTGAGAGATTCCCAACTTCCATCCATGTTCAACCAGACGCCAACGAGCTTCGGTTTCATTTTTAAAACTTTCAAATTGCATACTTTCAGAAAGATTGAAAAAATTATCCGTTAAACGAATTCCTTTGTGAGTTTTGCGTTCATCAATAAAAAAACGATTAGAAATTTCTTGATTGTTAACAACATGAAAAGCATCAATTACGTTAATAAAACCAAGTTTCATCGTGGCGGAAATTAATGTATCTTGACTGATTGTGCCTTTGTTATAAGATAAACAATGATCAATAAATTTGCTCGAATTGGACGTTACTTGTTTTGGTGAGTGCTTTAAATGTTCACAAATATGACGGCTGAATGGTTCTGCCAATTCCTCTAATGTTATCAATTCATTAGACACCTTTTTAAGTTCATATAACGATCGTGCTAATGCGAATTTATACGAAGCAACGTTACGACCAAATAAAATGATGGCTCGCCAATAGTTTTCTAGAGAGGGATCAACTTGATAAAATTCCATATCAAACCAGGTGGTAATTGGTTGTCTGCTTTATTTAAATAAATATTATTTTAAGCATATCATGCCATTGAGAATTGAAGAGAGCTGACAGTTATTTGGTTGGAACTCTTTTGTTAATGGCCATTGACATCTTTCAACTGGCAAGACTAATTTAATTTTAATTTGATAGACGAAATCAATGAATTTCCTAACCAGCCATAAAAACTGAGTATTAGTTCATCGCTTGGCGCGCTTGTGATGCTGTATGCATGAATGACGGCCAATTCAAAAAGCTGAGATGCAGTCTCTTCATCAATTAACTTAAGAATATTTAATTTCATCCAGAGAGTATGGATTAATTTTTTATTTGATGAAATTCGTAATTTCCGATGATGATAAATTTGTAGACGTCTTGTTGATTTTTTTTTAAATTCAGCAATATTGGCTTTTAGATCTCTAGATCAGGACATGCCTATTGTTTGTTGGATATGAGATACTTGCCTTCGTTTTTGACATTACCCACCGCTTTATTGGCCTCATGAAACTGCATTTTTTCAGAGGAATATTGTCCGGTTATTTGTCTTAATAGCGCATTGTTGTCATTGGTAGCTTTCAACCAGTCTCCATAAGAGGCTGGTTCAAGAATGACAGGCATCCGGTCATGAATTTCTTTAGTCAAGGCATTTGCGCTGGTGGTTAAAATAGTAAAGTTCGGGATCTCTTCATAGTATTCAAGAAGACCAGCAAATCCAAAAAGGCCACTCCTCGGGTAAATAAAGTATGGTTGCTTTCCTGCAGCTGTGGTTTTCCATTCGTAGTAACCGCTTGCAGGGACAATAATTCTAGATCTTTTCCATGCATTCCTGAAAAAAGGTTTTTCAGCTGCGGTTTCCACTTTAGCGTTAATAGGCTGTGGCATAGCTTCAGTGGCCCAGGAGGGCTTCAAACCCCAAATGGCATGTAGTAGGCTGGGTTTTCCATTAATTTCCTTGATGACAGGTGCTATTTGGTGTGGAGCAATGTTGTATCGTTCCGGCATTTGTATGTCTGAATCTATATTGAATTGATTGTGCAGGTTTTTAAATTCAAACAGGGCATATCTTCCACACATTGTTGCCTCGCGATGTAATTAAGTTAACAACAATTATTAAGCCTGGTTCATCTTGTCAATCTAAAAATAGTGATTATTCTTACAGGTGTTTGGTTGTTGGTAAACAAGATAATAAGTAAGGGTAGTTGATTGGTAACAGGACAGGGTCAGGTTAAATGATAGCTGTTTGAGTATTTTTTGATCAATGTACACCAGTTAAGCTATTTGTTATTTACTTGTATATTACTTGCCAAAAATAATTTCTACGTAACTTACTGATTATAAGAAACAAAAATCTATTTATTCATGTTTTTGCGTGACCGATCTTACGTAATACCGTGACCGATCTTACGTGGATATCTTTTTGAGAAGCTCTTGAAAACGTTGCTGCATATAGCATTGAGCCATTTTGAAATATGCGTGACCGATCTTACGTGGAGAAAAAGAAAAATCCACAAACTTATGAACAGATTTTGTGGATAATTATTGTTTGATTCTGGCCAGGTTATTTGATGCCCGATGGATGTGTAGTTTTGCTGATCTTAGAATTAAAAAGCATTCATCGTGATCAATGCAATTGGCAATTTCAGGATAGAAAAGAATAACTTCTTTTAGGCGAATTAAAAATTTATGCCTAAAATCGCGCAGAGCCTGTTGCTCAATTTTTTTCTGATTGTTGGCAGTTAGTTTTTTACTATTTGACCCGTAGCCAGAACCAAACTGGGCTTGTAGGGCTTTCCAAGGTATTTTTACCTGAGGTTGTTTTTTCATTCGAAGTAGGAAAATACGATAAATTAACCAGGCATAAATATCCATTGCAAGAGGGGACTTTTTAAGCGCTTGCATTACTCTTAAATCGAGTGGCACTGGTGCTTGGGTGATCTCATCATAGAACTCGTTTGTGAGCATGATTTGCCCACCCCAAACCGGTTTGTCAGTTGTTTTGTCCCAGCATAATACGGCCTTTTTAGCGATCAGAATGTTATCAACCATGAATTTATCGTTATCAGAATATTCGATACTAATCAGTGATGAAAATAATCGCCTGGCTTGCTCATCCAATTGCTTGATATAGTAACCAGTGTTTTGCATGCCTAACATCCTTAAGAATTCGGCCTGTGAAGAACCGATATTTAGAATTGGACTTTGGGTTTTCACTGCTTGTGTGCATATCCAAGTTAATAGTAGTCTTGGAATTGAACCGTACGGCAATCCAATTTTGGGTTTTCCTGTAATCGATAAAGTTGTTAATCCGTTAGTTCTCTCGTAATAGTTCGTTTTGGGATCAGAATGGGGTATTGAGCTTTGAGCAAGCGTGCGTGCTAAAAAACCGATCATGCCGGTTTCTTTTGCTGCCTCTCGTTGGATCAGAACAGCTGTATTGATAAGGCTGTCCTGACGTTTAGTCATTTTTTACTATGTTATCTGGGTGAGGAATTTTTTCAGGATCCATATAATGAAATGCCAGCATCCAGGATCTAGGAATTTCATTATTTTTTACCCATTGTGAAATTCTACCTTTACTTAAACGTGTGATAGTTAATACTTTTTGAGCACCTCCCAGAGTTTGAATGATTTTTTTTGCGTCCATTTTTTGTTTCACTTATTAATCCATACAAAAGTTTAGAGTTTTCTAAACTTGAGGTCAAGAATTTTCTAAACCACAGACGAGCAATAGTTGTGTTTAATTAGGATATGGATAAAAGATATATGATTCGCCGAACTAGGTTACGCCAGCTCATTGATGAAAGAGCTGACGGAGTCATTGTTCGCTTTGCGGAAATGTATGAGTATTCAAAGTCCCAAATTGGTCAGTACTTATCAACCACATATAACAATGGTAAAAGCATAGGGGATAAAGCAGCCAGGGCTATTGAACAAAGGCTGGGCTTAGAACCTTTGTGGTTAGATGGGGATCAACATTCAGTTGAAACTAAAGATTGGCCTTTTATTGTTTCTTATGATGATTACATGTCATTGAGTGAACAAGATAAAAATGAAGTCAATACGTTGTTAAAACTTAAAGTAGATGCTGCCAATTCTCAAAAAACAGTAAAAAAAACTGCTTGAGCATACGTGTTTCTACTATGTAGATAAAAATGTCTACTACGTAGATTTCGTTGATTAAGAATCAATTTTCAAAATATTTGGATTAAAACAACAACAAAAAAACAAAGTTACAAAAAAGTTTAGAAAATTCTAATTAAAAGTTTAGAAAATTCTTGACCTAAAGTTTAGAAAATTCTAAACTTGAGTTATCGAGTAATCGGTAGCTCTTTAAAAATTAATTCAGGAATAACCGGTAGTCGTACCGGTGAAGCAGACACCATTCATATGTGAATCTGGGTGAAGTGATGCCCGTTTATATGTGAATGACGATATGCAGCGGTTCTGTCCGGATGGCCGCAACCAAACATCGTATTTGTGAAAAATAGCCACGCACAATGTGCCTGGTCGGAAAACACCAGTAAGACGATACTGACACGGAAAAAACAGCTGTGAACGTGAATATTCACGGTATGAAATAACCTGACAACCAGCAGTGTGAAACGTATTAATCTGTTTGACTGGCCGGAAAAGACGGCAGAAAAGCCCCTCATAGCGAGGGGGGCTTTGGTAAGTTCTTTTATTTAAAAGAGAATTTACAGAAGCAGGACACTTAGAGCAGCTAAGACTCTTGATGCAATCCGAGAAGGAATGATTGGGACGAATGCTGCTTTCCAGCGGAAAAAGGGAAATATGATGGAAAACTTTGATAAAAATTTTTTTGATAAAGAAAAATGCCATTCAAAAGGCATTCCTGCGCTTAAACGTTTATTGGCTATTGCACAGGGAAACTCAGGGCAATGCCGTATTGTCGCTAATTTTTTGTTAAGTCTTTATAACGGAGACCGGTTTAAGTTTGATCTAACTGATTTCCGTAGTTTGGATATCTCCATTTTTATAGATAGCATTGCTGTTTTAGGGATGGACTATAGACCAAAACAAGAGGTGCATTGTTATTTTGAAAATGGTGGAAAAATCTGGGAAGATTTGGCTGAAAAATGGAAATTAAATAAATAGTAATCAGGTGCTCATACCTGATTTTTTTTAGGGAAAAATATGAAAGCAGTTCATTTTGTTTTACAGGGCAAAGGTGGTGTTGGAAAATCGTATATTGCTTCTTTACTGGCGCAATTCATTAATCAAATCGAATTCCAAGCGCATTGTTATGATACTGATCCGGTTAATACAACATTTTCAAAATACAAAAAACTGGGTGTTGAAGTGGTCAATATTTTGACTGAACATCAAAGTATTGATGCCTCAAAATTTGATAGTTTAATTGAAAAAATTATTGAAAAAGATGGTGTGTCAGTGATTGATAATGGGGCAGCAACATTCATACCACTGATGCAATACCTGCGTGAAAACGACGTTGTTGGTCTTTTGGAAGAATCAGGTGTTGATGTCAATATTCACGTACCAATAACATCAGGGCAGGCAAGCAAGGATACATTAACTGGTTTGATTACAGTATTACAGCAATTGAATACTCACGTCATTGTATGGCAAAATAATTACTGGGGTAATGTTGAGCTGGATGGTAAGGAGTTTTTAGATTGGAAAGTTTACCAGGACAACGTTGAACAGATAGTAGGTGTTATTCAACTTGAAAACCTGAATCCTGATACGTTTGGCAAAGACATCAAACAAATGACGAGCGAGCATTTAACATTTGATGAAGTTATGCAGTCGTCCAATTATACGTTAATGCCTAAGCAACGGCTAAAACGGGTACAGCGTGATGTGTTTAACCAGCTGGCACAACAAACTATTTTTGTCCGGCAAGAAAGCCTTGGAGGGTTAGGATGAATATACGTTTAAGGACATTGATAATGCTGCCATTGGCGGCATTTTTTTTGGCTAGTGCGAATACGGTATATGCCCAGAATGAGCTAACAGGAGATACTCGACTTGCATGTGAAGCGGTGCTTTGTTTGTCCAGCAGTACTCAACCTGGCGAATGTGCACCATCGTTAGCTCGGTACTTTGGTATCAAATTCGACAAACCATGGGAGACGATTAAAGCCAGAATCGATTTTTTAAGTATGTGCCCAGCTCACAATGAACCAGGTATGTCATCACTAATTGTTGCTATTGCAAATGGGGCAGGGAAATGTGATTCAGCGTTTTTGAATCGGTTCAATAAAATTGAAATGGTTCGGAAAGAATGCAAAAAAGTCGGATGGTATGACCATGATCAAAGTTGCACAACAACTCAAGTTGAATTAATTAGTAATAAAAAACCAGACTATTGCTTGGTTTATGAAAACCATGAGTACACGGATTTAAATACTGGTTACGTAGGAGATATGTTGACTGGTGGTCGTTGGGCGGATGTTGATGAGTACGATCAGGCGCTGCAGCGCTATAAAGATAATTATCAGCCTATCCCTAGAGGAGTAACCTATTCCCCCCTAAATGACGGTAAATCTGAAAATGACAGTTGATAAAAACCTTGTGCCTGAAGCTATTGAAAAGGTTGATCCTGTAAATGCCGACATCAAACAGATTATTAGTGACGTGTTTAGCATTAGTGGTCTTAAAATTTCAGCAGATGATCCTATTGTTGCTATTTTGCTTTATCAAAAAAAACAGCTGGCCATAAACAGAAAGGGATTGGAAGAACATGATAATGCATTTTTTATAAATCTTGATCAGCGGTTTCAGAAAATAAGCCAACACTACGAAGAAATGCAAAATCAGAAAAACATCATATTGACCGAGCTGATGCAAAAAAATGAACGATTGGTAAAGGACGAGCTGCAAAAGCAAAAACCAAACCATGAAACCGTTTTTTTTGTCGTGCTGGGTATTTTGGTGACCTTACAGTTTTTGTTAATTCTATTGACACTATTCAAACCATGAAATTTAAGATTTTAATTACTCCATTGTTATTGTATGGAGGCACAGCCCTGGCAGCCGTGGAAACGGTTAATTTCAATGCCCTGGCCAAAGAGTGTGCCCCTGGCGTTCATGTTGCTACATTGCAAGCGATAGCACGCACGGAAAGCGGTTTTAATCCGTATGCCATTGGCGTTGTAGGCGGTTCAGTTAAACAGCCACAAAGCTTTTCTGAAGCCGTGGAAACGGCCAATAAACTACACGCACAGGGTAAAAATTTCAGTATGGGTCTTGCCCAGGTAAACCGGCATAACATTGATAAATATGAGCTGGATTATGAAAAAGTGTTTGACCCATGCTTAAATCTGAAAGCCGGTGCAGAAATCTTGGCTGAATGTTTTTCCAGGGCAAGTGGTAAACCACAACAAGCCCTGCAAAAAGCTTTGAGCTGCTATTACTCCGGCAACTTTCGTACGGGATTTACCCAAGACTTTGCCGGATTGCCCAGCTATGTGGACCGGATAAAAAATAGTGCCGTCGAGAATACAGATGGGCAAGTTATTAAACTGGCACAGGCTGATTTAAATAAAGAGCCTGAAACAATCATTCCGGCCATTGATCCAGCGGCACCGGCACCGGTGACCGTAAAAGTCCGGGGAAAGCCAAAGAAAACAGCACATGCACCGGTAAAGCCCGTTACCGAAAATAAAAGAGACCCAGATCAACCCAAGAAAAGCTGGGATGCATTTGGTGAGTTTTAATAATGTAGGAGGTCATCATGAAAGTACCAGCACTGGTGCTGGCAGGCGTGTGTCTTTGTTTTTCTTCATCGGTCTATGCCTGGTACAGCCCACCCTGGAACAACTGGAGCGGTAAAGGTGTTGATGCACACGTAACCATTCCGATTAAAAAACCAGACAACAGTCCGCAGCAGGACAGTTTTAAACAACAAATTGGACGTATTGATACAGGAGTAAGCATATACCCAACATCATATAAAAAAGTAAATGGATATACCCGGTTGTCCTTGGGTGATCTATTTGGCAGTTTTGGTTCACAGGCCGTTATCAACATTAATTGGTAACGGTTTTTTTATTATTAAATTTCAAAAGGTTAAATATGAGTATCGTTGTAAATAAAGAAAACCCTAAATCTCTGGATTTGAAAGCTGTTTTCAAAGAATCCTTGCTGTTTCTGCTTTTAGCCGTTTTCCTTTTTGTGTGTAGTGATGCTATGGCGCAAGTGGGTGGGGGTGGCGGGTTTGCTAATGAAGCTAAAAGAATGATTGAAAATGTACGGGACGGCATTGTAATTATTGTGGGTGTTGTTGCAATGATTGCACTGGTCTGGACAATGGCACAAGGCTTTCAGGGCAAGAAAACTTGGTCTGATGTGCTTGAAATGAGCTTGTGGATTTTTGGCGCTGGGGCGGCAGTATTAGCAGCAACATGGTTTTTTACCTCTGGCCAAAAAGTCACATTTGGATAAGTGAAAAATGCAGATGGAAGAAAAAACATTCCCAACGTATGGGGCTTTGTCTCGGTCTGCAATAGTGATGGGTATTCCATTAGTGCCGATGGCGGCATTAATCGGTTGCACTATGGTGGTAACAATGTTTTTTTTGACCTTTATTGGCGGAAAAGCATTGTTATTAACGGTGATTCCGATACCGATTCTCTTTGTATTTAAAACCGTTTCAAAAAATGATGACAGGGCATTGAATATCCTGGGATATGAATTGCTCTGTTTTTTTTATAGACGCAATGCCCGGCTTTTTAACAAAACAACAACGATTCTGGGCACCAAATACGGACAGAAATTAAATGATTATCAGCGATTTTTTGAACAACGCTCTGAAGCGGCAGGCAGGTCAGTCAGATTTTCTACCGAAAATATCCCAACACGTGACTGAAAACATTGTCCATTATAGTGATGGGTACTTTGCGTTTACGGTACGACTTGAAGGCATACCGTTTGAGTCAGTAAACGATAACTACTTGTACAACCAGTTTCACCAGCTGGCATTAACCTTTTCCGGTGCTGGCAAGAACCTGGGCAACCGGTTGGCGGTCTGGACAACATTGCAACGAAAGAAACGGGATTTCAACAGGCTATATCAACAGGAAAATATTTTTTGCCAGGAGTTCACCGAAAAATATATTTCACGGTTTCAGAAAGGCAGCTTTTTCAGCAATGCATTTTATATAACAGCGTTAATCAAGTATGAGGATTACGATGATGGTCTTAAAGAAATATTGGACCTGCTTGATGCCTTGATGCAAGACCTGCAAACTTATGATCCTTATGTACTGACCGTATATAAAAATAAGTTCGGTATTGTATTTTCTGAAGTTTATGAGTTCTTTGATTCTTTGATTAACTATGAATATGAACGAATACCTTTATCAAATATAGATGCCTGCGAAGTATTGGGTGATTCTGACCTGCATTTTGGTACAGACGTAGTTGAAATACGCACGCCTAACAATACAATGTACGCAACTTGTTGGGACTTGAAAGACTTTGGTGTATCAAAAGTCAAGGTATTGACGGGTGTTCTTGACTTGCCGTGTGAATTTAACTTCACGCAAAGTTTTTCTTACATTGAGAACCAGAAAATTCAGACTACGATAAATAAACAGATCAATAACCTGATTTCAGTTGGTGACCAGGCGCATGATCAGCATGATGAACTGCTGCAGGGTAAAGGCGGGGTGACGTCAGGCGAACTGATGTTTGGTGATTACCATGCCGCTTTGGTGGTATACAGTGACTCGCTGAAAGATGCCACCCGACTGGGCACTTTGGCACGTGCCCGTTTTCAAAACTCGGGCGGTTTTCAATTTAAAAAAGCGGGTTTTTCGGCACCGATTACTTATTTCAGCCAAGTCCCGGGTGCAAAAAAACGGCCACGCAGTGCGCCCAAAACAACGGTCAATCTGGCAACCACATTTGGCATGCATACCCATAGTCACGGTAAAACTATGGGTAATCCGATTGGTGACGGCAGTGCAGTCATGCCTTTGCTAACCAAGTCCAATACCATTTATGACTTTAATTGGCACTTCAGTAGTCCGAAAGAAGATAATACGGGCGATAAACTGGCCGGGCATACGCTTCTGTTAGGTGCTACGGGTGTAGGTAAAACGACCATGGAAACGGCCATGTTAACAATGACCCAACGTTTTAACCCGTTTTTGTTCGTACTTGATCTTGATTATGGCATGCAGATTTTTATGCGGGCAATAGGTGGTCAGTATTTCTCCTTAGAGGCTGGTAAGCCCACTGGCTTGAATCCATTCCAGTTGCCTGATACAGCAGACACCAGAGAGTTTTTAAACCGACTGGTGGGCGTTTGTGGGCAGAATTCAGAGGGAAAACTATCAGCTGAAGAAGAGCATCAAATTAAACATGCGATTGATACGATGTTCAACAACATTAATTTTGAAAATCGTAACTTCAGTGTCCTACTGCAAAGCATTCCGTTTTCTGCGGAAGATAATTCACTTCGTACTCGTCTGACTAAATGGTGCCGTAGTGAAGGAGGCCGTTATGCCTGGTGCCTGGATAACCCGGTTAACAAATTTGATCCTGATACATTCAGCAAGATCGGATTTGACCTGACGGATCTCCTGAAAGAAAACTATGCACCAACCGAACCGGTGCTTGCCTATTTGTTTTATTTACGAAATCTCATGATGCAGCGAATTGCCCAGCATGATGGCTTGATGATGACGGTTGTTGAGGAATGCTGGTGGCCGTTGCGCTTCAATGCAACCAAAGACCAGATCCTGAAAATCCTGAAAACAGACCGCAAGCTGGGGGGCTGGATTTTGCTGACAACCCAAAGCCCTGAAGATGTGATCCAGTCTGACATTTTTCCTGCCATTGTGCAGCAAACACCCACTAAAATCTACTTGCCTAACCCGGATGCCAAATTTGAAGGAGGATATGAAAAATGCGGCATGACCCGCAAGGAATTTGACGAATTAGTCAAGTTAACCCTGGATAGCAGAACATTTCTTGTTAAACAGGGGCAGCAATCATCATTTGCCAAGTTGGATCTGTACGGGTTTTCTGATGAACTGGCCGTGTTGTCCGGTTCAGCCAACAATATTGAAATCCTGAATCAATTGATGAGCGAACGCGATTTTGATAGTCCCAATGACTGGTACCCGATTTTTAAAGAACGGGTAAAGGTAGCCAGGAAAGCAAAACGAAAAATATAACCGTCTATTGGGCGGTTTTTTTTTACTCAAGGAAAGAGAATGAAACTTTTAAACAGTGTAGCCATTCTGGCCATGATGGGTTTTCAAACGGTTATGGCGCAGGGCATTCCCACGATTGATAAGGCCGCTATCCTGAAGTATGGCGAGCAAATCATACAAATGAAAGAGCAGATTGATAATCAGATTCAACAGATCACGGAACTGAAGAGCCAGGTTAAAGCCCTGACAGGAGGCAGGGAAATGGGTAACTTGCTAAAAGATACGGTTAAAGACCAAATCCCTGATGAATGGAACGATATTTATAAATTGGTGAACATAGATACCAGCAATCTAACTGACACTAAAAAGTTTGATCCAGAGGCTAATTTAAAGGCTTTGGCTGGTATCCAACAAATGACGGAAACGGCTTTTTCTGATACTAAAAGTAGGCAGGCCAATATTGATGGCCTTATGCGGGAATTGAATAACACGACTGATATCAAAGCGGCAGCAGACTTGCAGGGACGCATTGCTGCAGAACAGGCCACGATTGCGAATAACCAAACAAAGCTTGATCAAATGGCCCGCATGTATGAAATTCAAAAAGAAGTGAATGCAAGGCAACGGACGGCATACAACCAGTGTGTACTTGAAAATTGGGCGGTAAATGATGATGGTAATTGCAGATAGTTCAAGATGGTTACAAATTGCAATACAATAAGCCTGCATTATTATTACTTAATAAAGGTTTAACGATGAAATTATTTGTGGCAATCGCTTTAAGTGCAACTTTGTTTTTAACAGCTTGCGGTGAAAAAAATGATTCAGCGAAGTCAACAACCGCTGTATCAATCACTATTCCAGAGGGTACTCCAGTACCGCCCGGTGGATTAGGAAATGAAGATGAAATGAAATGCAAAACAAATTCAAATTATCATGGTAAAGACCATGAGCGCACGGCACAACTTTGTAAGTCAAGGTTAGGCCAGGAAAAATGTGAGCAATATTTCACTAAAGCAGCTTGCAATTCACCGCCTGAAAAAGAGGATAGTTAATCATGCATTCTGTTCTGATTGCAATGTCAGAATATATAACAGGTAATCTTGGCAGTAACCTATTTATGAAAACGGGTGCATTTATTTCAAATATTGCGCCCGTTTTTTCTATTGGGTTTGGGTTATACGTTGTTATTCTGGCTTTTTATTATTACAACCGTGGTCTTGATGAATCCATTTTGGAATTGACAAAAAAATCCATTGGCTGGTTGTTAATCATTGCATTTGCTTTTAATGCAAAAAACTATGCCTATCTGGCTAATTTGTTTTATGGGTTACCTGAAGCTATGGCAGGTTGGTTCAGTGGTGAAGAAGTGAATGCAACAGCCATCAAAGCCAGTGTAGGTCATATAAATGACACCATTGCCGCTCTCGACAAACTAATTGATGATGCAAGTTGGTATGAACTGCAACTTCAATTTACCGTGTTTTTAGCTAAAGTTGTGGTGTATTTATGTGGCACTGTACTGGTGTCGTTTGTATTTTTCTTTTACTTGATAGCAAAGTTATGCCTAGCATTAACATTAATGGTGGGCCCATTATTTATTGGGGCGGCTCTATTTCCGGCAACTAGGCAATATGCAATGAACTGGCTGGGACAAATCCTGAATTTTGCAGTCAGCGTAACTTTGTATTCAGTTATTTTTATTTTACAAACAAGCTTTGTTGAAGGGCAGCTTGAAAAATGGGGAACCAGTGGGATTAAAAATATTGCCGGTGCCTATGAAGTGGCATCAATCATGGTGATATTAACGATCTTGTTCATTATCGTGGTCCTGAGCATACCATCAATCACATCAGCCCTGACAGGTGGTGCCGGTGTTGATGGACAGGGCAGAACAATGGGTAGATTGGGTGCAAATGCAATTGGGGCAGGTAAATTTGTTTCACGTTTAGCCAGTAGTCTGCGGTCGAATGGCATGAAAGGGAATTAAAGGAAAACTATGTTGGAAGACAGACGTATCCAAAAGGCAATTAGCAGTTATGAGGTCAGTAAAGGCTGGTCTACGGTTTTTTTATTCTATGGCTTGTTGGTGTCAGGAGTTGTTGGCCAGCTTCTGTATTTGGGCTTACAGTATATTGGTGTTGAAAAGGCAGAGGGATACGCCTGGTTTTTAGGTATTCTGTTTTTTGTGGCCGCTATTTATTTCATAATAAATTTTCCAATTATCGGCTTACTTATAGGCGGTTTTTTAACTGTAAATGTGTCGGCAACAGCAGCCTATTTTACTTATGAATCTGGGGGCTTGGGTAGTTCACTAGCCGTTTTTGCCGTACTGTGTTTGATCAGTAGTGCGATTCATTACACTGCAATTGAAGATCTGAAAAATATCTAGTCTAGCTAAGTGTCCAACATAACCGCCTCAGGGCGGTTTTTTTATGTCCGAAAGGTTTTTATATGAAGATCAAAAAAAAATTGAGTATAGGGCTGTTAGCACTTGTATTAACGGGCTGTGCTGCACCCAAACCACCACCGGAACCCTCCGGTACCCCGTTCCCGATTAATCCAGCAGATTTGAAAAATGAGGCAGGTAATGCAGTCAAGAAAAAATAAAACACCCTCACCAAAACAATCAGCGATTGAATTTATCCAACAAGCCAATGAGTTTGAAAAATCAAGGATTGTGGCGGTCAAGCGCAACAATAAAATTGCCTGGGGCATAACGGGTGTAAGCACGCTTATGACAATTATGAGCGTAGCGGCTGTGATGCTGTTGGCACCGCTTAAAACCGTTGAACCGTTTGTTATTCGGGTAGATAACAATACCGGTGTTACAGATATTGTGACAATCATGAAAGAACAAAATAAAAGCTATGGCGAAATCATAGACCGCTATTGGTTAACCCAGTACGTCAAATTCAGGGAAAGTTACGACTGGTGGACGGTACAGGCTGGCTACGATGCGGCCATGCTGTTAAGTGGTGCGACAGAGCAGGGTGTTATAGGTGGCTTGTTTCAAAGCGAGGGGGCACCCTACAAGGTATTCAAAGATCGTTTCAGGGTTGATGTCAAAATTTTATCGGTTACCTGGATCGGTGAGGTTGCACAAATACGTTTTGAAAAACAGGTCAAACCCTTATCAGAATCAACCCAGCGGCCACCGGTTCAACGTTTAATGGCAACCTTAGGGTACCAATATATAAATACGCCTCAAGCGGATAAAGACCGGGAAATCAATCCGCTGGGGTTGCAGGTAATGCACTATCGTGTAGATACTGAAAGTTAAGGTGTTTTTATGAAATACAAAAATAGGGTAAAGCTGCTGATGGCAGCTGTTTTTTTTAGTACGGCTACTACTTCGGTTCATGCACTGGTAATCCCTAAAGGCTCACAATATGATGCCCGGGTGCAAACCGTGACATACAGCCCGTATAACGTTACGAAAATTACCGCACAAGTTGGTAAAACCGTCTTGGTGCAACTGGAAAAAGATGAGTTCCTAGCCGAAGATGACCCAGCCGCCACGGTAGCCATGGGCGATGCCCTGGGCTGGAATTTGTCGGTACACGGCAACAACATTGTGTTTAAACCTGCCGTTGAAAAATCAGATACCAATATGGTGATTGTCACGAATAAAAGAACGTATGTTTTTCAGCTTGAAGTCAATAATGAGGCATTACATCCTACTTATGTTTTGCGGTTTCATTACCCCGATACCGCAAAACAAAAGCGTGATGAATACAAAGAAAAACAAGATCAAGCGTTTGATATTCTAACTGGTAAAAATATGCGCTTGAATGTCAATATCCAGAATCAGGAATATTGGGGCTTTGGTGATGCGGGTATTGCACCCACGGCCATGTATGACGATGGTCTGTTTACATACTTTGAGTTCAATAACGGCAAGCACCTGCCAACGATTTATAAAAAAATGCCCGATGGCACAGAAGCCTTGGTTAACAAGCACGTACAGGGTGATACCGTCATTGTTCATGAACTGAATAAAGACTTTGTGCTGCGGCTTGGCCAGTCTGTCCTGGGCATCGAAAACCGGGGTTTTAATGAGCGAGGCCGGTTTAATAACCTGGGCACGAATAAAAAGAATGCCGTGCGTATTATCAAAAATAAAGGAACCAGAAAGTGAGTATTTTTGATAGAAATAATATAGAGCCTGTCATGCCTAATGAGTTGTCACCAGAACCGCTTTCTGAACAGCTTAATAATAAGGACGTTGAGCGTGGCATGCCAGAACTGCACATTCAAAAGAAAAGCAATACGGGCAAAGTGTTTATAGCAGCCGTTTTGGTCTTGGGTTTATTGTTGATTATTCTTGGGTATATGAGTTTTGGTGGTGGCGATGAAGAAGTTGTAGAAGAAGCACAGGCAGAACAGGTGCAGATAAGAAACACCCGGCCAATCGACTTTGAAACCGAACAGGCTGGGTTGATTGTCAAGGAACCGGAACAAGCACCCAGTGTCCCAGTTAATTCAGGTCAGTCAGCCTATCAGACTGCTGTCTCTTCAAGTACGGAAAGCTGGAGTGGTGAAAGCACTACCGTTCAAAAAGAACTGGCAGAGCCGGACAGACGACTTCAGGGTAACGCAACAATAGCAATAAGCCGCTCAGGTTCAATAGCATCACAAACCGTTGGAAGCCAGGAAATTGGCCGTGAAACGGTCTTAAGCAATCGGTTAAACCCTACCGTAACCACTTCTGCTGTTGCCCGACAACGGGCTGACTTGACCTATTTACTGAAGAAGGGCACCAACATTTCATGTACCTTGGACACAAAGATTGTGACAACCCATCCGGGTATTACACGTTGTATCGTTAATAAAGACGTGTACTCATCGAATGGCAAAGTATTGTTAATCGAAAGGGGTTCTGAAGTGATTGGTGAACAGACAGCAGCCCTATTGCAAGGGCAGGCACGGGTCTTTGTTCTATGGAATGCGATTGATACGCCCAATGGCGTGGCACTGGATATTAATAGTCCAACGGCAGATTCTTTAGGTGCTTCAGGTCAAGAGGCCCAGGTGGATACGCATTTCTGGAAACGCTTTGGCGGGGCAATCATGCTTAGCCTGATTGATGATGGTCTTGTTATTTTGAGTGACCGCATCAATGACGGCAGCAGTAATGTCAGTTATGACAGCACTTCAGATGCCGTGCAGAACATGGCGGCCGAGGCTTTGAAAAACACGATTAATATACCGCCAACTGGGTACGTTAATCAGGGAACGCTGGTTAATGTCATGGTTGCCCGTGATGTTGATTTCAGGCCTGTCTACGAGTTGGTTGATCCGTATTTTTATACGGTTAAATGATGTTTATGGAATTAAAAATTGATCATATGTAGCTATCAGACAGCTTTTTATGGATAAGAAATGAATGATTATGCACGTGATGTCAGTTCCAGGAACTTGCTGGATAAGCTTGGAATCACTGACTATCTGAACCGGGACGGGGTTACTGAAGTAATGATAAATCGGCCTGGTGAAGTATTTATCGAGACAAGCCAGGGCGTGGAGCGTTTTGAAAACAGGCTGTTAACGTATAACAGCCTGTATGAGTTAGCTAACGTACTGACGATTTACAACAACAAGCACATAACAATTAAAAACCCAATGCATTCCGTCACGCTTCCAGACCAGGAGCGGGGCCATATCCTGATACCGCCCAGTTGTGAGACAGGCACGATTGTATTTTCATTTCGTAAACCGTCTAAAAACCGATTTACATTCAGTGATTATGTTGATTCCGGCAGGTTGTCCGGATTTACGGATACGTCTGATTTAGTCAGAGACTCACGGATTGAAATTGACAGTAGCCAATACCGGGACCTTTCAGACTCTTTGAAAATCCCGGTAGATATTCATCTGGCAGAGTTTGAACTGGAAATGCTTAAGCATAAGGAAAACAGGGATTTGAATGCGTTCTTCCAACTGGCGGTAAAGCACAAACTGAATATATGTATGGTGGGCGGTACCGGTTCCGGCAAAACCACGTTTTCAAAAGCCATTGCAGACATGGTGCCGGTGGATACCCGGATCATAACGATTGAAGATACGCATGAGCTGGATTTACCCAATCACCCAAACCATGTTCATTTGTTTTACAAGGAGCATATAACAGCCAAAGACGTGATTTCATCGTGCATGCGTCTGAAACCAGACCGTATATTTCTGACGGAGCTAAAAGGTGATGAGGCATGGGATTATTTATCAGCCCTGAATACCGGTCATCCAGGAGGTTTAACTTCGGTACACGCCAATGATTCAAAAAGCGTTTTTTATCGGATTGCCCAACTGGCGAAAGAGTCCAGCACCGGCAAAACCATGGACTATGACTATATTTTGAAAACAGTCCAGTCAACCATTGATGTCGTTTGTTTTTTCAGTCAAACCTATATGACAGAGCTTTATTATGACCCTGTTCAAAAAGCACGGGCATTAAGAGGCTATTAATTTTTTAAGGATATAAAAGAATGAGTGCGTTTATTAACGAAATCACCTTGATGGGTAATCTTGGGCGTAAGCCTGAACTGCGTTATTTTCAAAATGGCACGGCTACTTTGCGGGTTTCACTGGCTACTACTGATAAATGGACGGATAAAGAAACTGGGGAAGTCAGGACAGCAACTGAATGGCATTCTGTCCTGTTGCGTGGAGGTCAGGCTGAGCGGGTTGCCGAATATATGGACGCAGGTGATAAGTTATGGGTGCGGGGCAAGGTTAAAGCCCGGCAATATACCGATAATGAGGGTGTTGAGCGGGTGATTAGTGAGATCCATACCAAGGAAATGAAAATTATCTTTACACGGCCACGGAACAAAAATAATGATCCGGTTCACCCTGATGATATTGATAGTCAAGAAGAGCCGATGGACGATGATCCTTTAGAGAGTTATATGTAATATGAAAAAAATATTTACCAGGTTGGGAGTAGCCATTGCGCTACTCCTTTTTTTTGGAACGTTGGGCCAACTGCTTGGAAGCTATGTTTTCATTAAATATGCACCGATGCCCAATGAAACGATTGGGCTAGGGGTGTTATTGCAGTATTACGAGCTTTCAGGCGGTGCCGTTCTACAGCACAACTGGCCGTATCGAATTGGCTTAGGCATAAGTGTCCTGTTGCCTGTCGTTATGCTTCTTGTGGTCATGGCTGCTGTATTCAGTAAGCCGAAACGGGAATTGCACGGTTCTGCCCGGTTTGCATTGCCAGGAGAAATTGCAAAGCATGGTTTATTGGAAGACAAGTATCGAGAACCGGATTTGTTGATTGGCCAACATAACGGCAAATATTTACGCTGGTCTGGAAAGCAGTTTGCCTTTCTTGCGGCACCGACACGGTCAGGTAAAGGGGTAGGGATCGTTATACCCAATTGCCTGCATTACCGTGATTCATTGGTCGTATTTGATCCAAAACTGGAAAATTTCAAGATAACGGCCGGGTTCCGAGCAGCCCATGGCCAGGAAGTTTTTTTATTCAATCCTAGTACAAAAGATTTTAAAAGCCACGGCTGGAACCCGCTTTCATACGTTAGCCGGGATCCAATATTTTCTACGGGCGGGGCATTTAATATTGCCAATATCTTATATTCAACCAATGGTAATGATAGTGGTAATACCCGGTTCTTTAATGAGATGGCGCAAAAACTATTTGTGGGTTTATGCCTTTTCTTGATAGAAACAGAGCATGAAACCGAAATCGTGCCTAGTTTGGCCGCCATGCTTAAACTCGCAACGCCAGAAAATGGTATGTCACTGTCCGACTGGATTAAAGAGCAGGTGTGTAGGCCGGATTTAAGTCCAGAGTGTAAAAATAACCTATTGAGCTATGCCGGGAACAGTGGGCAAACAGCGTCTGGAATTTTAGCCAATTTTCTGGCCCCTTTGTCGGTGTTTTCAGATCCGATTGTGTCTGAAATTACCAGCCGGGATGATTTTGATTTGCGAGATGTACGAAAGAAAAAAATGTCAATTTACATAGGCATCTTGCCAAACGATATTTCAAAGTTTTCCCGGCTTATTAACCTGTTTTTCAGTCAGTTGATTTCTGAAAACACCCAGGAACTGCCAGAAAATAACGTGGTGCTTAAATATCAATGTTTGTTGCTGATTGACGAGTTTGCGGCATTGGGCAAGGTAGATATTATTGAGGCTGGCGTGGCGTACATTGCCGGGTACAACATACGGATATTGGCTATTTTCCAGAATATGAGCCAGTTAAACCGTTTATATACCCAGGACGGTGCCCGGACATTATCCACCAACTTTGAGTGCCAGATTATTTATCCGCCCAGGGACAATAAAGATGCCCAGGAATATTCAGAAATTATAGGGTATGAAACGTTTAAAAGTACTTCGTTTTCCCGGCAAAAAGGAGGCATGGGAGATAAGAGCCAGTCCACCAGTGACCAAAAGCGACCGGTGCTGTTGCCACAGGAAGTCAAAACCCTGCCGACAACGGATTGTGTTGTTTGCCTGACAGGTATCCAGCCGATATATGCAAAAAAAATCGTTTATTACACCGATCCTGTTTTTAAAGCCCGACTAGGTTATCCAGAGCCAACTATTCCAACATTGGCCATTAAACGGTTTAAGCATGATGCTGATCCAGACTTGATTGAAGAAAGTAAACAAGGGAAACCAAATGGTGGGCAAGCCAGTAACAAGCATGAGATTTTAAAGGCATTAATCATGTCATTGTGTCCTCAAAATCCAGATAAAGCTTTTTTACAGGCTTTAAAAGCTGCCGTTGAAAAGACTTATGAAACAGCGGGTGTCAAGGCTTTTGAGTCTCTTTTTCAAGTTTAATAATCAACGATAGGAGTTATTGTCATGAGTGACTATAACGAGATCGAGCGGGCCTTGTCGTATGTGTCCAATTCAGATGACAGGGAATTATGGGTTCGTATGGGAGCTGGAATTAAAACTGAATTGGGTGAAGACGGTTTTGATCTTTGGGATCGTTGGTCGCAAACTGCTGATAATTATCAAAGCCAGTCTGCAAAAGCCGTATGGAAGAGTTTAAAGCCGGGTAGGGTCAACATTGGTTCTGTTTTTCATGAAGCAAAGAATGGAGGATACAAGCCAGATAAAACGCAGTTTAAGCCGGTTGATCCTGAAAATTTTAGGCGTAAGGCACAAGAGAGACAACAACGGGAGCAGCAGGCCATCACTGAAAGGCTGGAGGCAGCAGACAAAGCCAAAGATAAAGCCCAGGTATTATTTAATAAGGGTGATCCGGTTAATCCGAATCACCCTTATTTATTGAATAAAGGCATTGCAGACCCAGTCATTCTGGCAAATTTACGCCAGCAGGGGAATCACTTGCTGGTGCCCGTTAAACAGAATAAAGAGATAGTGGCCGTTCAGAAAATCAACCCTAACGGTAGCAAGTATTTTGGTAAAGATGAGATGTTGACCGGCAGTGCATTTTTGATTGGGGATGCGTCAAAATCCAAAGCCACAGGGCTGATCCTAACCGAAGGCTTGGCAACGGGTGCAAGTCTGCATGCTGCCACTGGTAAGCCTGTTCTGGTTGTGTTTGCGGCTCATAACTTGGTTGCAGTGGCTGAAAATATCAAAAAGGCGGATTTCCCTATTGTCCTGGCCGCAGATAATGATTCAAAAACAAAAAATGCCGGTTTGAAGTTTGCCCAAAAAGCAGCCGAAATTTTAGGTTCCAGGGCAGAAATTAAAATGCCGGTTTTTGATGATAAGGATACGGCCATTTATCAAGATAAACATGGTGTTGGCAAGTATCCATCGGATTTCAATGATTTACACGAAATCCGGGGACTTGATGCCGTCCGTCAAGTGATTGGTGAAACACAGGTTTTAATAAAAAACGATACGGAAAACGAAAAGGAAAGCACAATGAAATTGCAAGAATCTGACTATTTTAAAGGCTTGCCAGAGCCAGACCAGGAACAGAGTGAGCCGGTTGATCGAGGATCGGATCAGGCTGAAAATTATATTGAAGTTGATCTGGAACAGATTAAAGCAAAGGCTGTTCCGCTAAATAAGGAACTGGAAGAGGAGGCACTGACAAACCTTACCGGCAATAATACTAAAACCGCAGAAAAAGAGTCTGTTCAAGAACCGTTAAAGCCATCTGTACAGCCAAATAATCAATCAGTCGTTGAGCAACCGCCGCCGATCACTGATTTACAGTATAAGGCACCACCTGAGAGCCTGAAAAACAAATACCTTTATGCTGATGGAATGTATCTTGATGTCAATGGCCGGACAACCGTTTTTGTGGACTCAGGTAAGCAATTAAAAACATCCAAATCAGATTTGCAAACTGTGCATGACATGGTGGAAGTAGCCAAAGATAAAGGGTGGTCGCACATCAAACTTTTTGGCAATCATGAATTTAAACGCCAGGCATTTTTAGAGGCCGAAAGTCAGGGCATTAAAACAACTGGTTATCAGCCTACCCCTGAAGATTTAGCGGCATTAAAGCACCTGCAGGATGAGCGTGCATTGAATAAGCTGGAAAATATACCTGTCCTTGAAAAGGGGTTGGAAAAACCGGAACAGGGTGTTAAAGAGCGGGTAAGCAAAGAGGACTTGAATGCGGGGGTACTCGTCGATCATGGTGCAGCACCCTATATGCATGATGAAAAAAATAAAATGAATTATTTTGTGACGTTAAAACAAGGAGAAAAAGAGCATACCGTTTGGGGTCTGGGGCTTGAAGATGCACTAAATAAAAGTAATGCAAAAGTAGGTGATGAACTGTCTCTGAAAAATATTGGCAGGCAGGCTGTGGAAGTTGATGCCCCTATTTTTGATACAGACGGCAAAACGGTTATATCTCATGAAAAAATAGTTTCTCACCGTAATGAATGGGAAGCGACCATTTTTAATAAAAAGGAAGTGGAAACCGAAAAACAAGAGCCAATAATAAACAATCAATCGGATAAGCAAAACGATAAGTCGTTACAAGCCCAGGCTGCGGCCGAAGCGGATAAACTGAAAGCGCAAAACCAAATGCCAACGGCCGCACAAATTGAATCTTCACCCAAAGCAGACATTGACTCTGACGTAAGAATGACGGATATTGGCGGCCAATCGGTTAACAGTGAAGTCAAGATTATGGCTGATAAAATGGTCCAGTCTGGCGGTGTTAAGGGCTTGAATAAGGCTAATCTGGCCAAGTTCCAGGTATATAAAAGCATGGCCAAAGAGGTGGTGGCAAATATGAAGACCGATCACCGGAAAGATGCTATGCGTAATTTTGATACCAATATGGATAAGGCAATAAACGGTACAGCATTGAATATGCCTGACCCATTGCAAGCTAAAGTGGAAAAACAGCAGCAAAGGGAAAGGGAACAAATCAAACAAAATGAAATGGAGTTAGAGCGATGAGTATAGATAATGAACAGGACCAGCTTGATAACACAGAGCCTAAAGAAGAAACAGACGAAAAGCTGTTGGAAATTCTACTTCAAAACCCGGAATACCTTGCAGATGAATATGATCATCTAACCGAAGAAGAAAGAGACGCCTTGGCCAATAAAAATTAAGCCGGTCAAAACTGTTAAACGAAGCTGCCTTTAAGGCGGCTTTTTTTATGGATAAAAATTATGTCAGTATCAAAAAAATCACCACTTTATGAGCAAGTGGCCAATCGAATCATCGAGCAACTAAAACAAGGGACAGCACCTTGGCAAAAGCCGTGGGGTGAGGCGGCACTATCACGGCCATACAATGCGTTGACCGGCAAAGAGTACCAGGGCATGAACTCAATGAGTTTAATGAGCAGTGGATTTGAAGATCCCCGGTGGATGACTTTTAACCAGGCAAAAAATGAAGGGTACACGGTTAATAAAGGCTCAAAAGGCAGCCATATTCAATCAATCCGCTTTCATGATGAGCAAATTAAACGTGATGCAAGCGGTGCAGTGGTTAAAGATAGTACCGGCCAATCGGTTAAAGAAATGGTGAAATTGGATAAACCGATTATTAGAACTTTTGTTGTCTTCAATGCAGAGCAAATTAACGGTATTGCACCACTGGAAAAGAAAGTGCAGGAATGGAACCCTGTGGAAAGAGCAGAAAGTCTTCTGCAAGCCTCTCAAGCCGATATAGAGCATAAATCTGGTGATCGAGCTTATTACACCCCGATGCGGGACAAGATCGTTTTGCCAAACCGTGGGCAGTTTACCGATGCTGAAAAATATTATTCAACAGCGTTACATGAACTGGGGCACTGGACGGGGCATGAAAGTCGTCTTGATCGTCCGCTGATGAACGCTTTTGGTACTGAGGCCTATGCAAAAGAAGAGCTAAGGGCTGAAATTGCATCAATGATGTTGGGTCAGGAACTGGGTATAAGCCACGATCCGGGGCAACATGTGGCTTATGTGGATTCATGGATTAAAGCATTACAGGATGATCCTTATGAGATTGTTTTGGCCTGCCAAGACGCTGAAAAAGTTCACGATTATGTCATGGCTTTTGAGCGTACGAAAGCGCTAGAGCCGGTTGAAAATTTGTCTGCTAATCATATTAAGGAACATAAGAATTTAGAACCTACGGTAGCAAGCCAAATAGCAGGCATTGAATGGGAAATTTAAGATGTTGAAAACCTTAAATGTGGAAGATGTGGCGCAATATTGCCATTGCCATCCTGAGACTATAAGGGAGCATATTAGATCAGGAAAATTATTGGCCTGCAAAATTGGCCGTAGATACTTTGTAGAACAAGAGTCCTTGCAAAAATATGTTAAAAATAATCAGGCTGTATTGCTGCAAGCGTCGTACAGGAGAAATAAATGTCACTCGTCCTTAGAAACGGAATTTGGCACATTGACTTTTGCACCGCAAGCGGTAAAAGAATTAGACGTACTACTGGAACAAATTGCAAAAACAAAGCGTTAGAACTCCACGATAAACTCAAACATGAATATTGGCGAGTTGAACGCATGCAGGAGGTACCCAACAAAACATGGGATGAAGCAGCAAAACGCTGGTTGCTTGAAATGCAGCACAAAAAAGATTTACGTAAAGATGCTTCCAAATTGAAAATATTGTCTTCATTCAGAGGCTTATACCTTAAGGATATGAACCGTAATTTTATTATGGAGACCATCAATAATTTGCAGTGTGGCAGCGCTACAAAGAACCGTTATATTGCTTTGGTAAGGGCTATTTTACGAAAAGCCGAAAGAGAGTGGGATTGGCTTGATAAAGCACCTTTTTTAAAGCAGTTTAAAGAACCTAAAAAAAGAGTTCGTTGGTTAACAAAAGATGAGGCAGAACGGCTTATAGAGGCTTTGCCTGAGACGATAGCTGAAATGGTACGGTTTTCTTTAGCCACAGGATTACGTAAATCAAATGTGTTATTTCTTGAGTGGTCACAAATTGATTTAAAACATAAAGTTGCCTGGATACATGCAGATCAAGCAAAAGCTGAAAAGCCAATAGGTGTTGCATTAAATAGATTAGCCATGGATGTTTTAGAAAGACAATGGAAAAAGCACCCCCGACGAGTTTTTACTAATAAGGGAGTACCAGTGAAAGTGGTTAGCAGTACAACTTGGAGCAGAGCTTTAATCAAAGCAGGTATCGAAGATTTCCGTTGGCATGATTTAAGGCATACCTGGGCTAGTTGGTTGGTACAGGCAGGTGTGCCAATTCGTGACTTACAGGAAATGGGCGGTTGGGAAACAGTCGCAATGGTGCAAAAATATGCCCACCTTGCGCCATTTCATTTGCATAAGCACGCGGCATTGTTAGACACAAAAATGACACACGACCAAGTTTTAGTTAACCAAAATGCAATTTGCTCTGAACAAAAATAGAGGTGAATATATGAAAAATTTAATTTTTGCTAAACAAAAAATAGAGGTAACTATATGAAATTTATAATAAAAAAGGCCGTCTCTATTTTTATAGAGACGGCCTTTTAGAAACTGGTGCCCGGGGCCGGAATCGAACCGGCACGCCTTGCGGCGGGGGATTTTGAGTCCCCTGCGTCTACCAATTTCACCACCCGGGCAATCTGACGTTACAGGAAATAAACCTGTAACTGTAGGCAGGAAAGAAAAAATTATACCTGTTTTTTTGTTTTTTTACAGTACTGTTATCTTTATTTGGCTAAAAAATAAAATATTCATGAATAAATGTCGTTTATGCAACACAAAAAAACAAGCCGGCTATAAAGTATGGGTAAAAACATCTACCCCATAACTTCAAACCAGCAGGAAACTCATGGATACCGATCTTCAAGCTGAAATAGACCGTTTACACAATGAATGCCTTTCCCTGATGATGGCAACCAACAATAAGCAGGGAGAGCCAAATGCCAGCTACACCCCTTTCACATGGCTTAATAACCGTTTTTATATTCTGGTGTCCGGTCTGGCCACGCACACGGTCAATTTGCAGCAAAACCCCAATCTGGCTATTTTGCTGGCAGACGATGAAAGCAAAACCAAAAACATCTATGCCCGTGTGCGTTTAAGCTATCAGGCCAGGGCGGAAACGGTTGATAAAAACAGCGAAGAGTATGAAAGCGCACTGGCGGCCCTGACGGAACGGGCCGGTAAAACGGTAAGTTTATTGGCGTCCTTGCCTGACTTTGTTATGGTTCGGCTGCTGCCGTCAAAAGGCACGCTGGTGCAGGGCTTTGGCAAGGCTTTTGTTTTTGATCCACAAAAGCGGGAAAGCGCCACCCAGCTGACAAATCGTAATGTTGCCGATTGGCGCTAATGTATCAGGCATGCCAAGCGCTTGGAAATGATTTTTTGCCTGCCGTGGCTGTTGGGCCAGTGCAGGCAAGGGTGGGGGAGTGAAGCATTGTTTATTGTTTTTCCAGCCTGTCCCGCTCACGGAAAGAAGCAACATGGCGGCCATGCACAATATAAAACAGCAGCATGCATAACAGGGCCAGTCCGGCCATCAGCCAGTACAGGTTACGGTAGCCGGTTTCAGAAATAATAATACCTAACAGGTAAGGGCCAAAACCCAGTCCGGCATCCAGGCAAATATAAAATGTGGCGGTGGCCAGTCCCATGCGATGCGGCTTAACCACTTTAATGGCAACGGCCTGCAGGGCCGATTGCAGGCTGCCGTAACCCAGGCCAATCAGGGCGGCGGCGGTTAGCAGTGTTAAGGCGGAATGGCTTGTTGCCATGGTGGCCATGCCCATGGCAAGTAAAATGCAGCATGGGTACACAATCACGTTTGAGCCTTTTTTGTCCAGGATTTTTCCGGCAACCGGGCGTGAAAACAGGATAACGAAAGAATAAACAACAAAAAAGAAACCGGCTGCCGTAACCAGGTTCAGTTCAATCGAGTAGCTGTTCAGGAAAGTCAACACGCTGGCAAAGCACAGCCCCAGCAGGAACATGACCGTTGACACTGGCAAGGCCTTACGTTCAACAAGATCGCCTAGGGAAAAGCGGAAAGGGATTTCACCGGTGTGCTTGCTTGAGCTGGTTTTCAGGAAGGTTGAGGCCGCCAGGGCCAGCAGGCTGATAAACAGGCAAAATGCAAAAATCCACTGGAAATCAAAAGTCTGGCTCATCCACAACCCCAGGAATGGGCCAATGGCAGAAGCCAGCGTGGTGCTAAGGCTGTAGTAGCCAATGCCTTCGGCCTTGCGATGGGAGGGAATAATATGCGCCACAATGGTGCCGCAGGCGGTACTGGCCACGCCAATGGCCATGCCGTGCAGAAAGCGTGCCACCAGCAAGGAATAGATGGAGTCACTGATAAAATACAGGCCGGTGGTTATCGTGAAGGTAACCAGGCCAATTAACAGGGTTTTTTTCTGGCCAATCACGTCCACCATCTGGCCGATAATCAGGCGGCTGGTTAGGGCGCCAATAATAAAAATGCCTACCGCCAGCCCGGCCATGCTAATAGAAACCCCATAACGTTGGGTGACATAGTCACCCAGGGTAACAATCAGAAAGTAAAAGACGATAGAAATGAGTAAGTTGACCCCCGTGATGATAATAAAATCAGGGGTCCATAGTTTTTTGGATTGCATGTGTTTTAAGAAATAATTACCTGGCTTTTGCAGGAAAACAGCGTGTGCGTTTGCATGGGAAAGAGGGAGCAAACAGCGATGAAATGCTATTGATTATACGCCTGTTTCCCTGTTTACAATAAAATGCCCTTGAAAAAAGGCAGGTAGCCCCCAGTTAACCCGGTAGATTGCAGGTTTTTACTTGCCTGTTTTTATTCTAACTTTTTTCAAGCGAACAATTCTATGAGTCAAGAAGAAGCAACTGTTCAAGCCGGCCCGCAAACCATGGGCTTTCAAACAGAAGTCAAGCAATTACTGCATTTAATGATTCACTCCCTGTATAGCAACAAGGAAATTTTCTTGCGGGAACTGGTTTCCAACGCCTCGGATGCCTGTGACAAGCTGCGTTTTGAAGCCATCGACAACCCTGCCTTGCTTGAAGGTGGGGCGGACTTGCAAATTAAGGTCAGCTATGACAAAGATGCCCGCACCATTACCATTTCCGATAATGGCATTGGCTTAAGCAAAGAAGAAGCAGTGGCCAACCTGGGCACGATTGCCCGCTCTGGCACGAAAGAGTTTTTCTCTCAGCTAAGTGGCGATAAGCAAAAAGACGCCCAGTTAATTGGCCAGTTTGGCGTGGGTTTTTACTCTTCATTTATTGTTGCCGACAAGGTAAGCGTAGAAAGCCGCCGCGCTGGTGTGGCCGCCAATGAAGCGGTGCGCTGGACCTCCGAAGGTGAGGGCGACTTCACTATTGAAACGATTGAAAAGGAAGCACGCGGTACCGAGATTACCCTGCACTTGCGTGCCGATGAAGATGATTTCCTTAGCCACTGGAAATTAAGCGAGATCTTGCGCCGTTATTCCGATCATATTTCCCTGCCTGTGCTTATGCAGAAAGAAGAATATGATGAAGAAAAAAGCGAAATGGTTAAACAGGACGAGTGGGAGGCCGTTAACCAGGCCAGTGCACTATGGACCCGCAGCAAGTCTGACATTACCGACGAGCAGTATCAAGAGTTTTACAAGCATGTCAGCCATGATTTTGAAGATCCGCTGGCCTGGACCCATAACCGTGTGGAAGGCCGTAGCGAGTATACCCAGTTGCTGTATATTCCCAAGCGCGCGCCGTTTGATTTGTGGGATCGCGACGGCAAGCGTGGCGTAAAACTGTATGTGAAACGTGTCTTTATCATGGATGAAGCCGAGCAGTTGCTGCCATCGTACCTGCGTTTTGTGCGCGGTGTGATTGACTCTTCTGACTTGCCACTTAACGTTTCCCGTGAAATTTTGCAGGAAAGCCGCGATGTTCGCGCTATTCGTGAAGGTTCGGTAAAACGTATCCTGTCCCTGCTTGAAAACATGGCCGAGAACAAGCCCGACGATTACGCTGTATTCTGGGCCGAGTTTGGCCAGGTGCTTAAAGAAGGTACCGGAGAAGATCCGTCCAACCTTGAGCGGATTGCCAAACTGATGCGTTTTGCCTCAACCCATACCGATGAGCCTTTGCAGAATGTCTCCCTGGCCGATTACATCTCACGCATGAAAGAAGGGCAAGACCGGATTTACTACGTGGTGGCAGACTCCTTCAATGCAGCCAAGAACAGTCCGCACCTTGAGATCTTCCGTAAAAAAGGCATAGAGGTCCTGTTGCTGTCAGAGCGGGTTGACGAGTGGATGATGTCTCATTTCCGCGAGTTTGAGGGCAAGCAGCTGGTATCGGTTTCCAAGGGGGGGCTTGATCTTGCCGAGTTGGCCGATGAAGCGGAAAAGAAAAAACAGGAAGAAGTGGCCGAGTCCTTCAAGCCTTTGGTGGCGCGTTTGCAGGAAGCCTTGAAAGACAAGGTTAAGGACGTCAGTGTGACGCTGCGTCTGGTTGACTCTCCGGCTTGCGTGGTGGTTGGCCAAAATGAATTAAGTCCGCATTTGCTGCGCATGTTGCAGGCGGCTGGCCAGGAAACGCCCGATTTCAAACCTACCCTTGAAATCAACCCCGAACATGCCATTATTGCCCGTATTCAGGCGGCCGAAGAAGGTGCATTTGAGGATTGGGCCAATGTGTTGCTGGATCAGGCCATGCTGGCTGAAGGCGCTCAGCTGGCCGACCCGGCCGCGTTTGTTAAACGCATGAATGCCCTGTTGCTGAAGTCTGCGTAATCGCGATCTGAAGCAGGCATAATGCCAATGCCCGGCCCCGGTTTTTATTGGGGTTCGGGCATTTCCCGTTTGGTCCAGCCGCTTTCTTTTTGATATTGTTTCCAGTCAAAGTAAGGGCCCGGGTCTGTTTTTCTGTCTGGTGCGATATGTTCATGACCACGTACTGCCCTTAAGGTGTAGCGTGCCCTTAGCACTTTGCTTAACTGGCTTAGGGTTTCATACTGTTCGGGCATGAATGGCTCAAAATCGCAGCCCTCTAGTTCTATCCCGATAGAAAAGTCATTACAGCTTTCGCGGCCGTTAAAACGGGAGACCCCGGCATGCCAGGCACGGTTGTCGGTGCTGACAAACTGGATAGTTTCCCCGTTGCGGCGAATCAGAAAATGCGCCGACACCCGCAAGTGCTTGATGTCTTCAAAGAAGGGATGTACGTGTGGGTTTAGGCGGTTGGTAAACAGCTGCTCTATGTACGGGCCGCCATACTGGTATGGTGGCAGGCTGATATTATGAATTACCAGTAGCGAGACGGTTTCGTTTTTGTGGCGTTGGTCAAAGTTGGGAGATGGGACAAGGCGAATGTTGTCTGTGGGCTTTAGCCATCCATGGCGGTCCAGCTGCAAAAGTGGAAGGGCCATTATTTCTGACCCAGCCGGGCATGCTCTTCACTGCACCAGGTTTTACCGTTTATGAGGCAGGCTTCCGAGCGGGGCAAATGAATATGGCAATGGGCGCATTGCACCATGGATTCACTGGTCTGGTTTTGCCGGGTGGCGGGTGGCGGGCTGGTGTTTGACTGCATGTTCTTGAAAAGTGTCTGAACGCGTCCTGCAAATATGCGGATGGCCAGCATCAGGATAATGACCAGGATGATAAAAAGCAGAAATCTCATCAGACACCTTTGTTTATAACGACATCAAAGATAAAGCGGGTGCCGGTATAGGCCAGCATGAGCAGGGCAAAACCGGTAAGTGTCCAGCGCAGGGCCAGCCTGCCACGCCAGCCCCAAAGGCTGCGTCCAACCAGCAGTGTGCTGAATACCAGCCATGAAAGCAGGGTGAAAATGGTTTTGTGATCCATCGGCAGGAACTGGCCGGTTTTGTTTAGCGAAACCATAATGCCTGTGATAATAGACAGGCTAAGGACGCCAAAACCAATCCAGATTAGCTTGAACAGGATGCGTTCCTGTTGCATGAGCGGTGGCTGGGCTTCAAGGATGCGGGTGGTTAGCGAGGGGTTTTCCTGAAAATTGACAGGCTTGTGCAGGTATTGATCCATTGCGGTCATTAAGAAAGCCTGGATGGCGGCAATCGCAATAAGGCTATAAGCAAACAGGGAGATCAGGAAATGGATCTTGAACAGATGGGTTTGGGACGGAATAATCAGGCTTTGTGAGCCTGAGGGGAACAGGGCGGCCAACAGGCATATAACGCTGGCAATGGGCAGCAGCAGTAAAAGCAGGCCGTCTATTTTGTTCAGCCTGCTTTCTATCCAGAATACGATCATGCCCAGCCAGATGGTAATGGACAGGCCCAAGGACCAGTTTAACTGGATGTGATCTGTATGGACGATGGCCCAGTGCACGGCAATGCCGTGCAACACCAAGGTGGAAAACACACACACACTACGGACCGAGCCCGTTGGGGTGATGGTTTTTTGTTGCACAATGGGGCGCCAAATTGACAGACTAAGCAGAAGATAGGCCAATGCGGCCAGAGAGTGCAATACAATGTCAGCTGACATAAACTGATATCTTGATGGTAGGGGTTAGGTAATTTTTACGTTACAAAAACATAGTATAGCCTCTAATCCTGGTAATTCATTTATTAAAGTGCAAAATTCATGTTCGATAATTTAACTAATCGTTTGTCCCGGGTCATGAAGACCATCCGGGGAGAGGCTCGCCTGACCGAAGCCAACACGCAGGAAATGCTGCGCGAGGTACGTTTGGCATTGCTCGAGGCCGATGTATCTTTGCCAGTGGTGCGTGAGTTTGTTGCCAGGGTCAAAGAAAAGGCGCTGGGTGAAGAAGTTGCCGGCAGTTTAAGTCCCGGCCAGGCCCTGGTGGGGGTGGTTCACGAAGAATTAACCGCGCTGATGGGCGGAGACCTGGGGGCGCAGGCGTCTGAATTGTCGTTGGCAACGCAGCCTCCGGCCATTATATTAATGGCCGGTTTGCAAGGTGCCGGTAAAACCACCACCACCGGTAAGCTTGCCAAGCTAATTAATGCGGGTGATTTACTGCAAAACGGTCGCAAGGCCGGGCGTAAAAAAGTGCTGGTGGTTAGTGCCGACGTTTATCGTCCTGCCGCTATCGAACAGTTGAAAACGGTTGCTGCGCAGGTGGGGGTAGATTTCTTCCCGTCTGACATTAGCCAGAAGCCGCGTGATATTGCCCTGGCAGCGATCGATCATGCAAAACGGCATCATTATGATGTCTTGCTGGTGGATACGGCCGGTCGCCTGGGTATTGATGAGGCCATGATGGCCGAAATCAGCATGCTGCACGAGGTGCTTAAGCCCATTGAAACCCTGTTTGTGGTTGATGCCATGCAGGGGCAGGATGCGGTCAATGTGGCCAAGGCCTTTTCAGAGGCCTTGCCATTAACTGGCGTGGTCATGACCAAACTCGATGGCGATGCCCGGGGCGGTGCCGCCTTATCGGTGCGGCATATTACCGGCAAGCCCCTGAAGTTTATTGGTGTCTCCGAAAAACTCGATGGCCTTGAGGCTTTCCATCCCGAGCGGATGGCCCAGCGCGTGCTTGGGATGGGCGATATTGTGTCCCTGGTTGAGCAGGCGCAGCGCAATATTGACATTGCCGAAGCCCAGAAACTGGCCACCAAGATCAAGTCGGGAGACCGTTTTGACCTGAACGATTTTCGTGACCAGTTGCAGCAGGTCAAGAAAATGGGGGATATGGGTTCCCTGCTTGAAAAACTGCCTGCTCAGTTTGCCCAGGCAGCGGGCCAGCTGCAAGGCGGCCAGGCTGAAAAGCAATTGCGCCGTACCGAAGGTATTCTTAATTCCATGACGCCCCAGGAACGGGCCAAACCCGAGTTGCTGAAGGCTTCGCGCAAGCGGCGTATTGCAGCCGGTTCTGGCGTGCCGGTTCAGGAAGTGAACAAATTGCTTAAACAGTTTGAGCAGATGCAAGGCATGATGAAGCAGTTCAAGAAAGGCGGTATGGGGAAAATGATGCGTGCCATGGGCGGGCTTAAGGGCCTGAAGGGCATGGGCGGTTTTGGCGGGTTCAAGAAGTAAACAAAAAAAGTCCGCCTGTTTGGGCGGACTTTTATCGTAGATTAATGCCAGTGCATTATTGGGGAATGCGCAGAACCTGTCCAGGGTAAATTTTGTCCGGATGGCTAAGCATGGGTTTGTTGGCCTCAAAAATCTTCATGTATTGGTTGGCATCGCCATATAGTTCTTTGGAAATTTTTGAAAGGGTATCGCCTTTTATAACGGTATAGAAATTTGATTCCGCTTCAGCGTTGGCGGTGTTTAGCTGATTGTCTACCGTGGCAACGCCAAGGGTATTGCCCAGGGCAATGGCAATTTTTTCAGCATCGGCGGTTGTGGCGGCATTGCCTTTGACCGTCACTTTATCACCGTCTACAGAAATATCCAGGCCTTCGGCATTCAGACCGTGTTTTTCCAATTCTTTTTGCAGGTTTTCGGGGGAAGCGGCGTTAGCCTCACTGCCCCCAAAAATCTTCTCGCCAACGTCTTTAATGAAGTTTAATAAACCCATAATAACTCCTGATTGCTGATTATCTGAAATAAGAGATGGCAGCTTGTGCTGCCCCTTATGTATTATTCAACGAAAACAGGATAAAGCCCAGCGTGCATTCGTTAAGAAATGTCAGGTAGACCCGTTATCGGCAAATTTGTCGGTAGCGGCAATCAGGGCTTTCAGGATACCGGGTTCATTAAAGGCATGGCCGGCATCGGCAATAATCTGGAATTCGGCTTGTGGCCATGCCTTGTGCAGTTCCCAGGCAGTTTTGGCCGGGGTGCAGGCATCGTAGCGTCCCTGAATGATAATGCCTGGAATGCCATGTAGTTTGTGGGCGTTATCCAGCAGCTGGTTTTCTGTCATGAAACCGCTATTCGAAAAATAATGGTTTTCGATACGGGCAAAGGCAATGGCAAAATGGTCTTCTATATGGCTGCTGACATGGGATTCGTCCAGCAGCAGGCTGATGGTGCGGCCCTCCCATTGGCTCCAGGCCCGGGCGGCCCGGATTTGTTCTTCGTCATTGTTGCCGGTTAGCCGTTTGTGATAGGCGGCAATTAAATCGTCACGCTCTTCAGGTGGAATAGGGGCCAGGTAGTCTTCCCAGTAGTCGGGGAATAGCCATGATGCACCTTCCTGATAAAACCAGCGCAACTCTTCTTTGCGGACGGTAAAAATACCGCGCACCACCAGCTCGCTAACGTGTTTGGGGTGTGCCTGGGCGTAGGCCAAAGACAGGGTAGAGCCCCAGGAACCGCCAAAGACCAGCCATTTTTCTGCACCCATGATGTCGCTGCGCAGGCGTTCCATGTCTTCAATCAGGTGTGCGGTAGTGTTGTTGTGCAGGCTGGCATGTGGACGTGAGCGGCCGCAACCGCGCTGGTCAAACAATAGGACATTGTATTTGGTCGGGTCAAACAGCTGGCGGTGTTGGGCACCACACCCGGAACCCGGCCCGCCATGCAGGAATACCGCCGGTTTCCCGTGGGGATTGCCACAAAGTTCCCAGTAAACCTGATGGCCGTCGGCAGTTTCCAGAAAACCGGTTTTATAGGGTTCGATGGGTGGGTACATAGGGACTAATCCTTTTTCTTTTTAAACACCAGGTCCCACACACCGTGACCCAGACGCAGGCCCCGGGTTTCAAATTTGGTTTGTGGGCGATAGTCGGGTTTGGGGGCGTAATCGTTGGCGGTGTTTTCCAGCTCGGGGTTGGCCGACAAGACTTCCAGCATTTGTTCCGCGTAATTTTCCCAGTCGGTGGCGCAATGAATATAGCCGCCCGGTTGCAATCGGCTAACCAGCAGCTTTATAAATTCGGGCTGGATCAGGCGGCGCTTGTGGTGCCGTTTTTTGGGCCAGGGGTCGGGAAAATAAATATGCACGCCCGCGAGGCTGTTGGCAGGCAGCATGTCCTTGACCACTTCTACGGCATCATGCTGGATAATGCGTACATTGTTCAGCGAAGACGCTTCGATGCGCTTTAGCATGGCGCCTACACCAGCATTGAAGACTTCAACACCCAGGAAGTTTTCTTCATGGCGGGTCAGGGCAATTTTTTCGGTGGTTTCACCCATGCCAAAACCAATCTCAAGAATAGTGGGTGCTTGTCTGCCGAACACTTTTTCGTAGTTCAGGCAACGTGGTTGGTAGGCAAGAGACCATTGGTCCATGAGCCGTTCTATGGCCTGTTTTTGGCCAGGCGTCATGTGAGAGCGGCGGTGAACAAAGCTTTTGATGTGCCCGAACTGTTGTTCGGGCTTTTCGGTGCCTTCGGCAACCAGTTCGGGATTTGTGTTTTCAGTACTCATGTCGATTTCACTAGTTAAGCCGTAATTGTATTTGATACGGACCAACAAGTTGACAATATGGGTACTAAAACTTAAATGTCATGATTTTGGCAGGGGGAATGTTGCCCCAGACAATTTCACTGTGATACTGGCTGGCCTTGATGTGGGTTTTCCATAGGGGTGAGCGCAGGTTGTAGGTAAATTGAATGGCCAGGCCTTGCCCTTTTAAAAGGGTATGCCATTGCTGCAGAATCTGGCTACAGGTGTCGGGAGGCAGGGAAATCAGGGGCAGGCTGGAAACCACCGTGTTTATTTTTGCGTCGTGTGGAATAAGCGCGTCCAGATGGGCGGCATTGCCATTGATGACGGTGATATGAGGAAAACGGGCTTTTAAATGACGGGCGAAAGTGGGAGAAAACTCAACCACATAAAGTTTGTCGGGAGAAATGCCGTGATCCAGGATGGCCTGTGTGATGACGCCAGTGCCCCCGCCCAGTTCGATGACGATGCCATCGTTGTCCAAGGGTATGTGTTTGGCCATTTGCCGGGCCAGCTTTTTGGAGCTGGGGCAAATGGCACCGGTAAACTTAGGTTGGTTGATCAGCTCCTGGAGGAACATGAACGGACCTGCTGTTTTTACGATACTGCTGATCTTTTTGGCTTGTTGCCACCAGACTCCATCCATATGCGCATCCTGTTGCGAGATAAATTGATCTTGCCTTCTTGGTTTAGTGGATACGCATACCGGGTTGCGCGCCTTCCCAGGGCTCGAGGATGTAAATGCCGGGGTTGTTTTTTTCGTCGGCATGGCTGGCTGCAAGCACCATACCTTCGGAAACACCGAATTTCATTTTACGAGGAGCCAGGTTGGCAACCATAACGGTTAGTTTACCCACCAGTTCTTCTGGATTATATGCTTCTTTTATGCCAGAGAAAACATTTCTGTGACGGCCTTCTCCGACATCGAGTGTCATTCGTAACAGTTTGCTTGATCCTTCGACATGTTCGCAATTGACAATTTTGGCAATGCGCAGGTCAATCTTGCTGAAATCGTCAATCTTGATGGTCTCGGCAACGGACTCACCGCCGGGAATAACCACTTCCTCTGCAGGGGGCTCGAACAGGTCGTCCAGCATTTTGGGATCAACCCGTTGCATCAGATGTTTGAAGGGTGCGATGTGTTCGGGCAATTGAGTGGCATTTTGCCAGGTGAAGCCGCTATCCTGCTCGAAAAGTTCGGTTGCAATCTGTTTTGAAAGTGCTGGCAATACGGGCGTGAGCATTACCGACAGGGCTTTGAACCCGGCGAGTGCGCGTGAACAGATATCTTGCAGGTTTTCTTTTTGGGCGGCATCGGCGGTGCTGATGCCTTTGGCCAGGATCCAGGGCTGGGCATTGTCAAAGGCCTGGTTGACCTTGTCGGCATAAGCCATCAGGGTACGGATGGCGCGGCCATATTCGCGGGCTTCGAAATCGTTGCGAACGCTTTCGGTGACACTGGCGATTTCTGTGGTGAACGCGTTAATGTCGCCCTGGTAAGCCAGTTTCCCGTCAAAGTGTTTGCTGATAAAGTTGGCGGCGCGGCTGGCAATGTTAATGTATTTGCCAATCAGGTCACTGTTGACGCGGGCAATGAAATCGTCGGGGTTGAAATCAATATCTTCAACGCGTGCATTCAGTTTGGCGGCAATGTAGTAGCGCATCCATTCGGCATTCATGCCCAGCTCAAGATACTTGATGGGTGAAATACCGGTGCCACGGCTTTTGGACATTTTTTCGCCGCTCACGGTAATGAAACCGTGCACGAACAGGGCATCGGGCACTTTGCGGCCTGAAAACTTAAGCGTGGCGGGCCAGAACAGGGCGTGGAAATAAATAATATCCTTGCCAATGAAGTGAACCTGTTCGGTATTGCCATTGGGATCCAGCAGGCCGTCAAAATCAAGGCCGGTTTTTTGGCAATAGGCTTTTAAAGAGGCCAGGTAGCCAACCGGCGCATCCAGCCATACATAAAAATATTTACCGGGTTCATCGGGAATTTCAATGCCAAAATAGGGCGCATCACGAGAAATGTCCCAGTCGTTCAGATTGCTTTCGCTTTCGCTGTCGTTAGCGTTGCCAAGCCATTCACGGGTTTTGGCCAGCACTTCGTTTTGCAGGCGCTTCTGGCCACGGGCATTGGTACCGTTGGTCCAGTCTTGCAAGAACTCAACGCAGCGCGGGTCGGACAGCTTGAAGAAAAAGTGTTCGGACGATTTCAATACCGGGGTTGCATTGGTCAGGGTAGAGTATGGGTTGATCAGTTCGGTGGGGGCGTAAACGGCGCTACACACTTCACAGGAGTCGCCATACTGGTCTTTGGCATGGCATTTGGGGCACTCGCCCTTGATGTAGCGGTCTGGCAGGAACATGCCCTTGACCGGATCGTAAAACTGTTCAATGGTTTTGCTGCTGATGAAGCCGGCCGCTTTCAGGGCTTTGTAAATGTCGCCAGACAGCTGCACGTTTTCTTCACTGTGGGTGCTGTGCCAGTGATCAAATTTGATATGGAAACCATTCAGGTAGGTGGGGCGTTCATTGGCATAGCGTGCAACGAGTTCTTCCGGGCTGATGCCTTCTTTTTCGGCTTTAAGCATGATGGGGGCGCCATGGGCGTCATCGGCACCGACAAAATGAACGGTATGGCCCGACATGCGCATGGTGCGAACCCAGATATCGGCCTGGATATATTCCATGATATGGCCAATATGAAATGAGCCATTGGCATAAGGGAGTGCAGTAGTAACAAAAATCGTGCGTGTCATGAACAATTACAGTAAAAATTAAACAATTGAGTGAGTTTAGACGAAAATGCCGGCCTGGCGCCAATAAGTGCCTGTGGTATTTACTAAAGCGTGAGTGAAAAACGGTTTTTTATTTGATTTCACGTATTTCGACGTCGGTCACGTCTTTGGCGCTGGTGGAAAATTTGCGTTTGTGGAATTTTTCCTGGAAGTCGGTTTGCGTCTGGCGTGCCCGGGTACGGGATTGTGTCCAGAATTGGCCAGCTGAAAAGTTTTGGCCGCGAACGCGGGCAATAATGTACATGATACCCAGGGCAATGGCGGTTGATGCCATGAAGATGAACGCCATGCACAGGCCGACAATGGCCAGAATGACAAATAGGACGCTTTTCAGGATGCTGTCTAGAAAATCTTTCATTATGTGTGGAAACCCCATGAGAGTGGCAGGTTTATCTTCACCTGCTGATAATAAAAACGGTATGATTGACTATTCTACTCAAGTAAGTTTAAAAGTGATGAAATCATGAGTTTACAAATAAACACCATTCTTTCCGAACTGCAGTCTGTGCAGGATCCGCTTACCGGCACGTCCCTGGCTAAAAAATTCAAGGAAAGGGACCTGGACATCAAGGGCGATACTGTAGAAGTCAAATTGTTTCTGGGTTACTCTTCTGCCGAAGATAAAAACAATATCGAACAGCAGATTAAAGACGCCTGTGCCAGGGCGGGCGCCTCGAAAACCCAAATCAATTACTTAGATGGTATCAAAAGCCATGTAGTTCAAGGAGGCTTGAAACCAATTGCATCAATAAAAAATATTATTGCGGTGGCTTCAGGCAAAGGCGGGGTAGGTAAAAGTACAACTTCTGTTAATTTGGCACTTGCCCTGTCGCAGGCTGGCGCCAAAGTGGGTATCCTTGATGCTGATATTTATGGTCCCAGCCAGCCACTGATGCTGGGTGTTTCAGGCAAGCCAAAGTCCGTCGATGGTAAAAGCATGGAACCCCTTGAAGGGCATGGCATTGCGGTAAACTCGATTGGCTTCCTGATAGACGGCGATGCACCGGCTATTTTGCGTGGCCCCATGGTCGCCCAGGCTCTTGAGCAATTGCTAAGACAAACCAATTGGCCTGACCTGGATTACCTGATTGTGGATATGCCACCCGGAACCGGCGATATTGCCCTGACACTGGCGCAGAAAGTGCCGGTTGTGGGGGCGGTTATTGTTACTACGCCACAAGACATTGCCCTGGCCGATGCCCGCAAAGGCCTGCGCATGTTCCAGAAGGTTGATGTGCCCATTCTGGGTGTGATTGAAAATATGTCCATGCATGTATGTACAAATTGTGGTCATGTCGAGCATTTGTTTGGTCAGGATGGCGGTCGTAAGATGGCGCAGGAGCTGGGCGTGCCGTGGTTGGGCAGCTTGCCACTTACGCTGGCAGTCCGAGAGCAAACAGATTCTGGCAACCCGACGGTGGTGTCAGATCCAGACAGCGAGGCCGCCCGGTCGTATCGTCATATCGCCAGAAAACTGGCCGTTGCGGTTTCCGATTTGGCGGTAGATATGAGTGGCAAGTTTCCTTCAGTAGTGGTAAAACCGTTATAAAATTAAATTATATGTAGTACGAACCTGTTAACCATTTAATCCGATGTACTTTAAAGCCCGGCACGCCACTTTTTTACCGCTCATCCTGTTTGCCACTTCTGTAGTGTTTGCTGCTGGCAAACCCGAGGTGGTGATTGACCCCAGCGGTTTGAGTCCTGAAATTTTGAAAACGGTTAATGATGGCATTAGTGCTGTGGTTCGGCTGGCCGATGACCAGGACGGTGGCGAAGCCGAGCGGATTCGCAGCCGGGGGCGTGATGCCGTGATTTCCGCCCTTGCCACACAAGGATATTTTTCCCCCAAGGTGACCCTTGAAGTGGGTGAAGACGTGGGTGGTGAAACCTGGGATATTTATATAGAACTAGGTAAAGTGGCCAAAGTGGCGTCGGTGGAAAATCGCTTCGCTGGCAGTATTATCGGTGCCCAATATGCACAGCGGGTTGCGTCCCTGAAAAAAAACTGGGGCTTGCCCGTTGATGCCGATTTTATCAATGCCCGCTGGAGTTCTTCAAAAAGCGCTTTGCTTGATGGCGTCATGGGTCGGGATTTTTATCTTGCCCGCATGACGCACTCCCAGGCAGTGGTTAATCCCGAAACCTCAACGGTTAACACGGTGACAGAGGTCGATAGTGGTCCGGCAGTGACCTTGGGCAATATAGAGGTCATTGGCCTGCGTCGAGTTCCCGAAAGCCTGGTGCGTCGTTATATACGGTATAAGCCCGGCGACCCCTACACTCAGGAGCAGCTTGATGACTGGCAGCAGGCGTTGCAGTCAACCAATTTTTTCAGGGGCGCATTCGTTTCCCTTAAAACTCCCGAAGGCTCTGACGTTTACAACAGGGAGCAGGTGGAATTGCCGGTGTCTGTTCGGGTAACCGAAGGCCCGGCAAGTTCTGTTGCCGGCTCCTTGGGGGTGGACGACATCAGCGGAATCCGGATTGAGGGGCTTTATACGAAAAATGTTGTCTGGGGACTGCCGGTTATTATGGAAGCGGGGGCAGGTGCCGACTTTAAAAGCCAGCGTGCCTTTCTTGATTTTACCTTGCCGCCCAATTACGATGGTTCACGGGACAGTTTTGGGGTAATGGCCCGCCATTCCGATATTCAAAATGAAGAGGTCACGCGTTTTGGCTTAGGCTGGAAACGCAAACGTGAATTCAAACTGGACCCTGAAAGCCGGGTTGATTACGAATCCAACTGGGGGGTGTTAGTTGCTTACGACTCAATCAAGCGTGAAAACGAAGCGCGTTATTCTCTGCCAACGGTGGTGGGTACCTGGGATTTTTTACGACGGGATATTAACGACCGTTACGATCCCCGGGACGGTAACCTGATTGCCTTGGGGCTGGGGGCCGGCATGACGTTAAACAAGCAGCAGACTTTTGGCCGGGTTAGTTTACGGGTGCAGAAATGGTGGCCGGTGGGTAAAAGAGATGTCTTTACGCTACGGGCGGAAGCCGGACAGGTAGTGGGCTCTAAAAACACGCCTATCCCAGACGACTTTGGTTACCGGACCGGAGGAGCCCGCTCTATTCGGGGCTATAGATATAATAAGTTCGGTCGTGACACGGGGAATGCCGTTGTGGGCACCCGTTCACTGGGGGTGGTGGGTGCCCAGTACATGCACTACTTTGATGATCGTTTTGGCATGAGCGTGTTTCTTGATGCCGGTGATGCGGCCCCCTCTTTCCGGGAAATGAAAATTGCCGTGGGCTATGGGGTGGGTGCAATTGTCAAGACACCGGCCGGGCCTTTGTCACTTGATTTGGCCTGGGGGCAGCGCGACCGTAAATTAAGACTGCACTTTTCGTTAGGAGTGGCATTTTGAGCAGGGTCCGCAGGCATTTTAAAAAATGGCTTAACTGGAAAGTCACCCCTTTGCTGGTGCTTTTTCTGTTTGCCACTTTTCTGTTCTGGGCGCTGGGTACCAGCGCTGGCAGTAAATGGACGTTGCGCAATGTGCTGGCCCAGGTGGGCGGTGAAATGGGCGAGGTTGAAGGGACCATCTGGCGTGGCCTTAAACTTGAGCGATTGCTTATTGATACCCCCGAGGTTAACGTGGTGGCTACCAATGCCCGTGTGCAGGTCAAGTGGCTGGCGCTCTTTAACCGGCGTCTTAAAATCACGCAGATGGAAGTGGGCGACTTGGATGTTCGCCTGTTATCGGTGGCGTCTCCCGAGCCTGACACGGATACCGGGTCATTTACCATGCCCGGTTTGCCGGTAACCATAGAAGTGGATACGATTCGTATTGGCAGGTTTGCACTCGTGCAGGCCGATGGCAGTGATTTACCCATCGGACTAAGCGGGTTCTGGGTGACCAATTTGCTGCTTAACCAGGAACAGGCCAGGGCAAAAATAGACAGCCTGCATATCGCTCACGACCTGGTCAATAGCGATGTAAGCGGCAATCTTGAAGTTACCCAGCTCAAGTCGCCCTGGCCATTGGCACTGAATTTGCAAGCCAAGGCATCCAGCGAAAACCGGGACTCACCTATTTGCCTGGACCGCTTCCTGGTGACCTCGGTATTTCGGGGACAGCACAGTGGCCGCTGCACCTTTGATCTGAACTTGCAGGCACGGGGTTCGGCCGAAAACCTGGGGATTGATCTGGATGGCAAGGGGCAGGGGGTAACTCTGGACGCCAATACCACCTTAAATCTGTTTGCGCCGGTTCCGCTTGAAAACGCACATTTGGCACTGGCTCTTGAAAATGGTTCTTCACTGTCGCTGGATGCCGAACTGAAAGAAAAACAGGGTATTAATGGCAGTGACCGGTTGGAAGGAAGTTTGCTTAGCAACCGGCTGGCCTTGCATCAAGTACTGGCTGGTTCTGTACCAGAGTCATTATTAACTGCCCGTGTCGATTTTAAGGCAGACCTTGACGGGCCAGATCAACTGCATCAGCTTGACTTGCAGGCCAACATAGATGCAGCCAGTCGCTGGAACCGGCAAACCTTGTCGGGCGATATTAATTTACAGCTCAAGAACCTGTCTTCGGTCGATGGTCTTTATATTGACAATGCGCATATCGATCTGGTTCAGGGCAAGAATAAAATCCGCTCCTCGGGTGGTTTTGGGCATGCCGACAGCCGTTTGTTACTGGACATCAACCTGCCCGAATTGTCCAGCCTGTGGCCTGGTCTTGAAGGTAGGGGCAATCTACATGGTGAGGTAAATGGCTCGTTGGCCAAGCATGACGCGCTCCTGAAAGCCACATTTGCCCAATCGGATTCCCGTCAGTTAGGCAAGGCCCCCGTTAATCTGGAAACCTGGTTAGAAGGTGTATTGGGTCAAAATGAGCAGGGCCAGCCTGTTTGGCGGGCCGATCTGGCCGGCCTGACGGTACAGCATGGCAATATTCGCCTTGAGCAGCAGGACAAACTGGCGCTTTATCTGGCTCCGGATGCCCGTGACCAGGAACCGCAATGGTCAGCGGGTGCCTCGCAATTCAAGCTGGTTTTAAATGGCAAGCCGGGAACCCTGGAACATTTGTTGTCAGAAGGCGGCCAGCGCGGCTGGAAAACGCAAGGAGCGTTCTCTAACTTAACAATCAGTCATCAATTAATGACTGATATCCAGCAGGCATTGGCCAGTGGAAACGACCCCAAACCGGTGGCCGCGGCAAAAGCTAAACAAATAGCCGATGTCATTTACGATGGCAACTGGGATTTCCAGCAAGCGCAGGCCTTGTCGGGTGCGGTCAGTTTGCAGCGTACCGCAGGCGATAGCATCTTGCCGCTGGATGTGAACATACCACTAGATCTCAATACCCTGAGTATCCAGGTGAATGAAACTCAACAAGCTGACGCGCCTGCGCTGATGGTCATTAGCGGTACCGGGCAGGGTAGCCGGTCTTCCCTGGATATGCGCCTGAATCTTGATCTGGATTCGCCTTTTCCTTTACGGGATGGTCATGTCAACCTTGCCCTGACTGATAACTCCCGTCTGCAATTGAAAACCGAGGTGCATAAAAACCAGGGTGAACATAGCGCGGATAAAATCAGCACCACGCTGCGCATGGAAAACCTGGCGCTGGATAAATTGCTGGCGGGTGCGGTGCCCCAGGCCTTGTTGAATAGCGATATCCAGGTTGACATAGACTTGCTGGATCAGCAGGAAATCAAGAATGTGGTACTGGATGCCCGCTTTAACCAGCCAAGCCAGTGGAATAAGCAGTCCTTGGAAGGGCATCTGAAAACCCGCGTCAACACCAGTGGCCTGTTCCCGTCTGCTTCGGTTGTGATTGATGCAACAGCACCGCAACAGGGTAAGGCCAATTTTGAAAACCTGAGCATTTCGGATACCGATATTTACCTGGTGCTGGGCAATAACCGGATTGCCGGTTCAGGCGGTTTTGGTGAAGAACACAGCCAGTTGGCGCTTGATGTGAATGCGCCCATACTGGCCTCATTCTGGCCGGGCTTGCCAGGCAGTATTAATTTTAACGGTGTCCTGGATGGCAATTTGCACAATCACAAACTGGCCTTGCAGGCCATGTATGCCGATGCTGCCGATAATCGTCTTGGCAAGGCACCGGTAACACTGGATCTGGATCTTGGGGGGCGTTGGGCCCGTGCCAACGAAGGTAATAGTTGGGTGGGTACCCTTCATACACTGGATGCCAAACATGCCGGCATCCGTTTGCAGCAAACCTCACCTCTGTCGTTTTCGCTCTTGCCTTCTGCCGTTGGCGACCAAACCCAGTGGACGGTGGGCGCGTCGGCGTTAAGTCTTGAGTTGCCCGATAATCATCGGGTATCTATTTTTCAGGAAGGTGCCCAAGGGGGTGACGGAAAATGGCAAACCAGGGGGGCAATCAGGGATTTGGCGATTAGCCCCGAGCTGATTGATCAGGTCAGGCAATTACTGGACCCGACCCTGAAAGAAAAACGGGTGGCCGTCAATGGTAAAAAGAAAGAGGAACGAAAGGAAGTTGTGCTGGATACCAATTGGGATTTGGCATTTGACCGGGTTTTGCTGGGCAGTTTTAACCTTAAGCGAACCAATGGTACGGGTGTCTTGCCGTTTGCCACTCCGGTACCGCTTGATTTCCATGCGCTAAGCCTGAATATAACGCAGCAGCCGGGTAGCGATGGTAAAGGTGACCTTATTAATTTGACGGCTTCGGGCCAGGGTGAAAAATCAAGCCTTAGTGCCAATATTAATGCCGATATGCTGTCTGCCTATTATTTGCACGATGCCACTATCAGCCTGGGTTTGCCTGACGGCTCTGCTTTGCAGACCGAAGTCACGGTAACACCCAACGAGGCAAACCGCTCTTATCACATCCTTGGGTCATTGGCCACGCAAAAGCTGGCGCTGGGCAAGTGGCTTGAAGGTATTATTCCTCCTTCGGTGCTTAGCACAAAGCTGGCGCTGGATTCGGAGCTGTCTCCGGAGGTCGGCCTTTTGAGTGTGCATGTCAAGGGGGGTGTTGACGAGGGCAGCCAGTGGAACAATCAGAAGCTGGCTGGCAGTGTCGATGTTTCCTTGCTGCGTCAACTGGGTTCATCCGGAGGGGTGGCGCTTGGCGCCATTGATCCGCATATTTATACGATTCCCAAGGCGGATATCAACCTGAGGCTGGGCGGCAGTACCATCAAGTCATCAGGCGCTTTCGGACAAGCGGCAGACAAGCTGGCGCTGGCGGTCAATGCGCCCCGGTTTGCCGACTTCTGGCCTGGCTTGCCGGGTAGCCTGGTTGTAAACGCTAATCTGGATGGTTCACTGGCCAGTCATATTCTTGGGCTTAAAGGCACGTTTTCACAGGGTAAGTCCAAAGAGCTGGGCCAGGCGCCTGTCAGTTTTGATGTAGGCTTGAAGGGTTTCTGGGGAGAATTGTCTGCGGGAACCGATGGCTGGAAAGGTTCTCTTGACCGGTTTCAGGTTTCACATGCCGGCTTCTCGGCCAATCAGGAAAAACCGCTAGATGCCATGTTCCTGCCTGCAGGGGTGAGCGGCAAACCCGAATGGCAACTGGGCGCTTCTATATTGAAAATTGGCCTGCCAGGCAGGCATGATGTTGTGGTCAACCAAGAGGGTGCCAGTGGCCAGGATGGAAATTGGGCCAGCAAGGGAGCCATCAATCGCCTGTTAATTAACCCTGCCTTGGTCAAAGACCTGCAAGATGCACTGGGTATGCTGGAAAACAACAAGAACAGTAACGGCGGTATTGTTGATAATCGCAAGAAGCAGGTCATTGATGAAAACCTGTTCTTTGATCTTGACTGGGACTTGCAATTTAATGGTGCACTGGCGGGTACGGCTAACCTGAAGCGCACGGGTGGGGATTTCGTGGTTCCCCTTCAGAATCCCCTGGCTTTGGGTTTGACGCAAATGTCCCTGGGGGTCAGGGCTAATCCGGTATCGGGAACACAAAGCCAGGTCTTGGCCGATCTGCTGATTGATACCCGGGAAAACGGTACCTTGACGGCTCGCGTTAATAGCCGGATGAATGGTTTGGTGCCAGACCTGAATGGTGGCACCAATGTTGCCGTTAAAGGCAAACTGGGCAACATTGCCTGGCTCTCGGCCTTTACCGGAGATCTGCTTGACCTGGGGGGCAGCGTCAATATAGACATGATGGTGCAAAGCAGTGCGTCCGGCCAATGGGTCTCTTCAGGTACTGTCACGGGCGATAAATTAAGGGTTGTGCAGATTGACAATGGGGTACGCCTGCTTGACGGAACCCTTAGGGGAACCTTCCGTAATAACGAGTTTGTCATCAATTCCCTGCGTTTTCCTTCGGTAATCAGGGTGGTCCCAACCGAGTGGCGTACCCGGCAATGGATTGAAGAAAACCCACAGGCCCAGAACGGCAACATGAATATTACCGGTCAATGGAATCTGATGACAGCCAAGGGCAATGCAAAAGTGGTACTTGACCATTACCCGATTGTGCAAAGGGCAGACCGTTTTGCCATGGTCAGTGGTAATGTTGATATTGATGCCTCCTTGCCGAATATTGATATTGCAGGCAAGGTAACGGTCGATGCCGGTTGGGCCAGTATTGACATTCTGGGAACGGTGCCGTCGGTGGATAGTGACGTGGTTGTGCTGCAGCCGGGTCAGAAAGAAGTGGTGCCAAGCGAATCTACAACAAACCTGGATCTGGATTTTACGGTTGATCTGGGGCCACGGTTTTATCTGGCGGGGATGGGCCTGAACTCGGGTCTGGTGGGTGATCTGAATATTGTACAAAGAGATGGTCGATTGACGGGCTTAGGGGCATTTCGCACCCGTGGTGGTGCCATCGAGGCCTATGGGCAGCGGTTACAGATTCGCCGCGGGCTTATTACCTTCCAGGGTAATATTGCGAATCCTGTGCTGGATATCGAAGCCCTGCGGACTGGCCAAGAGGTGGAGGCCGGCCTGCGCGTAGTGGGTACCGCCCAACGACCAAAAATTACCCTGGTTTCTTACCCCGATGTCAGCGAAGTTGAAAAACTTTCCTGGTTGATTATGGGCAGGGGGCCGGATAGCAACGGCGGTGATATTGCCTTGCTGTTTTCTGTGGGTACCTCTATTTTGGGGGGCGGTGAACCGTTTTACCGGCAACTGGGCATTGATGATATTGCGGTGCGTACCGGTGACCTGGGTAAGTCTGGTAGTGTGCTGCCTGAACAAACCGTGGCTTCCGGCCTTGAATTTGATGCCTCCAGTAACCTGGCCACCCAGTTTTTTGTGGCCAGCAAGAAGTTTGGCAATGGGGTTACCGGTAGTGTAGAACAGGCACTGGCCGGAACCGGTACGGTGGTCAAGGCCAGTTATAAACTGCTTAGATATTTAACGGTTGATGCAAAAGTGGGTACGACTAATGGTATTGAATTGGTCTACCGGCGTTTTTTCAGGGATTAGGGTAAATCAGGGTTGCAGTCCTTCAGGTAAGGCTACAATTCCATTTTAAATTATAGGCTCGGTTTTGTAGAACAAGACGAAACCGGTCTGTGCAATTTCACTGAGAGTAAGGCAATGAGCATAAAGAATGATCGTTGGATCCGGGAGGCATCGGCTGCCGGCATGATCGAACCCTTTGAACCGGGGCAGGTTCGCTCGGTAAACGGTGAAAAAATCGTCAGTTATGGCACCAGCAGTTACGGTTACGACGTGCGGTGTGCCAGCGAGTTCAAGATTTTCACCAATATCAACTCCACGATTGTCGACCCCAAATCATTCGATGAAAAATCATTCGTCGATTTTGAGGGTGATGTATGCATTATTCCGCCCAATTCCTTTGCCCTGGCCCGTACGGTGGAGTATTTCAGGATTCCCCGTAACGTGTTAACCATTTGCCTGGGTAAAAGTACCTATGCCCGCTGCGGCATTATCGTCAATGTCACGCCGCTGGAACCCGAATGGGAAGGTCATGTGACGCTTGAGTTTTCAAACACTACCCCTTTGCCCGCCAAAATTTATGCCGGTGAGGGATGTGCCCAAATGCTGTTTCTGGAAAGTGATGAAGAGTGTGAAACTTCATATAAAGACCGTGGCGGCAAGTATCAGGGTCAACAGGGCGTAACACTGCCAAGAACATAATAGTTGCTCACGGTATTGTGAGTGAAGGAGTTTCGAATGAAGTTTCGCTTTCCCATCGTTATTATTGACGAAGATTTTCGCTCGGAAAGTGCTTCCGGGTTTGGTGTGCGCGCCCTGGCTGATGCCATCAAGGCAGAAGGGGTGGAAGTGCTGGCAGTCACCAGTTATGGTGACCTTAGCTCGTTTGCCCAGCAACAAAGCCGGGCCAGTGCCTTTATTTTATCCATCGACGACGAAGAGTTTGATGTGGACTCTCCCGAAGACGTCGCGTTTGCCATTAAAAACCTGCGTGCGTTTATTGGTGAACTGCGGTTTCGCAATGCCGAAATCCCTATTTACCTGTACGGTGAAACCAGAACTTCCCAGCATATTCCCAATGATATCCTGCGTGAATTGCATGGCTTCATTCATATGTTTGAAGATACGCCCGAGTTCGTGGCGCGTCATATTATCCGCGAAGCGCGCAGCTATCTGGACAGCCTGCCGCCACCGTTTTTCCGTGAATTGGTTAAATACGCCCAGGATGGCTCTTATTCCTGGCATTGCCCGGGCCACTCGGGTGGGGTAGCTTTCCTTAAAAGCCCGGTAGGGCAAATGTTTCACCAGTTTTTTGGTGAAAACATGTTGCGTGCCGATGTCTGCAATGCGGTAGAAGAACTGGGCCAATTGCTGGATCATACCGGGCCGGTGGCCGAATCCGAAAAAAATGCAGCCCGTATTTTTCATGCTGACCATTGCTTTTTTGTCACCAACGGCACCTCTACATCCAATAAAGTGGTGTGGCATGCCAACGTGGCATCCAATGACGTGGTGGTGGTAGATCGCAACTGTCACAAATCTATTTTGCATGCCATTACCATGACCGGCGCCATCCCGGTTTTCTTGCGGCCCACCCGTAATCATCTGGGTATTATTGGTCCTATTCCCCTTGAAGAATTCGAACCCGAAAATATTCTTAAGAAAATTGAAGCCAACCCGTTTGCCCGTAATGCGCTAAACAAGAAACCGCAAATCCTGACACTTACCCAAAGTACTTATGACGGTGTTATTTACAACGTTGAAATGATTAAGGAAAAACTGGGTGACATGGTTGAAAACCTGCATTTTGATGAAGCCTGGTTGCCGCATGCGGCTTTCCATGAGTTCTATAACAATATGCATGCCATTGGTGAAGGGCGCCCGCGCAGCAAGAATGCCATGGTGTATGCCACGCATTCTACCCACAAACTGCTGGCGGGTATTTCACAGGCTTCCCAAATTGTGGTGCAAGAGTCCCAAACCCGTGAACTGGACCGTAATATCTTCAATGAAGCCTACTTGATGCATACGTCAACCTCGCCACAGTACGCGATTATCGCTTCCTGTGACGTGGCGGCTGCCATGATGGAGCCCCCGGGCGGTACTGCGCTGGTAGAGGAAAGCATCAAGGAAGCCCTGGATTTTCGTCGTGCGATGCGCAAGGTGGCTTCCGAGTATGGTAAAGATGACTGGTGGTTCCGTGTATGGGGACCGAATCGTTTGGTGCCCGATGATATAGGCACGCAAGATGACTGGTTTTTGCGTTCCGGTGAAGAGTGGCATGGTTTTGGAGATCTGGCCGAAGGCTTTAACATGCTTGACCCGATCAAGGCCACTATTATTACCCCCGGGCTTAATATTAATGGCAGCTTTGAAGAAAACGGTATTCCAGCCTCGCTGGTGTCCAAGTACCTGACCGAACATGGCATCGTGGTGGAAAAAACGGGTCTGTACTCCTTTTTTATTCTGTTTACCATTGGCATCACCAAGGGTCGCTGGAACACCATGCTGACGGCCCTGCAGCAGTTTAAAGATGATTACGACCGTAATCAACCACTGTGGCGTATCATGCCCGAGTTTTGCGCAAAACATAAACAGTACGAACATATGGGGCTGCGCGAATTATGCCAGATGATTCACGAGGCCTACCGGGAGCATGACGTGGCCCGCCTGACCACCGAAGTGTATTTAAGTGATATGGTGCCTGCGCTTAAACCGTCTGATGCTTTCGACAAGATGGCGCACCGCGATGTTGAAAGGGTGAGTATTGATGATCTTGAAGGAAGGGTAACCGGTGTCTTGTTAACGCCTTATCCTCCGGGCATTCCCCTGTTAATTCCAGGCGAGCGCTTCAATAAAACCATTGTTGAGTATTTGCAGTTTGCCCGCTCCTTCAATAAGAAATTTCCCGGTTTTGAAACGTTTATTCATGGTTTGGGTAGTGAAGTTGATAAAAATGGCAATACCCGGCTTTACGTGGACTGTCTGAGACTTGATGAGTAACGGGGCCGTATTTGATGTTGCCATCATAGGGGCGGGGGCGGCAGGCATGATGTGTGCCGCCGTTGCCGGCCAGCGCGGCCGGAAAGTGGTGCTCATTGATCATGCCACCAAGCTGGCCGAGAAAATTCGCATTTCGGGGGGTGGCCGTTGCAATTTCACCAATCTGGGTACGACGCACCAGCAATTCATTTCCAATAATGGCCGGTTTTGCCGTTCGGCCCTGTTAGCCTATACGCCACAGGATTTCCTGGCTTTGCTGGCAAAATACAAGGTTGCTTGGCATGAAAAGCATAAGGGGCAATTGTTTTGTGACCACTCCAGCGAAGACATTATTCACGTCCTGCGGGCCGAATGTGAGCTGGGCAAGGTGGCCTGGCGCATGGGGTGTACGGTTAATGACATCAACCGGCAGGAAAACCAGTCATTTGTGCTGCAAACATCGACTGGCATCATTCGCGCCGCAAAGCTGGTTGTAGCCACTGGCGGGATGGCGATTCCCCAGTTGGGTGCCAGCGACTATGGCATGAAAATTGCCCGCCAGTTTGGCCTGAAAGTGGTGGAGCCCCGTCCGGCATTGGTACCGCTTACGTTTGATGCTGACACCTGGCGGCATTTTAGTACGTTGGCGGGCGTCTCCCTGGAAACCGTGGTGGCCACCGGCAGCGGAAAAAAGAAACCGCAATTTGATGAAGATTTGCTGTTTACCCATAGGGGTTTGTCGGGGCCGGCCATTTTGCAGATTTCCAGCTATTGGGAACCGGGCACGCCCATTATGCTCAATCTGCAGCCTGCACAAAATCTTGAGTCGGCCTTGATTGAAAAGAAATCGGGCAGCCGGCAGCAGTTGTTAACGGTGTTGGCTGGTATGTGGCCCAAACGGCTGGTAGAGTGCTGGCTTGAAAATATGGGGATTGCCCAGGATACGCGCCTGGCTGATATGCCCGATAAGAAAATAAGGGAGTTGGCCGCCCTGATTCATGACTGGCAATTAATACCCACCGGTACGGCCGGTTATAAAAAAGCTGAAGTCATGAAAGGGGGGGTGGATACCGCCGAACTGGATCAAAAAACCATGCAGGCTAAAAAAATGCCAGACCTGTATTTTATAGGTGAAGTGGTTGATGTAACAGGTTGGCTGGGTGGTTATAATTTCCAGTGGGCTTGGGCATCCGGGGTAGCTTGTGGGCAGGAGCTTTAAAAGCAGGCGGCCCGCAATATCCGTATAAAAGCCTATAAATCTATATTGGCTATTTTGGTGGCTTCAATCTTTATTTCCCGGCCGCTGGGTGAGTAGCCCGTCATTTCAAAGCCGGTTTCGGTTTTGATGCCGGTCAGGGACAGATCGAAAGAATCGTCTATGGTGCCAAATGTTGCATTGGGCTGGGTTTGATAGGCCCTGATTTTCAGGTTGGCAACCACTTCATCAGGGGTTGTTGCCTGAATGGTTCCCGAGTAAAGATAATTGGCGTCACCGCCGCGTATACGGGCATCTTCAATAACCGTAATGCCAGGGTTCGTTTTTGATTCTGCAATCAGGGTTGCGTAAAAACCATTGTCCATAGTTTTCTCCTTTTGGTTGTAATCGGGTCTACAGTAACAGATTTAGCATGACAGGGATATTGCAAAAGTATGTAGGCCCATTAAGTTTTAATGGTTGGTAAAACCAGGAGGTTAGTTTGTATCATGAATTTGTCTATAGGGCATCTCTGGTAAATACCTAGTAAACAGCTTATTTACCCCTGTAAATTAGTAATATAATTTTTAGAAATTTAACCAAGGTTTCCCCATGTCATCTGAAAATCTTCAATCTACCTCCCTGCACGGCATCCATCTCTCACTAGGCGCCAAAATGGTGGATTTCGGCGGCTGGGACATGCCGGTGTCATATGGTTCTCAAATCGAAGAACACCACGCGGTGCGCAATGCCGTGGGCATGTTCGACGTTTCTCACATGCTGAATGTGGATGTTTCAGGGCCGGGCACACTTGATTTTTTGCGTCGCGTGCTGGCCAATGATGTAGCCAGACTCACGGTGCCGGGCAAGGCTTTATATAGCTGCATGCTCAATCCTGACGGGGGCGTGATTGACGACCTGATCGTTTATTTCTTTGCGGTTGATAACTGGCGCCTGGTGGTGAATGCCGGCAGGGCCGGGGTTGATGTGGCGTGGCTGCAGGCGCAGGCCCAACAGGAAGGGCATGGCCGGGTGGTGATTACACCGCGACATGATCTGGCCATGATTGCCGTACAGGGGCCGCATGCCCGGGAAAAAGTCTGGAATATCCGTTCGGGCCTGAAAATGCAAACCGAATCCTTGTCAGCATTTACGGCTGTCTTTGTTGAGCCGGATTTCATGGTGGCCCGTACCGGCTATACCGGAGAGGACGGTTTTGAAATTGTTTTGCCCGCCAGTCAGGTGGTGGATTTCTGGAACGAGTTACTGGCGCAGGGAGTCAGGCCATGTGGCTTGGGAGCCCGTGATACCTTGCGCCTTGAAGCCGGCATGAACTTGTATGGCCAGGATATGGATGAAACTGTTCAACCCGCCCAGGCGGGCTTGAACTGGACAGTTAGTTTTAAAGATGAATCCCGGGATTTTATTGGTCGCCAGGCGATTAGCCAAGCGCCAAAGCGCAATGCCTTTATGGGTATAAAACTGAATGAACGTGGCGTGATGCGGGCACATATGAAAGTCAGGACCGAATTGGGTGATGGCGAGATAACCAGTGGTACCATGTCACCCACTTTGGGTTTTTCTATTGGTTTTGCCCGTTTGCCCGAAGGCGTTCAGGCCGGTGAGCCGGTGCAGGTGGAGTTGCGTGGTAAATGGCTGCCGGCTACTTTGTGCGCCTTGCCTTTTGTGCGTCATGGCAAGCCATTGGTGTCTTGAGGTATCTTGATCCGGCTGTATGACAGGCCATCATACATAAACCTTAAAAGTACATCACTAAAAATAAATTAATGCTAATGTCACGTGTGAAACGTGTTTTTTTATATAAATCAGGAGTTATCAATGAATTTGCCTACCGATCGTAAATACACTAAAACCCATGAGTGGATTTTGGTTGAGGGAGATGTTTTTGTAGTTGGCATTACCGACAATGCGCAAGATCAGCTGGGTGATCTGGTTTATGTGGGTGATGTCAATGTAGGCGAGACCCTGAGTGCAGGAGAAACGGCGGCGGTGGTTGAGTCGGTGAAGGCAGCTTCAGATATTTACGCGCCGGTGGATGGTGAAATTGTGGCTTTCAACCAGTCTCTTGAAGAAGAGCCCAATTTGATCAACGAAGATGCCTATGTAAACTGGATTTTCAAGATCAAACCCAATAATCCGGCCGATCTTGAAGGTTTGCTGGATGCCGCCGGTTATCAGGAACAGGCTGAATAGTCTCCATTTTTATGGGATAGAAAATATGTTGCGTACACATAAGGATGTGTCCCAGGCATTTATTGGTCGACACGTAGGGCCCACCGAGGCCGAGCAGAAAAAAATGCTGTCTGTTATTGGCGCTGAAAGCCTGGATGACTTGATTGAGGAAATTGTTCCTTCGGGTATCCGCCTTGAAGAACCATTGGCTTTGGATCATGCTCGCAGTGAAACCGATGTGCTTGGTGAACTTAAAAAAATCGCATCGGGCAACAAACTGTACAGAAATTATATAGGGCAGGGCTATTACGGCACACACACGCCTAATGTGATTTTACGCAATATTCTTGAAAATCCGGCATGGTATACCGCCTATACCCCTTATCAGCCAGAAATTTCCCAGGGCCGGCTAGAGGCCTTGCTCAATTTCCAGACGATGGTGGCTGACTTGACCGGCTTGCCAGTCGCTAATGCCTCTTTGCTTGATGAAGCAACGGCCGCGGCCGAGGCCATGACACTGGCTAAACGGGTATCCAAATCCAAAAGCAAGGTGTTTTTTGTGTCAATGCACTGTCATCCGCAAACCATCGCGGTGGTTCGTACTCGTGCCGAAGCCCTGGGGATAGAGGTGGTTTGTGGCAATGAGCTGGAAGATATCCCGGATTGTTTTGGGGTATTGCTGCAGTATCCGCATAGTCTTGGTGGGGTGCTTGATTACGTTGGCTTGACCACGGCCCTGCAGGCCAAAGGCACGGTGGTCGCGGTGGCTACCGATTTGCTGGCCCTGGCCATTCTGAAAGCACCGGGTGAATGGCATGCCGATATTGCGGTGGGCAGTGCGCAGCGCTTTGGCGTGCCCTTGGGGTTTGGCGGCCCGCACGCCGGGTTCATGGCTTGTAAAGATGCCTTCAAACGCAATATGCCTGGCCGTCTGGTGGGTGTTTCGGTTGATGCACAGGGTAACCCGGCATTACGGCTGGCTTTACAAACCCGTGAACAGCATATTCGCCGTGAAAAGGCCACGTCCAATATTTGTACCGCCCAGGTTTTGCTGGCGGTAATGGCCAGTATGTATGCGGTTTACCATGGCGCCAATGGTATTCGTGCGATTGCGCAGCGGGTTTATGTTTGCACGCTGGTGTTAAAAGAAGCCCTGGCACGTATGGGCTTGAGTGCGGTCAATGACACTTTTTTTGATACGCTATATATAAAAAACGCCCTGGCGACAGAGGTGATCAACGCGACCCTGAATGCGCAAATTAATATGCGCCAGCCTGACAGAGACAGTTTTGCCGTGTCTTTGGATGAAACGGTTACCCTGGAAGATCTTCAGCAATTGGTGGATGTGATTGCCAAAGGTGTTGAGCAGCAAGCGCCGGATGTGGCCGGGCTTTATGCCGAACTGGATGTTTTTGTGCCTAATAGTGTGGCCAGGCAGTCGGCTATTTTGTCGCATCCTGTTTTTTCCAGTATTCATTCCGAAACCGATATGTTGCGTTATTTGCGCAGTCTGGCCGATAAAGACCTGGCACTGGACCGCAGCATGATTCCATTGGGCTCTTGCACCATGAAGTTGAATGCAACGGCCGAGATGATTCCCATTACCTGGCCCGAGTTTGCGAACCTGCATCCTTATGCTCCCCGCGATCAGGCGGCTGGCTATCAGGCGTTGCTGGAACGCCTGTCACGGGCCTTGTGTGAAATTACGGGGTACGATTCGATTAGCTTGCAGCCCAATTCAGGCGCCCAGGGCGAGTATGCCGGGCTTTTGGCGATTCGTGCCTATCATCAGGCCAATGGACAACATCAGCGCAATGTTTGTTTAATTCCTGCCTCTGCCCATGGCACCAATCCGGCATCGGCCCATTTGGCGGGTATGGATGTGGTGGTGGTGGCCACCGATGAAAATGGCAATGTGGATGTGAGTGATCTTAAGGCGAAGCTGGAAAAGGTGGGTGAGCGGGTTGCTGCCTTAATGGTGACTTATCCTTCCACGCATGGGGTGTTTGAAGAGGCGATTACCGGGATTTGCGATTTGGTGCATCAGGCAGGCGGGCAGGTTTATCTTGATGGTGCAAATATGAATGCGATGGTGGGGCTGGCCAAGCCAGGTTTGTTTGGTTCTGATGTGTCCCACCTTAATTTGCACAAGACGTTTTGTATTCCGCATGGCGGTGGTGGGCCGGGTGTGGGGCCGGTTGCGGTGCGAGCACATTTGGCGCCTTTTTTGCCGGCGGTGTTGAATGCGCAGGGTCAATGTGACGCGGGTTCAGTTATTGGGCCGGTATCGGCAGCGCCTTTCGGATCTGCCAGTATTTTGCCCATTTCTTATGTGTATATTGCGCTAATGGGGGCCGAAGGGCTGAAGCGGGCCAGCGAGGTGGCTTTGCTGAATGCCAATTATATGGCGAAGCGGCTGGCGCCTTATTATCCGGTGTTGTATACGGGGCGTAATGGGCGTGTTGCGCATGAGTGTATTCTGGATTTGCGTCCTGTTAAAGAGAGCAGCGGCATTACGGTGGATGATGTAGCCAAGCGGCTGGTGGATTATGGTTTTCATGCACCAACGATGAGTTTTCCGGTGGCGGGTACGTTAATGGTAGAACCAACCGAGTCGGAGAGCCTGAAGGAGCTGGACCGGTTTATTAATGCGATGATTGCGATTCGCAAGGAGATTGAGCAGGTCGAGAAGGGACAGGTGGATGCGCAGGATAATGTGCTGGTGAATGCACCGCATACGGCGCAGATGCTGGTGGCGGATGTTTGGGAGCATGGTTATTCCCGCGTTGAGGCGGCGTATCCGCATTCGGTGTCGCCCGATGGCAAGTATTGGCCACCGGTGGCACGGGTGGATAATGCTTATGGGGACCGGAATCTGGTGTGTACTTGCCCGCCGCTTGAGGATTATGTTTGATGTTGTTGGTTTGGGTTCGTTCTTTTGGACATCCCCTTTACCTTAAAAGAAAACAGATAAATTCCCCTCCTGCGGAGGGGTGGCAGGCGAAGCCTGACGGGGTGGTTGTTAGCAAACCCCAGTTCGGGATGGTGGCACACAAACCTCAGTGCGAGGTGGTGGCACGAAACCCCAGTCTGTTACGCTTTTTCGTAAATAACAAAATCGTAAGTCAGACCGTTTTCTTCAGGCTGGGTTTGTCTGCTGGTTTCTTTCCAGCGGGTTTTGTCCAGGGCCGGGAAGTAAGTATCGCCGTCTATGTTGGCGTGGATTTCGGTGGCATATACTTTGTCGCATTGGTCCAGGCACAGGCGGAAGATTTGTTCGCCACCAATGATAAAAATGTTTTCTTTCCCGTCTATTGTGGCTGCTTTGATAGCCTCTTCAAGCGTGGGGACGCATTCTGCACCGGTGGCCTGGTAGTCTTGATTACGCGTAATGACGATATTGCGTCTGCCGGGCAGGGGGCGGCCAAGAGATTCCCAGGTTTTTCGGCCCATGATAATGGGGCTGCCCAGGGTGGTTTTTTTGAAGTTGGCCAGGTCGCCCGGGATGTGCCATGGCATGGTGTTGTCTTTGCCGATGACGAGGTTGTCAGTGTAGGCAACGATGAGGTTTAAGGATGTCATATGCAGGGTGTCTGGTGTTTATAGTGTACTTGGTGTAGTGCTAATTAATGATACTGCTGCTGCGCGTGTGTGTCTTGTGTGGGTTATACGGCAACGGGGGCCTTGATGTGGGGGTGGTGCTGGTAGTCAAGAATTTCGAAGTCTTCGTATTCGTATTCAAACAAAGAGGCGGGTTTGCGCTTGATGTTGAGTTTGGGGTAGGGGAAGGGGGCGCGCGACAGTTGCAGCTCGACCTGTTCCAGGTGATTGCTATACAGGTGGCAGTCGCCGCCGGTCCAGATGAATTCGCCCACTTCAAGGTTGCATTGTTGAGCCACCATGTGGGTGAGCAGGGCGTAGCTGGCAATATTGAAGGGCACCCCCAGGAAAATATCGGCACTACGTTGGTAAAGCTGGCACGACAATTTTCCTTCGGCTACGTAAAATTGGAAAAACGCGTGGCAGGGGGGCAGTTTCATTTTACCAATGTCCGCCACGTTCCAGGCGGAAACAATCAGGCGACGTGAGTCGGGGTTGTTGTTGATTTGTTCAATAACCTGACTGATCTGGTCGATGTGCTCACCGTTAGGTGTGGGCCAGGAGCGCCACTGAACGCCGTAAATGGGGCCAAGTTCTCCATTTTCGTCGGCCCATTCGTCCCAAATGCTAACGCCACGTTCTTGCAGCCATTTTACGTTTGAGTCGCCCCGCAAAAACCAGAGAAGTTCTATGAAGATGCTTTTGGTATGCAGTTTTTTGGTGGTTACCATGGGAAAGCCTTCTGCCAGATCAAAACGCATTTGATGGCCGAAGACAGAGCGGGTTCCGGTGCCGGTACGGTCGGTTTTGCTGACGCCTTTTTCATAGACGTGGCGCATGAAGTCTTCATATTGACGCATGGCTCAGTCCTCCAGAATTTTGGTTTCGTGCGTGATGTCGGCCGTTTTTTCCAGCATGGCAACGGCTGAGCAGTATTTGTCGTGAGACAGCTTGACGGCCCGTTCAACGACTTTTTCAGACAGGTTTTTGCCTTTGACGGTAAACACGAAGTGAATTTTGGTAAAAACCTTGGGATCGGTGTCGGCGCGTTCGCTGGTAATGGCGACGTTGCAATGGGCAACGTCCTGGCGGCTGCGTTTCAGGATAAGTACAACGTCGTAGGCGGCACAGCCACCTGCGCCGGTAAGGATCATTTCCATCGGGCGCGGAGCCAGGTTGTTGCCGCCGCCTTCGGGGGCGCCATCCATGGCGACAACGTGGCCACTGCCGGTTCTTGCAACAAAAAGCATGCCCTCGGGGCCATTCCATTCAACTGTACACTGCATGTTCGTAGTCCTGAAAAACGATTTGTGCAAGAACAAGAGGTCTTGCCTGTGTTTGATCGTGTGAAACCTGTAATTTTACCTGTATAAGACCCAAAAAAATGAAAAACACAGGATAAATAGGGGAATGTTAGCTGATTTTGTCCTGGATGTTGGCAGAGGTTCCTTATAACTCCTTATAAAAAGGCAAGATGCAAGATATAAACGGGTTTGTTGAACGGTTTATCGTGAAAGCAGGTTTCAATTGGCTAAAATAGATAACCAGGATTCCGAACCATTCAGGGATTCTGAACCCCTTAGTATTACCGGAGATGATTTTTATGACTCAACCTATCACTAACGCAGGAACCAGGCCCGCTTTTCGTCGCCAGCCATCAGGGCTGGATACTTTATTTATTGAAGTGAACAAGGCGCTCGAGGTGCTTTCGGGAGCGGCGCAGGCTACCCGTGCAAACCCGGCAGGTGAGCCCGACATGACTGATCCTGAGTTGAATGAGTCCGAAAAAAAACATGTGGCCGGTTTAATGCGGGTGAATCATGTGGGTGAGGTGTGTGCACAGGCGTTGTATCGTGGGCAGTCGATAATGTGTAAAGACCCAAAGATCAAGCGGGTGTTGCTGCATGCGGCTGAAGAAGAAGTGGATCACCTGTCCTGGTGCCACGACCGGCTTGGTGAGCTGAAAAGCCATACCAGTTTGTTGAATCCATTGTGGTATGCCGGTTCGTTTACGCTGGGAGTGATGGCCAGTGTGGCAGGGGTGCCTAAAAACCTGGGGTTCATGGCAGAAACCGAAAGGCAGGTTGAGCAACATCTTGAATCGCACCTGGTATCACTACCTGAACAGGATGCGCGTTCACGTAAAATAGTGACCCAGATGCGCGATGATGAAGTAGGGCATAGAACGACAGCAGAGGTAAATGGGGCTGAAGAACTGCCGGCACCGGTGAAACAGGCCATGCGGTTTATGTCAAAAATCATGACGACTTTGGCTTACCGCCTATAAACTTTGTTGTTTTTACAACATTTGTTACGATTTCATTAGGGTTTACCTGTAATTTTTCTTGCATTGCACCATGAGGTTCGGTTATAGTTACTACATCGGATGACGCAACACATTAAGAATTAAGAAAAGCATTCTAATGTGCGCTTTAAAAAAGCAGTCATGCCAAGGTTGTCTCCTCCACCCTCCTCCTTTGGTGGATTTTGCCCAAAATCGTAAGATTTTGGGCATTTTTTTTGCCTGTTCACTATACAATAAGTAATAACTCATTTCGGATTTAAAATATATAAGGGATACCTAGTATTTCCTGTATGATTCGGATTTGTTTTTCGCCAATGGTAAAACCGGGTTTTAACTAAATGGTTTGGTCTTTCATTGGTCCTGAATGTTTTTTTTGCGCCTTGGGTTTACTTTGACTTTTACTTGGCAATATTTATATATCAGCGTAGTGGCATTTATGGTGGGTGGCGTTATCGTTGCCTCCGAACGCTGGCACGGTGCCTACACGGGTGACCATGATCTTAGCAAGCCACAGGCTTCTCATAAGCGCTCAACTCCCCGGATTGGCGGGCTGGCGGTGTTTGCCGGTACCCTGGCCGGGTTGCTGGTGTTGGGCCGCCCCGATAACACCACCCTTAACTGGTTATGGCCTGCCTTGTTTGTGGCCGCCATGCCGGTGTTTGTGGCGGGCCTTTTAGAAGATATCACCAAGGATATTGGTTCGGGCAAGCGCCTGTTAGCCGCTTTTGCGTCGGCCGCCATTGCCTGGTGGTTCTTTGGCGGTGTCAGTCGGGTAGGTTTTGCATTTATAGACCAGATTCTGGCATTTTGGCCCATCTCCCTGTTGTTTACCATGATCGCGGTCGGTGGTTGCACTCATGCCCTTAATATTGTCGACGGTATGAATGGGCTGGCCGGCATGGTTGCCATGCTAATGGCCGCTTCTATTGCACTGGTGGCCTACCAGGTTAATGATTTGGCCATTTTTGCCATTGCGTTGGCCATGGCCTCTTCCATTGTTGGTTTTTTTGTCTGGAATTTCCCGTTTGGCCGAGTGTTCCTGGGCGATGGCGGTGCTTATTTTATTGGTTTCATGCTGGCCGAGCTGGCGGTTCTGCTGGTCATACGTAATCCTTCCGTGTCTCCGTTTTATGCCTTGGCCGTGTTGTTTTATCCTGTCTTCGAAACCCTGTTTTCCATATGGCGGCGCCGCTTCAAACGCGGGGTGCCGGTAGACCAGCCTGATGCCTTGCATTTGCATCAGCTTATTTTCCGTCGCCTGGTACGGGTCACCTTCAGTCGTACGGGGCGCGATGCCGTGCCCGCCTTGTGTAACGCGCTAACATCCCCCTATTTGTGGGTGCTTACCTTAATCGGTCTGGTGCCTGCCACCATTTTCTGGGATAACGCGATTTTGCTTTGTATCAGTATGCTGGTGTTTTCATCGGTGTATGTTTGGCTTTATGCCCGCCTGGTTGCATGGCGTTGTCCGCGTTGGCTGTTGCTGCCCTCGGTTTCACGTAAACGATGAATGAAATGAAAGATATATTTCATCCTCTTATGTTTTCTTGCTTTCCAGGTTAATCCTGATTGTTACAATCAATAAGTCTGCAAAATTATTAAGCTATTCCTTTGGGAGAAATTCGTGCAAGTTCAAGATATTAAATTGGCGGTTATTGGCCTGGGCTACGTTGGGTTACCTTTAGCCGTTGAATTTGGCAAAAAACGAGCGGTATTGGGATTTGATATCAACCAGAAACGTATTGCCGAACTGCAGGGTGGCCAGGATCACACGTTGGAAGTGAGTACTGAAGAGCTTGCCGAAGCGCCACACTTGCAATTTAGTGCCAACCAGGCCGATCTGGCCAAGGCCAATACCTATATCGTGACGGTGCCCACGCCTATTGATGAATACAAGCGTCCCGATCTGACACCGCTGGTCAAGGCCAGCGAAACCATTGGCAAAGTCTTGAAAAAAGGCGATATTGTCATTTATGAGTCTACGGTGTATCCGGGCGCCACCGAAGAAGATTGCGTGCCGGTGCTTGAAAAAGTCTCTGGTCTGACTTTTAATGTGGATTTCTTTGCCGGTTACAGCCCCGAGCGTATCAACCCGGGCGACAAGACACACCGTGTGTCCACCATCAAGAAAGTCACCGCTGGCTCTACCCCTGAAGTGGCCGAGGTGGTTGACCAGTTATATCGTGAAATTATTGTGGCCGGTACTCATAAAGCCAGCAGCATCCGGGTGGCCGAAGCCGCCAAGGTGATTGAAAACACCCAGCGGGATGTGAATATTGCTCTTATCAATGAACTGGCGCTTATCTTCAATAAAATGGGCATTGATACCCAGGCCGTGCTGGAAGCGGCGGGCACCAAATGGAATTTCCTGCCTTTCCGTCCGGGTCTGGTGGGCGGTCACTGTATTGGCGTAGATCCGTATTATTTAACCCACAAGGCCCAGTCTATTGGCTATCACCCTGAAATCATCCTGGCCGGCCGTCGCCTGAACGATAGCATGGGGCCTTATGTGGTTGCCCAGCTGGTTAAGGCCATGACCAAGAAAAGCATTCAGGTGCAAGGGGCCAGAGTGCTGGTGATGGGGCTTACCTTTAAAGAAAACTGCCCCGACCTGCGCAATACCCGGGTAGTGGATATTCTTAAAGAGCTTGACGAATACAACATGGATGTTGATGTGTACGATCCGTGGGTGGATGCCCAAGAGGCGCAACGCGAGTATGGCGTGACACCCGTTAAGGAAGTACAGAAGGGTGTGTATGACGGTATTATCCTGGCCGTTTCCCATCATCAATTTGTGGAAATGGGGGTTGATGCCATTCGCGCCTTGGGCAAACCCGATCATGTGCTGTACGACCTGAAATACGTATTAACGGCAGAACAAGCCGATATTCGCCTTTAATTGGGTAAAAGGAAAACAAAGCATGAGTCAGGCATTTGAAACATTGAAAACCGATTTGCAGCGCCAGCCCCGTACCTGGCTGGTGACTGGTTGCGCCGGGTTTATCGGCTCGAACTTGCTGGAAACATTGTTGCTGCTTAATCAGAAAGTAGTTGGACTGGACAACTTTGCCACCGGCTATCAACATAATCTTGATGAAGTCCAGGGGCAGGTGTCTGCCACGCAATGGCACAACTTCAAGTTTATCGAAGGGGATATCCGCAACCTTGAAACCTGCCGCCAGGCATGTGAAGGGGTGGGTATCGTGTTGCATCAGGCCGCCTTGGGCTCGGTACCGCGTTCCATCAATGATCCCATCACCACCAATGACGTGAATATTGGCGGTTTTCTTAATATGATGGTGGCGGCCCGTGATGCGGGGGTGACTTCTTTTGTGTTTGCAGCGTCCAGCTCTACCTATGGCGATCACCCCGATTTGCCTAAAGTAGAAGATAAAATTGGCAATCCCTTATCGCCCTATGCGGTCACCAAGTATGTCGATGAACTGTACGCCAGCGTATTTGCCCGTACCTACGGTTTCCGCTCTATTGGTCTGCGCTATTTTAATGTGTTTGGCAAACGCCAGGATCCGGATGGCGCTTATGCGGCCGTGATTCCCAAATGGACAGCGGCCATGATCAAGGGTGAAGATGTCCTGGTTAACGGTGATGGGGAAACCAGTCGTGATTTCTGCTTTGTTGAAAATGCCGTTCAGGCAAATCTGCTGGCCGGTGCCAATATGCCCGAAAATGGTTTCGAGGTGTATAACGTGGCGGTTAATGCCAGAACCAGCCTGAATGAGCTGTTTGCCCATCTGGCCGCAACCTTGGCAGCGCATGGTATCCAGTATGATAAAAAACCGGTTTACCGGGATTTTCGCCAGGGTGACGTTCGCCATTCACAGGCCGATATCGGCAAGGCCCAGGCACAGCTGGGTTATGCGCCGGGGCATTCGATTCTTCAGGGTATTGAAGTTGCCATGCCTTGGTATGTTCAGTTTTTGCAATAAATTTTTTTGAAACAGCTACGCACCAGACTTAACCGCCTGCACCCTGATCACAAACGTATTGCCCAAGGCGCAATGCGGGTTGCATTTTTTTTGCTGATCGGGAAAATGGCCGGTGCCATTAAGGAAATTGCGGTTGCCCACCGTTACGGGGTAAGTGATATTGTCGATGCTTACCAATTTACCTTAACGATGGCAAATTGGTTGCCGGTCACCATGGTGGGGGCATTTTCTATTGTTCTTATTCCCGCTTTAGTGAAGGTGCGGTATGCCGGACAGCCCGATCGAGCCCGTTTCATTCGTGAATTGCAAGGCTGGATTGTAGTGCTGGGGGTACTGCTTTCTGTAGTGACTTATTATTTCTGGCCACAAGTATTGCAATATATGGGCGGTAATTTAAGTAGTCAAACCAGACAGGCCAGTACCGAGCTGATTAACGCTTTTGCACCGGCTGTTTTGCTTACCCTTATTATTGGGCTATGCACTGCCCGCTTGCGGGCTCACGAGCGGCACATTAATAACCTCCTCGACAGCATACCTGCCCTAATGATTTTACTGGCTATCCTGATAACACCGGGTAATACCAGTGTTTATCCGCTGTTATGGGGCACGCTGCTGGGGTACCTGGTTCAGGCAGTATGGCTGTCTGCACTGGCCCGCAAGGCGGACGGCGGCAACGGGGGCTGGCCCAGGCCGGGTTTGCAGTCTGCCCAATGGCCCATGTTGCTTAGTGCGGCCGGTATAATGCTGGTTGGGCAAATTGCCATGAGTTTTGTGGGGCCGCTAGACCAAATGACGGCCGCCCGGTTGGGTGACAATGCCAATGCAACCCTGGGTTATGCCACCCGTTTGCTGTCACTGGTTATTGGTATTGGTGCCGCTTCCGTTGGCCGGGCCGCCTTGCCGGTGTTGGCCGATGTACAAAGCCGTGGCAATCCTGCCCAGGCACGGTCCATGGCACTGAAATGGTCTGCCTTAATGTTATTGGTGGGTATTGTAGCGGTGATGGTTGGCTGGCTTCTGGCACCCTGGATGGTAAAGCTGTTGTTTGAAAACGGTGCGTTTACCCCCGAAGACACCCAGAAAGTGGCGTCGGTTTTGCGTTGGGGGCTGTTGCAACTGCCATTTTATTTTGGGGTGTTAATCCTGGTTCAGTTAATGGCAAGCCAGAACCGTTATAAACTGATGGCCATTATTGCCATTGCTAACTTTGCACTAAAGGCCGGCATGAATCTCATACTTGCTCCCGTAATGGGCGCCGAAGGTATTATGTTGGCGACAAGTTTAATGTATTTGTTATCTTATCTCTGTTATTTTTTTGCCGTCCTGAAATATGGTGTGGCAACAAAAACTTCCTCAACCTGAATTAATATGTCTTTCGAGATCCATACGAAAACTCCTCCTTTGCGAATCATGCTATTTATTCATTCACTGCGCGGAGGAGGCGCCGAGCGGGTAGCGGTTGATTTGTCCGCGCGGTGGATTGCCAATGGTCACGATGTTTTGCTGGTGACCCAAACCGATGCTTCCGGGGATGCTTATGAGTTGCATAAACAGGTCCAGCGGATTTCCCTGAATACCGCCGGTTTCAAGGGGTTAATGGCCAACTTGCGGCGCCTTTTTATTTTGCGCCGGGAAATCAGGCGTCACCGCCCTGATATTGTAATCGGTTTTATGACCACCTCTTCCATTCTGGCTGTATTGGCAGGCACCGGAATACGCGGGTGTCATGTGATTGCCACCGAGCATACGCATCCACCTTCCCAGAAACTGTCTGGCCTGTGGCAAAAATTGCGGCGTTATACGTATCCCAGGGCCTCCAGGGTGATTGCCTTAACCCGCGGTACACAAGCATGGCTTGAAAAAAACGTGCCGGGTTCAACTGTTGCCGTGATTCCCAATGCGGTGCATTGGCCCCTTGAAAACAAAGAACCTGTGATTGAATGCGTAAAAACGCCAGGCCGCAAGCTTTTGCTGGGGGTGGGCCGCTTGCATCATGATAAGGGGTTCGATTTGTTAATAAAGGCCTTTGCGTCTATTGCCCACTTGCATCCCGAATGGGATTTGATTATTCTGGGTGAAGGCGACAAGCGGGAAGCCTTGCAAAAGCAGCTTGATGAGGCTGGTATGGGGCATCGTATTTCCATGCCCGGAAGGGCCGGCAATATGCGTGCCTGGGCCAAGTCTGCTGATATCTATGTGTTAAGCTCACGTACCGAAGGGCTGTCAAATAGCCTGCTTGAGGCCATGGCCTGTGGGGTGCCCAGTGTCGCATTCGATTGTGATACCGGGCCGCGAGAAATTATTCGTCCCGATCTGGATGGCGTACTGGTGCAGCCGGCTGAAGATGAAGAAGCCCTGGCGGCCCATTTGTCAGCACTCATGTTTGATCAGGTCAAACAGGTGGAATTGGGCAAACGCGGCATTGATGTCCGCGATCGTTTTTCAATGCGCCGGATCTCAGGGCTGTGGCAGGAAGTGTTTAACGACGTCCTGGGCAATAAAAAAGACGGCCAAAAGGGGTAAGCATGTGTGGAATAGTAGGTATTGCCGGAAGCCAGGAGGACAAGGAAAGCATACTGCGTGAGAGTTGTCGCAAAATTGCCTACCGTGGTCCCGATAGCCAGGGAGTCTGGCTAAGCCCGGAAGGGCATGTCGGGTTTGGCCATGTCAGGCTGGCCATTCAGGATTTGTCAGAACAGGGGCATCAGCCCATGCCTTCGGCAGACCAGCGTTTCATGATGGTGTTTAACGGGGAAATTTATAATCACCCCGAACTGCGTGCGCAGCTGGAAAAAAATGCCCAGGCACCGGCCTGGCGTGGCCACTCCGATACCGAAACGTTGCTGGCCTGCTTTTGTGCCTGGGGTATTGAACCAACCCTGAAAAAAGCCATTGGCATGTTTGCCATTGCAGTCTGGGACCGACAAGAAAAAAAATTAATTCTGGCACGTGACCGTTTTGGTGAAAAGCCTTTGTATTATGGCTTTGCCGGGCAGGGGCTGGTATTTGCCTCGGAACTCAAGGCGATCATGGGGGTGCCGGGGTTTGAAAAGCAGCTTAACCGGGATGCGATTACCTTACTGTTGCGGCACAATTATATTCCTGCCCCTCACAGTATTTTTCAACATATATACAAGTTGCCGCCCGGTACCTGGTTAAGCCTGTCCGAAGAGGACTGGCAAAACAGGCGCCAGGTAGAGCCACAGGTTTACTGGTCTGCCTACGAAACGGCCAGGCAGCAGCCCAAGGTTCACTACGAATCAGACGCCGCCGCTACCGATGCGCTGGCGGGCGTGCTGTCCAGGTCTATCAAATCCCAGTTAATTTCCGATGTGAGCCTGGGGGCGTTTTTGTCTGGTGGCACCGATTCTTCCCTGATTGTTGCCTTGATGCAGCAGCAAAGCGCACAGGCAGTCAAAACGTTTTCTATTGGCTTTCATGAAAAAAAATATAACGAAGCCGAATATGCGAAGTCTATTGCCAACCATTTGGGCACCGATCATACCGAGCTGTATGTCAGTGCCAATGATGGCCTGGCCTTGGTGCAGTCTTTGCCTGCCATGTACGATGAGCCGTTTGCCGATTCTTCACAAATTCCCATGGCATTGGTAACGCAAATGGCATCCCAATCGGTAACGGTGGCTTTGTCGGGTGATGCTGGTGACGAGCTGTTCGGGGGCTATTCCCGCTATCAGCGGGCAGCGTCATGGTGGGCGCGTCGTGAAAAAACCTTGCCTTTTATCCGTGTACTGTTGGCGGGTGCCGCCGGTAAGCTGGCCCCTGGCTTTAGTGGTAATAAAAAAGACAAGCTGCAAAAACTGAATGAAGTGCTGCGTGCCGCAGATGCCGTTGATTTTTACCGGCAGTTTGTTTCATACTGGAAAGACCCTTCAAGTGTGGTGTTGGGCGCTCAAGAACCGGCAACGGTTTTTACCTTGGCACCCATTGGTTCTTTTCTGGAAACCATGATGATTATAGATACGGTTTCCTATTTGCCTGACGATATTCTGGTTAAGGTAGACCGGGCAGCCATGGCCTGTTCGCTGGAAACCCGCGTTCCCTTGCTGGATCCGAGAATGTTTGAATTTGCCTGGGGGCTTGAAGACAAGTACCGGGTGCGCGATGGTGAAAACAAGTGGTTGCTGAAACAGCTTTTGTACCGCCTGATACCCCGTACTTTGCTTGAACGTCCTAAAAAGGGTTTTTCGGTACCTATGGGTGAATGGTTAAGGGGGCCACTTAAAGATTGGGCCAATAATTTGCTTGATCCTTCCCGCTTGCATAAGCAGGGTTTGCTTGATGCGGCGCAGGTGCAGGTGCGCTGGCAACAGCATTTGGCCCAGCAGTTTGACTGGAGCCCTCATTTATGGGGCATCCTGATGCTGCAGGCCTGGATGGATCATTACGATATACAGGGTTAACAGCCTGAAGCAGGGCCATAAGAAATAGGTTGGGTATTATGAAAATCATGTTGCTGGTCAGTTCAATGAATGCAGGGGGCGCAGAACGCGTGGCTGCCACACTGGCAAATGCCTGGGTTAAACAGGGGCATAACGTGGTGCTTGTACCCTGCTTTTCAACGGGCAGTGGTCATTCGTTTTACTCCCTGCACTCGGAAGTCCAGGTGAAATGGCTGGCCGAGGACCTGCCTCGCCAGCAGTGGCTGGGCCGGATCAGTAAACCGTTGGTACTCAGGAAACGCATCAGGACAGAACAGCCCGATGTGATTGTTTCATTTCTGACTAATGTGAATGTCACCACCTTGATGGCAACCAAAGGCATTGATATTCCCGTGATTGTTTGTGAAAGAACCCATCCGGTGATAAGCAAGAATATTGGTGGTTTCTTAAAACTATTACGCAAGAAGCTGTACCCCCGGGCGGATGCGGTCATGCTTCAGACTGAAGAGGCCGCCCGAGCGTTTGCCCGGGTCTTGCCGGGTCTGAAGCATGTTGCGGTTATTCCGAACCCCTTGCCCGAGGGGATTGAACAACTTATTACTTGCAATGGGCTGTGCACGGTAAGCGGACGCAAGACACTGGCGGCCATGGGTCGCTTTGTATCTGCCAAGCAGTTTGATCTTCTGATTGATGTCTTTGCCACCGTCAGTCATGATTATCCCGACTGGGATTTATGCATTTGGGGCGATGGGCCAGAACGTGCGGCCCTGGCAGATAAAGTGAAAAAACTGGGCTGTAGCCAGCGCATCACCTTGCCAGGAAAAACCACTGAACCTTGGGAAAAATTGTCACATGCCCATGCTTTCGTGATGACGTCGCGAGTGGAAGGGTTTCCCAATGTATTGCTTGAAGCGATGGCGCTGGGATTGCCCAGCATCAGTTTTGATTGCCCCAGCGGTCCGGCCGAGTTGACCCAACAGGGAACCACGGGTTTACTGGTGCAACTGAATAATAAGCTTGAGCTTGAAAAAGCGATCAGGCGTTTTTTGTGCGATGACGATTTCCGATGCTCCATGGGGGCACGTGGCAAGCAGTCAGTCTGGTCCCGATACCAGCTTGAAACCGTGTTGCAACAGTGGGATGAGTTGTTCGGGCAGGTAGGCGTTCCGGTTTCAGGCAAAATGGAATGAAGACAAATAAAAAAATACGTGTTGTGCATATGATTAGCGGTCTTTTGCAGGGAGGGGCCGAGTCGGTTCTGTTTCGTCTGGTCACCTGGCCAGATCCTGACGTGGAGCATATTGTGGTGTCATTTGCCGATGCCGGCATTTATGGCCAGCCACTTATGGACGCGGGGGTTGAGGTGAAAATGCTGGGCATGACCCCGGGGCGCCTGACCCCGGCAGACTTCTGGCGACTTAAAAAATGCCTGGTCCGGCTTAACCCTGATGTGATCCAGACCTGGATGTACCATGCTGACCTGATTGGTGGATTGGCGGCCCGCATGGGCGGGTTTCGGCATATCGCCTGGGGAATTCGCAATTCGGGGGCCAGTTTGGCCAAGAGCAGTCGTTCGGCCTATCTGTTTGCCCGGCTGAGTGGGTTCTTTTCACGCTGGCTTCCCCAGCAAATTATCTGTTGTGCTGAAGATGCCCGTCATCGGCATGTTCAATGGGGCTATGCGCCTGAAAAAATGGTGGTTATTCAAAATGGCTACGATTTGTCCCGCTGGGCTCGCAGTGAGCCGGCCCGCCATGCCTTGCGGACAGAATGGGGCCTTACTGAACAGACACCGCTAATAGGTTTTGTGGCGCGCTGGAACCCCCTTAAAGATCATGACAACCTGATCCAGGCCTTTGCCCAATGCCTTGAAAAACAGCCCGATTTGCGTTGTGTCCTGGTGGGCAAGGATATGGATGCCGGCAACCCGCCCTTAATGGCCTTGCTGACTCAGTACGGGGTTAAGGAACGCACCATTTTGCTGGGCATGCGTAACGATGTGCCGCAAATCATGAGTGCACTTGACTTGCATGTGCTGTCCAGTATTGCCGAGGGTTTTCCCAATGTGGTGGCCGAAGCCATGGCATGTGGTGTACCCAATGTGGTGACCGATGTGGGTGATGCCGCCTTGATTGTCGGTGACGATGGCTGGGTAGTACCGGCTTCCGATCCAGCGCAGCTGGCTGAAAAAATCATGCAGGCGCTGGACGTCATTGAAATGACCGATAAAAACATACTGGCGAAACAGGTACGGGCACGGGTGATGAATGCCTTCAGTCTTGAAAAAATGGTTACTGAATACCGGCAAACCTGGCTGGCCATGCTTGGTGCAAACGGCAAGGCAAAATAAACAAGGATAAATATGTCCAGAAAAATACTGTTTGTGGTGAATAATCCGGCTTTTTTCCTGTCGCATCGCCTGCCGATTGCCCTGAAGGCAAAAGAAGAAGGGTATGAAGTGGCCGTTGCCACCATGCCAGGAGAGGCCGTGGCACAAATTGTGGCGCACGGCCTGACGCATTTTGTGATTCCCATGTCACGCAGTGGCATGAATCCATTTGCAGAGCTAAAAACCATTTATGCCTTGTACCGCTTGTATCGCCGCTATCGGCCCGATTTAGTGCATTTGGTCACGATTAAACCGGTTTTATATGGTGGCATTGCCGCCCGCCTGGCCAGGGTGAAAGCGGTGGTTTATGCCATTTCAGGGCTGGGGTTCATCTTTACCCGCCAACGCAAGGGGGTTGATTGGGTCAGGCAAATTACCCAGCTGCTGTACCGTTTGGCACTGGGGCATGCCAATAGCCGGGTGATTGTCCAGAATGACAATGACCGGCAGATTTTGCTGGATATCGGTGCCATGCAAGAAACCCAGGCGGTAAAAATCAGGGGGTCGGGGGTGGATGTGACTGTCTTTGCCACACAGCCCGAGCCCAGCAAGCCAGTGGTGGTGACCATGGCTGCCCGTCTGCTGAAAGACAAGGGCGTGATGGAATTTGTTAAGGCGGCGGGTATCTCCGCCCGCTGTGGCAGTGATATACGCTGGCAACTGGCCGGTACGCCAGACCCGGGCAATCCGGCTTCGGTGAGCCTGGCTGATATGGAAAGCTGGGGTACAGAAGTGAACGTGTTGGGAGACGTCAGGGATATTGCCGGCCTGTATGCACAGTCCCATATTGTGGCGCTGCCTTCTTATCGGGAAGGCTTGCCTAAATCGCTGGTAGAGGCAGCAGCCTGTGGCCGGGCCGTGGTAACGACTGATGTACCCGGTTGTCGGGATGCCATCGCAGTAGGTAAATCGGGCTTGCTGGTGCCTGTCAGGGATGCGCAAAAATTATATGAGGCGGTTGCCAGACTAGCTGGTGATAACAACCTTAGGTTAAGCATGGGTAAAGAAGGCCGTATTCTGGCATTGGAAGAATTCGATATCCGCAAGGTGGTTGACCGGCACCTTGCGATTTATCGTGAACTTCTGTCCTGAGGCGTTAAGTCATTTTAATTTAATGTTAAATTAAAACGGTAGCTTGGCGTCAGGGGCATAGGTAGCAAATACCTGCCTGAATTCATCCTGGATGCGGGCCAGGGCAACGGGGTTTTCAGCTTCAAAACGCAGTACTACTACTGGTGTGGTGTTGGAGGCACGGGCCAGGCCAAACCCGTCTTCGTATTCGGCGCGCACCCCATCAATCGTATTAATATCTTGTGCGGTTGCAAATGAAGCCTGTTCTTGCAGGGTTTTGATCAGGGCATGAGGCTGGCCTTCCTGCATTTCAAGTTTCAGCTCGGGGGTGGAAATATCCTGGGGAATGGCATTCAGGATATCACTGGGATTATCATGCCGGGACAGGATTTCCAGCAGGCGGGTACCGGTGTACAGCCCGTCATCAAAGCCATACCAGCGTTCCTTGAAGAAAATATGGCCACTCATTTCACCGGCCAGCGGGGCGCCGGTTTTAGCCAGTTTGGCCTTGATTAATGAGTGTCCAGTTTGCCACATCAGGGGTTTTCCACCGGCCAGCGTAATGCCTTCGGCCACGTGGCGGCTGCACTTGACATCATAAATAATGGTTTCACCGGGGCAGCGCTCCAGAACATCGCGGGCAAACAGAATAAGCTGGCGATCGGGCCAGATGATAGTGCCGGTTTTGGTCACTACGCCCAGGCGGTCGGCATCGCCGTCAAAAGCCAGACCCAGTTCGCAATCGGTGTTTTGAACGTGTTTAATGAGGTCTTCAAGGTTGTGCGGATCGGCCGGGTCGGGGTGGTGGTTGGGGAAACTGCCGTCCACCTCGCAGAACAGTTCATCCACTTCGCAGCCCAGTTGCCTGAACAGGGCAGGGGCAACGTTGCCGCCTACACCATTGCCGCAATCAATCGCGATTTTCATGGGGCGTGCCAGTTTGACGTCGCTGCAAATTCGCTGGATATATTCGGGGATGATGTCAATGTTTTCCCGGGCCCCTTTGCTGTCGGCAAGCGGCAAGGATTCAATGGCCAGCATCTCGTTGCGCAATTGCAAAACGTCGTTGCCATACAGGGCCTTGCCCCCAACCATCATTTTAAAACCGTTATATTGCGAAGGGTTATGACTGCCGGTAATGGCGACTGCCGTGCCAATGTTTTGGGCGTAAGCAACAAAATAAACCAGGGGTGTGGGTACCTGGCCCAGGTCGATGCTCTTAACACCCTCATCATTAATACCCTGTTGCAGGGATTCGGATAGTTCCGGGCTGCTGGTGCGCCCGTCATAACCCGTAATAATAGTGAAAATATTTTGTTTTTTTGCCCGGGAAGCCAATGCCCGGCCAAGCAGATAGGCAAACTCCGGGTTGAGCTGTTCGGGAACCGTACCCCGAATATCATAGGCCTTGAATACACTTGCTGCTAATAATGACGCCACGGAAAAATCCTTATAAGGAAAACAATTCGTTTTGAATCATACGAGAAACTTAACGATAGTAAGCAATTTGAGTAGAATGATAGAATAAATTAATTGTATATATTATAAGTCCCTCGTCCTCATGGAGGGGGTATTGCAGACAGAACTTTTACAGGTTGTTATATGAACGTTTTGGCAGTTTTACAGGAAATCGTTGGGGCTGAGCATGTCCTTACCGGCGAACAGGCTCAAGCTTACTTAACAGACTGGCGCGGTCGTTATACGGGTAAAGCGCAAGCGGTGGTTCGCCCGGCTTCGGCCCAGGAAATTGCAAAGGTGGTAAAAACCTGCCTGCAGTACGATATTCCGATGGTGCCTCAAGGTGGCAATACGGGCCTGTGCGGCGGAGCCACCCCCAATAACAAAGGCGATGCCATTGTTATTTTGCTAACCCGTCTTAATAAAGTGCTTGATATTGATACCGATAACGACACCATCACGGTTCAGGCCGGTTGTATCCTGCAATCGGTCCAAGAGGCGGCGGTACAGGCCGGACGCCTGTTTCCACTAAGTCTGGCAGCCGAAGGCAGTTGCACCATTGGGGGTAATTTAGCCACCAATGCTGGGGGTACCCAGGTTTTGCGTTATGGCAATACCCGTGACCTTGCACTTGGCCTGCAGGTAGTCACGGCCGAGGGTGAAGTTTGGGATGGCCTGCGTGGTTTGCGCAAAGACAATACCGGTTACGATTTACGCAATTTGTATATTGGTAGTGAAGGAACGCTGGGTATTATTACTGCCGCTACCCTTAAGCTGTACCCGCAGCCGGTGGCCAAATGTACCGCACTGCTGGCGCTGGATGATATTGATGCGGCGGTTAAAATGCTGTCGCGTGCCCGTGGCGGATTTGCTGCTTCATTAACCGGGTTCGAATTGATGTCCAATTATTGCCTGCGTTCGGTTACCAATTTGTTTCCCCAGCAAAAAATGCCATTCGAAGGCCCCAGCCTTGAGTCCGCCTGGTATGCCCTACTTGAAATTTCCGATAGCGAAAGCGCAGAGCATGCTCGCGAGCGGTTTGAGCTGGTGGTAGGGGAAGCCATTGAGGCGGGTGAAGTGCAGGATGCCGTCATTGCCGAGTCAATCCAGCAAAGCAAAGACTTATGGCATTTGCGTGAAAGCATTCCGTTGGCGGAAGCAGAAATCGGCAAGGGCATCAAGCATGATGTTTCCATTCCGGTATCCAAAATTGCCGAATTCGTGGCTAAAACCAATAGTCTGTTACAGGCGTCTTTTCCGGGCGTGCGCCATATTATTTTTGGTCATCTGGGCGATGGAAACCTGCACTATAACGTGGGTGCGCCAATCGGTGAAGAGGAAGGTTTTCTTGCTCGTCAAAAAGATGTCTACGAAGTGGTGCACAACAGTGTGCATGCCTTTAACGGTTCTATCAGCGCCGAGCATGGTGTGGGCCAATTGAAAAAAGACCTGCTACCTAATTACAAGCCGGCGGTAGAATTGTCCCTGATGCGCAAGATCAAGCGCGCGCTTGATCCTAACGGCATCATGAATCCGGGAAAAGTCATCAATAACGTTGACATTTAGGACAAAAATAGGTGGCACGCTGGCCCTGGATGATTTTCCTGACCGGGGTGTCACATTTTTTGCAGGGTAGTTTTTCCCGGTCATAAACGGCAGCGTAAATGTCAAAATAAGCGCCTGCCTCGCCGTTGGTACCGGTGTAGTCTTTCAGGGTGCTGCCGCCCGACTCAAGCGCGTCATTCAGGGTTTCAATAATAGCCTGGTGCAGGCGTTTGCAGCGCGCCAGGGAAAGGGTTTGTGCTGTGGTTTGGGGGTTTATTCGTGCCCTGAACAAACTTTCCGAGGCATAAATATTGCCAACACCCACCACAATCTCACCATTTAGCAAGACGGTTTTGATCGCGCTTTTCTTGTCTTGCAATGCATTGTGCAGGTAAGTGGGCGAAAACTGCGGATCAAAGGGCTCAATGCCCAGCCTGGCCAACAACAGGTGATTCTGGATGTCCCCGTTTTCGGCCGGATGCCATAAAACAGCCCCAAAACGCCGAGGGTCGTTCAGGCGGAATTCGGCATTGTCAAAAACAAACTCAACATGATCGTGTTTAAGTAAAAATTCGCCTAGGGCAACACGGCGAATGGAACCCGACATGCCCAGATGAATCATTAAAACACCATGTTCAAAGGCCAATAGCAAATATTTGCCGCGCCGTTGACAAGCCTGTAAAACATGGCCTTGCAGGATCTCATTCAGATTTTCCGGCACTGGCCAGCGGAACTGATGCTGATGAACACGGACTTCGTTAAGTTGATGACCGCTAATGACGCTGTCAAGACCGCGACGGGTGGTTTCTACTTCGGGTAATTCTGGCATATTGATTAAGTGAAAAATGAGGTAAGTGTTGTTTTTGTTGTGCTGGAAAATGTTTAAACATTTGCTCAAAGGGGGTTTTACCGGAAATTGTACTGAAGAATGATAATATCAGTATTCTTGTATGAACTATTTCCGGTATGGCCATTTTTCCTGCTGTGACTGTTTTCAGAAAAATTCTTCTTGCCTGCGCGGTCTCTGTTTCTACCCTGTGGGGTAGCCTTGCCTGTGCCCAGGGCCAGATGACGCCAATCATGCCTCGTTTGCATGCCGCGCTGGATTTTATTCCCGCTTATAAACTTAAGCCTGTACAGTTGGTCGATCACACCAATGCAGATGATATCTTCAGCTTGCTGGTGGTGGAGTTTGCCATTCAGGATGAAAAGTTCGAGCTGGCTGCCCAGGCTGCCTTTGATTTTGCCAAAGAAAAAAATGATGTGCAAATGGCGAAAAAGGCCATGCAATTGTACTTGGCCAGTTCTTCAAGTCAGAAAGCGGCAGATGCGGCACGGCTGTGGTACAAACTTGATCCTGATAATGAAGAGGCGTCGGCAACCGCTTTGGCACTGGCTGCTTCAAACGGTGAAACCGAAGGCCTGGTCAATGCATTAAGGTTGCGGCTGCAGCAAGCCAAGAATAAAGAACAGGCGATTTACCAAACTGCTTCAATTGTTGCCAGAATGAATGATAAGAAAATGGCGCTGGACGTCTATGAAAAGACCGTCGAAGGGTTGGTGGATGACCAGTCGACCTCTTTTATGTTAATGGCTGATTTGGCCTATCAGGTCAACGAGCTGGAAAAAGCCTGGCAATCTTCCCTGAAAGCCCTTGAACTTGACGCAGCATCCGATGCCTCGGCCGAACGTGTTTTGCAATATGGCCGGGAAAATCATAAAAAAGAGGCGATGGAAATTGTCGGAAATTTCATTCAAACCAATGCGAATGCAAGGCGATTGCGGCTGCTTTATATCAGTGAAATGGTTAACGACAAGCAGTTTGATGCGGCGATCCATGAATTGAAGAAAATGGAAAAAACCTTTCCGGAAGACTTTGATTTACTGTACATGGAGGCACAGGTTTATTACCAGGCAAAAAAACTGGCTCAGGCCAAGAAACTGCTAAAACAGTTTCTGGATGTTCAGATCCAGCGTCGTGCAGCCCTGTCAGATGCCGAAACCGATGCACAGGGACAGGCTGCCGATGCCAGAATCATGTTGGCCCAAATTTATGAAGAAGAACAAAACTATCGGGCAGCCATCAGTCAGCTGGAAAAAATAGATGAGCCCGGTGCGCAAATGCAGATAAAAATGCAAATTGCCGTATTACATGGAAAAAATGGCAATGAGGCAAAGGCCACTGCGATGTTGCAATCGCTTAAGCCCGAAGAGGAAGAAGATGCCGTACGTATTCGCCTGATGCAGGCATTTATCTATCGCAATGCCGGCAAGGCGGATCAGGCGATTCGCTATTTGCAGCAGGCCGACAAGGAAATGCCCAAGAATGCGCTGATCAAGTATGAGCTTGCCATGATGTACGAGCAGCAGGGAAGTTTTGCAGAAATGGAAACCCTGCTCAGGGAAGTTATTTCCCTGAAACCGTCTTCTCCCGATGCTTATAATGCGCTGGGTTATGTATTTGCCGACCAAAATATGCACCTTGAAGAAGCCCAGCTGTTGCTAGACAGGGCGGTTGCGCTGGCGCCTGAAAGTCCATTCATTCTGGATAGTATGGGGTGGCTGCAGTTTCGTCTGGGTAACCTTGAGCTGGCGTTTGAGTATCTTGAAAATGCCTTTGAATTGTCCGAACAGGCGGATATCGCCGCGCATCTTGGAGAAGTGCTTTGGGTCAAGGGTGAAAAAGACAAGGCACGTGATATTTTCATGAAAGGCCGGGAGCTGGAAAAACAAAACGAGACACTGGAAGATACAATCAAGCGTTTGGGTATTTCTATGCGAGATAAAAAATGAAGCAGTTCAAACGGTTTTTTCGCTATGCGGGTGCGTTAAGCTTAATGGGGGCTCTGGTCGCTTGTGCACCAACCCTTAAACAAACCGCACAAGATGACGGTACCTACAGTCGCGCAGGGCGATTTGCCCTGAATGTATGGGATAAAACCATTGACCGTAATAAAGAGGCCGTGCAAGGCGGTTTTTTGTGGCTTGATACCACGCAACGGTTAGACCTTGATTTACGAAACCCGCTGGGTTCTACGCTTGCCAGGGTATCGGTAACGCAAGGCAAGGCCACACTGGTTCATGCCGATGGGTCCCGGGTAAGCGCCGAAACCCCCGATGCCCTGGTGGCTGAAGTCTTGGGTAGCGAGATCCCGGTTGCCGGCCTGCGTTACTGGCTTAAAGGTATTGTTGCCCCTGTAGCGGCCGAGCAGGAACAACGCGATGCACAGGGTAATCTGGGTTCATTTACCCAGGCTGGCTGGAAAGTCACCTTGTCTGATTATGATCATAAAGGCCCTCGTAAGCTGGGTATGGTACGCAATGAAACCCTTCAGACCATTACGGTCAGATTGGTCATTAACGAATAATCAAGAATAATGAAACATCTGTATGATGTGCCGGCGCCGGCCAAGCTGAACCTTTTTTTGCATGTTACCGGACGTCGGGAAGATGGCTATCATCTGCTGCAAACGGTTTTTGTGTTTATAGACCTAGCCGACCAACTGCAGTTTGAATTGCGTAATGATGGCGTTATTTGCCGGCAAACCAGCTTGCCGGGCATTGATCACGAGAGCGACCTGATTGTGCGTGCTGCCCGTGCCTTGCAAAAGGCAACAGGCACTGCCCAGGGAGCCACCATTCATGTACAAAAAAACATTCCGGCTGGCGGTGGCCTGGGGGGCGGCTCCAGTGATGCGGCAAGCACCTTGGTTGCCCTTAACCGGCTATGGAAAACCGGGTTAAGTCGTTGGGAATTGCAACAGCTGGCTTTGCCGCTGGGGGCCGATGTGCCGGTGTTTGTGTTTGGCCAGAATACGTTTGCCGAAGGCATTGGCGAGGCATTTACCGCCTGCCGGGTACCCAAACAGGCTTATCTGGTTTTTCAGCCCCGGCTGGGTATTTCAACACCGGCCATTTTTACGGATCCCGGTTTATGTCGTGACACACCGTTGGTCACGGTTCAGGATGTACAGCAAAGTCTGTCTTTACCGGTACCTGAAACTTCATTAATAAGCCAGCCTGCATTTTTTGGCCATAACGATCTTGAAACGGTGGCCTGTCGCCAGCATCCCGGATTGCAGCAGCTGGTAGACTGGCTTGCAGCCAGGCAGGTAAAGGCGCGCATGACTGGTTCGGGCGCCTGTTTTTTTGCACCGTTCCCGTCTTATGCCGATGCTTTGCGGGCCAAGCACGGGCTGGACGCTAATTTACCTGCATTTAACCAAGAGGTGTCTGTGCCTGTTGAGCGGCTCATTGCAGCTCGGGGTCTGGCCCGGCATCCTTTGTATGACTGGGTAAAAAATTAAGACAAAGTCATGAAATGTTATTGGAATTAAATTTAGATAAGGGTAAACCCTAGTCACAATTACAATAAATTTTAATTTAATCAATAGGATAAGAATTTAATTACATTATTTTCAGGGAGCTAAATCACAGGTATTTATATTGTTTTCAGTTTTATTTATATGTTGGGTCGAGAATCAGAATACGACAAATGACGGCTTCTCTGGCAATCTAGCGCAAAATTGACAGGAGTGTAATATGTCGGATTTTGATCTGATTGTAAAAGGCCATATCATATTGGCCCATAGCGAAATTGAAAATGGTTATGTTGCCATTAAAAACGGGAAAGTAGCTAAAGTGGGCGCCTGTGCACAAGGTATGCCGTCAGCCCGGGCTATTGAAGATCATGCAGGATGTTTGGTGTTTCCAGCCGCGATTGATTCCCAGGTGCATAGCCGCAGCCAGAAAGGACAGGAAGATTTCATCTGGTCAACCCGGGCCGCAGCCGCAGGAGGCGTCGGCACCATCGTTGATATGCCCTATGATGCGGGCCGGCTTATCTGCAATGCAGAGCGATTCAGCTTGAAAAAGCAGGAAGCTAAGGAACAGGCACGCGTAGATTTTGCCTTGTATGGCACGGTTCATCCCGATGAAGGTGCCGCGAAAATTCGTGAGCAGGCAGAGGCCGGCGCAATTGGTTTTAAATTCTCTACGTTTGGTACCGATCCCGAGCGTTTTCCCCGAATTCCTGCTTATACCATGCATGACTGCTTCCAGGAAATCCAGCAGTTTGGCCTCGTTGCCGGTGTGCATAATGAAGACGATGAAGTCGTCAAGCATTTAATTGAAAAAACCAAAGCATCTGGGTTGAGCGATTACCAGGCACATACGGCAAGCCGTCCGGTTTATTCTGAAAATCTGGCCATCCTGCAAGTGTATGAGTTGGGGGCCGCTACCGGTTGCCGTGCCCATGTGGTGCATTGTTCAAATGGCCGTGGCTATGAAATTTGTGCTTCATACCAAAAACAGGGTTTTCAGTCCACGATTGAAGCCTGCCTGCATTATATGGTCTTGACCGAAGACGATGATGTTAAGGAGCTGGTTGGCCGGGCCAAGGTCAATCCACCTATTCGTGGCCGTCAAGAGCGCGAGGCATTGTGGCATCACCTTGCCACCGGTAATTTAACCGTCGTGTCTACCGATCATGTCAGCTGGTCACTGGATCGTAAAAACAGTGCAAATATGTTTGAAAACGCATCGGGTGCAACCGGTCTTGAATTGTTATTGCCCCTGATGGTTTCCGAAGCAAGCCGTCGCGGAATTCCCTTAAGCAAAATCGCCCAGGTGCTTACCTACAATGTGGCGCGCCTGTTCAGTATTGATGATACAAAAGGGGCGCTTGAATTGGGCAAGGATGCCGACCTGGCCATTCTGAAACCGGAACCTTATGTGTATAGCGCCAGCGCCAGTGGCAATAATTTTTCTGACTGGAGCCCTTATGACGGGCGTCAAATTGACTTTAAAGTGGTTAAGTCCATGGTTCGTGGTAACTGGGTTTTTGATGGGCAAGATGTATTGGCCGAGCCGGGTTCGGGCAAGTTTGTCCATCCGGGCCTGCTGGGTTCCAGGGGGCAGGTATGAAAGCAAATAAAAGCCGTTACTGGGAGATGTTGATGGAACTGGGTACCATCACAGACCCTGGCCAGCCTTATACCCGCCGCTCATTCAGTGCCCGTTTTCTTGAAGGCCGGCAGTGGCTGACAGAAAAAATGCAGGCCCTGGGTTTGCGTGTTCATATTGATGCTGCCGGCAACTTAATTGGTCGCCGTGAAGGAACAGACCCAACCCTGGGAGCCATTGCGATTGGTTCGCATAGCGATACGGTACCCGGAGGCGGTCGTTTTGATGGCGTCGCGGGGGTTGTTGCCGGTCTTGAGTGCGTGGCGTCCTGGAATGAGCGTAATATCCAGTTGCGTCACCCGGTTGAAATTATTGATTTTCTGGCTGAAGAACCAAGTGAGTGGGGTAACTCCTGCACGGGAAGCCGGGGAATTTCAGGTTATCTGGATAACGGGCTGTTGAATACACCTCATCCTAAAACCGGAGAAACCCTGGCGCAGGCGATCAAGCGTATCGGTGGTGATCCTGATAATTTGTCGGTTCGTAAAGATATCGCTGCCTGTTTTGAAATTCATATCGAGCAGGGCAGTGTGCTTGAGCATGAGTCCCTGGATATTGGTGTGGTAAACGCCATTGTAGGGATTGTCAGGGTAAAGCTGGTCTTTAAGGGGCAGTCTGCCCATGCCGGCACGACGCCCATGCATATTCGCCGTGATGCGCTGGCTGCAGCGGCGCAAACGGCCTGTGAAATGCGCCGTCAGGTGCAGCAGATGGCTGACGATGGCAGCGGGCATTATGTTGTGGCAACTTGCGGGCAATTCAATGTTCGGCCAAATGCCAGTAACGTGGTGCCAGGTCTTGCTGAAATCACCATTGAAATGCGTTCTGATCATCGTCCTTGCATGGAAATCATGTATGCGCTTTTGCATGAAACCGCCAGGCAGGCTGCCCATGATATGCGGGTTGAGTTGGTGCAATTCGAAACCTTGACCGATACCCATCCTGTCTTGTGTGATACCGCATTGATGGCGCATATTGAAGCGGCGACAAAGTCTTTGGATTTGCCTTATCGGATCATGCCAAGTGGTGCCGGTCATGATGCCGCTTTCATGACGTATGTGGCGCCTTCCGCGATGATTTTTGTTCCCAGTAAAGAGGGTAAAAGTCATTGTGCAGAAGAGTGGACCTCGGAAAAAGAAATGGCTCAAGGGGTCAGTGTGCTTATTGAGGCAGTAGAGCGGTTTGATGCCGTTGGCAATCAGTAAAGAGCAACAGGCAGGATATTGCTGCACAAGACAGTAAATCCTCCTTTATTACTGGTGTTTTGCTGTTAACCATTTGGCACAAATCAGTCGATCATTAAATGATTGATTCATTAATATTAACAATTAAACAGATAGTCATTTTTCATGAAATGGACAGGCTATCTGTGCGATATGCATTAGGTTCAGGGAGAACTTTAGATGAATGCAAACGTAAAAAAACAGGGTTTGGATATCAGCCTTAACCTTTCAGGCGAGCAGGTGAATGTTGAAAAAAAGAACAAGGCTGGCAAGGCAGTAGCTGCCGCCTCTATCGGTAATGCGCTGGAGTGGTACGACTTTAGTGTATTTGCGTTCTTTGCCAGTTACATTGGCCATAGTTTCTTTGTAGAAGGTGATGAGGTTTCCGCCTTGTTAAAAACTTTCCTGCTGTTTGCCGTTGGCTTTATTGCCCGTCCCGTTGGCGCACTCTTTTTGGGCTCGTACGGTGACCGGGTAGGACGTAAGGCCGCGCTTACCTTGACCATTGGCATTATGGCGGTCGGTACGTTTATTATTGCCGTAGCGCCACCCGTCTGGGTGATTGGTGTGGGCGCGCCCATCTTGCTTTTGATTGGGCGTTTATTGCAGGGCTTTTCGGCTGGTGGCGAAATTGGTGGTGCAACCGCGTTCCTGGTTGAAAGTGCACCGCCAGAGAAAAAAGCCAGTTATGCTGCATGGTTGCAGGCCAGTATGGGCATTTCCAATATTCTGGCGGCATTTGTCGGCATGATGATCACGACATTTTTTACGGATGACCAGATAACCGGATGGGCGTGGCGATTGCCTTTCCTGGTCGGTTTGTTGATTATTCCAGTGGGTTACTATATTCGATATACCCTGGACGAAACCGCCGAATTCGAGGCGGAAAAGAAAACCATGGATTTGACGAAAAAGCAGCCGCTTTTTGATGTCATCAAGTTATATCCGCAGCACATGATCGTTGGCATTATGTTCTCTATCTTATGGACGGTCTGCGTTTACGTGTTGGTGATTTATATGCCAACCTATTATGCGGCTGCCAATATCGGCCTGGGATTCTCACGAAATGATGCCTTCACCGCTTCCCTGATCGGCAATATTTTCATGATTATCGGTTGTCTTTTCTCAGGAAGAATGGCGGATCGTTTTGGTGCTCCAATAGTGCTTAAACTTAGTTGCCTGGTTCTTGCTGTGGTTTCATTCCCCTTGTTGACATGGCTTCATGGCAGTCCCGAGTTTGGCAATCTGGTTGTGGTGCATATTATTTTGTGTTTTTCTGTTGCGCTGTTTTCAGGGGTCGCTCCTTCTGCCCTGGCTGGTTTGTTCCCAACCCAGGTGCGCTCTTCAGGCATGGCGGTTTCCTATAATATTGCGGCTATTTTCTTTGCCGGCTTCACCCCGGCCTTAATGACCTGGGCAACCACCATTGATATCATGGCACCAAGCTATTACCTGGCCATTGCTTCTTTCATTGGTTATCTGGCAACGGTCTGGATGTACAAACTGGTTAAATAGTTCATAATTGCGCTCATGGGCGTAAAAAATATTCGCTTCCTTCGAAGCGTTGATTTTCGGGCAATGATTCAGTTCTGCCATTTGTGTCAAACCCAACATTTGGCCAAATCGGCAGAACAGCTTCAGATTGCCCGTTCTGGTTTAAGTGAAACGGTCCGGTTTCTTGAAAATAAATTCAAACTTAAATTATTCAGGCGGACGAATAAAAAATTTTTGCCTACCGAGACCGCGCTGGTGCTAAGCAACGGGTTTCATCTATTGGGTTTGCTTGAATCATTCGCCAGGCGTAATGTCAATACAGCTCATCATGAGTTGTCATGGGTAAAAATAAAATTTCCAGTCCATTTTTATTGTGGTGATTTAAGCAAGGCATTTTTTCAAGCCCTTTATCAGTGTGCCGAAAAATTTCCCAAAACCTTATTCTGGCCCGAATTTACCAATAGCTATTTTGAAGGTGGGTTGACCGCAGAGGGGTGGGAGCCCGGGTGGTATAAAATTTCCCAATCTGACATTGTCATTAATGCTCAATCAGGACATATCTCCCATAGCGGTTTTCTGAAAACCGGGCAGTGGGTCATGCTGCATGCACAGAGCGTGCTTTTGGAGCAAGCTTCTGGGGTACAGGATATTCGCCAGCATAAATTGATATTACCCAGAATGCCCTGGTCCTTATTGCAGCAAGCGGCCAATATTTGTACCGAACATGATTTTTCATTCGGATACGATGAAAATGATTATATTCAACTCTTGTCAGATCCGCCGCGCAGTCATAAAGTTGTCTTGCTCAATGAGATTTTTCTGGATCCAGCATTTGACAGTCATTGGACAGTAACCCCTTTGTTGTGTGAAGAAAGGGCGGTGATGCAGGTGGCTCATTATGATGAGCATCCAGTGTTACGCTATTTTGAGCAGGTTTTTAGCCAGTGCCTGGCCGACGCTGAACCGGCAAGCTGCGGTTTTCAGCCCGCCACCAGTCTTAAGCAATGGCATTATTTTGACCGGGTGCTGGAGACTGGATCCATGAGAAAGGCAGCGCATGAGTTGTTTCTGGCCCAACCTGCCATCAGTACGCAAATCCGGCATTTTGAACAGGCCCTGAATACCGTTGCGATCAATCGTAAAAAAGGCAGCCGATCAATGGATATAACGCCAAGCGGCCTGTTTTTGGCGGATATTGCAAAAGGCATGCAAGAGGTGCTTGGTGGGCTGGAGACTTATCTTTCCAGTCAGCAACTCCAGCAGTGCAGGCATTTGTCTTTGGGTGTTTTGCCCAGTGTAGATGTGCATAGCAAGCTTAGCGAGCTGATTGTGAATCAGGTTGCGAAGTGGCAACAATATTATCCGGATGTGCGCCTGGAAATTCTAGAGGATAAGCAAAGTGTACTAACTGCCTTGTTGCGTAGCCAGCATATTCATTTAGCCTTCATAGAAACAAAAGTACCCTGGCTTATCCAGGATTCGGTGTCGGTTCCAGAGGAAATGGGGATTGTTATTTCGCCTGTTTTATTACAGGCCATTGATGCCGGTAAAAAAAAGAAGCTGGGTTGGCCTGATATCAAGCATTATCCATTGGTGTTACCAAGGCGAGGGTCTGGTCTGCGAACGTTAATAGACCAGCATTGTTTTGAGCAGGGAATTGTGTTGCAGGCAGAGGTTGACTCAGACAGCCTGAATATTAATCAACGCTGGATTGTAGAAGGAAAGTATGCCGCTATTTTGCCGCAATCGGCGGCCGATAGCCTGATTCAGGCAGGGCAGGCCGTGTTTTTGCCGTTGTATCCTTCGCTTAAACGTATTTTGCGTTTGTCCTACCTGAAAAACCGTCCATTAAATGATGTAGAAAAGAATCTGATTGATTTTTTGCGTTTTAGAATTGAAGCTTATTCAGATCTTAATTAAAGGTGTCATGCAAAAAAACCAGTCAAACAGGATAAAAAAACTTCTTTGTCGTGTATTTGATACAAAAACAACAGCATTATTAATAAAAGTACGAAAGGGGGTTCACAAATCAAGAAAAACAGATATAATTTCATCTTTCAGTTAACAAGCAATCTTTAGCAAGCTTGGTTAGCTGGCAGTACAAGAAATTTTGGGGCGTCGCCAAGCTGGTTAAGGCACTGGATTTTGATTCCAGCATGCGAAGGTTCGAATCCTTCCGCCCCAGCCAAAATCTCGTAAGTACATCATCGGAGCCGTCGGGCCTGGCCTATAAGTTGGGTTAAGGCTTCGCGGTTTTTTTTATTTCATCTCATCTCACAAAAAATCCTCTCTATCATGACTAACAACAACTTCATGATTTTCACTGGAACAGCAAACCCGCGTTTAGCTGTCAACGTAGTGAATCATCTTGACATGTCCCTTGGAAAAATGACTGTCGGGCGTTTCTCAGACGGGGAGGTGATGGTTGAAATTCTTGAACACGTCCGTGGTCGTGATGTATTTGTTTTGCAGCCCACCTGCGCACCCACTAATGATAATTTAATGGAAATCATGACCATGGTTGATGCCTTGCGTCGTGCTTCGGCCGGTAGCATTACTGCCGCCATTCCTTATTTTGGCTATGCGCGCCAGGATCGCCGTCCGCGTTCCGCCCGTGTTGCCATTTCCGCCAAAGTGGTTGCCAACATGTTGCAAAGCGTTGGTGTTGATCGCATTCTTACCATGGATCTGCACGCCGACCAAATCCAGGGGTTTTTTGATATCCCTGTCGATAACATCTATGCAGCGCCGGTTTTGTTGGCCGATATCGACCAGCGTAATCTTAGCAACCTGGTGGTGGTCTCTCCTGATATTGGTGGTGTGGTGCGTGCCCGCGCCCTGGCTAAACAGCTAGAGGCTGATCTGGCTATTATCGACAAACGCCGCCCACGTGCCAATGTATCTGAAGTCATGAATATTATCGGTGAGGTAGATGGCCGTACCTGTATCATTATGGATGATATGGTAGATACCGCCGGAACCTTGTGCAAGGCCGCCGCTGCCCTGAAAGAGCGTGGTGCCGGTGCCGTTTATGCTTATTGTACTCACCCGGTTTTGTCTGGCAATGCGATAGAACGCATTACCGAATCTGAACTTGATGAACTGGTGGTTACCGATACCATTCCTTTAGGCGAAAAGGCAGCAAACTGCCCTAAAATTCGTCAGCTTTCAACTGCGGCCTTATTGGGTGAAACCATTTTGCGTATTGCTCATGCCGAGTCGGTTAGCTCTTTGTTTGTAGATTAATTTTCTGCCCGATGCTGGTCGCGGCATCGGGATTCGTAATTAGGCCATTAATGGTTTAATTTTTTATATTTATACGTATTTAAAATACGTTTGTTTTGGAGTATTCCATGAAATTCACAGCCACATCGCGTAGTGTACAGGGATCGAGTGCGAGCCGCCGCCTGCGCCGCGCCGGCCGCGTTCCAGCCATCGTTTACGGTGGTAAAACTGACGCCCTTAGCATTGAGCTTGACCATAACGAAATCTTCCACGCATTGCGTAAAGAAGGTTTTCACGCTTCAGTCCTGAACATGGAGCTGGATGGTAATGTACAAAATGTATTGTTGCGTGCTGTTCAATGGCACCCTTACAAACCGCTGGTTATGCACGTTGACTTCCAGCGTGTTAGTGCTGACCAGGCCATTACCACCAAAGTACCCCTGCACTTCATCAATGAAGAAATTTCTCCAGCCGTTAAACTGCAAGGCGCACAAATTACCCGTGTTGCCAACGATGTTGAGATCACTTGTTTGCCTAGCAATTTGCCACAGTTTATCGAAGTGGACCTGGCTGGAATCGAAGCGGGTGGCGTATTCCACCTGAGCCAGATTGCAGCCCCTGAGGGTGTGCAGTTTGTTGTGATTGGTGATGATCCTGTCTTGGCGGCCGCTTCTACAGCAGTTGGCGAATCAGGTAACGACGCTGAAGATGGCGAAGCTGCTGAGTAAGTCGTAATATTACGTTCGAAATAAACAGGCAAAAAATTTATTCTGTCTGTTGTGTTTTGTTCATGAATAGCCCCCGTATTGCTTTTTGCTGTTCGGGGGCTATTGCTTTATAAGGTTGCTGATTATGTCTTTATCCATTCGCCTGATTGTGGGCCTGGGCAATCCGGGCGGTCAATATGAAGCCACACGGCATAATGCCGGATTTTGGCTGGCCGATCATATTGCCGATGACCTGAATGCGTCATTCAAGCCGGAATCGGCTTTTTTTGGGCAAGTTGCCAAGGCAAAATATCAGGGAACCAATATTTTTTTGTTGAAACCGGCTACTTACATGAATCGTTCGGGTCAGGCGGTAAGTGCCTTGGCCCGGTTTTACAAGATAGAGCCGGAAGAAATCCTTGTTTTGCACGATGAACTGGATTTGCCGCCCGGGCAGGTTAAACTGAAAAAAGGCGGTGGTCATGCGGGGCATAATGGTTTGCGGGATATTCAGTCAGCATTAGGCGGCCCGAACTTCTGGCGCCTGCGGTTGGGCATAGGGCATCCGCGCACAATGGGGCTGGCACAAAATGTGGCCGATTATGTGTTGCATATGCCACGTAAAGAAGATATGCCCCTTATTGATGATGAAATCCGGCGCGCCCGTGTTATTGTTCCTTTGCTGCTGCAAGGAGAGTTTTCAAAAGCGTCCAGTTCCTTGCAAGAAACAAAAGGAATTGCCTAGTCATGAAGTCACCCAGTTTTCGACAGGAGTTTGCCGAATTTTTCCGCTATATCAGGCGTCCGGTGTTGGCGCCCCGCAAACCTTGTCGTGGTGGTGGCAATGGTTGGTGGAAAGACTGGGTGCCATCTACTTCTTTTGGCCGGATGTTGCAGTGGGCAGCGTGCCTGTGGATAATTAACATATTTGTGTTTGCGCCCATTGCCCTGACGGTTGCTAATAAAACCGGTGCGGCCCATCGAATTGATATCAACAACATTCCATTTTTAATGGCTGCGCTGTGGGCACCTGTAGTTGAAGAGTTGTTATTCCGTTATTGCCTGCGTCGGCCACAGTTAAGCCTGTGGCTGATTCCCGTCATGACATCAGTGGTCATTATGGGCCCCGTGCTTCAGAGTATAGTGCTGCTATTGCTGGTGCTTATGCTAATTGTCATGCTGGATGTCTGGCAGCTTACTACTAATGAGCATGCGTTAAAATGGAGTTGGCGCGTGCATTACCAAAAATTTTTCCCTCTGGTTTTTCATGGGTCAGTGCTTGTGTTTGCCGGCTTGCATTTATGGAATTTCAGGCTCAATGAAATGAATTGGTGGCTGATGCCTTTACTGGTATTGCCACAATGGTTTACAGGCATGGTGCTGGGCTGGATGCGTGTACGTGACGGAATTGGTACTTCAATTGCCATGCACATGATTTTCAATTCAGGCCCTGTTTTTCTGGTTTGGTTTTTATTGCAGTTCAGTCCTGAACTTGCCGCAACTTGAGGTTTACTATGAAAAGTGTAAAAATAATTTCTTCAGCCTTGTTTCTGGCTGTCTTTGTAGCGGGCTGTTCCGGCTATCGTCCTATTGTAGACGGGCAAGGCCGCGATATGTCCAATTACGAGTATGATCTTCGCGACTGCCAGAATTACGCCCGTCAGGTTGATGGTGCCGGCCGTACAGGCGGTGGTGCCCTTGCCGGGGCCGCGTTTGGCGCGGTACTGGGCCTGGTGGGTGGTGGTAATAGTAGTAATATTGCCCAGGCTGCCGGTGTTGGAGCGGTAACAGGGGCTGCTGCCGGTGGTGTTTCAACGGCGGCTTCGCAAAAACAGATTATCCGTAACTGTATGGTTGGTCGCGGTTATCGTGTACTTGATTAACTCGCTTATTCTTCAGGGAAACGGGCCAATTCTCTGAATATGTGCCTCTCCCAGAGGTACAATAACGGGTTTCGTGCTTTGATTTATTAAGGATTTTCAATGGCTCTTCAATGTGGCATCGTTGGTTTACCCAACGTAGGCAAATCAACTTTGTTTAACGCGTTAACGAAAGCGGGAATTGCCGCCGAAAACTATCCGTTTTGTACTATCGAGCCCAACGTAGGTATCGTGGAAGTACCCGATACGCGGCTTGATGATCTTGCCATTATTGTAAAACCGGAGCGCGTCCTGCCGGCCACTGTCGAGTTTGTAGATATTGCCGGTCTGGTGGCTGGCGCCTCAAAAGGTGAGGGTCTGGGCAACCAGTTTCTGGCCAACATTCGCGAAACTGACGCCATTGTTCATGTGGTCCGCTGTTTTGAAGATGAAAACGTAGTGCACGTGGCCGGCAAGATTGATCCCATTTCAGACATAGAGGTCATTAATACCGAGCTGGCCCTGGCTGACATGTCTTCGGCAGAAAAAGCACTGCTAAAAGCCCAGAAAACCGCCCGTGCTGGCGATAAAGAAGGACAAAAACTGTGTTCTGTCCTGGAAAAAATTATTCCTGTCCTGAATGAGGCCCGCCCTATCCGTTCACTGGATCTGGATGAAGAAGAGCAGGCCCTGATTAAATCCTATTGCTTTATTACCGCTAAACGTGCCATGTATGTGGCCAACGTGAAAGAAGACGGTTTTGAAAACAACTCGCATCTGGCTGCCGTGCAGGAATATGCCAAAGCAGAGGGTGCGCCTGTGGTGGCCGTCTGTGCCGCTATTGAAGCGGAAATTGCCGACCTGGATGATGAAGATAAAGATGTCTTTCTGGCGGATATGGGCATGGAAGAGGCAGGCCTGAATCGTGTCATTCGTGCCGCGTACAACTTGCTGGGCCTGCAAACTTACTTTACCGCTGGCGTCAAGGAAGTCCGTGCCTGGACAATCCAGGTGGGCGATACGGCGCCCAGGGCGGCAGGTGTCATCCATACTGATTTTGAACGCGGTTTCATTCGTGCACAAACCATTGCATTTGATGACTTTATCAAATTCAAAGGAGAGCAGGGCGCGAAAGAAGCCGGTAAAATGCGGGCCGAGGGCAAAGAGTATGTGGTCAAGGATGGCGATGTCCTGAACTTCCTGTTCAACGTATGATCTAATCCCTACCCGATAAGTAAAACTTGGGTTAGTATTAAAGACTTGGGTATGCATTGGCGCATGTTGTGCCAATGCCGGTCTTTAAAATTTAGAGAGTGAAAAGAATCAGTCATGAAAAAATGGCTTAAGCGCGTGTTGGTTGGTCTGGTTGTGCTTCTGCTAGTCACCTTTGTAGGTGGTGCGGTCTTTTTACTTACCTTCGACCCAAATGCCTATAAATATAAACTGGAAGAAATTGTCAGGTCTAACTATGACCGCGATCTTCAAATAAACGGCGATATCGAACTATCACTTTTTCCTCGCATCGGCCTGTCGGTTAATCAGCTGTCGTTGTCCGAACCTGGTAATGATGACGTTTTTGTCTCTATTAACAGCGCTCGTTTTGCGGTGGCCATTTGGCCGCTTATCTCCAACCGTTTTGTGGTTGACCACGTAGCGGTAAGTGGTTTCAAGGCCTGGGTCGTGCGTGATGAAACAGGTCATCTGAATTTTGAAGACTTGTTCGAACAAAAAAACACCGCCGTGGTGGCAGATAGCCTTAAAGAATCTGTTAATGCCAATACCGTGCTGCCACAACCCTACAATACCGATTTCAAAATTGATATTGCCGGGCTTGAACTTCAGAACGGAGAGGTGTATTTCAGGGATATCAGCAGCCATCTGGATATGCGCCTGAAAAACATGACGATCAATACCGGCAGGGTTACTTTTGACCAGCCTTTTGATATAACCCTGGCCGCACAGCTAGAAGGTGATCGTCCTAAGGTAAACGCACAACTTAATGTTCAGGGCTTGCTTAAGCTAGATCCGGTAACCAAACTTTATAATGCCCAGAAACTGGAAGTCGCCTTAAAAGGCAGGCTGGGCGATATCGATGCCAGCAGCGCCACCCTTAAAGGCAGTTTCAATATAGACAGTTTTGCCCATGCCATAACCGGTTCCGGTATGGAGCTGGTGGTTGCGGGCAATGGGGTAGAAGGATCGGCGCTTAAAAAAATTGATATTAACGTGAGCGCTCCCAAGTTGAGCTTCGACTCATCCGCGCCACTGTTGCTGCTTGAGAATTTTTCAGTCAAGGGCAGCGCGCAAAATGTTAATGATCAGTCATATGAGTGGTCTTTTGAATCGCCCGCACTGGATATTTCTTCTACCGTAGCCGGTGGCAAGCCTTTAGTTGGTTTTCTCCGGATGAAGGGGCGTGAACAGGTTGGGGTCAATTTATCGCTTAAAGGAATTAGTGGTTCAGCCGATAACCTTAAAGTCGCGGAAGTTAAAATTGATGGCAAATACGCGCAAGCCAACAATCGGGTTATTGGTCTGAATATTTCTTCTCCGGCTCAGATGAATTTAATCGACCGGATAGTGATGCTTTCCGCGATTAGCGGTAATGCTAGTTTCAAAGATCAAGGGCTTGAAGAGCAGCTGGTTCCCGTGATTGGCAGCATTAATGCTGATTTTCAGAAAAGCCGGGCCAGTTTCAAGCTTGATGCGGTGGTCAATGCCGGTAAATTCAATCTGGATGGAGAGTTGCATCATTTTTCCAGTCCTAATGTGAATTTTGATTTAAATGCCGACTCAATCAATCTTGACCAGCTTCTGGGCCCCGTCCCATCGCTTGCCGTAGCAGAAAAAAATAATACCGGGAATGGCAAAGCCGTTACCACGCCAGAGTCTGCCTCCGCGCAAAAAGAAAAAACAGCAACCGCTCAAACCGCTGAAACCACCCAGGCACAACCGGAGCAACAGGCTCCTGCTTCTGTGACAAGCCTGAAGCGCGAATTGCTTCAGTCATTGCGGGGTATGGGTACCGTTAACCTGAAACAAATGCGTTATCAGGATGTTGTTTTTAATGATGTGCAGGCTATTTTCCGTTTTGATCGTGCCAATCTTGATATGACGTCGTTCAAATCCTGGGTTTTTGACGGGCAGGTAAGGGCTGATGCACAGTTTGACTTGGCCAAGGATGAAATTAAAGCTGGGATAGAGCTCGAAGCCATTGACCTGTCCCTAATGCAGCAGGCGTTCCATTGGACGCATTGGCTAAGCGGTCGCGCTTTTATCAAGCTACAGCTTGAAAGCAATGGGGCCAATGAGAAAATGATTCTGGAAAATATTAAAGGACAGGTTCAGGTAAAGGCGGAAAACGGTCTTGTTAATGGATTTGATATCAATCAGCTGGTGCATGATCCGTTGAAGTATCTGGATCTTGATACGCCAACGTATCCATTTGCCATGAATTATAAAGTCTCCACTCCTTATTCCTTAGTTAGTGTTGATGCGCAGGTCGATAAAGGGGTGGCACAGCTGGCTTCGCTGTTATTTGAAAGCGGGCAGTTTGCGGTTCAGGGCAGTCCGAATGAAATGGTTTTCAATTGGAATAACGGGGATTTCAAGCTTCCTGTCACCTTGAAAACACGCCAGCCAGTAAAAATCAGCCAAAACAATATCACGCTTTCCATTAAGGAAATAAACCTGCCAGTCATGATTGAAAGAGCGGGTCAAACACTAACCGTTACATTGCAATGGGATAAGCTCAAAGACTCCCCATTGGGCAAGTTGCTTGAAAAGAAAAAAGAGCAGGCGCTGAAGGAACAGGCGGCCAAAGAACAGCTTGATGTTTCTGTTCCAGAAGTGCCGGCATCCCCGACTGAAGCTGATACACAAGCTGTTTCTGGGGCTTCAGAAACATCGGTACCTGTACAACAGGCAGAAACTGAAAAATCCCAGGCAGTACCCGAAAAACCAGATGAGCCAGTGCCAACGCTTGAGCTACCCAAACCGCTAACAGATACGTCAACAGTACCAGATGAAACAGATGACACTGCCAATATTGAGCCGGCGGCTTCAACGGTAGAAACCAGGAAGACTGCCCCGGTAGAAGCCAAGCAATAGCCGTTTTGGTTTTTTCTTACAGACCAATGTTTTTAATTAATTATTTTTACACGTCTTGATATGAATAAAACAGTAAAATTCACGCCGGTCTTTTCATGTGCGGGCGTTAGTGATGCCGTACAAACCGCGTACCAGAATCGCTGGTTTCTGGTTGATGAAAACGGCCAGGTTTTGGAAGATACAACGGACAAGACGGCAGCATTGTCATTATCTATCCGGTTTGCATATCTGGTTTTCAAGGCACCAGGTATGTTGCGACTGGATATACCGATAGAGGTGCTGGAAGATGATGAGGACGCGTTTGAACCCATCACCCTTAATGGGCACTTAAAACGGGCGGTAAATGAAGGAGAGCTGGCCACGGCCTGGTTTTCCAACTATTATGGCAAAACCGTTCATTTAATGAAATTGCACCCTGAAGATCATCAGGCCTGAATAAAAGGCCTGCCATTTTAAAGACAGCGGTGCACCAGCCTTTAGGCCGTGAGCGTTTTGTATTTTTCCATTAGCTGATCTGCATCTTCTTTCCATTGCGGATCGGGTTCAATACAGTCTACGGGACAAACCTGCATGCATTGTGGCGTGTCATGGTGCCCAACGCATTCAGTACATTTTTCCGGGTCTATGACGTAATATTCGTCACCCATGGTGATGGCATCGTTAGGGCACTGCGGTTCACAGACATCACAGTTAATACATTCTTCAGTAATTAATAAAGCCATGATATTGAATTGCCTGTTAAGTGTTTACCCTAGCATTATATTCCATTTCAATGAATGACTGTTATATACGTACTGTTTTATTAGGGATAATAGGGTCTGGATAAATAAATCCGGAACTGCGAACGGTAAAACATTTAATAGATTCCCGTTTGTAAACAGCAAAAATCACCACAAAAGAACGAGGCCTGAATGCGTATAAATAATATAGAAATCAGGCCTGGATGGGGTGTTTTGAAATAATCCGCCACATTCCCCTATCTGAACCTTAATGGTCTGGTGGCGGGTCAAGGCGGGCGTTCATTGTCGTGAATGTATGTGTGCCGCCAATTGATGCAGTGCGCGGAAAACCTCACCCTTGAGGGTGGGTAAGCAATTATTCAGACTGTGCCGCCTTAGCCTCTTTTCTGGCCTTGGCTTTTTCTTGCAGCCAGCGCTCTACAGACGGGAAAACAAATTTGCTAACGTCGCCACCCAGTAGCGCAATTTCACGTACAAAAGTACCTGAAATGAACTGGTATTGGTCTGAGGGGGTCATGAACAGGGTTTCGACTTCGGGTAACAGGTGGCGATTCATGCCAGCCATCTGGAATTCGTATTCGAAGTCGGATACGGCACGCAAGCCACGGATAATGACACGTGCTTCTTCCTGGCGCGCAAAGTCTTTGAGCAGGCCATCGAAGCTTTTTACCGTTACGTTATTGTAGTGACCCAATACTTCGTTGGCAATTTCCATCCTTTCTTCAAGTGTGAACAAAGGATGTTTACCCGCGCTGGCGGCAACACCAATAACAACGTTGTCAAACAGACCTGCTGCACGACGAACCAAATCTTCATGGCCTCTGGTGAGTGGGTCAAATGTACCTGGATATACGGCAGTGATCATGGCAAATGTCTTTTGTAAAAAAAGGGATTATAAGATAATTTACTATACTTCATTATATTGGTGTAGCTGAAACAACACGTATCAGGGCTTTCTTTCTTTGTTAATTCAAAAGGGGGGCTTAAATGGGGTGTTTTAATTTAAAAAAAACGGTTTCCCTTCCAAACCTGAGTCAGCTTAAATGTTGTTTTCAATAAATTGGTATAACTGGTAAAACACAGCCCCGGCTTTTCCTTCTTTTAGTAATTCAAAAGGTAAATCAAGCGGGGTTTTCTTTTCTGATTCTATATACACCAAAGATCCCGACTTTAAAATGCCGGGCAGGTAAGGCACAACTTCCTGAATCAAATCTTTCTCGAAGGGAGGGTCCAGAAAAACCAGGTCAAAGCGGCTGGCATCCATGCGTTTGAGCACTAGCATGGCATCACCACTGTTAATACGCACTTGCGGCACATTGAGTTTGTCGCGAAGTTGCCTCAGGTTGAGCATGGCTTGCCGGTTTTGTTCAACCATTTGCACATGTCCGGCCCCGCGTGAGGCGGCTTCAAAGCCCAAAGCCCCCGTGCCTGCAAACAGGTCTAGGACCGATTTAACGCTGTAATCACTGTCCCATAAGTGGTTGATCCAGTTGAAAACGGTTTCCCGGACACGGTCAGGTGTAGGGCGCAGCCCCGGAATATCGGCCACTGGAATGGGGGTGCGTTTGAATTGACCGCCAATAATACGGATTTTATGTGGTGAACCAGCTGTTTTTTGATGATTTGTGCTCATGATTCTATGTGTTAATGCATTAAGTCATTAATAAGATTATAAGCGCAAGCAGAAAAGCAAAAATAAAAAACAGGGCTGTTAAAATACTTCTTCAGAATCAAACTTTTAATACATCGAATTTCATATGTTCAGTTTCTTCAGGAAAAAAAAGCAACCCAAGCCGCAAGACAATAAAGAGCAGGATAGTCTTATTGAACAAGCGGCAAGTGGTGATGCAGCAGAAAAGTCACCTGCCATTGATCAGGTTTCTGTTTCAGAGGCTGTTCAGAAAGCGCCGGTGTTGCCCGAACAAACGTCACCGCTTGACCAAGTGGATGACGTGGCCAGCACAAACCAGGATGGCGCGGTTTCAGGCTTGGATATAGAGCGCGCACAAATACCGGCACCGCTGCTCAGTGAACCGGTTGTTGAACAATCCGCAACACCTTTGGCACCAGAAGCTGCCGCCGATCCAGAACCGGTGGTATCCTCTTTGCCAGAGCCAGAGCCAGAGCCAGAGCCAGAGCCAGAGCCAGAGCCAGAGCCAGAGCCAGAGCCAGAGCCAGAGCCAGAAAAAAAGTCATGGCTTTCGCGTCTTAAGCAGGGTCTGTCCAGAACCGGCTCCAGCATCAGCGCCATTTTTGTGGGCGTCAAAGTTGATGAAAACCTGTTCGAAGAGCTTGAAACTGCATTAATCATGGCTGATTCAGGCATGGAAGCCACGGAATCCCTGCTGAAAGCACTGCGAGCCAAGGTCAAGAAAGAACGGATTGATGACGCCGGCAAGGTAAAAACAGCCTTGAAAGAATTGTTGACCGAGCACCTCAAGCCACTAGAGAAAGATTTCAACCTGAAGCGTTCATCCCCATTAGTGGTTATGATTGCAGGGGTGAATGGGGCGGGTAAAACCACTTCTATTGGTAAGTTGGCCCATCATTTTCAGACCCAGGGTGCCAGTGTCTTGCTGGCTGCGGGCGATACTTTCAGGGCAGCTGCCCGTGAGCAGCTGGTTGAATGGGGATCACGTAACAATGTGGCCGTTATTGCCCAGGATGGCGGAGATCCGGCCGCAGTGGCCTTTGATGCCGTTAACGCGGGCAAAGCCCGTAATGCATCGGTGGTCATGGTCGATACGGCCGGCCGTTTGCCCACCCAGTTGCATTTAATGGAAGAGCTGAAAAAAATCAGACGCGTTATTGGCAAGGCAGAGGCTTCGGCACCGCATGAAGTGTTGTTGGTGGTAGACGGCAATACAGGGCAAAATGCTATTTCTCAAATCAAGGCATTTGATGCCGCCCTTGATTTAACCGGTCTTATCGTGACCAAGCTGGATGGTACGGCCAAAGGCGGTACGTTAGCAGCCGTTGCCGCTGGCAGTCATGGCGTGCGCCCCATTCCGGTTTATTGGATTGGGGTAGGCGAATCCTTGCACGATCTGCAACCGTTTGTTGCCGCAGAGTTTGCTGGCGCGTTGCTTGGCGATGACTAAGCGGCTCTCGCTTTGCCCATTTATTGGGCTTCAAATAAAAAACCACCCGCCTGAGCCTTCGATACCTGTTTGTATTGGTTCATCCGGGTGGTTTTTGTGGACTTAGAACTTGATGCGCCTTGGCAGTTCTTTCAGGACCTCATCAGCGTGTTTTTTACACGTTTCCAGATTGGCCGACAGCCAGCCTACGGCAAACCAGGTTTGCGGGTAAGTGTGGGTATACTGGCTATAAAATGTATGCGCGGTTGAATAGTCGTTAAGGATGCCAAACGTTTCTTGTGCTGCGGCAAGCCGCTTCACATAAAAGTTCAGGTTGCTGCCGGTGTGAAGCGCCTCATAGACATTCAGGCCGTAACGCATACGCTTGATCTTTTTGCGCAGGTCATGATAGGCCTCTATATCGCTTTTATCTTCGGTTTTCCAGTGATTGACGATTTCCTTGTTCCATTTGTTAAGTCGTGCTTCCAGTTGCTTGCGCAGGGTAACTTTGGGTTGCAAGGAGGGAATCAGGGGGATAATCAGCAGGGCAGGTTTGCTGTCAGCTGCTTTGGTTGCCGCTGATTTTAGCGCTGGCGGCTCTTTGGCGGTGCTATCTGCAGTCTGCCTGTCTTTACCCGTTTCACTTGCTTCAGCACTGGCCTGTGCTTCTTCAGGCGCTTGCGTTTCCGTTATTTCTTCCTCTTTTTCTTCCTCTTCTACTGTCTCGGGTATGGGATCAATAGCTGGTGTCAGTACCGTCCATTTCAACAATTTAACCAGCCATGACTGGAAGGCAACGCTTTGGGCAATTTCCTGGGCAGTGCGGACACTTTCATGGTGTTCAAATTGAATATGAGGCATGCCGGCCTCTTCCAGTTTGGGAACAATGGTTTCAAGCATAACGTCAAGGTCACGGGTGGCCCCAAAATGGCCAAGGTGTACTTTTAGTTCCGCCTGCAGTTCCGGTTCGGGCAAAGTGGCCATTTTGCCAAACAGTTTCCAGTTGCTGGCCAGGCGTCGCATGCCAATGCGCAGTTGGTGCACATGTTCTGGCCGTCCAACAGAAACCACGCCCAGGGTGTCTATTTCTGCCAGGGGTCCCGCGTTGAAGCAAATTTGCTCAAGGCATTCATCGGTGGTGGTAATTAGTGCCTGGGTTGCATTCTGGTTTTTATTGATTGGGTATGGACGGGCTTTGCGTGGTGCCCAGAAACGGTCAATTTCGCTTTTTCGGTATATACCAGAAGAAGCAGCGTTTTGTGCCTGTTTAATGTTGTTGGCAGCGGTGGCCAGAGCATCACCACGGTGTGATTTGCTGCGTAAATCCAGCTGCAGTTTGTATTTTTCAAGCCAGCGCAAGCCCACTTCAAAAATCGCCTCGGGTGAGCCACTCATCAGTTCAAATTCCACTTCAGACACGGGCAGCTCCAGATCACCCGCACGGATAACACCACGGTCATAGGCAATCTCCAGGATGCCTTTGGCAACACGGTGCTTGCGGAAAATCCGGATTACATCGGTTTCATAACGTAATTCCAGCGGATGGTTCAGGTTGGTGAGTGCTGCTTCGGCTGGTGTGCCAGCATACAGTGATAAATCCAGAATGGGGCCGGGGCGATCGTGATTGAGTTCCAGTTTGCTAATGGCATTGTTGCCGGGCATTTTCAGGGTTTGAACCCATTGGGTGCCTTCCAGCCGGAGACGGATGGCCACCTTGGCCTTGGCAAGTTCGCGAGTGGGGGTGTCAAAATACAAGGCCCGCAAAGGAAGCTCTTCCGCCCGGGTGGTGCGCACCGCTTTTTCTACTGTTTTTTGCGCATGAATGGGCACATGCAGTTTAAGTTCCTGTTCAGACATGGTGTATTAACTTTATAAAAATTTAAAACATAATAGAGGCAGCTTATCTTAACATTCGACCTCGACGTATTTCATGACAATCTATGACAGTTAATGTTTATTTCATCTAATGGTATGTTTTTTAAGCCATTTTTGTAAAGCAAGGGTTTGTTCAGGGGTGAAATACAGGCCAAGCCGTGTCCGGCGCCATAAAATATCTTCCGCGCAATTTGCCCACTCATGCGCTTGCAGCCATTTCACTTCGGTTTCGTATAAATCATGGCCAAAGTGTTGCCCAAGGCTTTCAATGCTATTTTTTTCCGCCAGGAAGAGCAAGGCAAGCGTACCGTAGGCGCAGGCATAGCGGCTGGCGGTGCTTTTAGGCAGCCAGGGGAAGTTCTTTTGTAATTGTGAAATGAAAAGATTTATGTCTGCATTGGGCAGGTCGGCTCCTGGCAAGGGGGCTGCATGGGTCCAGGGCTGGGGTTTGCCGGTGAAAGGTGCCAGTTTTTCAAGCGCGTGTTCGGCAAGTTTGCGATAAGTGGTTATTTTTCCGCCAAAAACAGACAGCAGCGGGGGAGAGGAACCCGTGCCCCCGCTCACGTCAAACACATAATCACGGGTTGTGGTGGAGGCATTGCCATGGGCATCATCATACAGGGGGCGCACGCCTGACCAGGTGGAAACAATATCTTCATGGCGGATGGCCTGTTTGAAATAGGCATTGACCGACTGCAGCAGATAATCAGTTTCTTCGGCAGATATGGCCACATTGGCTGGATCACCGTGGAAATCGATATCGGTAGTGCCAATCATTGAAAAATCGTTGCGGTAAGGGGTTACAAAGACAATCCGTTTGTCTTTGTTTTGCAGTATGTAGGCGTGCGTGCCTTCATAAAGCCTGGGCGTAACCAAATGGCTGCCCTTGACCAAACGCAGTTTGCGCTTGCCCGTGGCGTTGCTGCCGTGTTGGGCAGCCAGGTTTTGTATGTTGTCCACCCAGGGGCCTGCGGCATTAACCAGGATTTTTGCCTGTACGATACGAGTAGTGCCATCTTGATGCCGTAAGGTGGCCAGCCAGGTATTGTTTTGTGTCTTAAGCCCGATGCATTCGCAACGGGGTAGAATTTGTGCACCACGGGTTTGTGCATCTATGGCATTAAGAATAACCAGGCGCGAGTCATCCACGTTGCAATCGGAATAAATAAAGCCTTTTTTGATGCTGTCCTTTAGGGGGAGGGCATAAGCAGATGTATTTGCCAGGGGTATTTGTTGTGAGCCAGGCAGGTTTTTGGAGCGTTTGGCCAGATGGTCATACAAAAACAGGCCAAGGCGGATCATCCAGGCAGGCCTGAGGTTTTTGTTGTGTGGCAATACAAACCGCATGGGGTGAACAATATGCGGGGCATTGTGAAGTAACACTTCACGTTCGGCCAATGCTTCCCGTACCAGTCGGAACTCATATTGTTCAAGATATCTGAGTCCACCGTGAATAAGCTTGCTACTGGCCGAAGAAGTGGCACCCGCCAGGTCCTGTTTCTCACAAAGTAATACTTTCAGGCCCCTGCCGGCTGCGTCCCGGGCAATACCCGTACCGTTAATACCACCACCAATAATAAGAACATCCACATTATCAATACATTGCGCCGCTGTTGTATTCATTGCCATCCCAGTATCGGTACTGTCGCTTAACCGTTAAGGTTAGCCCTTTATTCTACGTCTTCGGTATTTAGTAGAATGCGTTTTTTAAGATCTGCCAGGGATTTGTACAGGCTTCGGTGGCTGGTTTGGGACAGGCCGTCAAAAATTTCCTGCAGCCATATTTCTTGAGCCTTGGCAATTTTGTTGTATTGGCGCCGCCCTTTGGGGGTGAGTTTGATAAAAGTGCTGCGACGGTCTTCTTTATTGACAATACGGACAATTAACGCTTCTTTTTCAAGTTGGCCGGTAATGGCGGTGATGTTGCCGTTGCTAACCATTAGCCGATCGGATAAATCGCCCATCTTCATACCTTTGGGTTCCAGGGCTAACTGAGCCATTAAATCAAAGCGTGGCAGGGTGGTTTCAAATTCAACACGCAGGTGGCTGCGTATTTTATTTTCAATAAGATTGCTGCAGGTAAGCAGGCGTAGCCAAAGCTTGAGCTCCTGGTTGTCGGATTCCAGTGCGCGTGTTTCCAGGTCGTTTTGCATAGTTCCTCCTGAGAGAGGTAATAGGGTAGTTGGGTGAATCAGGATAATCTTGTTTTAAGTTAAGATTAATTAAACATGTTGTTATTTTAAACCTGTCTTTCATAATATGGAACAAATAATATTGAACTATAAAACAAATTATTTAAATTTAAATCAAGAAATCAGTGTGAAACGGTAAATTTCATTCACACATCCGTATTGCTTTTTTTGGTTTTTGTATCTAAATATTTTTGCTGTCCCGGAAAATATGCGTAATCAGGCAAACAAGGCATAAATAACGGTGGTCAGCCAGTGGGTATTGGCATAAATAGCGATAGAGCTTGTTACAATATGCCCAGTATCACAATTTACTTATTTTCTTCCTATACTATGGGTAAAATAGCCTCTTTTCGTTATTGTTGTTATCTTCAATAACGCTCGTATTTGTCCGGAACTTACGTTATGACATCATCTGCAACAGAACAAGCCTTAGTACCACAACAAAAATTTGATATTTCACCCGTTTCTGAAATTGTCAATGAACTCAGAATGGGGCGTATGGTCATTCTGGTTGATGAAGAAGACAGGGAAAACGAGGGCGACCTGGTGATGGCTGCCGAGTTTATTACCCCCGAGGCCATTAACTTCATGGTGACGCATGCGCGTGGCCTGGTTTGCCTGACCCTGACTGAAGAACGCTGCAAGCAACTTGAATTGCCACTTATGGCCAGTAACAATGGGACCAGTTTCGGTACTAACTTTACGGTTTCCATCGAAGCAGCCGAAGGGGTGACCACCGGTATTTCGGCTGCCGACCGGGCGCATACCATCAAGGTGGCCGTTGCCCGTGATGCAAAACCTTCCGATTTGGTTAATCCAGGGCATATTTTTCCGGTCAAGGCCGTTCCGGGCGGGGTGCTTATTCGTGCCGGCCATACCGAAGCGGGCTGTGACCTGACAGCCATGGCGGGTTTAACACCTGCGGCGGTTATTTGTGAAATTCTCAAAACGGATGGCACCATGGCGCGCTTGCCCGATTTAATCGTGTTTGCCCAAGAGCATGGCCTTAAAATCGGTACCATCGCAGATCTTATCCAGTACCGCAGTGAGCATGAGTCCATGATACAGCGGCTGGGTGAACGCCCGCTTAAAACACCGTGGGGCCAATTCCGCGCCGTTGCCTATAAAGACAAGGCTTCAGGGGCACCCCATATTGCGCTTGTGCATGGCAACATCAGCCCAAGCAAAGAAGTGCTGGTACGTGTACACGAGCCGCTTTCCGTGCTTGATTTGTTAAACACCGAAGACAGCGAGCATAGCTGGGGTGTTTCCGAAGCCCTGAAGGCAATTTCTGCCGCTGACAGTGGCGTACTGGTCTTGCTTAATTGCCAGGGTTCGGCCCAATCTTTGGTTGAAACCATGGCGCAATGGGGTAAAGAAGAATCCGCCCAGAAAAAAACAGATCGCTATGATTTGCGCACTTATGGTGTAGGTGCACAAATATTACGTGATTTGAACGTGGAAACCATGCGTTTGCTGGCAGTTCCACGTAAAATGCCAAGCATGGCCGGTTACTCACTAACGGTAACTGGTTATGAATCTGCCTCTCAATGAATTTGCCCACACACTCTGAATTATAGGAAGCGTTATGAAACCTTATACATTAGCCCCTGATCTTAACGGCGAAGGCCTGCATATCGGTATCGTATGCGCCCGCTTTAGCGAGGAAATCGGCTTTGCCGAGCTGGAAGCTTGCTTGCAGGAATTGGGCGAGCTGGGCGTTGATGAGCGTGACATCATGGTGGTAACCGTTCCAGGAGCCCTTGAAATTGGTCTCACACTGGCACAAATGGCAGAAACGTTCGAGTTTGATGCGTTAATTGCGTTGGGCGCGGTTATTCGAGGTGAAACCTATCACTTCGAAATTGTGAGCAATGAAAGCGCGGCGGCCATCACACGGGTAACGCTGGATACCAATATTCCCATCGCAAACGGGATTCTAACCACCGAGAACGATGAACAGGCTCAGGTTCGTGCCGCCCAAAAAGGCAAGGATTGTGCACAGGTAGCCGTTGAAATGGCCAATTTGTCTGCTGCTTTGGTCCCCGAGATGGAAGATGACGATGAAGACGACGATGATGAAGACGACGATGATCGTGATGATGACGATTTCGACGATGAAGATGATAAATAGGATATCGAGTGACTGATAAAAATAAAATGAACAACAGAAGTGCCCGTCGTCGCGCGCGTGAATTTGCCCTGCAGGGCATTTACGCGTGGCTGATCAGCGGTGATAAAGATCTGCGAGAGGCGGGTGCCATCGATGCTCATATTCAGGAAGATAAAGACTTCGCCGAGGCAGACAGGGTCTGGTTCAAGACCCTGCTGCACGGTGTTTTTGCCGATGCGCCCATGCTTCGCGAACAGTTTACGCCTTTTATCGATCGTCCGCTCAACGAGCTGTCTCCCATCGAGCACGGAATTTTGCTGATTGGTAGCTACGAGCTGATCAAGCATGTCGAGGTTCCTTATAAAGTGGCCATTAACGAAGCGGTTGAGCTGGCTAAAGAATTTGGCGGTACCGATGGCTTCAAGTTTGTCAATGGTGTGCTCGACAAGCTGGCAGCCGAAGTCAGGTCTGCCGAAGTCAACGCCGGCCGCTAACCGGTAATGGCTGGAGAGTTTGATTTAATCAGGCAGTTTTTTACACATCAGGCCCCATCCGTACGTGTTGGGGTCGGTGATGACTGTGCCGTGTTTGATGTTGAGCCTGGCGCACAACTGGCCACCAGTACCGATTTGCTACTGGAAGGTCGGCACTTTTTTTCTGATATTGATCCATTCAAATTGGGTCATAAGGCACTGGCCGTCAATCTGTCCGATCTTGGGGCGATGGGGGCCAAGCCCATAGGCTGTCTCCTGGGTCTGGGTTTATCCAATTTCAATCATTCATGGCTTGAACGTTTTTCTGCCGGCTTTCATGCGTTGGCTAATAAACATGGCTGCCCGCTTATTGGTGGTGATACCACCCGAAGCGAACAGGGAATTATCATCAGCGTTACCGTATTCGGCTCTGTCAGGGCTCCGTTCCTGACCCGTGCCAGCGCCTGTGACGGCGATGATATTTGGGTTTCAGGGCCCCTGGGGGCCGCCGATGTAGCGCTTTCATTGCTAATGCGGGCACAACAGGGTGAAGCACTAAGCGACCCCGAGCATGAGTTACTGGAGAAAACCCGTCCCTGCCTGGAAATGCCCGCTCCCCGGGTTGAGTTAGGGCTTTCTTTGCGCAATCTTGCCCATGCCGTCATTGATATTTCCGATGGCCTATTGCAGGATTTGAGCCATATTTTGCAGGCCAGTAACAAGGGCGCGGTTTTATATGTCAGCCAGATCCCTGTTAATCCTGCCATTACCCACTTTGCACCGGCACAAAAATTAAAAGCAGTGCTAGGTGGTGGCGATGTTTATGAGTTATGCTTTACAGCACCCGCATCGGCCAGAAAAAAAATCCGTATGGCGGGCAATGAATCAGGTCTTTCATTAAGCATGATCGGTTCCATTACATCGGGCAATAAACTTAAAGTTCTGGACGAGGATTTAATTGAAATTCAGGACCTGCCTTCTGGATTTGATCATTTTCGTTAATATAATTAACCTTATGTCCTTTTCATTAAAAGAATACACACGCTAATGGATCAAAGTAACTCCCAGCAACAATCTGTTTTCCGCCGCCGATCACTAAATAACAAAAAGAATCCGGTCAACTGGCCCAGCTTTTCATGGGTGACGGGCAATATTCACCGCTTTTGTGCTTTTGGCTTGGGTTCCGGTTTATTGCGCCCTGCCTCGGGTACCTGGGGAACCCTGCTTGCCTGGTTGTTATGGTGGCCTTTGCAGCAGGTATTTGCCAATGAGTTGTTAATGGGGTTGTTTTTGCTGTTGGCTTTTTTATATGGTACGTATTGTTGCCACTATACGGCCAAAGAGCTGAAGACCGATGACCATGGTGGTATCGTCTGGGATGAATTTGTGGCCTTCTGGCTGGTGCTGTTTATTATTGCTCCCATGAGCCTGGTATGGCAACTGGTTGCTTTTGTGTTGTTTCGTTTCTTTGATATTGTAAAACCGTCGCCAATCCGTTATTTTGATGCAAAATTAAAAAACGGTTTTGGCATTATGTGGGATGATTTGCTGGCTTCAGCTTATACGCTGTTTGTTATTGCCATCCTGATGCGTCTGGTTGGTGTTTGAGTAACTAAAAATGGGTAAGGTAAAGGCTGGTCAGGCGGTTTTAATGCCAGCCCGGACTTGCTGTTTACGGGAAGCGTCATGACAGAATATTCAGGGCAGGAATTTGCGGCGGCAAGTCGCTTGGGTGAAATTTTAAAAACCAAAGGCTGGTTGCTGGCCACCGCAGAATCGTGTACGGGTGGTTTGCTGGCCGGTGCGATTACGTCTGTTGCGGGATCTAGCGAATGGTTTGATCGTGGTTTTGTTACTTACACGAATGAATCCAAAATAGAGGCGCTGGGCGTTAATGAACAAGCCTTGCAAAGGTTTGGTGCGGTCAGTGAGCAGGTGGCCATTGAAATGGCTGAAGGGGCCTTAAACCAGGCTGTTACAGCCACTTGCGCCATTAGCACCACCGGCATTGCCGGGCCTACTGGCGCCACCGAAGGCAAACCGGTAGGGATGGTATGCTTTGCCATTGCTTTTAGAAAGAAAGAGGGTGTTGTAACCTTGCCTTTTATCCGGCACTTTACCGGAGACAGAACGCAGGTACGCCGGCAGTCAGTGTTGTTTGCACTGACTACCGCCAGCAAGATTCTGGAAGAAAATTAACCCAAGAGATATTTTGCCGGGTTAGCCACGTGCCGCATTAATGGCATCGCGGGTTTGCATGGCTACTGCGGCGGCTGCTTCTTGCCAGTCGTCGCCAGAGCTGGCGTACAAAATGGCGCGCGAAGAATTAATCATCATGCCGGTAGAACGGCTGTTTTGGCCAGCCTGTACGGTACTGTTAATGTCGCCGCCCTGGGCGCCAACGCCGGGCACCAGCAAAGGCATGTCATCGCCGACCCGTTCACGGATTTTTTTCAGCTCATCTGGGAAGGTGGCACCGACCACCAGGCCGCATTGGCCATGCCGATTCCATTTTTCTGCCACTAATGAAGCAACGTGCAGGTACAGGGGTTCTCCGCTTGATGATTCAAAAAACTGCAGGTCGGACCCGCCGGGGTTTGAGGTGCGGCATAAAATAATCACGCCCTTGTTCTGCCAGGCCAGGTAGGGTTCTATTGAATCAAAACCCATATAAGGATTAACGGTAACGGCATCAGCCTGATAACGTTTATAGGCTTCTTTGGCGTAATGTTCTGCCGTTGTGCCGATGTCTCCGCGCTTTGAATCCAGCACGAGCGGAAGGTGGGGGTAGGTTTTGTGAATATAGTCACAGAGTGCCGCCAGTTGATCTTCGGCGCCTTCAGAAGCGAAATAGGCGATTTGTGGCTTGAAGCCGCATGCATAGGGTGCGGTGGCATCAATAATGCCTTTGCAAAAATCAAAAATAGCCTGTTTGCTTTGTTGGATGCAGGGGGGGAAGCGGTTTGGATCGGGGTCAAGTCCTACCATCAATAAGGAGTTGCTGTTTTTCCAGGCGGCTTCCAGTTTTTCGGTAAAAGTCATACTAAATCAAATAAATGGGTCGATTGCAATAGCAATCCAGACGATGGTGGTAAATACAAGTGTGAGCATGACAGCGGCGCTGCCAAGGTCTTTAGCACGTCCTAGCAGTGGATGATGCTCTAGGCTGACTTGATCAGCCAGTGCCTCAAGCGCGGAATTTAGCAATTCAATAACCAGAACACTAACCAGCGTTGCAAGTAAAAACAAGGTTTCAAGCAGGCTGCGGCCCAAATAGAATGCGAGCGGTGTCATGATGGCACACAAGAGCAATTCCTGGCGAAAAGCGGCTTCATGTTTGAAGGCGGCATGTAAACCCTGTACGGAATATTGCGTTGCTTTAAAAATGCGATGCATACCATTTTTGCTTTTAAACGGAGATTCATTAGGTAGGGTCATGGTTTTAAAGTAAAAGGGTAATGGCAACCGGCAAATTGTTATGGCTGATGTTCAATGCATCACAGGCGTTATTGTAGTTCAACTTGCTTGCCTGACGCTTTAATAAGCGCTTGGGTACAAAAAAACCCGGGCCATGGCCCGGGTTCCTGTGGTTAACGGTAAAAGGGAGAATTACCGTTTAACAGACGGATTAGAATCCGCCCATACCACCCATACCACCCATACCGCCCATGTCAGGCATTGCGGGAGCAGGTTTGTCTTCAGCAGATTCACAAATGGCGACTTCTGTTGTCAGCAGTAGGCTGGCGACAGAGGCTGCATTTTGCAGTGCTGTACGAGTTACTTTGGTTGGATCCAGAACACCTTGTTCAACCAGATCGCCGTACTCGTCGGTGGCTGCGTTGTAACCATAGTTGCCTGTACCGCTGGCAACGTTGTTAACAACAACGCTAGGCTCTTCGCCAGCGTTGGCAACGATCGTGCGCAGAGGCGCTTCAATGGCACGCAAGATCAGTTTGATACCTGCGTCCTGGTCAGCGTTGGCGCCTTTCAGTTCAGCAATGGCTTTCTTGGCACGGATCAGGGCTACGCCACCGCCAGGAACGATACCTTCTTCAACGGCTGCGCGAGTTGCATGCAATGCATCTTCAACACGTGCTTTTTTCTCTTTCATTTCAACTTCGGTAGCAGCACCTACACGGATAACGGCAACGCCGCCAGCCAGTTTGGCAACACGCTCTTGCAGTTTTTCACGATCGTAGTCGGAAGTGGCTTCTTCGATCTGAGTGCGGATTTGTTTAACGCGGGCTTCGATGTTTGCGCTAACGCCAGCACCGTCGATGATGGTGGTGTTTTCTTTACCAACTTCGATGCGTTTTGCCTGGCCCAGATCTTCGATCGTGGCTTTTTCCAGAGACATACCGGTTTCTTCAGAGATAACGGTACCGCCAGTCAGGATAGCGATGTCTTCCAGCATGGCTTTACGACGATCACCGAAACCAGGTGCTTTAACGGCCGTTGTTTTCAGGATGCCACGAATGTTGTTAACAACCAGGGTAGCCAGTGCTTCGCCTTCAACGTCTTCAGCAATGATCAGCAGGGGACGGCTTGATTTGGCAACTTGCTCAAGTACGGGCAATAGGTCACGGATGTTGCTGATTTTTTTGTCGAAAATCAGGATAAATGGCTCTTCAAGGGCAGCAACCTGTTTTTCCTGGTTGTTGATGAAGTAGGGAGACAGATACCCACGGTCGAATTGCATACCTTCAACAACGTCAAGTTCGTTGTCCAGTGATTTGCCGTCTTCAACAGTGATGACGCCTTCTTTACCGACTTTGTCCATGGCGTTGGCAATGATGTCACCGATAGAAGAATCGCTGTTGGCAGAAATGGAACCGACCTGGGCGATTTCTTTGCTGGTTGTGCAAGGCTTGGACAGTTTTTTCAACTCTTCAATCGTAGCGGCAACGGCTTTGTCAATACCACGCTTCAAGTCCATTGGGTTGATGCCGGCAGCAACGTATTTCAGGCCTTCTTCTACGACAGCCTGAGCCAATACGGTAGCGGTAGTGGTACCGTCACCTGCGTTGTCAGATGTTTTGGAAGCAACTTCTTTAACCAGTTGTGCACCGATGTTTTCAAATTTGTCTTTCAGTTCGATTTCTTTGGCGACTGAAACACCGTCTTTAGTAACGGTAGGGGCACCGAAAGAGCGCTCCAGTACCACGTTACGGCCTTTAGGGCCCAATGTTGTTTTAACAGCGTTTGCCAGTGTGTTTACACCACGAACGATGCGAACGCGTGCATCATCACCAAATAATACTTGCTTTGCAGTCATTTTTAATCCCTTGATTTTGTTTGAATGCTGTCTGCTTCAGGCGCAGACAAAATATGCATTTAAATTAGGCTACTACCGCAAGAATTTCTTCTTCGCGGATAACCAGTAGCTCTTCGCCGTCTACTTTTACAGACTGGCCGGCATATTTACCGAACAATACTTTGTCACCAACTTTCAGGTCTATGGGCAATACTTTGCCATCTTCTGTTTTTTTGCCTGGACCAACAGCAATAACTTCACCTTGATCAGGTTTTTCAGCAGCGCTGTCAGGAATAACAATACCTGATGCTGTTTTCAGCTCGTTGTCTAAGCGCTTGATAATGACGCGATCTTGTAAAGGACGCAATGCCATGGAGAAACTCCTGTCTCTAATTAAGTTGAGTTAAAAAATCGTTAAGGAGCCGGTTGTTAGCACTCGACTCCCTTGAGTGCTAATTATAAGGACGATCCTGAATTTTTCAAGGGGTGGATTTTGAAATGTTACATTTTAGTCGGATACTTGTTGAATGTAGGGTTGCGCTATGGGTCGGAATTTAAGGACTGTTCATAGGGTAGGGAGCGATGCTGCTGAGGTTTTCATTGACGTCCAGTTCCCGGCCAATATAAGGGAACGCGCGTTGTGCGCATTGTGGCCGCTCGCATACCCTGCAGCCCATGCCGATGGGTGTGGGAATATCCGGATTGCTGAAATCCAGCCCTTTTGCATAAACCAGCCGATGGGCATGCGCGACATCGCAACCCAGTGCGACAGCGAAATCTTTTGTTGGTTGTCCGAAGCCGCCGGCCTGACTGCAGACGGTACGCGCAATCCATAGGTACGCACGTCCGTCGGGCATGCGCGCCAGTTGCCTGAGAATCCGCCCGGGACTGGAGAAGGCTTCGTAGACATTCCATAAAGGACAGGCGCCACCGACACGAGAGAAATGAAAGTGGGCCGCAGACTGGCGTTTGGATATATTGCCCGCGCGGTCCACGCGGATGAAGAAAAACGGCACGCCCGTTGCATCGGGTCGCTGCATGGTGCTCAGGCGGTGACAAACGGTCTCGAAGCTGACACCAAACCGTTGTCCCAACAGATCGATGTCATATTGCAATTGCTCGGCAGCGGCCAGGAACTGTTGGTAGGGCAGGATCAGCGCTGCCGCAAAATAGTTGGCCAAGCCCAGGCGTACTAATTTACGTACCGCCTGACTGGAAAAGCGTGGCACGTCCACCATGCGTTCAAGCATGGTATCCAATTCCAGAAATGCCAATTGTGTTCCCATTTGAAAGGCCCGCTGTCCGGGTGTGAGATGCAGGGGCAGGCTAAGCTGCCGCAGCGCCGGGTTGTAGGCGCGTTGCAGGCCCTTTTCGGCGTGCAGGGTGTCCACTATAACGCCGTGTTGCTTGCGCAAGCGCTGCGCCAGTCGGTCCGCCAGGCCAGGTGTGGATACGTTAGCCAGCCCCCAGGCGGTATGGCATTGCTCCGCGTGCGCATCGAGCTGCGCGAAATGATTGTGATGGGTAAAGAAAAAGTCGCGTGCTTCCTCGTAGGGTTGTGTCTGTATGAGCAGTGCGTCTGCAGGGTTGCCGGGATCTTGATGGGTCATTTTTTCAGTCATGGCTTCCAGCCGCTCCGCTGCTTCGCGGTGACGGCGGTGCAGATCAATCAAAACCCGGCCGACAGCCGGCATATTCGTGGCGATCTCGCGCATTTCGGCCTGTGATATTCTGGCCCCTTCGTGTCCGCCAAGCGCCGATGCCGGCAGGGTAGCCGCCACTTCGTGCAGCGCAGCGACCATTCGCGTTTGTTCGTCGTCTGAAAATGTGTTGACGTCCATATTGAACACTTCGCTCAAACGCAGCAGGACCGGCATGGTCAATGGCCGCTGGTTCTGTTCGATCTGGTTCAGGTAGCTGGGTGACAGGCCCAGCATGCGGGCTAGCCCTATCTGGGTCAATTTGCGCTCTTCGCGCAACCGGCGTAACCGCACGCCCATAAATACTTTTCGCATGGTGGCCATTGAATCTAATACCGGTTTAATAATGCTGATTAAGTAAAAAATTCGCAAAATTCGCAAATGTGCAGTATGGAGTTTACCAATATTCGCCTTGTTATTAATGCAATTTCCGGTAATTTTGCGTAAACTGCAAATATTGATTGTAGCGCATTATTTGCATTGTAAAGTATCGGAGGATTACCATGACACAAGCACCCGAAACAACGGGCTTTAAACCAAAGAAATCAGTGGCATTGTCTGGCGTTATCGCTGGCAATACCGCTCTATGTACCGTGGGTCGCAGCGGTAACGATCTGCATTATCGCGGTTACGATATTCTGGATCTGGCGCAAGCCTGTGAATTTGAAGAGGTCGCTCACCTGCTCATTCACGGCAAGCTGCCCAACAAGGCTGAACTGGCTTCCTATAAACTGAAGCTGCGCCGTCTGCGCGGCCTGCCTGTTCAATTGCAGGATGCACTGCAGGCCTTGCCGGCTTCCAGTCATCCCATGGATGTCATGCGCACGGCTGTATCGGTACTGGGTTGCGTATTGCCTGAAAAAGATGATCATAACCTGCCCGATGCACGCGATATTGCAGACCGTCTGATGGCCAGTCTGGGTTCGGCCCTGCTGTATTGGTATCACTATAGTCATAATGGCAAGTGTATTGATGTCGAAACCAGCGATGATAGTATCGGCGGGCATTTCCTGCATCTGCTGCACGGCGAAACACCGCCTGATGAGTGGGTCCAGGCCATGCATGTTTCACTGAACCTGTACGCCGAGCACGAGTTCAATGCCTCTACATTCACCTGCCGGGTAATTGCCGGAACAGGTTCGGATATGTATTCGGCCATTACCGGTGGGATCGGCGCATTGCGCGGCCCCAAGCACGGTGGCGCCAACGAAGTCGCTTTTGAAGTGCAAAAACGCTACGAAAGCCCCGATGAGGCCGAAGCTGATATCCGTCGTCGCGTAGAAAACAAAGAGGTCGTTATTGGCTTTGGTCATCCCGTGTATACGATTTCCGATCCGCGCAACAAAGTCATCAAAGAGGTGGCGCGCAATCTGTCGGCATCGCAGCAAAACCTGAAAATGTTCGACATTGCCGAGCGTCTGGAGAGCGTCATGTGGGACATCAAGAAAATGTTCCCGAACCTGGACTGGTTCTCGGCCGTTTCCTATCACATGATGGGCGTGCCTACTGCCATGTTCACGCCGCTGTTTGTGATTGCGCGTACCGCAGGCTGGGCAGCGCACATTATCGAACAACGTATTGACAACAAAATTATTCGTCCGACCGCCAACTATGTTGGTCCGGAAGATCAAACATTCATTCCGCTGGACCAGCGTTAATTCCTATGAATACTGAAAACCGCAAGCCACTGCCCGGCACGGGGCTGGATTACTTTGATGCACGAGCTGCTGTTGATGCCATTGCACCCAACGCCTACGATACGCTGCCGTATACCTCGCGCGTCTTTGCTGAAAACCTGGTGCGTCGCTGCGATCCGGCGACCCTCACAGACTCACTCAAGCAATTAATTGAACGCAAACGTGACCTGGATTTCCCTTGGTTTCCTGCACGCGTGGTGTGTCACGATATCCTGGGTCAGACCGCGCTGGTTGACCTGGCCGGGTTGCGCGAGGCGATTGCCAAGCAAGGGGGCGATCCCGCCCAAATCAACCCGGTGGTACCCACGCAGTTAATTGTGGACCATTCGCTGGCCGTTGAATATGCCGGTTTTGACAAGGACGCCTTTGCCAAGAACCGTGCAGTCGAAGATCGTCGTAATGACGACCGCTTTCATTTTATCAACTGGACCAAGAAGGCCTTCAAGAACGTCGATGTGATTCCACCGGGCAACGGCATCATGCACCAGATCAATCTGGAGCGGATGTCACCGGTTATTCACAGTCGTGATGGGATTGCTTTCCCGGATACCCTGGTGGGTACCGACAGTCATACGCCTCACGTCGATGCCCTGGGCGTTATCGCCATTGGCGTGGGCGGGTTAGAGGCCGAGAGCGTGATGCTGGGTCGCGCGTCCTGGATGCGTTTGCCCGACATTATCGGTGTTGAACTGACCGGGCAATTGCAGCCAGGCATTACGGCTACTGACCTGGTCCTGGCCCTGACCGAGTTTTTGCGTGAGCAGAAAGTGGTCTCGTCTTACCTGGAATTCTACGGCGAAGGCGCATCCCGCCTGACGCTGGGCGATCGCGCCACGATTTCCAATATGACGCCCGAGTATGGCGCCACTGCCGCGATGTTTTATATTGATCAACAAACGATTGATTACCTGAAACTGACTGGCCGTGATGAGGAACAGGTCAGGCTGGTGGAAACCTATGCCAAACAAACAGGCCTGTGGGCCGACAGTCTGAAAACCGCGCAGTATGAGCGTGTCCTTTCCTTTGATTTGTCATCGGTGGTGCGCAATCTGGCCGGCCCGTCCAATCCGCATCGTCGCGTACCTACTTCAGAGCTTGCCAGCCGTGGTATTTCAGGTGTGGTAGAAAATGAACCGGGGCTGATGCCCGATGGCGCGGTGATTATTGCCGCCATTACCAGTTGCACCAATACAAGCAACCCGCGCAACGTGATTGCGGCGGGGCTGTTGGCACGTAACGCCAACGCGCGCGGCCTGGTCCGCAAGCCGTGGGTCAAATCATCACTGGCACCGGGCTCCAAAGCGGTCCAGCTGTATCTGGAAGAGGCCAATCTCTTGCCCGATCTCGAGAAATTGGGTTTTGGTATCGTGGGTTTTGCCTGTACCACCTGTAACGGCATGAGCGGTGCGCTGGATCCTGTCATTCAGCAGGAAATCATCGATCGTGATTTATATGCGACCGCCGTTTTATCGGGCAACCGTAATTTCGATGGCCGTATCCACCCCTATGCCAAGCAGGCATTCCTGGCCTCGCCACCGCTGGTTGTGGCTTACGCGATTGCCGGAACCATCCGCTTCGACATCGAGAAAGACGTGCTGGGTACAGACCAGAACGGTCAGCCGGTGACCCTGAAGGATATCTGGCCTAGCGATGAAGAAATTGATGCCATTGTGGCCAGCAGCGTGAAGCCCGAGCAATTTCGCAGCGTGTATGAGCCAATGTTTGCACTTAGTGTTGACGCTGGTGAATCGGTTAATCCATTGTACGAATGGCGTCCGCAAAGCACCTATATCCGCTGTCCGCCGTACTGGGAAGGTGCGCTGGCAGGCGAACGTACGCTCAAGGGCATGCGTCCGCTGGCGGTGCTGGGTGACAACATTACGACCGATCACCTGTCGCCTTCCAACGCTATTCTGCTTAATAGCGCTGCCGGAGAATATCTGGATAAGATGGGTTTGCCGCAAGAAGACTTTAACTCTTACGCAACGCATCGGGGCGACCATCTGACTGCACAGCGGGCCACGTTCGCCAATCCCAAGCTGCTGAATGAAATGGTGCTGGAAAATGGTGAGATCAAACAAGGCTCTCTGGCGCGCATCGAACCGGAAGGTAAAGTGGTGCGTATGTGGGAAGCCATCGAAACCTATATGGAACGCAAGCAGCCACTAATTATCGTGGCGGGGGCCGACTATGGACAGGGTTCTTCACGCGACTGGGCGGCCAAGGGTGTGCGTCTTGCGGGTGTCGAAGCGATTGTTGCAGAAGGGTTCGAGCGCATTCACCGCACCAATCTGGTGGGTATGGGTGTATTGCCGCTTGAATTCAAACCGGGCGTCAATCGCAAAACGCTAAATATCGATGGTACGGAAACCTACGATGTGATCGGTAAGCCCGAACCGCGATCAACCCTGACACTGGTGATTCTTCGTAAAAATGGCGAACGTCTGGAAGTGCCGGTGACCTGCCGTCTGGATACCGCCGAAGAAGTCTCCATCTATGAGGCCGGCGGGGTTTTGCAACGTTTTGCGCAGGATTTTATTGAATCGCCCGCTGCCAGCCAGGCATTATGACACATATGGAAAACGCAATGACACATGCACCACAGATTAAAATTGCCGCCACCTATATGCGAGGTGGCACCAGCAAAGGTGTGTTTTTTCGGCTGAGTGATCTGCCCGAAGCCGCCCAGACACCCGGTGCCGCACGCGACGCACTGCTGCTGCGCGTGATTGGCAGCCCCGATCCTTACGGCAAGCAAACCGACGGTATGGGTGGCGCGACATCAAGCACCAGTAAGATTGTGATTCTGTCGAAAAGCGAGCGTGCCGGACATGATGTTGATTATCTGTTCGGTCAGGTGTCTATCGATCAGCCTTTCATCGACTGGAGCGGCAATTGTGGAAACCTCTCGGCAGCCGTGGCGCCTTTTGCCATCAGCAATGGGTTGATCGATGCCGACCGTATTCCGGCCAATGGTGTTGCCACTGTGCATATCTGGCAGGCCAATATCGGCAAGACCATTGTGGCACACGTGCCCATCACCAACGGTCAGGTGCAGGAAACAGGCGACTTTGAACTGGATGGGGTTACCTTCCCCGCCGCCGAAGTGCAGCTTGAATTCCTGGACCCGGCAGCAGACGAAGACGGGGCAGCTGGCGCCATGTTTCCCACAGGCAATGTGGTTGACGAGCTGGATGTACCCGGTGTCGGCAAGCTGCAGGCAACCATGATTAACGCCGGTATTCCAACCGTGTTTGTAAATGCCCGGGACATTGGTTTTACCGGCACCGAGCTGCAGGATGATATCAACAGTAACGCCGATACACTGGCCATGTTTGAAACCATTCGCGCGCATGGTGCGCTACGCATGGGGCTCATTGCCAATATCAAGGAAGCCGAGCGCCGTCAGCACACGCCCAAGGTGGCATTTGTAGGTGAGTCTGCCAACTACACGGCTTCCAGCGGCAAGCAGGTGTCCGCCAATAACATAGACCTGCTTGTACGGGCGCTTTCCATGGGCAAATTGCATCATGCAATGATGGGCACCGCAGCGGTCGCTATCGGTACGGCTGCGGCCATTCCCGGCACCCTGGTCAATCGCGCGGCAGGCGGCGGTGAACGCGAGTCTGTTACCTTCGGTCATCCCTCGGGTACCTTGCGGGTGGGGGCACAAGCGATTGAAGAAGCAGGGCAGTGGGTCGTGAAAAAAGCGATCATGAGCCGAAGCGCCCGTGTCCTGATGGAAGGCTATGTACGGGTTCCGGCTGATGCGTTCTGAGAACGCCAGAAAATTGATTAACTTTTAATATTGTTAAAGAAGGATTTATTGCATGTCGACAAGAAAGCAACTCAGATCACTCGTCGAAGCGCGCCAGGGTATTATTGTTCCTGGTGCATTTAATGCTTTGTCGGCTAAAGTGATTGCCGATCTTGGCTTTCAGGCCATTTATGTGACGGGTGCAGGCGTGACCAATATGTGGTTTGGCATGCCAGACCAGGGATTCATGGGTTTACACGAAATCGCCGATCATACCGCCAGAATCCGTGATGCAGTAGATGTGCCACTGATTGTCGATGCCGACACGGGGTTTGGCAATGCCCTGAATGTCCGTCACACTGTCCGGGTGCTTGAACGTGCCGGGGCTGACTGCATTCAGTTGGAAGATCAGGTTGCGCCCAAGCGCTGTGGTCATTTCTCAGGCAAAGAGGTAATTTCAACCGAAGAAGCAGTCAGCAAGATCAAGGCGGCGGTTGACGCACGTCACGATCCCGACTTCTTGATTATGGCGCGTACCGATGCGGCAGCCACCCATGGTTTTGAGGCGGCGATCGAGCGTGCCCAGAAGTTCGCCGAAGCCGGGGCCGATATCCTGTTTGTGGAAGCGGTTACAGAAGCTGAGCAAGTGCGCGCGCTGCCCCAGCGTCTTTCCAAACCGCAGTTGATGAACATGGTGATTGGTGGCCGCACGCCTATTTTCAATGCCGATCAGTTGGCCGAGATGGGTTTTGGTATCGTACTGTATGCTAACGCGGCCTTGCAGGGCGCCGTTACCGGCATGCAGAAAGCCCTGACCGTGTTACGCGACGAGAAAGAAGTGCAAGAGTCCAGCGGGCTGGTCGCGACGTTTGCCGAAAGACAGCGCCTGGTAAGCAAGCCTGAATGGGACGAGCTTGAAAAACGCTATTCCTGAATAAGACCTGGCTGGTTATCCAGCGTCTCTTTGCGCTCTCCAGAGCCGCTTTAAATAGCCGCCCCAATCGGTCACCTGTCTGGTGACCGATTGGGGCGCGCTTCTTATTTCATAATGCAGTTTTGCTTCAAATTTAATAAATAAGCAACTATAAAAAATGTCTGGCCTTAAACCTTGGAAATCTGTTGAAGAGCAGTTGGCTATTCTGAAAAGCCGTGGCCTACAGGTGGGTAATGAATCTGCCGCACTTAACTACTTAAAGCGCATCGGTTACTATCGTTTAAGTGGCTATTGGTATCCAATGAGAGAAATTGATACTGTCGCTTCGCAGCAGAAGCAAGGTCCGATACGTACAGACAGGTTTGTTGCAGGCAGTTATTTTGAAAACGTTGTCAAACTGTATGTGTTTGATAAAAAACTGCGGCTGCTGGCACTGGATGCAATGGAACGAATTGAATTGGCATTACGCGTAGACGTGGCTTATCTGCTTGGAAAAAAAGATCCTGTTGCCTATATGAAACAGGCATGTTTGCACGGCAATTTCTCTAAGAGAATTCTTCAAAAAGGAAAGAATCGGGGGAAGACTGAACATCAGTTATGGCTGGATAAATATAATATACAGCTGGATCGTGCACGGCGTGAGCCGTTTGTCCAGCATCATGCAAACAAATATTTTAATAAATTACCGATATGGGTGGCGATTGAAATCTGGGATTTTGGTTTGCTATCGAGAATATTTGATGGTATGCAATATGCTGATAAAAATCAGATCGCGCAAAAATATGGTTTGGCAGACGGTAAAATCTTGGCCCAGTGGTTGCGCAGCTTAAACTTTATCCGCAATGTATCAGCTCATCACAGTCGTTTGTGGAATATTAATGTACTGGAGCTTTCACCTTGTCCCGCTGGCTGGCCAAAAATGAAAAATACCCGTCCTTTTATGTACTTTGCCGTGATGGCACATTTATTAACGGTTATTTGCCCAAATTCAAGTTGGATATCTCGCTTGCTTGAGCTATTGCATAGTTATCCGGTATCTGGAAATATGACATTAACCCTTGAGGATTTTGGTATTTGCAGCGATTGGGAAAAGTGGCTGTTGCGAGAGCAGGAATGAGAACCGACGCGTACATAAATGCAGGGGCGCCGGTCATATTGGAATTAATTATAGACAGAAGATGCGTATATTGTCAATCAGGCAGCAAGGGAAATCTCATATTACTTATATTGGGGTAAGGGGTATGTGCCGTTTGGCTTAAATTGACTACCTTGTTTTTATTAGTGAAAGGTTGGTATGAATATTGATGAAAAGCTGCCGCCATTCATTATGGAAGCCGCAATAACGATCAGCCCCAGCGCTAAAGTGATGAAAATAGCCCAGATATAATCGGCATCGGTAATTTTGGCTTTCCTGTCCTTGCTATACATATCAGAATACTTGCTCAGCTTGTTTAATAACTCAATTTGTTCGGTAACGGAAAGGGCAGTGGGGGCGTTTTCCTTAGTTTCCGTTTCGGACAGTTCCGTTCCTGCCGGCTGGTTTATTGAGTGTGGTTGGGTATGGATGGCGTTTAATAGTTGCAGTTGAAAAATAGCAGCCTGGCTTAACAGCTTTGTATTTTTGTTAATAAGTAACAGGGCAGACCAAAATCCGCATGCTAAAGCACTGGCCGCCAGTGTTAATATAAAATGGCGGGGTTCCAAGCTAAGTATAGATACCAAAAGAGCGTATGGAATAATAAAAAACAAACCGGTGGTTAACAGCCGTATAAAAAAAACTCGCATTGTGTTCCTGATGTTTACAAAATCAAATAGGGATTAGATGGTTAATAAGCGCTTTATGGTTTTATGCGCTTGAAATTTTTTGTGCGTATGTATTGCAAGTAAGTGCTACTGTGTATGCAACCCGGTTATTGTATTTTTTATTGGATAAGCGGCAGGCAGGAGGAGACGTTTTTGTCTATGCTTTTTGAGGCTTGCAGGCAGCAGGAGAAGATGCCGCGTTCATCCGGCTTTGGAAAAAGTAAAAGCGGTTAATATAATTGTGTTGGCAATGGATATTTATTTCAATTTTATATAAATAGGCAAAGGCGAGTTTGATATGACAGGTACGTTGTGATTAGTGTTGGTCCTATTCCGGTTTATGTTATTTTGTTGGCAATCTGCCTGCTGCTGGCATGGGGAGTTGCCCGCATACTGGTTGTGCGTTCAGGTACTCAAAGCAAGGCTGCGGGTGGTTTACTGCTGGATGCTGCATTCTGGGGTTTTGTGGCGGCGCGTTTAGCCTATCTTATTCAATGGCGGGAAGAGTACGCCCAGGCTCCCATGTCTATTATTGTCATTGGTGATGGCGGCTATCTATGGTGGGCGGGTTTGTTGGCGGCCATTCTGTATGTGTTCTGGAAAACCCGGCACACACATTGCCTGCGTTTACCGGTGTTAAGCGGGATGGTTGTTGGCGTGTTGATTTGGTTTTCTGCCAGCCATGCATTGTTGGTGATGCAGCGTTCAACGACTGCTTTACCTGATGTACAGTTAAGCAATCTGGGCCATGAGCCGGTGTCTTTAAGTAGTTATACGGGCAAACCTATTGTGCTTAATTTGTGGGCCAGCTGGTGTCCGCCATGCCGTCGTGAAATGCCCGCTTTTGAACAGGTGGCAGCGCAGTTTCCTGATACGGTTTTTTTAATGGTGAATCAAGGTGAAAGCAGGGCAAGTATCCAGCAATTCTTGGCGGCTGAAAACCTTGATTTGCAGCATGTATTGCTGGACCCTTCTTCCAGCACCATGCGGGAAGTGCGTGCAAGGGGGCTGCCCACCACGCTATTTTTTGATGCACAAGGGCAGTTGCGTGATGTGCATATGGGTGAAATAACCATGGCAGCCTTAAAAAGTAAACTGTCGAAGCATTTTGCGCAAGTGGCCAATGATGTGTCAAAACAGGAATAGACAGGAAGCTTGTTATGGTTATTTTTAATATTTAAATTTAAACCAATGATAATGGAGTAAATGCGATGCCTAAAACTGAAATACGCGTGCCATCCGGACAAGTTCCCGTTCAAGCCTGGGCCGATATCAAAGGCGCTGAAAACCATCATCTGAACGTGGTTCTGCACGCACCCACAGCCAGCGCACTGCAACGTGCCCGCAATAATGCCCGTAACCTGCAAAAGGAAATGCCTGACGCAGAAATAAGAATAGTCGTTAATGCAGAGGCGGTTGCCGCTGTATTGGATACGGCAGACGACGGTGTTGACGGCATGACATGGGTGTGTCCAAACACGTTGGCCCGTTTAGGCCGGGCATTGCGTGAACCGCTTAAGCTGCTGCCAGGCGCAGCCGTGCTGGAACTGGTTCGCATACAGCAGGCCGGGTGGGTTTATATTCGGGCGTAGTTTGCTTGTGCTTCCGGTAAGAAAAATAATATTAGAAAAATTTCAGTTTGACCTTATATCCTGTTTTGCTTGACTGATTTTTTTTTTAATCATTATGATTAATTTTGAATCAAATGGCTGAAAAGGTAAATACTATGCCGAAAACTCAAACACGTGTGCTAACTGCGCATGTTCCTATACAACTAGCCAGGAAAGTTGATCAAATGGCAGATCGTTTGGAGCGCTCGCGTGGCTGGGTCATGAAACAGGCACTTTCAGCCTGGATTGCCCAGGAAGAAGAGCGTGATCGTTTAACTTACGAAGCATTGGCTGATGTCGATGATAGCCAGTTCATAGATCATGATACCGTGCAAGCCTGGGCCGATAGTCTGGGGGCCGATGAACCATTGCCTGTGCCAAGTAAATGATGTTGAAATGGACCAGTAAGGCGCTTTCTGATTTGGCGCGCCTATATGACTTTTTAGCCATAGCAAATAAACCAGCCGCTGCACGGGCAGTGCAAACGTTAACCAAAGCGCCCACTATTTTGCTAAATACACCACGTATTGGCGAGTAGCTATTCCAGTTTGATCCTAGAGAGGTACGACGTTTGCTGGTAGGAAATTATGAAATCCGCTATGAAATTCAGAAAGAAACTGTTTATGTACTACGAGTGTGGCATACCAGAGAAAATCGTTAAGCTAGCGTGTCAGAGCAGGTAATGGCTAACTTTGCCCGTTTCAATAATCAATCCTCATTATTCATCCTGGTCATCATCCAGATGAAACTTGTGAATAAGACGGTGGGCCAAAGGGGCCAGAATAATGCCCAGGGTTCCTATAAATACCAGGCCCACAAACATGCTATAAAAGGCAAAGAACACTTTTCCGCCAATGCTTTCGGGAACGATGTATGGGCCTATGCCACCCACAATAAGCGCAGAATTAAGTAAGGCTTCGTGCCAGGTTACCGGTTCTAGCAACAGATGTGCAAACACACCAATTGCCAGGGTCACAATCATGACAAGCAGTGCATAAAAGACATGAGTAAACAAGCGGTGCCTGAAATTTTGGGCGGGTAATAAAGGTTCGTTTTTTGATTCGTACATTATTATGAAGCCGTGGGATATATGCGGGTAAGCATTGTTTTTTGCCGATTGTTTCCCTGGGAGCTGCCTTGTTCAGGGTTTGTGATGGCTCTGATCTTACTAACCGGGTTTGAATCTGTCAATATATTCTGTGTGGACGAAGAGCGGCCGATTGGGTGGCAAGTCGTAGAGAGTTGGACTTTGTTGTGCCGTTTCTGAAAAAATAAATGGAAGGGGTGAGCTTCCTGGGCTCGGTGTTTGAATAATCTGCCTCATTGGCGATAAAAATGGTAGTCTAATTGTATTGGTGAAATGGTTTGGATGCCTTTGGAGTATCCAATATTTTTGCCTGTTCTACCTTAATCTTTCAATGGAATTTTATCAATGAGCGATCTTTTTTCGGGTTATGATTTGGCCGGGCTGCATTTGAATAACCGTATTGTGATGGCACCCATGACACGTTCCAGGGCGGCCAATACGGTTGCGAACGAACAAACTGCCCTGTATTACCAACAAAGGGCCAGCGCAGGGCTAATTATTTCCGAAGGTTCTCCTATTTCCCGTCAGGGCGTGGGATATTTATTTACACCTGGTATACACAGTCCTGAGCAAATTGAAGGTTGGAAAAAAGTGACCCGCGCGGTACATGAGAAAGAGGGAAAAATTTTCTGTCAGCTTTGGCATGTAGGGCGTGTTTCTCATGTTTCGTTACACGAAAATGGCGCGCTTCCGGTTAGTGCAAGCAATAAAACGGCCGAAAACACGACCGCGTTTGCCTACGATGAAAATGCCAATCCTGCCAGGATTCAGGCCAGCCAGCCACGAGCCTTGTCTACTGAAGAGGTGGAAAATGTGGTGCAGGATTTTGCCAATGCGGCTGCTAATGCGCTTGAAGCAGGTTTCGACGGGGTGGAAATTCATGGTGCCAATGGCTATCTGATTGAGCAATTCATTAATGCAGGTATTAATACCCGTGATGACCGTTATGGTGGTGGCACTATTGAAAGCCGCTTGGCCTTTGTGCTGGAAGTGGTTGATGCAGTAGTGGCTAAAATTGGCAGCCAGCGTGTGGGTATCCGTCTGTCACCGTTTAACCGGGTTTTTGATATGCCCGCGTTTGAAGGCGAAGCGCAAACCTGGCTTGAACTGGCTCGTCTGCTATCTGGCAAAAATCTGGCATATATTCATATCAGTAACCGTAAGGCCATTATCAAGGACACTAACGGGCAAGAATTCCTTGAAAAATTCAGGAAAGCTTATACGGGTACCCTGATTTTGGCGGGTGAATACACCAAGGAAGAAGGGCAAAGAGACCTGAAGGAAGGCTTGACCGATTTGGTTGCCTTTGGTCGCCCGTTTATTTCCAACCCCGACCTGGAAGAACGGCTGAAAAACGATTGGCCATTAACGGCATTTGACCCAGCTGTGTTTTATGGTGGTGGCCAGGAAGGCTATACCGATTACCCAGCTTATGAAGAAGTTGCCGATCAGGCTGTCAATTAAGGTTTGAAAGTGTAAAGCATATTTTCTTCAATATAAAATTAACAGGTTCTTGCATGAAAAAATCATTAATACTATTTACCATTAGTACTTTGTTGGGCTCTGGTGCCGCCATGGCGCAAGCGGTTGCGGTTGATACCCTGTCCAATGGTGTCAGGGTTGAGCATACCAAGTTGGGCGATGGCGCCAGTCCCAAGCCTGCTGATACCGTTAAGGTTCATTACCGGGGCACCCTGCTTGATGGCACTGAATTTGATTCTTCTTATAAACGCAACGAAGCCATTTCGTTTCCTTTAAGCCGGGTTATTCCGTGCTGGACTGAAGGGTTGCAAAAAATGAAAGAAGGGGGTTCTGCGGTCTTGTTCTGTCCTTCCCGTTCGGCCTATGGCGAGCGTGGTGCTGGCAGTGCCATACCGCCCAATAGCGATTTGAAATTTGAAGTTGAGCTGCTAAAAGTTAATTAATTTTGTTATTGGCTAACGGCCCATGCCTGCCCGTTGTTTGTTATGCCGTGAGTATGCTTTTCGTGCATTGTGGTTTTCTCCAGTCATAAATAACGGGAGACATAACAGGAAACCGGACAGTTATTTAATAAAATGCTTCAGCACGTCCCGGAACAGGGGCGTATTGGCTTCTTCCAGCCATTCAAAAGCAACCATTTCTCGCGACACCACTTCAGCCCCGTTTTGCCGCAAGCGTTGCAGGGCCAGTTCTTTATCCCGTGGCTTACGTGAGCCAACCGCCTCATCCACAATAAAAACTTCGCGGCCGGCAGCCAGCAGGTCCAGCGCGGTTTGCTGGACGCATACATGTGCTTCGGTACCAACAATAACCCATTGCCTGCGGGCCGAAAAAGGGGTTTTTAACAGTTCTTGGCCCATCACGGCCGAAAAATGTATTTTTTCCAGTACCTGTTGTTCAGGCAGGCGCGACAGCAGGTTTGATTCGGTATGACCCAGGCCTTTAGGGTATTGTTCTGTCGCCAGAACGGGTATGCCAATGGCTTGGGCCACATCTACCATCCAGGTGGCCTGGGCAAGTACTTCCTGCCCGTTATCAATGGCCGGCAACATACGGCTTTGAAGGTCAATAACCAGTAATAATGATTCTGATGCCTTGATCCGCATGAGGCCTCCTTGAAGAAAAAGATACGCTTATCTTATCTGGATGGGTATTGCTGTATGAAATTATGCCAGGCGGGTTAACCAGCCATGGGTATCTTCTTCAAGCCCATACTGGATGCCGGTTAATTTATTGCGCAAGGCAACCGTCACTTCACCAGCCGGTGCGTTCTCATCGCCAACAATGAAGTCTTTGTGTTTTAGTGCGCTGATGGGGGCGATAACAGCGGCGGTACCGCAAGCGAAAACTTCGGTAATTTCACCCGAATTGATACCATCCCGCCATTCTTGCAATGCAACCCTGCGTTCTTCCACTTTCAGGCCCATGTCTTTGGCCAGTTGAATAAGGCTGGCGCGAGTAATGCCTTTAAGAATACTGCCAGAGGGTTTGGGAGTGATAAGCGTGCCATCTTTGCGAACCAGGAAGATATTCATGCCACCCAGTTCTTCAAGGTAAGTGTGTTCTTCGGCGTCCAGGAAAAGTACTTGTGAACAGCCATTGGCATAGGCTTCCTGTTGGGGCAGTAAAGAAGCCGCGTAGTTGCCGCCACATTTTGCCTCTCCGGTGCCCCCTTTGCCGGCACGGGAAAAATCGGATGACAGCCAGATGGAAATGGGTTGCATGCCCTTGGCAAAATACGAGCCTGCTGGGCTGACAATAACATGATAAGCAGCGCGTTCTGCGGCACGAACACCCAGGAAACTTTCATTGGCAATCATGAACGGGCGGATATAGGCGCTGGTTTCAGGAGCGCTGGGCACCCAGGCCTTATCAATGCTAATCAGTTGTTTCAGGGACTCGATGAACAGGTCTACCGGCAGTTCAGGCAGAGCCAGGCGACGGGCAGACAATTGAAAACGTTGGGCATTCGCTTCGGGGCGGAAAGTCCAGACAGAGCCGTCAGCATGTCGATAGGCTTTCAGGCCTTCAAAGATTTCTTGTGCATAATGTAACACTGAAGCGGCCGGGTCCAGTTGCAAAGGACCATAAGGCACAATACGGGCATCGTGCCAGCCTTGTTCACGGGTCCAGTCAATGCTTGCCATATGGTCGGTAAAATATTTGCCAAAACCCGGGTTTTGCAAAATGACATCACGCTTTGCCTCGGGTAATGGATTGGCATTGCGGTTAATTGTAAATTCAACTTGATTTGCAGAAGTAGTGTTCATGATGAATGAGGTTTTTATATAAATGGGTCAGGCGGCAGAAATTGCTTTTGCCGTGTATGACAAAATGATAACAATCTCAATTATAGGGGTTAAATGATTGACGACAAGCAATATATGCGGCAACTGGCAAACTCAAACAGGTGCTTGTGGCGAGGCGGTCAATCACCTTCATAAAATCGCGTGGTTTTTGACCTTTCTTTGTTGGCTGGGGGTTGCCCTATTGACAGATTTATTATTTTACAAAAACCTTATATTCATAATGGAATGGGCTGTTTTTTCAATGAAAATTAGTGGTTTTTTGATATTAAAATATTTTAATAGGTTGTGGATATTAATTAATTAAATGAAAATTCACGCGTAAAAACAACGACATTACAATAATTTACAAATTAGCATGAAAAATAAAAAAGTGTCGCTTCGTTGCTTGTACAAAATCGCGTCTCCTGTTTCAGGACTGTATGAATAAATATCTTGTAGATGCAGTCAAGATAAGGGATTGTTATTTTTTTAAAATAAATCAAATTGAAAATAATTGAATTATATTGTTACTTATTTGATTTTTAATGTTATTTATTTCAATATATTTGTATATTTAATAAATATATTTATGAGTAAAATAAAAATAAATTAGATGTAAGCAAGCAATGTGAATGTTTCTAAAATAATCGTCTAGTGTTATTGTTCTCCCGAAAAGTTACATGTTTTTCTATTTTTAATATTAGCCGCATTACGTTTGTTTTCTATTTTTGCTGTAGCAAGCCATTAATTTGTCAGGCAATCAAAAGATGATGAGTATAGATGCGGTACTTCTATCTATTGTTTGGAGAGCGCTACAAATGAACCATATCTATAAGTCTGTCTGGAATGAACATACAGGCGCCTACGTTGCCGTATCTGAAAAAACCAAAACCAAAGGAAAACGCAGCGGCAGTATTCTGTTCAAAACAGTGGCGGCTGGCATTTTGGGTTTTTGCATCACCAGCGGTGTAGCCAATGCCCAGTCAAATCCAAATATCAATAATGTTGCCAATCTGTCCACGACAGCAGCCTTGTCACCCGTAATGGGAATTCTTGGTGGATTAACCGGCTCCCAAGGGGCAACAGCAACCAATCTTCTTGGTGGTGTGCTTGATCCTGTGCTGGGTGTCGTTGGTGGCTTAACCGGTGGTCAGGGATCTGGTGCCGGTTTGGGCGGTCTGCTTGATCCCGTTCTGGGCCTGGTAGGTGGATTGGGTGGTGGAACGGGTGGTGCCGGTACCGGTGTGATTACCGATGTACAAAGTACTGTTGGTACCTTGGTCAACAATACCGTTCTGTCTCCGGTAGGCAGTCTTGCCAATGGTCTTATTGATCCGCAAACTGGCGCTTTGGCACCGGTAACCGGTCTGGTTAATGGTTTGACATCTGCCAATGGTCCACTGGCACCCGTAGGTGGTTTGGTAAATGGCCTGGTAGGCGATCAGGGCGCACTAACCCCTGTTGTAGGTACTGTTAATAATTTATTAAGTGGCCTGACTGGCGGTTTAGCCGGTGGTGCCCAGGGTGGCCCGCTTGATCCTGTTTTGGGTCTGCTTGGTGGATTAACTGGTGGTCAATCCGGAAATGGGGTCGGTGGTTTGCTTGATCCCGTCCTTGGTCTGGTGGGTGGTTTGACGGGCGGCAATGGCGGTTTGCTGGGGGGTGGCAGTGCTGGTGACGGTGTGGTTACCGATGTGCAGGGAACCGTTGGCCGACTGGTGAATAATACCGCCCTGGCACCAGTAGGTGGCCTGGTAAATGGTCTGGTCGATCCACAAACTGGCGCTTTGGCACCGGTAACCGGTCTGGTTAATGGTTTGACATCTGCCAATGGTCCACTGGCACCCGTAGGTGGTTTGGTAAATGGCCTGGTAGGCGATCAGGGCGCACTAACCCCTGTTGTAGGTACTGTTAATAATTTATTAAGTGGCCTGACTGGCGGTTTA
>NZ_JAENGP010000012.1 GCF_016595155.1 Advenella mandrilli
GAAGCCTCTACGACCTGGCGTTTGTATTCGTTTGAATAGCGACGCCGGGGTCGCTCGGCCACCGGCACCGAATAAAGAGAAACATCCATAACGCATCAAAACCTAGTTGAATAAATGGACATCTATACTGCTAGAATTTCAAACAGAATTCTAGACGGCACTGGCCGGAGCATTACTTTATGTGAGCCATAAGGACAGCAATACACGTGATGCTATCGCATTAAAAACAGATCTTTGAATAGGGTGCGGATTTCAAAATGGCGTACAGAAATTTCCATTTCAAATAACAACGTAGCTGCTTATAATGCCTGGCGTTCCGAGTGTAAGGAAATTTCAGCTAAATATTATGATGGAAAATATCGTGTGGTAGATATACAGCGAGGATTTTTGCATCTTGTGCAAAGTGATGATTATCAGGTTGCACAGTAGATATATGCTGATTTTTAAGGGTCGCTTCAGAAAAGCCTTCCTGAAGAGTTAGTTCAGCAACGGTCAGATTGTAGAGGGACAACTATCCTGCCAGAGGTGGCCCGTTCCGCCAGATCATAGTGTACGCTCTGCCCCATCTTCATGACATTTCATAAAGCCATTCCACACCAGCACTACTGAATTTCTTAACGAGTGGATGGAGCAAGTTTATCAGTTCGCTTTGAAGTGTTTTCACCGTATGCGGGTTGCGATTGATTACTGGGCTGCCAATAATCACGGTTCGGTGAAGGTGAGGGCTAATGATTGGCGCGCCGACAATTCGCTTGGCCTTCAGCATAGGAGTAATCGGCATTACCGGCAGGATGGTATAGCCCACTCCGCGTTCAACGAGGTCGAGAATGACGTCAGTACTGTCTGATTCAGCCACCAAATTCAAGTTAACCCCAATGATGGTGCATGCACGGTCGATGACGTTGCGAAGACTTTGCGCTTCCGGGACCACCATGGGCCTCTTGGCAACTTCATCAAGGGTGATCGGATGGGATTGTGATAACCCGCAACCGGGCAGGCCGACAACGTAAATTGGTTCGCGAAAAACAGGTGACGTCAGGAGCATCTCGGATTGCAGGTAGTCGCCCATGAGGCAAATGTCCAGCTTGCCATCTTCAAGGCCATCTTGCAGGAAATCCGAAAAGCCTGCGGTGATTCGAACTTTCAAGTCTGGGTATTGCCGGCGCAGAGACGTAACCAGTGGTCCGGCCAAGACAGTAGCGAGGCCTGGCAACATGCCTATGGCAACAGAACCGGTTAGGTTCGCGGCCGCCGCACCGATGTCAGCCTTGGCCTTGTTAAGCAATTTTAATGAAATTCGGACTTGGTCAACGAAGCGGCGGCCAGGCGTTGTTAGAACCATTCCGAGGCGATTTCGCTCAAACAGAGGGGTACCCAGCTCATCTTCCAGTTGCTTCAATTGACGGGACAGCGCCGGTTGAACGATGTGAAGAAGCTCGGCTGCCTTGGTCAGACTACCTGTTTCCGCAATAGCCAGGATGGTCCGAAGTTGTCTTAAGTCCATCGTTGGTTCACCTCAATTGAGATCTATGCCGAATCGCTATAGCTATTAGAGAAAGATGTGAATTGTGTCACAAATGTACGTAAGCTACCATTCTAACACTGAAGACCAAGAGCATGAGCATTACAAACCATTCTTCGTTGACAGCACATTCAATAAAAATTCTCTAGCACCGTTATTAATAAGTGTAACGATGGATAGAGGACAAAATTTTCGGAGACAAAATGCTAACAAATTACAAATTGAGCCGCCGAGTGTTTTCGGTATTTCCGATGCTTATCGCTGCATCAGCGTTGTACTTTTCAAATAGTGCTTCTGCTGCGGATTGGCCAAAAGAGCAACCCATCAACATCATTGTGCCGTTCGCCCCTGGTGGATTTACGGACTTGATTGCACGTCGCCTGGCACTTGATCTGGGGAGGGCACTGAAGACGAGTGTGATCGTTCAGAATAAAGCTGGTGCAAGTGGACAAATTGGTAGCGCGGTGGTTGCTAGGGAGAAACCAGATGGATACACGTTGTTGGTTACGGCTACGCAGCACGTTATCTACCCGGCGTTGCAACCGAATCTTCCTTATGATCCAAAGAAAGATTTCTCAAATATAGCAATTTTGGCGCTTGCTCCAAACGTGCTGTTGGTGCCGGCCAATTCGCCTGTCAATAACGTAAAAGAATTTGTTGATTATGCGAATAAACAGCAAGGAGGCCTCGCCTTTGGTTCAAGTGGCGTTGGTGGATCTGCCCATTTGTCTGGTGAACAATTCAAACTCGTAACTGGTGCGAACCTTCGTCATATTCCCTATAAAGGCGCAGCACCTGCTGTAGCCGACCTGATTGGCGCACAGATTCCATCCGCATTCCTGGATGCGACATCTGCTTCAGCATTTATTCAAAATGGAAAGGCCAAGGCATTGGCGGTTACATCAAAGCAGCAATTGCCTTCATTGCCGAGCATTCCTACCATCGCTGAATCCGGATATCCCAGCTATGAATCCCAAGCTTGGGTAGGACTGTTTGGGCCACCCGGATTGCCTGCGGAAATAATTACCAAGCTCAACGACATCGCGCAACAGAGCAATGAGCAGGAGGAGAATATCAAATGGTTGTCTGACAACAACTCCATTTCCTTGAAGTTATCACCGAAGCAGGTAACAGAATTTATTAATTCAGAGCTCGATAAGTGGGAGCAGGTCGTGAACGACGCTCACGTCATTGCCCAATAATCTTTGGCTTATTGTTTATATGTACGTTAGAGAGTTCACGTTTGAGTAGTGTAAAAAATCAGGATTCATCCATGGAAGTAGATGACTTGCAATTGGAGCACTTTGGAATTGAAGTGCCATTCATGAACCATATTGGTCTCCAAAGTATCAGCCTGGAAGGGGATTGTTGCCATACTCATTTGCAATTGAAGCGCGATCTCGTCAACAGTCGAGGCGACATTCACGGGGGGGCATTGATGAGTGCACTGGACTTCACATTGAGCGTTGTGGCGCGAGCGCACGACTTACTCAATGTTGGAGCAGCAACGATTGATATGTCGACTCATTTTTATGAGCCTGCCAAATCGAACATAGACATTATTGCCACATGCAAACGGCGTGGCAAGAGTATTGCATTTTGCGAGGGTGAAGTCCAAGACGAAAACGGTGTGGTTTTGGCTGCTGCGCGTGCTGTCTTCAAACTGGTGCCGAGAACTCAGTGATAAGTTTTTCTTAGGCCCAGACGTGTAATCTTTAGTGGTAAGTAAAAGAATTATTAAGACAAGAAATCAGGAAATCAGGAAATCATGAAAAAAATTTTTGTGGCAAATCGTGGCGAAATTGCCGTTCGCATTCTTCGCGCAATACATGATCTAGGAATGCACAGTGTAGCGGCTTATTCGAGCGATGATTCGAACTCACGACATCGAATTTTGGCGGACACATCAATTGCATTGAATGGGGAAGGTCCCGCGGCATATATCGATATAGACGCCATTATCGCTGCCGCAAAAAAGGAAGGCTGCGATGCCATTCACCCCGGTTATGGTTTTCTGAGTGAACGACCGGATTTTGCTCAGGCATGTGCTACTGCAGGGATTACCTTTATTGGTCCCGAAGTCAAACAATTGGCCCTGTTTGGGGACAAGGGAAGCGCATTGAAGCTCGCAAGGGAGTGCGGAGTACCTGTGATGCCAGCCACTCATGGTGGAGCCACACTGGAGGAAATCGAGCAATTTTTCGACGAGCAGGGCGGCGTTGGTATTGTTATCAAGGCTGTTGGTGGTGGCGGAGGTCGTGGCATGCGTGTCGTAAAGTCCAAGGCTGAAATCCCTGAACTTTATGCTCGCTGTCGATCTGAGGCGATGTCCGCATTTGGGGTGAATGCCCTATATGCAGAACGCTTGGTAAACCGCGCGCGTCACATCGAGGTGCAAATTGTAGGTGATGGTTCACATGTCGTTGCGCTGGGTGAGCGGGATTGCACGTTGCAACGTCGCTTCCAAAAAGTGGTGGAAATTGCGCCTAGCCCTGTCCTCAAGGCTGAATTGCGTACAGAGATTCTTGCTGCAGCAAGCAAGCTTGCATCGAAGGTGAACTATCGTAGCCTTGGTACGTTTGAATTCCTCGTTGAAGAAGATGAAGATGGCGTACAAACGGATTTTGTTTTCATCGAGGCAAATCCTCGGCTTCAAGTCGAACATACGATCACCGAACAAGTTTTTGGGCTCGATCTGGTGGCGCTGCAAATCGGCATCGCACAAGGAAAGAGCCTTGAAGCTTTGGGCGTGAATCCTGTGAGTCCTCCGCAGATGAAGGGCTATGCTATTCAAGTGCGGGTTACGGCGGAGTCCATGGATGCCAATGGTTTGGCGCGACCGGCATACGGTCGTCTGGAACGCTTTGATCCACCTACGGGCCCTGATGTGCGAGTGGATACGCATGCCTATAGTGGTTATTGTCCCCCACCAGCTTTCGATACGCTTTTGGCCAAGATGATTGTTTCTAGCACTAGCGATGACTTTTCAAATGTCGTCAGGCGCTTGCGACGCAGTTTGGATGAGTTCAGGGTCGTGGGCGTTTCGACGAACATTTATTTACTGAAAGCGCTTGTCGATCGTGATGATTTCCTCCATCAAAAGAACCATACCCGTCATATCGAATCAATTCTTGAGGAGTTGGTGGTTACAGCATCTCAGATCGAGAATGAGCAAAATGCTAAGGATCAGCTCATTAACGCAACGTCTCGTACAGCCGCCTCGTCGCTTGTCGCGAAAAACGTCATACATGAAGTGCTTGATGAGGGGCTCGTTGCCTCTCGCGCGCCTTTGAGTGGACTCATTGTTGAAATCTCGGTTGAAATAGGCGATGTGGTTCTGAAAGGTCAACCCATTGCGGTCATCGAAGCGATGAAGATGGAGCACTCCGTTATCGCTGAATTTAACGGGCGAGTCATTGAAGTACGTGCAGATAAAGGTAATCAGACGGTTGATGGCGATATCCTGGTAGTGCTGGAGCAGGATTTGGATGGTACAGACGCAAAGGTCGCTGTTGAATCCATAGATTTGATGGCCATCCGCCCCGATTTGCAGGCAGTACTTGATCGCCATGCAATTCTGTATGATGACGCTCGCCCAGACGCGGTTGCTAAGCGGCGCGCGCGGGGGCAACGAACTGCCCGCGAAAACATAGCTGATCTGTGTGATGGCGGTTCCTTTGTTGAATACGGCGCATTGGTCATTGCCGCACAGGCCAGCCGTCGTACGAAGGAGGATCTGATAGTAAACACACCGGCTGACGGTATCGTTACGGGTATTGGTAATATCAACGGCGACATGTTCGGTTATGACCAGTCGTTAAGTGCCGTGATGGCCTATGACGCAACGGTTCTGGCGGGTACACAGGGCAAGCGAAATCACATCAAGACCGATCGTTTGGTTGAGCGTGCGCGCCGCGATGAAATGCCGTTCGTGCTGTTTGCAGAAGGCGGGGGGGGGCGTCCTGGAGATGTGGATTTCCCATTTGTGTCTGGGTTGTATCAGCCTTCATTTGCGGCGTTAGCCGAGCTCAGTGGTGAAGTTCCACTGTTAGGCATCGTGTCTGGCCGATGCTTTGCTGGCAATGCTGCATTTCTGGGCGTATGTGACGTCATCATTGCGGACAAGAATTCCAATATAGGAATGGCCGGTCCGGCAATGATTGAAGGCGGTGGTTTGGGAATATACAAGCCAGAAGAGATTGGCCCTGCGAGCGTGCAATTTGCGAACGGTGTCATCGACATTCTCGTAGAGAATGAGGCTGAAGCCGTTATAGTCGCGAAGCATTACCTTTCGATGTTTCAGGGCAGAGCGAAAGACTGGTCTGCGCCCAATCCATTAGAACTTCGACATGTGGTCCCCGAAAATCGCTTACGCGTCTACGACAGTCGCAAGGTCATTGAAGGGATCGCCGATGTGGGCAGCGTATTGATGCTACGTTCGGGATTCGGACTTGGCATGCATACAGCGCTTGCGCGCGTTGAAGGGCAGCCGGTGGGCATCATCGCCAATAACCCTCATCATCTGGGTGGTGCCATTGACGCTGATGCCGCAGACAAGGCGGCTCGGTTCATGAATTTTTGTGACGTGCATGGCCTGCCGATCATTTCGCTGATTGATACGCCAGGCTTCATGGTTGGCCCCGACGAAGAGGCGAAGGCTCAAGTGCGTCATGTATCCCGAATGTTCGTGACTGCAGCTAAATTGCGTGTCGCAATACTTGCAATTGCCCTGCGAAAAGGCTATGGCCTGGGTGCTATGGCAATGGCAGGCGGAGGATTTCGTTCTGCAAGTTGCTCGGTGTCTTGGCCAACAGGGGAGTTTGGTCCGATGGGGTTGGAAGGCTCGATTCGATTGGGCTTCAAAAAGGAACTCGATAACGTACCGGATGGACCAGAACGGAAAGCACTTTATGACCAGCTGGTGGCACGTGCATATGAACGTGGTCATGCCATAAACGTCGCGTCCACGACTGAAATTGATGCAGTCATCGACCCGGCTGAAACGCGGACATGGATTCGTCAAGGCATCGCTTCAGCGTCGTTACGCGCTAGTCGTCCCCGTCGCTCTTTTATTGATACATGGTAAGCACGGCAACACAAATAGAGGAAACAGACTGTGATTAAGCACGAACCTAACAGCCAGCTCGCTCTTGCTGGACTGCGCGTCTTGGAAATAGGTAATGGAGCTGCATTGGCTTATGCGGGAAAGCTCTTCGCTGACTTTGGTGCTGAGGTCATCAAGGTGGAGGATTCCGACGGAGACGAGCTTCGGACGGTTCCCCCGCTGCTGACGAGTTCAGGTCACGAATCGCAAAGTGCACTGAACGCCTGGCTCAATACAAATAAACGCAATGTCACATTGGATGGTAAACGTTTCAAGGAACACATATGGTTGTCGCGACTGGCAAAAACCTGTGACGTGGTTCTCGATGCCAGAGCGCTAAGTGAAGGCATCGAGGTTCTGAAGCACCCTGTTTATGGCGAAAGTAAAACAGCCAACAGCGAAAACGTCCCAATTGCGGTGTATTTGACCTGGTTTGGTGAAAGTGGTCCGTACAGCAAATTCGTGGGAACGGCCGCGGTTTGTCGCGCCTTGGCCGGTGCTGTTTACGGTAGCGGTGCGGTCGAAGGTCCACCCCATCTGCCGCATGACGTGCAAACGGGAATTGTTGCAGGAATTGGTGCTTTCTCAAGCGCGATTTCAGCTTTGCTGGGGGAGTCTGATGGAAGTCGCCGATATGTGCTCAGCATTCATGAAATTGCCTTCTCTGTTGTAGAGATGGAGGCCGGCATGGTGCAAGACGGGCGTCACCTCAAGGCCCGATTGGGCGTCAACCGGTTTTGCACGACGCACCCCGGCGGTATCTATAAAACCAAAGAAGGCTGGATTGGTATTTTCGCGCACACAGGTCCGCAGTGGGCTGCATTGTGTTCAGCGGTAGGATATCCAGAACATGCCCTGGACCCGCGATTCATGAGTGGGCCGACACGCATAAAGCATGCTGACGAAATTGACAAATTCTTGATTCCAGCATTGCTTACCAAGACTGCCAAGGAATGGTTTGAGGAACTGGGTAAGGCCAAATTCCCGGCTGTAGTCGTGCCGACAATGGATGAATTGCTTCAGCAGCAGGTTCATCGTGATCGGGGAGCATTTGTTCCTGTGAAGTCCGGGGCTAGCCAGTTTGAAGGTGTGATCGTTCCGTTTCCGCTTGGGGATGCAGGACCGTTGCCAGGCGGTGCTGCGCCGATCAAGGGGGCAGACAACCAGTTCTATCGCACCGACGAAGCGCTGGCTTCGAGAGTACACCGTATTCGTGCGAAAGTGGGTGTGCCGCCGCTACGGAAAATACGCGTGATTGATTTGACCATGGGGTGGGCGGGACCCTTGGCGGCGCGAACTCTTGCAGATTTTGGCGCCGAAGTCATCAAAGTCGAAGGGACTCAGTACCCTGACTGGTGGAGAGGAACTCATTACACCGAAGAGTTTTACAACGAGCGGCTGTACGAGAAAAATTCGAATTTTGCTTTGATGAACCGAAACAAGCTTGGCATTACCCTGGATTTGACTCGTCAGGAGGGGCGTGCAGTTTTACTCGATTTGGTTAAAACTGCCGATATCGTCATCGAAAACTATTCAACTGAGGTGCTTCCCAAGTTGGGCCTGGATTACGCTGCGTTGTCCAAGGTGAATGATCGGCTGGTGATGGTGTCCATGCCCGCGTTTGGCGGGGGCAACGAGTGGAGCACTACCCGGGCTTATGGCGGCACGCTTGAGCAGGCTAGCGGTTTACCGCATCACACCGGATTTCCGCAGAATCCGCCATCACTTACTTCCTATGCGTATGGCGATCCTATTGGTGGATGGAATGGTGGCGCGGCAGCCCTCCTATCGCTACTTGTACAAGCGCGTACAGGGAAAGGAAGACACGTCAATCTCTCGCAAGTTGAATGCATGCTTCCAATGGCCGCCCCATTCATCTTAGAGCAATCCGTTTGCGGGAAAACTACCCCGCGAAACGGTAACGTGCACCCCATCTTTTCTCCGCATGGTGTTTATCAATGTGCGGGCAATGATGAGTGGGTGGTTCTGAGCGTCAGTAACGAAACACAGTGGAAGACCTTGGTCAACGTGATTGATGCTCACCACCTCGGCACCGACTTGTCATTGAACCAGGTTGAGGGCCGCCGTTTGCAGCGGCAGCAGATAGATGTTCATATAAGCACATGGTGCAAACAAAGATCTGCAGACAGCGCGATGCGTGAACTGCAAATGGCCGGCATTGGTGCAGGCGTGGTAAAGCCAGTCTGGCGTGTTTTGGACGATCCACACTTTAACGATAGAGGCTTCTTCAAAAAGATCCCTCGTGCATATCTTGGTGAGTATCTGACTACGACACCTTGGTTCAGAGAGACAGTCGCACCAACCGAGGTCGTACGTCCGGCGCCTACGCTAGGTGAGCATAGCCGCGAAGTCTTCTCTTGGGTGCTTGGAATGACTCAGGAACAGCAGCAAGCACTTGAGGATTGCGGAATCACTGGGACCGCAGCAAGCAAGAAAATAACTTAGAGGTCGCGCAAAGCGTTTTTTATTCATTGATTTTTTTGGAGACATAACATGACTATGTTTAGCTCGCGTAGGAATTTTCTAGCCGCAGCCACAAGCGTTGCGGGAGCTTCCGCGTTTGGGTTGGGTTCTACCATTGCTTTTGCGCAGGACAAAAAGTGGCCAGCCAAGATGATTCGAATCATTGTTCCATTTCCGGCGGGATCCATTACCGATGCGATGGCTCGCCTGCTTGCCGATAATCTTTCCAAGTCTCTGGGGCAGTCGGTGATTGTGGAAAACAAAGGTGGCGCCAATGGTTCCATTGGTGCAACTTCAGTTGCTCGTTCGGCACCAGACGGTTATACCCTGTTGGCTACCAACAGCAGCAGCATTACCGGTAATCCCTTAATTTACAAAAATTCGCCGTACAAATCGACGGATTTTGCCCCGATCTCGCTGGTGCTGGATGCACCGTTCATCCTGAATGTAAATCCTGAGTGGGCAGAGAAGCATTCCATCAACTCGGTGAAGGACTTGGTTGCATTTGCCAAGAGCCATCCTTCTGAGCTTAGTTACGGGTCTGGCGGTGTAGGGAATCTCGCGCACTTGGCGTATGTTATGTTGAGCAATGACGGGGAGTTCAAGGCCTCGCATGTCCCGTACAAGGCAGCATCGCAGGCGAGTATGGCAGTAATGTCAGGCGAGGTGAATACTTCGTTCGACACGTTGGCCAGCGTTCCGCAAATTCGCTCTGGAAAGCTCAAGGCTCTTGCGGTAACTCCGAAGGAACGGATTCCCCAGATGCCCGATGTTCCTACGATGGCTGAAGCGGGCTTTCCGGATATTGATATGACGTTTTGGTTGGGTCTGTTGGCACCTGCCGGAACCCCACCGGACATCATTGAAAAGTTGTACGAGTACTCCAAGCAGGCTATGTCTGTGCCGGCAGCGAATACGTTACTGAGTGCGCAAGGAACCATTGTCATGACGAATCCGAAGGATTTCGCCGCGCGTATTGCGAGCGAGACCAAGCAGTTGGCTGAAGTCATCAAGAGAGAGAACATTATTCTCGATTAATGTGCGCTAATCTCAATCTGACTTAACAAACTGAAAACCAGATTCGGCCCGTAGCCTTAGGTCGCAAAAATTGGTTATTTGCTGGTTCGCAGCGCGCCGGTCGGCGTGCTGCCTCCGCCATGAGCCTCATCCAATCGGCAAAGATGAATGGGCATGATCCGTATGCCTATCTGAAGGACGTACTCACCCGTCTGCCGACACATCCGAATAACCGGATTGACGAGCTGCTACCGCACAATTGGGCGCCTGCAAACTAGCGCTTGAAATGATATTGGCCGCTTACGCGGCCAAATCAATGTGGGATGCCCGAACGCTTACCAAACAAAAGCCCTTACAGCAAATGAGGCGAACTACCTTATTGGCTTCAGGGACTTTGACGAGATTAGAAATAGATGCCTTAAGGCAGAAAAAGAAACATATCTCAGACTACTATCAAAAGAAGTTAAGTAAAACGCTTTTGAGAAAGTAATTTTTGCTGAATTTAATATGTACAGGTGTTCACAATACTAGTGTGTGCCAAAAAATGGCAAAAAGCCATACCATAGATTTTTAAAAAGTTTGTTATCCTTTTTTTGCCAACGATTCGTTGGTTTTTGAAAGGAAATAAAATGAAAATCCACATAATTTCGCTGTTTATGTTCAGCTTAATTTTCATAGAACTATGGGGGCTTTTTAGCTCACCAAATCAGAAAAAACTCGGTATATCACTAATTATCATGGTAATTGGTATTTTTACACTTCCAATTTTAAACTATAGCCTGTGATGCACTAAAACTGCATTAAACAACCTCATTCAGCTCACGCAACACTTCAGGGTGCCGGCCAGCGATCTTCAGTAGCGTTTGTGCAGCACCACTGGGGTTGCGTCTACCTTGCTCCCATTCTTGCAGGGTACGCACGGAAACCCCCATCAGTTTAGCGAAAGAGTCCTGGGAGAAGCCGGCATTAATACGGGTTTTTGCCATTTCGGTTACATTGACCTTGCTTGCCCTTGCAAACTGCCGGTTTTTCATTTCTCGCACGGATTGAAGAAGCTCATCTTCAAACTGTTTCATTTCTTTATCATTCATTTTGACACCTCATTTTTCAGGTTAAGCAAAAACTCGGTAGAAAGATTATCGAATTTCGCTTTTGTATATGCTATCAGCAAGGATATTTCACCGACAGAGAGCGTATTGAAATAGATGATTCGCACACCCCCTCGTTTACCAATACCTTGTTTGCCCCAGCGTACCTTACGCAAACCACCTGAACCTGGTATGACATCGCCCGCTTCGGGGTTACAGGCAATCCACTTGATAAACTCATGCCGCTCATCATCGGACCATATGTCAGCTATTGTTTTTATAAATATGGAAGTTTCGTAAACAGTGTAAATCATGGTTTTATTATACGTCAATGACGTATGTTTTTCAATTTTTTTAAGAGAACTCACCTGAAGGCCTGTCAACGGCACAACGCTTGCACATTGAGTATCTTTTCGCAAGCTCTAAAAATACGAGAATTTTACAATAAACCCACTCACACAAAACTTCGGGGCTTGCCTGGGCCTGACAGGTTCTCAAATGCCGAGGTCACTGCTTTCCCCTATAATCCAGATTTTTGGCTGTTCCAGTATTCGTGTTAAGAAAGACTCTTGATCTTGAAGGCGTTTATGGAATTCTTCCTTACTTAGAATAGTAGGGTTTATCGGGCGCCCAAGCAACTGGCTGGTTTCTTCCAATAAAGAAAAAAGTGTGCCGTAGCTGATTTCGTTGCTGATTAGCATTAAGTCAATATCACTGTTGGCGGTATCAGTTTTTTTGGCAACAGAACCATAAACAAAGGCAGCGATTATTTGAGCAGCCAAGGGTTGAAGGGCATTACGAAGTGGGTCAGCCAAGCCAATGGTTTTTTGAACGATTGAACATAGTTCTTCAAAGATGGGGGAGTCATGGTTCGCTTGGTAGTGTTTTTGATTGCCAACCATTTTTACCGTAATCAGGCCACTATTTGCCAATGAGGCTAATTCTCGTTGAACGGCACCTGAACCGCTGGAAGCCAAATTGATTAATTCGTTAGAGTAAAAGCTACGATTGGGTTGACCAAATAAAACCCCCAGTACCCTTTGTTTGGTACCGGAGAATAGATCGTCGGAAAAGCTCGTATGCGATGATTGTGAATTAATTTTCAAACCCATATTGGGTATGATTGGCAAGAAGTAATTGTACGTTACGGCTTAAAGGGTAATACTTCGCCCATTGTAGTCTTGAATTTCCTCGTAGAAAAACGACAATAGGTTCCAAACGTCCGTATATTATGAATTACATACTGCAGTAAAAAACTATAGCAGTGTCTGAATTACTTGACCGCTATAGTCTTCATAGATAAGATTATGAAAATTTATAATCTCCCATACTCCACCAGTACCAATGTGTATAGCCATACCAAGGAAAACCTAGGAGACTGGATTGAAGAAACCATTGAAATTCGAGGAAATTACTCGTAGTACGACCACCTTAGTCAAGCAGGTTTAAAATATGATTACAAGACAACCTCTTGCAGGGGTGCGAGTTCACCTGTCAGGCTCTGCCCTCGATGGCCGACATGAAGAAATATGTGTCTTTGTAAAGACGCTTGCCTTGAGAATATTTAGCGAGGGGGGCTCAGTGATTCATGGAAGTCACCCATCCTTGTCTAAACCATTAGAGGATGCTGCGAGAACATTTCTTCAAGCGGGAGGCGAGCTAGGTGCCTTAACGTTGGTTCGTGCTCAAAAATTTGCCGAAACAGATGAGCAAATCGCAGAAGTAGAAAATCAACGCCAGTTCGCAGCAGTGCAAATAGTGCCGGCAGAACCTGATGGGGGAAACAATGGTGATTTAACCCCGATGCGAGATTGGATGGCCGAGCGATCGGATGCAGTTATCTGTGTTGGAGGTAAATGGTGGGACATAAACAAAGTGAAATCAGGAGTCCCCACTGAACTTGATGTGATGCTGGAACGCGGAAAGCCGGGGTTCATTGTTGGGGGGTTTGGGGGAGCAATAGCGGGTTATCTAAAGGATAACCCGAGCTTGCTCTCAAGATTGCAAAATGGATTATCTGAAAATGCGAACCGAGAAATTGCAAATGATACATCTGTTGAGCGCATTGTAGACGCCATAGTCAATCAGCTAAAACTTCTACCGCTCGTGCTACGCAGTGTTTCGCGAGGAAGAAATTTCCGAATTCTTGCTCTTGATGGAGGGGGATTGCGAGGTACGTTCACTGCCGCCGTTTTGGCAAAATGGGATGACATGCTCAAAAGCGGTGGCGGAAACAATTTAATATCGCATTTTGATTTGGTGGCTGGCACATCGACAGGTGCGATACTCGCCATTGGACTCTCTCTTGGAATAGCTCCACGTGATATATTGGAATTCTATCAAACACAAGGGCCATTGATTTTTCCTAAAGATAGAAAACTTCGGCATTGGCTGAAATCCAAGCACGAGTCGTCCACCCTCCGAGATTTGCTATACAAAGTGTACGGTGACAGAAAAATAACGGAATCATCCTGCTGTAGGCTTGTTATTCCTACAGTAAGAGCAAAACATGGGCAAGCTGAAGCTATTGTCACAGCCCATAGTCCAGATAGGACAGCATTTCGCGATATTTCAGCAGTTGAAGCTGCTCTTGCATCTTCAGCTGCCCCTACATATTTTGATGAGTCCATATGGGATGGCCCAGTTGCACCTGAATCTTTTCTCGACGGAGGGGTTTGGGCGAATAATCCAATTCTCCCCGCACTGGCAGAAGCCGTTCGTTATCTAAAGATACCACTAGATCGAATAGACGTATTAAGTGTCGGCACCATGAGTAGTGAAAGCGATTTCACCGAGTCACTTGGGAAGGGCAAGGCTGGTTGGGCCCCCAATAGTGCTGATCTCTTCTTTGCTGCCCAAGAGCATGGGGCATTAGTGTTGGCCGAAGGATTTTTAGGCCCAACTCGCCATCTTCGGATTAATCAGCAAACTCCAGTTGAAATTAAGCTTGATGATGCGGAAGCTATTGAAGAAATGGCTGCGCGAGGGAATGAAATAGGCAAAGACTCTTTTGTTCACGTTCGTTCTAGATTCTTGGATGGGCTGTTGGCTCCAGAGTGGGAAAAATATTAGCTTCACGAACATGAAATACGGACGCTCATATCGTGAAATTTTTTAATCAGCTCATCGGATTTAAGAAAATAAGGTGAATATGTCTTTCTTATATCAACTTGCAATACTTGGAAAGCCAAGTCCCGCCCAAATTTCTGATCTTGAGAGTATCGTGGATCACGCCGTAAGCATGTTCAATCTTCGGCTTGGGCATGAAGTTGAATGGAATATCTGCCCCGAATCATTCGAGCCGCAGCAACAAAGATCAGCTGCCGCCGTTTTCTTCGGCGGTGAGAGCGCACCCCTTGCCAATATTACAAAGCTGTTAGAGCGAGGCATTCCGTTGCTTCCGGTGGCGTCGGATGTTGCTAGAGTCAATGTAGAAATCCCTGCAATGTTGCAGCCGCTCAACTGCCTACCGTATTCAGCAGGTGGCGCACAACGCGTTGCAACTGCATTGCTGGAATGCGCAGGATTATTGCCTCGGCAGCGTCGGGTATTCTTAAGTTATCGCCGAGGTGAAGCGCGGGAGGCAGCTTTGCAATTGTTTGACGCTCTTTCTGCAAGGCTTTTCGATGTATTCTTGGATACACACGGCATTCCTCCTGCGGAGGATTTCCAGACAATGCTGTGGCATCGTCTTTGCGATTCCGATGTTCTCTTGATGCTTGATACACCAGGATACTTTGAAAGTCGATGGACTAGCGCAGAGTTCGGGCGGGCTCTTGCAAAAGGCATCAGCGTTTTGCGGGTAGGCTGGCCAGACGCTACTCCTTCTACCCGTACGGCAACAGCTAGTCGAGCGGAGTTGTTACCCGAAGAAGTTGATCCGGCGACTGGACAAATCTCTGAAGAAGCTGTGGAACGCATCTGTCTGCAACTTGAGGAAGTGCGTAGCCAAAGCCATGCAGTTCGCTCGGTCAATCTCGTAAGTAATATAAGGAATGCGATCGAAACTATCGGTGGTCAGGTTATCGGCGTAGGGGCCAACAAGGCCGTTCATATCCAATTGCCTGATGGCCAAAACGTAGTCGTTTACCCGACGGTTGGCGTTCCTACATCGACAACGCTGCACGATGCGTCCAGCAATTCACCCGACCAATCAGTGGCGGTTGTTTACGATCACGTCGGTCTGCATCCTCGCTGGCTGGGACATTTGGATTGGTTAGGGCAACACATTCACTCCGCACGATGGGTCAAGGCCAGTGAGGCTGGTTGGCAGTTTGCGGATTGGGAGATCTAAGCATGAGCGCCATTTTTCTCTCCGCAAGCGTGCCGCTTGTTAGTCGAGGCACATATCACGAAACAGCCAACCCATTTCTCATTCAATGCGCAGTTCGGGAGCTGATCATGGCGGTTATTCGTCAGCACAAGATTGTGTGGGGCGGACATCCAGCTATTACGCCTATGATCTGGAGCATTTGCGAAGACTTGGGTGTGGATTACGCTCAATCCGTAGTGCTGTATCAGAGTAAATTTTTTCAGGATCGTTATCCAGAAGAAAACAAGCTCTTTAAAAATGTTGTCTTCACCGAAGCAGTACCTAATGATAGGGATGCAAGCTTGTTACTCATGCGCGAAAAAATGCTTTCTCGTGAGGACTTGGTTGCAGCTGTCTTTATTGGTGGCATGGAAGGGGTTGAAGTCGAGCATGAAATTTTTAGACGATTCCATCCGGCGTCTAAAGTGCTGCCGGTGCCCGCGCCAGGAGGTGCCGCCCTAAATCTCGCCAAGGAGCACAGTTATCTCCCTGATGAAAAACTTGCGGACGTGGACTTCGCGCGTCTTTTTCATCTTCATTTGACTGAAACTACAGGCGGCTAGCCACTCGCTAAAAGAAAAAGCGTTTCGTTAGAATAACGATCCAGTGCTCATGGGATGCGCATACAATTCAGAGATTTGCGCTTGAAACTGTGTCTGTCCACCATAGCTCGGATGCCTCACGCAGATGACGGGCACGTTATCTGTGATTCGATGGGCGGCTGCGGTAGCATCGTTGCCGATGGCAACGATGCGAGAGGGACGGAGCAGGATAATAAGCTGCTGCAGCAGTTCTTCACCGGCTCGCCTTTCACGGGCATTGTGTTGCCGGTTGGTAAATGGGTCTCCTGATTCATGAGGATGAAGTGGGAAAACATTCCATAGAAAGATGCGAGCATCAATGTGCTCCAACATTCCCCATATGACAGCAGCAGTTCTTTCGGCTACAGCACTGCCGATTGTCGGCAGCTCTGGGCCCAAATCCACATTCCAGCGCTTGGCATGTTGATGCATGTGAACATCGTCAGTCAGGGCTAGCCCGGTACGACGGCCTCCGCGATACCCTAAGTCTCGACCAATCCAAATTGCATCGACAGGCTCCTCTGTAGCGCAATGCAATAGTGCGGAAAGTGCGGCGGCTCGGCGGCGCGGCGCATCTCGACGATCATGAACTTCACAGCGATCAGAATACGGATTGAAGCAATTCTCGAATTGCAGCGAAGAGACGGCTTTAACAAAAGGGTGAAGTTTCATTTTTCAGACTCAAGGGGCATATATTGCAAAGTGCGTTTTTCTCGGTTCCCAATAATCCAGCCGCCTTGGTTCTTCTTGATTTCCCGAAACACAGCGTATCCATCCAAAATCGCTCTTTCCCAGAGCTTTAGTGGACACTTTTCAACTTCGTAGCCGCTTACAAAATCATTAATAGTTTTAAGAATTCCGAGAGAAACTTTTTCTTGTTTCTCGAAGAAGTTCAACTCTTTAGCCCTGGAGAAAATCCAAGCCGTAAGCCCTTCCTCAACGACGATTGCCCGACCACTATCCTGTTCTTCATCATATTTGGACTGACTCTTTCGCTTATGTTTAATCAGTGCCCGTATAACGGGCGACCAATGCAATATGGCCGCATATGAAAAATGGAACACGTCATGGAACCGATATCCATCTCGATCCGCGATGTTGTCAGTCAGGGGATCTCCTATGAACACACCATTCCATTGAAGATAGCTTCTTCCGCTGCGACGCTGATTCACTCGGATCTTGAATTCCCTCGGAAGCTGCTCTTCACTTCCAAATTCGCTATCGAAATCAAGACCAACAAGATCGGCCGGCAGTGGTTCTAAGAAAGCCCCCCTGGCTTTCTGAAGGTTTCCTCGCGCCACGTTCGAAAATGTCAACTTTGACGCATGGATGGCGTCGAGATAGGCTCGCGCAAATTTTACTATGTCATCGCGCGTAGGAGGACCACCTAGCAAAGCTGCGGCGGCTTGACCCAAGCATACCAAGGCAACGTCCAACGGCGCTGACTCTGCCACGGGCATGGCGATGTAGGCCAACGCGCCATTTTCGATGTCGCTTGCTGCACCTACATTCTTAAAATTTCCGTGATTCGCGGCTTCGGCAAACACTTCTTCAAGAGGTACTTGCATTCGTCGGCAGATTGCTGCCAAGTACCAAAGGGTATCACCAAACTCTTCTTCCGCTGCCTTTCTGAAGCCTGGGTAAGCAGATTTTTCACGAACATGCTTTTTGGCGGTAGTCATTATTCCGCCGACTTCCCCATAGAGCCCTTGAAGGACAGGATTGAAATCGGTTGGGCTAAGTACATCCGTAGCCTTAATTTCCGAAGCGTAATCTGAAAGCAGCAGAGAACCTTCCTTGTGCATCGCTCACCTCCGAAGTGTTAGCCATTCAAATGGGGCACCCTGATATCCCTTCCCAAGGCTGCGAACCCATTTTTCCAAATTCTTGGTCAGTTCTGGATCTTTGAAAACATTCCAACCTCTACCTGTTTTGCATAGGCTTCGGCCGTTTTGGTCTTTTAGTTCGTCTGGGAACTCAGGACCCTCACCTCCGAAGTACACAAAGTCATTGCTGATAAGGACCCTATTTACGGCCGTGTCACGACTAACATGCTCTGGGTTCAGCGCCCCACTGGGGAGAGAGTGAAAGGAATCACGCTGCTGCCAAGCAGCGTCTGGTGCTGTTTGGAAGTAAATATTGTCCCCACAGCTGTGCTTCCGACTACCATTGCGATACGGTTTTTTTGGTTCAAATCGCGGATCTGCATCATATTCATCAAATCTCATTACTTCCGTGATCCGCATTGCATAGACTAGAAATCCGCCTCGTTTAATGCTCCTATCGTTGCTGCCACTACCGACTACCCAATCACCAATGACGGCACTATTGCGTATTGGCGGCTTACAGGTCGCCAGTGTGCAATATCCATAAAATGGATTTGGTGCGAAGCCACTGTCGTATCGCACCACGTAAGAGTGGATACGTGTCATTTGCATGGATGCCTTGTCAGTAGAACTGGATCACAGGCGCCACCATCGGGTTTTTCCCATGTATCTTTTCCGTTGATGGCATCAATGATTGAGTCGCCATTCCAGCCAACCAAGGCATCGGCATACTCTCTCAGTGCCTCGGGAATTTCGCATTCCTTCTCACCATGCTCCCAGACTCCAACAATACGCTTGCCTTGCTTGGCTGCATATTCAATTTCCCAGTTCACCCAGTCGCTATCCTTCGTCTGGGGTGAGACGTAGCAAATAAATACGCCTGCCCAGTTTATTGCTGGGGCCAAGATCTGCGTCTTGATGTAGTGCTCATCTGTGGCTTTATTAAACTTTCCTGTGTGGATGGAGGAGTCCCTGACATCCAGCCCTTTCGGAGCCAGTAAATCTTTGAACTTTTGTAGTCCATGATCGTCTTTATGGACATGACTAATAAAGACGTTCCTTTTCTCTGCCATCAGTTACCTCCATCGATATGTTGAATACGTAAAATATTGTAACTTAAATTTGTAGATTTTGTCAAAGAAAGGGGGCGAAGCCTCAAATTAACGGCAAGCCTTGCTCAGCAAACGATACTGTATCCATACCTGCCACAATGACGAGATCCAGCTTACTCACTTCCACCAGTGCAAGCGCATCCTTGACCACTTCATGCGGATACACCGATGTACTGTCGATGGGGCCCCGGAACATTTCGGCAAATTCGATCAGCAGGTGGCGTATATCTAGCAACAGCACCGCCAAGACTTCAATTGCCTTGGCAAGTGTAGCTGTAAAAACCACTGCTTAATCCAGTACCTGTCAATACGGTATTGGGCGACTTGTAATTACCCAAAAATTCATAATGATATGTCGTATAGTTAAAGTGATTTATATCTATTGGGAGACGGCTCATGTCGACCGCAACAAGAATTGTTTCATCGAAAGCTATCAATAAATCAGCCCGTGACTGGATAAGTAAAGAATTGGTTGCCAGTCAATTTGGCGATAAGCGGTTAGATAAACGCCTTGAACGCCTGGTGAATCAACTATGGAGCGGCGTTGGCAGTAGCCTGCCCTATGCATGTCAGAATTGGGCCAACACGAAAGCGGCCTATCGATTTTTATCAAATGATAAGGTGACGGAAGCCGATATTTTAACTAGTCATTATCGGTCGACTAAGCAGAGGGTTAACGAAACAGAAGCAGACATAAATTCACCGATTCTGATTTTGCACGACACGACAGAGTTTACGTATAAACGGGAGCCGTTCGACTTAATTGGCGTAACGAATGTAATAAAAGGGGGACTCATAAATACAGTAGCCGCGCTGTGCATACCGTCTGTGGACTGTTGATGCATTCCAGCCTGGTAGCGGTTAAATTTTGGACACGTAAAAAATTTAAAGGATCAAAGGCGTTATCCAAAAAGATCAATCCGACACGCATCCCGATTGAGCAGAAAGAAAGGTTTTGTTGGCTGGAAAATCTGAGGGAGTCCACGTCTTTACTTGCCTATCCTGAACAATGTGTACAGTAGTGATATCTACGAGCTGTTCTGCATTGCAAAAACGTATGATACCCATTTCCTCATTCGTACCAGCGTAGATCGGTTAGCGGGTGACGGCGGGCACACCATCGCCCAAGAGATGCAAGACACTCTGGGCAAGGGATTTCATCGGGTAACATTGCGCGATAAAAACGACAAAGTCACCCAGGCCAAGCTGGCAATCAAGTATCGACGCATTACGGTTTTACCTCCCATTGGAAAGCAAAAGTGCTATCCATCGCTTGAGCTCACGGTGTTGCATGCAAACGAAGTTAATGCTCCTGCAAATCGTAAAAAACTGGAATGGAAATTAATCACGGATCTGCCGGTGCGTTCGCGTAAGGAGGCGGTTGAAAAGTTGGATTGGTATGCAATGCGCTGGAAAATTGAACTCTTCCATAAAATTTTGAAATCCGGCTGTAGGGTCGAAGATTCAAAGCTTAGAACAGCACAACGCCTGACCAACATTATTGCCATATTCTGCATTGTCAGTTGGCGTATCTTCTGAATGACGATGTTAAATCGGATCTGTAAAAATTGTTCTGCACGAACCGCCCTGACTTCAAATGAAATCGAACTTTTACAGCACATGATCAGAAAGAAAACGATGAGTGATAGGCCGGCCACATTGTCGGAATGCCTATTACAAATAGCTAAGCTGGGCGGTTATCTGGCAAGGGCCAGTGATCCGCCACCTGGCAATACCGTGATGTGGCGTGGGTTGACAAGGCTCTTCGATATACAAATGGGATTTAATTTAATGGCGATTCAATAACTTATGGGTAATTGCAAGGATGGGCGGACACTTACACACTGTCTTGTTGATTTTTGATATATTCGATGGGAATAGCCGATGACTGTCGGGTGACTGAAATCGGCCAAAAGCAGTTTTTTAATTAGTAAATTAAAAGTTTGATTATGAACCATCTACATGCCGAGTGTATTGCGGAGCAACTCCAATTCTCACCGGATTTTTTCGATCCACCTGATCCTCGTCCAGATGAATGGCCAGACAATCTCGAATTGCGCCGAGCCGTGGATTGGTTTAAGAGTTTCATTCCCATTCAGCAATGGAAACAGCGCCGTGAGCAGGCTGCCCGTCGACTGTATTTAAGTGCAATGGGTATAGGCTCTGAAGATGGCCGTTTCTTCGATTCCAAGGACGGCTTCGGCTGGTACCTGTTTCTGGCAGAGGCGCTGCTTGATCATATCGGCAACTATGATTATGTCTTCGGTTCAAGAGTTATTCCAGTTTTCCAAGCTATCGGGCGTGATCTGGAGCTACTACAACAGGTCGATGGCCTTACGCCACGCATTCAACGCATGGTTGGCAAGGAGCGCGGACAACCGAATGGGGGGCTTTTCGAACTGCTTGTAGCTGCCAGCTACTTGCGAGCCGGAGCTAACGTCGCCTTTGTTGAGGAAAAACCGGGTCAAGCTAAAACCCACGACATGAATATCACGCTTCATGGTCGCACTTGGGTGGTGGAATGCAAACGCATGGAGGTCGGGGAGTACAGTGAAAACGAACGGCGGCAAATTGATCTGCTTTGGTCCGACTGTGCTGCGCACTTGTCAGAGATCGAATGCAGTACCCTCTGCAAAGTCAATTTCCGAGTCGAACTCAAGTCAATTCCTCTTGACTACTTAAAAACAATAGTCCATAAGTGGTTGAGGTCTGGAAAAAAGGAGATGGTGTGGAGCGACGAAACTGCAGTTGGCAGTATTGCCATGCTAGATTTGCATCCACTGCAAAGCGTGCTATCCACCGATCGGGTGCTCGGCAGTAGCCACCGAATGTTGGAATTACTGACGGGAAGCTATGTCCGCAATGCCAACTACAAGACTTTATTGCGGAAGACACCTGGTAGCAATCCACGCTATGTCGAGGCGTGTGATATGGCGGTGGTATTGAATTGGGAAAGCCAGAGCGATGATGCTCTAAATGGAAAAGCTCGCGACATTCGTAAAAAACTGTCAGAGGCGAACGCACAATTACCCGAAGGGCGACCTAGCATAGTCCACATCGGCTTTGAGGCGGTCGAGGGTGACAAGGTCGAGCGCCTGCGCTATGAAAAGATCGTAGCCACGGCACAGCAGTTCAATCCGGGTGACAAACAGCTTGAGTACATCTATTGTCACTATCTCGTACCGGAAAGTCCGCCGCATGAATGCTGGGCCTTCGATGAAACCGCACAATGGTGCGCGATTCGACCTACCCAAGCCCGACCCTTAGACAGCAGTTTCTTAGTCTTGCCATCAGGAGCCCATAACCGCCAAGGACCGCACTGGCAGGAATAGACTAGCGACTCTGAACACGACCTGAACTACAGGACGAGAACGCACATCTGCGATCTATTGTCTATGGAACCTCTGATGCAAAATTTCCAATTTTATCGGTGCGTAAGGTTTAACGGATGATTACAGTGCATCACTCATAAAAATCAAAAGACCAACTGTAATTCGACTATCAAAAACGTCCGCAATAGCGGACGTAAAAATATAACCCTAGCCGTGTACCTTACGCTTAAATCACCTCAAAGCCTCACATCCGCTTCATCAGCACTCAACACATACTTCAAATCATACAACACATGCTCAGGTTTACCCAAGGCACGAATGCCCTGTGCGCCCATTTCTACAAACTGTTGATGTGACACCGCCAGCACAATCGCATCATAAACACCCGGTGCTACTTCTTTAACAGGCGTCACCCCATACTCATGCTGCGCCTCTTGCGCATCCACCCACGGATCATACACATCGACATCCATACTGTATTCGTCAAGTTCTTTCAGAATATCCACCACCCGGGTATTGCGCAGGTCGGGGCAGTTTTCCTTGAAGGTCAGCCCCATCACCAGCACTTTGGCACCCTGCACCTGAATATCTTTCTTGGTCATGGCTTTCACCAGTTCTGCCACTACATAGGTACCCATTGAATCGTTCAGGCGACGGCCGGCCAGGATGATTTCCGGATGGTAACCAAGAGACTGTGCCTTGTGGGTAAGATAATAAGGATCCACCCCAATGCAGTGACCGCCGACCAGACCCGGGCGGAAGGGCAGGAAATTCCATTTGGTACCGGCCGCTTCCAGCACGGCCTGTGTATCAATACCCATTTTATTGAAAATCAGGGCCAGTTCATTGATTAAGGCAATATTCACATCGCGCTGGGTATTTTCAATCACCTTGGCGGCTTCGGCCACCCGGATACTGGCCGCCTTGTGCGTACCGGCTACAATGATTTCCCGGTACAGGGCATCAACCACCTCGGCAATTTCAGGGGTTGAGCCAGAGGTTACTTTTTTAATCGTGGAAACACGATGCGCCTTGTCACCCGGGTTGATACGTTCGGGGCTATAGCCAGCGAAAAAATCCACGTTATATTTCAGACCTGAAAATTTTTCCAGGACAGGCACACAATCTTCTTCGGTGGCACCCGGGTACACCGTAGATTCATAAATGACAATATCGCCTTTTTTCAGGATTTTGCCAATGGTTTCGCTGGCCTTGACTAGCGGTGTAAGGTCGGGTCGCTTGTACTCATCAATGGGGGTGGGTACCGTCACAATGAACGTATTGGCTTTGGCCAGTTCGGCCGGATCGGCGCTGAAGCTTAAATGACTTGCTTCGGCCAACTCTTCATCACTGACTTCCAGGGTGTGGTCTTGCCCCCCCTGCAACTCGGCGATACGTTTCTGATTGATATCAAACCCCAGTACCGGACGTTTTTTGCCAAACTCCACCGCCAGGGGCAAACCAACATAGCCTAAGCCAATCAACGCTACTTTAATATCTTCAACTTGCATGAATTTTTCTCAAAGGAATTAAATAATGTAATGAGTTTTTTACGCAGAGATTTTTAGCGGTTTGTTCACTTTTTTATTATCTACTTGTAGTGACTTAAGTTGATAAGCTGGCCCAGACACATACTCCGGCAACTGCACATTTTCCCTCAGCTCCGCTTGCTGCTTATGCACCCAATCCACAATATGCTCATCCGGTTTAAACCCTTCAACCAGTAAATGAAACACATCGCGTACTTTCTGGTAATCATAAGCACGAATGGAATCATCCAGGGTAAGCAGATGCTGCTTCAAGACTTCCCACTCGGTATGCAATTCATTGGCTCGCTGAATCATGGGGTGCTCTGTTTTACTCACATTGCTGCCAATTAACAGCTCTTCATAAAGTTTCTCGCCTGGCCTTAACCCTGAAAATTTAATTTAAATATCACCCGCCGGGTTCTCTTTAGACTTGACGGTTAGGCCGGAAAGCTGAATCATCTTCTTGGCGAGGTCAATAATTTTTACAGGCTCACCCATGTCCAGCACAAATACATCACCGCCTTTACCCATGGAACCGGCCTGAATCACCAGCTGGGCGGCTTCAGGTATGGTCATGAAATAACGGGTAATGTCAGGGTGGGTTACGGTAAGGGGGCCACCGGCATTGATTTGTTTGCGGAACAGGGGAATAACCGAGCCTGAAGACCCCAGCACATTACCAAAACGAACCATGGTGAAACGGGTCTGGTTGGAGAAGCGTCCGTGTTCTTCTGCGCCAAACAGCACAGGGGTAGATTCACGGGCAAGTGCCTGCAGTACCAGCTCGGCCATGCGTTTGGTACTGCCCATAATATTGGTGGGGCGTACGGCCTTGTCGGTGGAAATCAGCACAAAGTTCTTTACATGTGCGCGAATTGCGGATTGTGCGGTATACAGCGTACCAAAAATATTATTACGCACACCTTCGGCAATATTATGTTCCACCATAGGCACATGCTTGTAAGCTGCAGCGTGGTAAACCGTGTCCACCTTCCAGCCGCTCATCACGTCAAACAGGCGGCTCTGGTTGCGAATGGAACCCAGTATGGGTACTACCTGCAGATCAAGCTGTTTATTACGCACAAAAAGACTTATTTCACGGTGAATATCGTAAAGCGCAAACTCAGAGTGTTCAAATAAAATAAGAACTTTAGGTTGCAAATGTACAATCTGGCGGCACAGTTCTGAACCAATTGAACCGCCGGCACCGGTTACCATGACCACCTGCTGCTTAACGCATTGCTCAAACAAGGCCATATTGGGGGCAACCGGATCTCGACCCAGCAAGTCGGCAATATCCACTTCGCGCAAATCCTGAACCTTGATCTTGCCGCTGACCAGATCCATCATGCCGGGTACGGTGCGTACCAGAACCTTGTACGGGGCCAAGGCATTAATAATTTGCAGGCGGCGGGAACGGGTGGCCGAAGGAATGGCCAGCAGCACTTTTTGGGCTTCCGTGGCAATAATAACCCCACCTAAATTGCTAGGGTCAAAAATGGGAACGCCCGCAATCACACGACCAACCAGGTCGGGGTTGTCATCAATAAAACCGACCACCCGCATTTCAGAACCCATGCGAATAGCCGTTAGCAACTGGTTGCCTGAATGACCGGCGCCGTAAATCAAGACCTTTTTGCGCTTATCGTCTTTATCAACGTGATGCCCGTTATAAAAAGGAATAAATTGAGATAAACGAAGAGTGCCGCAATTAAAGTAACTGCGCATTAACATACGCAAACCACCCATCATGACCAGCATGAGCAACCAGTAAATGAAAATAACGGCACGTGGTACGGCTGGGGTATTGGGGCCAATGTAAATCACAATGCCAAGCATAATAGTGGCAATGGTCACCCCTTCAAAAATGGCTACGCTTGCCTGATACCCCACAAAACGCATTACCGCCCGGTAAAAACCTTTGGTAATAAAAACCGGCAGGGAAACCAGGGGTGCCATCATAAACAGCCAGGCATGGCCGCTAAAGGGTTCGATAAACGCGGTATGGTCCAGGCGCAGATAGAACGCCAGCCATAATGCCAGCCATATAATGGCAACATCGGCAGCAAGCTGCAACAAGCGTTTACGGGTGCGATTCAAGCCAAGCAAGCGATCGCGCAGGTTCAATTTTGACAACAATCCTTTAGGTACAAAAGTCATTCCTCAATTCCTGTTTTCTGTCGCCTGTTCCATTACATTGCACAAAATAGCGCACGTTTTATCTATTTCTGCCGGGGTCAGGGTAGGGTGAACCAGGAACATAAGCGAAGTTTCACCCAACTCCATGGCAACCGGTAAACGCTGTGCGGGGCGTAAACCGGTATTGTCGAAGGCTTTTTCCAGATACACTTCAGAGCATGAGCCAGAATACGCAGGTACACCAGCCGCCACCATTTCATTAATGATGCGGTCACGGTTCCAGTCGGGTTTCAGCAGTTCAGGCTGCACAAAGACATAACATTTATAGGCGGCATGTTCACTGCCTTCGGGGAGTTCCGGTACACGCAAGGCAGGCAACTGTTTGGCTGTTTCCCATATTCTGTTGGCATTGTGTTGGCGTAGCCGGGTCCATTCCTGCATGCATTTTAACTGGATACGACCAAGTATGGCCTGTACTTCGGTCATGCGCCAATTGGTACCAATGCTTTCATGCAGCCAGCGAAAACCCGGTGCATGCTCACGCTCGTAAACCGCTTCCCAGCTTTTGCCATGATCTTTATAGGCCCACATTTTCAGCCATAAATCGCGATTGTTGGTGGTTACCATACCGCCTTCACCACCGGTAGTCATGATTTTGTCCTGGCAGAAAGACCATGCACCAATATCCCCAATACTGCCTACCGGTTTGCCTTTATAAATGGCACCATGTGCCTGTGCGCAATCTTCTATCACATACAGATTATGTTCCTGTGCCAGCGCCATGATGGGGTCCATATCGCAAGGCCAGCCTGCCAAGTGAACGCAAACAATCGCTTTCGTGGCCGGTGTTAACACCGCCTTGATGGTTTCTGCCGTAATATTCTGTGAATCGCGGGAAACATCGGCAAAAACCGGTTTGGCACCCGTATTCATAATTGATGAAACCGACGCCAGAAACGTGCGTGATGTCACGATAACCTCATCGCCCGGGCCAATATCCAAAGCTTTAAAGGCCAGGTCAAGCGCCAGCGTGCCGTTGGCCACGGCAACCGCATGGGCGGTGTCAGTCCACACGGCAAATTCTTTTTCAAATTCCCGACATTCCTGCCCAGTCCAGTAATTTACTTTATTGGACAAAATAACATCACGAACGGCATCGGCCTCTTCAACAGTGAAAGAGGGCCAGGGAGAAAAGGGGGTATTCAGCATGGAGAAAACTCAGAATTGATTTAGGAATGAAATTTTAAACTATGAGTGAAGAGGTAATTCAATTGACTGGTACTTGAACTAATGTGTCACACTTGGCAAACGCTTGCCCAACCCGATAACTGTATGTTGTTAGTGGCTGCTCTTGATAATCATCAATAAGCATCTGTACGTGGTTAGCATCAGCCAGATGGGTAAAGGGGTAACCACCACCAAAACGTGGGTTGAATTCAAGCAGGTAAAATCGACCATCGCGTTCCAGAAAATCGCAATCCAGGTTGCCACGATGGGGCAGAGAATTAGAGATTTTAGTTACTAAATTCTCGAACAGTTCTGGTGCAACGGTTACTGCTTTGTCAGTTTCTCCTGCTCGCATAGCCAGTTTTTTCTTAGCAGTGAATCCGATAAAATTTTCTTTTTTTCCATATAATAGATCTACACCATACTCAGACCCTTGAATCAACTCCTGAATAATCACAGGGCTTTCAGAACCGAGGACAGCAAGTACACTCTTTGTTACTGCCCGATGGCATTGTGTGAAACCGTTAACTAGTTCTTCGGATGACTCAACTATAAAAAGTCCAATTGAAGCGCTTCCCCAGCGAGGTTTAACGATTAATGGAAAGGAAATTTCACCATTGGCTAGTGCAGCCTTGGCATCTTCTATATTCAGATAAGTAGTGGGGGTATCAATTCCAGCTTCTTTGGCAAAGCGGTAGGTAAGCCATTTATCAGCACATACTTTTAGTGTTTCAATTGGTGGTACATATAAAGTGGCGCCAGTTTCAGCTTCAAACTGTTCTCGATTCTTTGATAGTAGCCCTATTTCAAGGTCGTTAAGCGAAAATACCATATTGATATTCTCTTTAATGGTAATTTCTTTTAGCGTGTTTAGATAATTATTGGAAAATACTTCTGGCACTTTCGCTGTAACATCACATGCTTGTAATGCAGGGGCAGATAAGTCCATATCCGCACCAACTACTTTCCCATAGCCAGTAAGTGCATTTTTAAAATAAGAGGCAAGATAATGCCGTCGACCGGCACAAGTAAGTAATACATTCATAATTTTTAAGACACTTTGACTCGTTTAAACTTCATCATATACGGGATTTGCAATCCATTCATTACGTAATATTGAAACAATAGATCGACCTTTAACTTCACCATGAGAAGTGATGTCATCTCGCAAAAAACCCTCGACAGACCAACCTATTTTCTTGACTGAATTGTGTGCTTTATGATTATTGCCGAGTTGGTAGCCATAAACTCTATTTAAACCAAGTTCAATAAAACCGTAATTTGTTATGAGCTTGTAGGCTTCACGACCATAACCACCAAACCAATATGCTTTTCCAATAAATATATAAAGTTCAGATTTTTTGACAACTTTATCAATATTTAAATAGCCCCCGAAGCCTACAATATCTCCATCTGCGGTTTCAATAGCAAAGTCAATTCGGTTAGGTGCCAAAACATTTTTTGAAAACCAGGCTTCTGTTTTTGCAATAGAAGTAGGGTAATCAAAGTTTAATGTAGCCTGAATTTCTGGGTCATTAATAAATTCAGTTCTTTTACTCAGATGTTTCTTTTCAAGAGGAACTAAAGTGACACGAGAACCCTTTAAAATTTGTCTTTCTCTAATATTCATTTAGATGAACCTATACAGAAGTTGATTGTAAATTTAATAATCCACCAGTATGCCAAAAAATTACTTTTTCGTTAGGCTTTATAAGACCTTTCTTAACCATGTCAAATAATCCATACATGGCTTTACCTGTATATGTTGGATCAAGTGGTAATGCTTCTTGTTTTATTACGAAAGACATCAAATCAAATAGTTCTGGTGCATGTTTTTCATACCCACCAAATCTATAATTATCATTGAAAATAATTTCATTAGTGGAAATGTTTTCTGGTAAAAGTTTGGCTATTTCTTCAACACCTCTCTGATATTCCCTTGCTACTGATATGCCAATGATATTGGTATTTGCCTTATTTCTATGTGCGCCTAAAATGAGTCCAGCCTGAGTTCCACCAGTTCCAGAAGCAAAAATTATTTTATCGGGAGTAAAGTTTAGTTCGTTAAATGCAGCCGCGTATGCTTCTGCACCTGATAAACTATGGGCTCCACCAGGGATCACTAAAACTTTTTTACCATTTGATTCATGGTGTTTTTTTAGTTGATCTATTTTTTCTGATATTTGATTGCTAGGAACATAGTTCAGATTCGTATTGCTAGCAGCTAGAAAGTAGGAGTTTCCACAATACTGCTTTGATGTTGGTTTAATACCATGTAGAACCAGTTCTACTACACAACCAAGCTGAGCACCTAATAAAGCAACAACTCTTGCGTGATTTGATTCAGCGGCACCATTTGTTATTAAAACATCAAAATTACTGTTCAAATCATTAATTATTTGAATATTTTTTCTTACCTTGTTACCACCCAAATAAAATGGTATCAAATCATCTCTTTTAACCCAAAGGTCGATATTCAAGTGCTTTGAAAGATTATTTAATCGATAAAATGGACTTGGTTTTATTTCAGTTATTATTTTTGCTTCTTTCATCACTTAATTTCCTATACATACTAGAGGGGACTACAACGACGCCTTCCTTCTTAATAACTTGAAATATAGTTTTAAAGATTATTTTTATATCTCCCCAAAAAGTACGATTTAATACATATTGAACATCATAAGAAAGTCTTTGATCCCAGGTTGTAGCATTGCGACCTGATATTTGTGCTAAGCCAGTTAAACCTGGCCTTACTGTATGCCGTAGTTTTTCTTCTTCTGTGTAGTAATCCAAGTATTCCATCAATAATGGACGAGGACCAACAAAACTCATATCACCTTTAAGGATATTCCATAATTCGGGTAGTTCATCTAAACTGCTTGCACGCAAGAATTTACCGAAGGGGGTAATTCGTTCACTATCAGGAAGAGGATTTCCTTGATCATCGTATGCATCGCGCATAGTGCGGAACTTAATCATTGTAAAGGGTTTGCCGTTTAAGCCAGGTCGTACTTGACGAAACAGAACGGGCTTACCCAGTTTTTTTGAGATTTGCCAGGAGACGATGGCTATTACCGGGGATAGCAGTATCAGGGCGATTGCAGAGGAGATAATGTCGAAAATTCGTTTAAGCATAGAATATAATTAAAGATGATTTGTAACGGTAGGCTTAATGTATGTTCATGAAAAGATTGCCGCGTTGAGCGTACTGACTTTTCCATACAAGACGTTTAAAGATATTCATAATGTGCTCATCAGTTGGATTTTCCATGGCTGCATAAGCGAGATAACAAGTTTGTTCGAAAAGAGCTGAACTTTCTTCCTCTGTCATTGAAAATGATATCAAGCATATTTTTATATTACTTATTAAAATTTATTTCTATTTGCATTTAAATTGTAATAAATATAAGCGTACAGCCATAGGTGTTTTACTGACAGGTTTTGCGTTATATCGTGATTCGTATGTGTATCTAAAGGATGTAATGATAGGTCTGCCGACGCACAAGATCAGCCAGATTGAAAAATTGCTGCTACATAAATGGTAGCCACCCGCATGCCAAATTAAAACGCTCACAAAAATAAGCAGACGTTAAGGTGTGATGGCTAGACACTCCCATAGAGCCTTACTGTTTTATAACTTCAAAAAATCCAGCAGTCGCTGATTGACCTTATCAGCATTAAAGTTTTCTGCTGCTAGCTCTCTTGAGCGCCGTCCCATACTCAAAAGCAAGTTGGGCTCAGTAATAAATTTTTCCATTGCGTTGGCAACTGCCTGCGCACTATGGGGCGGCACCATGAAACCATTCTCACCGTTTCTTATGGTTTCTCGGCAGCCAGGAACATCTGTGGTAATTACTGGTCGACCTATTGCCATCGCCTCTTGTGTGCTTCTGGGTACCCCTTCGCGATAAGAAGGCAAAACAAAAACGCTGCTATCTTTCAGCCAGTCTGCGACGTTTGAAACCGAGCCGGGGTAAATAACGATGTTTTTTGTCACGAGGTTATTGAGATAACCTTGATTTACTGAACCTGGGTTGCCCGGATCAGGTTTCCCAAGTACGATAAATTCGGATTTAGGATGACGCTCTTTCACAATTTCTGCAGCTTGAAGAAACTCGTTGATACCTTTTTCTGCCAATAGCCGACCAACAAATATAAAGCGTGACTGACTAATATCTGGTTCGGAATAGCTATATTCATCTAAATCAAGTCCTATGCCACCAAGTACCATCACATTATTCTGTTTGATATGATACTTTTCAATAAGATCATGCTTATCATCCGGATTGAGCACTACAAGACCTCTAAGAGCTGGCAGTGACAGATGAAATAACCCAATTTGAGCTGTCCTTACCAGTTTTTTCTTGAGGGTATTACCTTTTGGGGTATGTGTAAAATAGTAACCGAGGCCTTCCAACATACCATACCGTTGCTTGATACCAGCGAAGAGGGCAGCCAAGGAACCCCAAATAACAGGTTTTGAGAAATAACAGAATACGCAATCTGGTTGCAACTCTTTCAAGCGACGGTATAAACTCCATGCATTCCTTATATCAGTTACAGGATTCATTCCTGTGCGGGCAAGTGTGTACTTTTCAGCACGCACATTAAGTTCGTCCAGCGCTCGTTGTTGAATATCAGGCGTTAAATCTGTAGTTAAAATGAACACCTCGTGCCCGTCTTTAACTAATGACTGTAGTAGTAATTTCCTGAATCCAAAAATGGAAGATGAAACCGTTCCGATTAACACAATTTTCATTTAAAGAGCCTGTTTGAATATCAATTAATAGTTGTAGTGATTTTTTGGTGAGTGTCTGGTAATCAGCATACCCAAGCTATACAGGCTGAGTTCATTCAACAAAATCGTACTGCTAGGTTGATTCCCTTCATATTTTTTATAACCCGGTAAATCTTGCAATGCCTCAGCCTCCAGTACCTGATTACCAAACGCCAGCAAACGAGACTGTGTCAGACAATTAGACAAGGCCAAATGATGCTGTTCCACCAAGGCTTCTGCATTTTCAGCATAGGTGAACTGGTTTGCGTAATACATAACGACGAACCACAGACAGGTTTGAGGGGGCTGAACCAACAGCAGGTTTTTCTACAATACCCTGCATAACAATACTTTCACCTTCGGCAGGAGAGGCTTTAACATCTACAATACGGTATTGATCCACTACATCATCGGATACCGATTCAACCATAATCTGTTCAATACCTGCCTCAACCGCTTCTTTAATCACATACTCAATAGCAAGGCGGTCTACGCCGGTGACCATTTCCTTGGGAATGGATTTGCTGGCAGGCAGAAAACGGGTGCCTAATCCGGCGACGGGAAGAGTAGCTTTTTTAATCATTGAAAAAGCTAGGGGATAAAATTAAATAAAATTTTCTTCTAATTCTTTTAAAGAAATATTTGATGATATTTTTCTTGCAAAAAGCATTCCGCTTGTTTTTATTGAAGTGAAATCTGATTTATCTAAACTTCTAGGGAAATCAGGACCTTTTTCCCAATCTATATATCTCATAGCCATATCACAATCTTTTAAAATACCTAATCCATATGTTTTATTTTTAAAGTTTGAGTTAAATAGAATCGTTTGGAAAAATACTTCATCAGCACAAAGAGAATGTAAAAATTTTTTTTTGTATTGTTTATTTTTTTCTAAATAATTAAAAATATAATCTATGGCTTCATAAGAAATGGTAAACCATGAACTTCCTTTGTATAAACTGGGTAGTTCTGATATGTCAATCTTATTAAATATATTCGCATATTTGATAAATATTTTTCTTAATATCTTTGCTTTTAAAGAGTGGTCTTTATTGTGGAAATATTTTGGATATTTGAATTGTATTCTATTAGGAGCATCATTATTTGTATTAATGCCAATAAATTCTATTTTTTTTTCATAAGATTCTGATAAGAATTTATTCATTTCTGATGTTTTAAGGATTGGAATGTCATCACCAGAAATTAATGAGAAGTACTTGAATTTATAAGATATGGCTTTACGCATTAATTTAAGAGTTGCTTCTATCTGAGAAAAACTACCCCAAAAAACTTCTACTCTATCTTCTATGAAAATTAATTGATCATTTTTTTGAAAAATATTTTTTATGTTTAAAAAATCTGTGTGATTGGTTTTTGCATCAACGTGGATAATTATAATATTATTGGGATCTTTTAATAAATAATTGATTGTAAATATTAGTGGATTTGTTAGCTTGTGGCATTGTATTGCATAAATAAACATATTTTCTCTATTTTTGAAATTGGATTTTAAAAAAGATAAATAACTATTAAATCTAAGGAGATGCGGGAAGTATGAATAATTAAGTGTATTTCTTAAAATATAATTATATTTTTATGTTGTTGATAATTGAAATTTCTTGATTGTAATATTCAATATGCTCTAAATTATATTTTTGAGATCTACGTTTTAATAATATATTTAATAAACCTAGTTTATCTAGTATTTTAACAGTTAATATTTTTATTTTAAATTTCTTAATATTTTTATTTTTATTTTTTTCTGAAATTATACCTTTGTAATTGTTATTAATAACTTTTATTTGAGAGTTGTATCCTTTGGTTAATTTGTCTATAGTCACATTTTCAATGACTCTATACCAATACAATGGTTCTTCTAATACAATATAGTTCAGATCATTTTTTTTTGCTGCATTTAACCAAAGCTCATAATCTTCTGCAAAAACATTTTTTTCATTATATGTATTTCTATAATACCATTCTTTTTTTGCTAATAAAGAAGCATGCAGTAAATTTGTAAGGCCACCCAAAATAGATTCAGCAGACATTTGATAATTTTTGCCAGTTTTTATACCGGTTAGTTCATTATTTTTACCTATTGTTAAACAACCAGTAGTCACAAAGTCTATATGATGATTGTCAATTAATGTTTTTAATTGTTTTTCTATTCTATCAGTAGACATTAAATCATCAGAATCCATACGGGCGATATAATCATATTTTGCTTCCTTAATAATTTGATTTAAACGGGCAGGAAGTCGTTTGTTTGAACCATCAGATATAAGTCTAATGCGATCATCTTTTTCTGCATATGATCTAGCAATCTCTAATGATTTATCTGTAGATCCATCATCTACTAATATAAGTTCCCAATAAGGGTGTGTTTGAGCCAATATAGACTGGATAGCACCTGATAAATAGTTTTCAACATTATAAAATGGTAAACCAATGGTGATATATGTGGGATTGTTCATTATAAAATATCGAAAATTGGGTTGATTAAATAAGGAGTTAAGTTGCTAAATCTGCTTGTTCTCATAAGAAAATAGAATAATGATAAAAATATAAATATACCAGTTGCGAATGAGGTATTAATTTTTTTAAATGCAAATGGAAAAAGTAAAATAAGTGTCCATTGGAAATATGATAAGAAACGTTGTGGTCCAGAAGCACTTGTTTCTAGCATGGCAATGGGTATAATTAAACTTACACCACAAATGTAAAAGGTAAACAATTTGGTATAAATTTGATCTTTAATTTTGTAATAATATTGGATAAAATATAAAAAAATTGCTATTAAAATAAAAAAAGCTAAAGTTATTAGGCCTCCAGCGGATTCTGAAACCTGAGCGTATCCTTCATAGCGTTTATTAGTGCTTGCGAAGTAATTTATTATTAAACTACTTGATAATAAAGAAAGAATAAAAGAACCTAATATTTTATATATTAATTTAATATTTGTATTTGTTATAAAATAAAATGGCAGCATGAAAAGAGCGGATGTATGAAATAATGATGCTATGGCACATATAAAAATATAAGGAATTAATTTTTTTTCTAATAAATATGGTGTTGCTAATGTAAAAATAGCCATAGCCAAACCCTGGCGTAAACCATTAAAGAAAAAAGTATAACTTCCTAAGGTAATAAATAAAAAAATAGATAATGTATAGTTTATGCTATATTTGTTAAGTGTTTTTAGATAACAATAAACTACAATTAAGCCAGAAATAAAAAATAACCAAAAATAATTATGTGTCAGATGGAGTAGTCCGTATACTAATAACTGATAACCAAATTCGCCATCGCTATTAAATTTAAAATAAGATGTATCCAGTTGACTTACAAAGTCCCAGACATAAGCACCAGAGTCAGTACCTACACGAGAGCTACGGATACCAGCAAATAATGCTAAAGTAATCAATGGAAGCCAAAAAGCATTACGATTAAACGCTTTTTTAATTAACATTACCCAACTTACTACTAGACTAAGAACTAAAAAATATGGGAACATTTATTTTATAATATAAAAACTAAAAAGATATAGCACGAAAGGCAGCAACATTTTTATTTTTCATTGCTTTAATCATAAGATTTTGTCTTGAGGTTAAAATAATTTTTTCTGTACTGTCATTTGTCAAGATGGGGATGAGCTTTTCAAACATAAAGAGTAAGTCATTATCAGGCAAATAAAAAGTTCTTGAATTTAAAAAAAACGGTTGCTTCCTCAACTATTTTTTTATAAAAAATAGTATCGATATTTAAATTTAATCTTTTCATTTCATTAATGCAAAAATTGATCATATAAAAATGATCATAACCTAAATTTTTTGCTTTTATAGAATGTGTAATAGAATTAGGGGTTTTTCGATATAAATAACCTACAACTCCAAGGTCAGCATATACAGTGCATCTACGCATGACTATTTTTAAAATAATACCATCTTCCCAACATAAACCTCTAGGAAATCTTATGTTATCAAACATCCTTCGATGGTATATTTTTCCCCAAGGATAACCTTCTGCGATTTTATAAATATTATCTAAACCAGTAATAATAGACGATTGAATTTTATCAGGGTTATTTTTAATATTATTAATATCATAATCAGTTTCGAATGTATAGAGTTTAAATCCAACAACATCAATATTTTTATTTATCCTAATTAAATTCATTGCTTGATTCAAAATATTGTTACAAATCAAATCATCTGAATCAACAAAAGTAATAAATCTACCTTTTATATTATTTAAAGCAGTATTACGTGCCTCTGAAACGCCACTATTTTTTTCATGATATATTATTTTAATATTATCGTATTTTAATTTTATTTGATTACAAATATTTTTTGTATTATCTGTGGAGCAATCTTCTACAACTATTATTTCATAAGTAAACGTTAAGTTTTGACTTGAAATAGATGCAATACATTGATCAATATATTTTTCAACATTATAAGCGGGTACTATAATTGATAGCTCTACATATTCATCATTAAGGTAGTTATGATTTTTTTCTGGTAGTAGAGGGATATCTTTTTTAAATATGGGTTGAGCATTTCCATTTTTGTTTTTATGAAAAATAGTATGGTAATAATATTTACTATATCTTGATGTTTTGTATAAAATGAAAATAAGATTAGTTAGTAAAAAATTATCGAAAAATAGATTTATATTTTTCAGTTTTTGATTAATTATTTTTTTTAAATTTTTATCAGTAAAGTTTTTCATGAGGATAAGAGTTTTATTAAATTAAAGTATTGCTACTTGTCTAGTTGTTATTGCATTAATTTATAAATGGACATTAGCATATTTGAGTTTTCTGCAACATCAAATTTTTTTTCCTTTAACTCATTAACTCTCTGTTCAGTTGAATATTTTTGTGTTGTGGTCATTAATAGATTCTCAACCCAGGCATTTACTGAATTAATAGGTAAAAATTTTACTAAATTAACACCTAGGTCAACTTCCTGAGAAACTTGGTCTGATACTAAAGAATGTAAGCCTACAGTCTGGCTTTCTACAAGAACAACTGGAAACCCTTCGTGTAGCGAAGGCATGATCATATAGTCTGCACTTGCCATTAATTCTGCAACATCAGTACGCAAGCCTAGAAATTTTACACAATCAGACAGCGATTTTTTTTCTGTTTGTTGTTTTAGCTCATTCAATAAAACACCATTTCCAATAAAATACATGGTGAAGTTAATATTGCGTTTTTTTAATGCCTGTGCGATTTCTAGTGAAAATTGATGATTTTTAACGGATAGCATTCGACCCACTTGAATGATTTTTAATGAAGTATCAGAAAATTTTTCCTGTATATAATTTCTGTTTTGTTCCGCTGTCATTATCATCTTATGGATATCGACCGCATTTGGTAATAAAATCACATCTTTGCTATCTTTAAATAAGAATTTGGCTGCCTCTTTACCACAAGCTATTTTATGTGTAGCCAATTTTTTATTTTTATTTATCGACCATTTTTCATATAGCTTTACAATAATGCCTCTATATCCATCACTCGCATTATGCGAATGAGAAATACGATATTTTACTCCAGCCTGTTTAGCTGCTATCAAATGAAATGCATTGCTTAACAGTATGTGAGCATGCACAATTTGATATTCTTGATGTGATTTTAAGAACTGGCGTAACTTAAACATACGCTGTATGGAGTTTTTAGCAATGATTGGAATGATTCTACCACCCAGTTGAATAATTTCAGTATCGTAATCACCTGGTTGATTTGTGAAAGTGACAAAATCAAACTGAATTTGAGTGCGATCAATATGTCGATATATATTCATCAACATGGTTTCGGCACCAGCTCGATCCATTTTTCCGATGATGTGTAAAATTCGTTGCAAGTTAAAGCTCCGAGATTAATGGTGAATAGTATTGTTGCAGCGATTGATATTGTGTTGGTTTTTGATTTTTATTAAGAGTTTCTTTGAAATGAAACTCATCAAAATTTTCTATAAAATGGATATATCCACAATCTTTAATCCAATTAATTGTACCTTTTATTTTATGATTATTATTTTGTAAAACGATACAAGGAGTTTGTGTTATATAACAAAAAATCATACCATGCAAACGATCAGTAACGACAAGTTCAGCTCCTTTAAATATACTCCAAATATTTGTTAATTCATGATTTCGTTCATCTATGCTTAAATTATTTCTACCAATATGCGTATCATAAAATTTTAAATTATTTTTAAAATGATTTTTTAATATTTTAAGCATAGTATTTTGTTGTTGTTTAGATAATGATTTCTCTGCATCATCTCTTAGACATACTACTAAACCTTGACGTTTTTTTTGGTTTTGGCTTTGGTCTTGAGATAGAACAATATCAGGAGTTAAAATAATTTTAACTTTAGGAAAAAGATCTTTCATTGTTAAATATGAAACTTCTTCACGTGCTACTAATACTAAATTTTTATGAGAGTTATATACTTTCTTCGCTTTTTCTATCTGTTTTTTCCCAAAATTTGTATTTGAAAAATCTATGCTTTGGGGGAAAGAGATAATTTTGTTCTTTGGGTAAGATTTAATTACTAATTGTCGAATGTATTCAATTTGTTCATATAAATCTCCTATGTTTCCACCACCAATGATTGTAATTAAATCATCTTTCTGAATATTTTTATTTAACCAATGTAATCCAGCAATACTTTGACTTATAGGTATTTCAATAATTTGGTAGTTAGAGTGTTTTTTTAAAAATTCAGTTTGAGAAAATGTGATAGCTACATCGCCTAAATTTCCATAATCGGCCGCAAGAAAAATGTATGCTTTTTTTTTGTTTTTATCTAAGTTAATTTTAGAAAAGATATTTGTTTTTTTATATTTTTCAAAAACTAAGCGTAAATTATATTTTATCTTGAATGGAATGATTTTCTTGAAATTCATATTATTTTTTACACAGTGCTATAGCTATAATTAAAGATGTTAACTTGTGTTTAATTAAAAAAGTATAGATTTTATCTTGAATATTTTTGGGTTGATAAAGTAATATATTTTTTTCTACTTCTTTATCAGTTATTATTTTTTTTACAAATTGAAATTTTTCAATTGAAGTTAATTGATTTTTATAACTGAATAGATTGTGAACACAATAACGAACACCACCTATATTATTATGAGCCAATGTTTCTTTTGTATTTGTAAATTTCCAGGTATTTAAAAATTCTTTTAATGCTAAACCTTTTTCTTTGACTAAATCAAAACTATTTGCATGAAAAGTTTTCATTAGGGTAGGGACCTCTCTATTAATGTAATGATAATATGCATTATCATTGAAATAAATTGTGTCAGATTTAGTATAAACTAATGAGTTAAATAATATATCTTCTACAAGAGAAATGCCTTTAATGAATCTTAATTTATTTTTTTCTAAATATTCTCGTTTATATATTTTGTTCCATGCATATCCTAAAAGACCTAATGTGGATTCATCTAATTCTAAAGATGTATCTCCTTTTTTCCAGATTGCTGGTTTAGGAATTTTTTTTATTCTTTTAATTAAATTTTCATTTATGTCAGTATTGTCTTGAAAATAACCAAATATAATAAAATCAAGTTTATTTTTTTCTAATATGGTAATATTTTCTTCTAATAAATTTGATTCTATCCAGTCATCAGAATCGATAAAATAAATGTATTCTCCTTGAGATCTATCTAGTCCATAATTACGAGCATCAGACAAACCACCATTCGTTTTTTCTAATATATGAATACGATTATCATATTTTGCATATTCTAATGCAATTTCTTTACTCTTGTCTGGTGAACCATCAATTACAACTAATAATTCAAAATCTTTAAAGCTTTGGTTTTGAATAGATTCAATAGATTTCGCAATGTATTTTTCAACATTATAAACAGGTAAAATAATGGAAATTTTTGGCATAAGTTAATATTTTTCTTTTTTTGTAATCATAGTTTTTAAAAAAATAATTTCATTTTTGTTAATACAAAAACTAAGTAAATATATAAGGATTAATAATTCAATTAAAAATGAATTTAAAATAAATTCATTAAAATTTATGTTCTCTGAGTAATGTTGAAATTTCTTGCTGAGAAATAATATAGTGGCTAATAAAACTATTACGGCTATGATATCTTTCAGATAACTGGAGATATATTCAAATTTGGCGTTAATATTTTTTATAAAATAAAAAAAACGGAATAATAAAAGTAGAATAGCAATAAAAAGACTAGTTAAAAATGCAATAGTAATAGGCGTATTTAATTTTAAAAGAATGTAGGTGATGGGTAAGTTGATAATAAGTATTGATGATACAATTAATTGGTATCTTTTAATATTTCCAAAAGCATGTGCTGACATCCAAAATGGACCTGATGCAGATTCAATTATAGTTACAATAATAATAATTTGACAAAAATACACTACATGTTCTGGTAAATTACTATCCAACCATAATTCTAGTAAAAATTTTGTATAAATTAAAAATGGAAGAGAAATAAATAATATTAAGAATAGAGAGTATCTTGATGCATTTAAAACTAAATTACGGTGTCTTTCTAAGTCTTTGTGAGTCAAAGACTGAACGATTTGAGGGTTAAAAGCAGTTTGTAAATTTGATACGAAGGTATGTACCAATGCGTTGAGCTGGTTTGCAATTGCTATAGATGCATTTATTGCAACTCCAAAGAAAATATTAAATAATATTGATATGCCCTGGTTAGAACTTAATAAAGATACTTGTCCAAATAAATTCCAGCCTGAAAAATAAATCATTTCTTTTGTTAGCTGTTTTTCTTTTTTGAATTTATATCTACTTTCTGAACGAAAATTTTTAAAGACGTATCCATAATAAAAACTGGTTGTGCAAATTGTTACAATAAATAATAAAAAACTATATAAAATTAAAACATCAATTTCTTTAAAGGAAATAAGTAAAAAGACAGTGGCTAGTTTAGCTAATGCTTCAAATATGCCAATATAGGCATAAAACTTCATTTTTTCTTTGGCTAATATTATAGACTGATAAGGAATGTTAATAATATTAATGATGGTTGTTGCAATAGCAAATTGATAAACAATATTGGCAGCAACTATTCGCTCTGCTGTAAAATTTAATTTGTTATTTAGAAACCATAATCCAATGGTTTCTAATAATACTAATATTATTAGGGAAATAACAATATGAATATTTAATGCGATACAAAATATATCATTAACTTTTTCTTTGCAGCCAGAAGCAATGCTAATATTTAAATATCGTTGTGTGCCACTACGCATGGCAGAGTTTAAAAAGGTAAACAGTACAACAAAACCTGCAATTAAATTGAATAAACCAAAATTTTCAACGCCTAAGGTATTATATATAACACGTGTTGTATATAAAGAAATTCCTATGATTAAAATCATTCTAAAATATAGGAATATAGTGTTTAGGAAAATGGTTTTGTTAGCCAACATAAAATATTTTTATTTTAAAGAAATACTGATTTATTCATTTTTTAGTCAAGTGGCATGTGCTTCAGCACATAAGTGAATATCTATTGTGACTGAAGGGCATCCAGGGGAAATAAATCAGTGTTTCCTTAACTTTGTTATTTCAAACGTATTCAACTCATACTTCGAGATTGCACTAACAAAAATCTTAAGAGACGCAGCATTCGAAATCGTAATAACAACAAGATTGCAGTCTGTCCGCGGCTTACTTTTATTTTTAATTTCCAGTTAAAGCATGTTTTGACTAGTTGCGAATTCCTGATTTTAGCCAGCTCATCAAGCTGCGTACTTTTATCCAGCCGCATTGCATTGGAAAGAAGCCACGGGACAATATGACTAAGATAGTATTTTGTAATATCGGTTCGAACGCTATTGTTCAAACCTTCATTGGAGTGCTCATGTACAAGCAATCTTCCTTTGAAGTGGTGCTCCATGTTTTCAAGTAAGCCTGGTTTGTAGGTCGGACTTGAAAGAGAACCTTGGGTTTCATTATACGAATATAAAACATCAGGAATCCTAACGATATACTGCGCCTTGCTCACCGCTTGCAAGTTGAAAATTGTGTCTTCTCCCAGCTTCATGTTCTCGTCGAACCTAATGTGTTGCAACAAGCTTGAGCGGAATATTTTTGTCCAAGGGAACCAGAACAGCTCATGATCACCATTAACGTTGGCAAGCAGTTCATGCCCTCCAGCTTCATGGCGAACCGGCTTAGGTGAAAATATGCGTGCTTGTTCATTGAGAAGTTTTCGCTCGTATCCATATACAACAATGTCAGGCGTATCCCTGCACGCAAGTAGCAATTCTGAAACGTAAGTTGGGGCTATGCAGTCATCACAATCAACAAAACCAATATAATCCCCTCTTGCGAGCTCTAACCCTACATTGCGTGCAGCAGAAGGTCCTTTGTTTTCTTGATGCACATAGTGAACCCATTCCAAACGTTCGGCATACTCTCGTCCAATAGCACCTGAGTTATCTGTGGAGCCGTCATCTATAAGAATCAATTCTATAGTATACCCATTGGCAGCTGTAATAATACTTTCTACGCAGCGGTGTAAATGAGCCTCACCGTTAAATACTGGTGTAATTAGGGATATTTGCGGGGGGGGGCGCTCATCTTGCTATGCATTAGAGCCATACTCATAAGTTGAATATTTGTAATACCCATACTTGGCACCATACCTGCGGTTCTTCGCAACCATATCATTAAAGACGACACCCTTAACCTGCCCACCGGCCTGTCGTATGCGTTTGGCAGACTCATCCAGTTCACCCAGAGTGGTTTCATTGGCACGTGCCAGCAGGAAGGTGGCACCAGCATGGGGCGCCAGTGCCATGGCATCAGATACGGCCAGTACTGGGGCACTGTCAATCAGAATCAGATCATAATGTTTGGAAAGCTGGTGCAGTTTTTCAATAGCTTGTGCGGATAGCAGAAGTTCTGATGGGTTGGGGGGCAATACACCGGTACTCATGAAATCTACGTTGGGTAGTATATTTTTATGTATAGCCTGTTCTATCCCAATGGTGCCACTAATGAATTCACTGACCCCATTGTTACGTTGTTTGCCGAAGTATTGGTTAATATAGCCTTTACGTAAGTCGGCATCAATCAGCAATACTTTTTTATTGGCAGAGCCCAGTACAGCTGCAAAGTTCACGCTTATGAATGACTTTCCAATACCTGGGGTAGGGCCGGAAATGAGTACGATATTGTTAGTCGCTTCCAGCATGGCAAACTGTAATGCCGTGCGTAGGCTGCGCAGGCTTTCAATAGCCGGGTCTTGCGGGGCTACGTAAGCCAGTACATGGTTGCCTGGTGTTTTACTGGTAGCTTGCAGGTATTGCGTAGTTTGCTGTAATGAACGTGGTACGGTGGCAAATACATGCATGCCCAGGTTACTTTCAATTTCATTGGCTTCTTTAATGCCGGGGTGCAGCATGCTGCGCACAATGGCAACGCCTGTGCCCAACATTAGGCCTAATAAAACACCCATCGCCAGTACAAGTACCTTTTTGGGTTTAATGGGGCCGCCGGGTACAACGGCTTCATCAATTACTCGTACATTACCTACCTTGCCTTCTTTAACCAGTCGCAATTGTTGGGCGCTGTTAAGTAGGTTCACGTACATTTCGCTGTTCACCTTTACGTTGCGGGTAAGGGTAAGCAGTTGTTGTTCAAGTTCCGGCATTTTCTTAACGCTGGTGGTAACCTTGGAGATTTCTTTGTTAAGGGCGGCAATTTGCTGGTCTATGGCTTTAATGCTGGGGTGGGCGGCGGTAAATTGGGGGGTTAATTCACGGCGTTTTTGTTGTAGTTCCAGCAGTTTCAGTTGAAGGTTAACGGTTGTATCTAAAGATGCCTTTCCTTCGGCACCAAGGTCAAAAGTGCCCTTGCTGTCACGGAATTCGGTGTACTGACTTTCAGATTCCTGCATTTGCTTTCGCAGTTCTGGCAGGAAGGCATCCAGAAAGCTTAAAGATTTATCGGCTTCAGCCGCTTTGCGGTCAATGTTTTGTTTTACATAAACATTACCCAGCGTGTTTAGAATTTCAGTAATTAATCGGCGATCTGGCCCTCCCAGCGTAACTGCCAGCATGCCAGATTGTTTGCCTTTTTCGGTTACCTGCAGTTGGCTTTGCAGCTGATTAATTTTTGCCTGGCGCGAGGTACTGATTACGGTAAAGGCTGCGCCGGGCTTGGCTTGCAGGCTGGCAATGTTAACGCGGCCTGGCTCACCGTTATATAAGAACTCATGGGTTTGGTCGGTTGGGCCGCTTACCAGTAAATCATTGTCTTCGGTGAATAAGTCATAACCGGTTTCGGTGGCAACCAGTTTAAGTTCCATGCCGAGTAAGGCTGCAGGCACATCCAGCTGGCTTAGGCGAATGCTTTCGGTACCTGATACATAACCGCCAAAACCAAAAATGCCCGGTTCTGACAGCCCATTGGCCCGTTTGGCCAGCCAGCGGCCAATAATGGGTAGGTAATCAGGGGTGGCGCTATTGTTTAGTTGCAGGCGGTCTACGGTTTCACCAATTACCAGTCGCGAACGCAAAATTTCAATTTCAGCGGCTACCGGTGAACCGGTATCAAACAGCAGGGCCAGTTCGCCCATAGCCGGATTTGCACCGCTTTGGTTCTGCTCTACCTGAATCATGGTGTTGGATTGGTAGATGGGGGTGCTGAACATGGCGTAGGCAATGGCCAGCAGGGTGCAAACGCAGGTTATGGCAACAATCAGCCATTTGGCATCTAAAATAGTGTCAAGAATGGCCAGTAAATCAATTTCGTCATTGTCTTTTTGTTGTCCTAGTGACGAAGATGGGTTTTGCTGAGGAGGGTTCATGAAGTACGTAGGTAAATAGGGAAGTAGGGTGGAAGCAAAGCCGGTTGGGAAAGCGTGCTTAACTGATTCGTTTGATAAGGCTTGCCCAGTGGCTAACGCCTTGTGCAATTAGCTGGTGCGATGTCTCAAACGCAGCACGGTCTTTTCGGTAGGGGTCGGCAATTTCGGTTTTTTGGCTGGGGCCGGTGTGGCCCAGGCAGTGTACTTTGCCACGGGTGAAGGGGTATTTTTGTTCCAGCTCTTGTTTGTGGGCGGTTTCCATCACCAGAATTAAATCTGCCTGGGTGCACATATAGCTGCTGATTTGCTGGGCCCTGTGGGCGGAAATGTCCAGCCCGTGTTCCAGGGCAATTTCCTGGGCGGTTTTGTCTGCCTCGTGCCCGCTTAGGGCGGCCAGGCCGGCCGACCAGATGTTTTTTTCGGGCAGGGCGGCCTTCAGCAGGGCTTCCGCTACCGGGCTGCGGCAGATGTTGCCAATACAAACGGTAAGAATGTTGTTCATTACTGCTATGTTTAGTCGGTGGCGTTTACAGTAGATACAACGGCACCGTAACTAGGCAGAATGTTGCTGATGACACGGTTCCAGCGAACTACGCGGGCGGGGTCAACATACACCATGTCTTGTGGTTTTAGCTGGAAGCCACTGGCAAGGATAAGGGCAGTAGGAGAATTTGCGTTCAGGTGGAAAATTTCAGCCTGTTCCTGCTTGCCTTTGCGAATCACGTACACCTGGCCGGGGTTACTGGCAATAGAGGTACCGCCCGCTTCACCCAGGGCCTGGGCCAGGGTAAGCTGGCCGTCGTTCATGACCAAGGCTTGTGGTTTTAAGACTTCGCCTATCATGAACACTTTGGCGCGGTCGCGGTTGTTGACGCGCAGCATGTCACCGTTTTTAAGCATGATGCGGTTGGGGTTAATACCCTGGGCTGTCATTTTGGCCAGGTTGATGACCGTTTCTTTGCCATTGCGGGTTAACACAATGGAAGAACGGTCTGCATTTTGGGTAAGTCCGCCTGCACGGTTAAGGGCTTCGGGCAGGGTCATGGGGATGTCGTTCAGGTTTTGCAGGCCGGGGGTTCTTACTTCACCGTCCAGGTAAACGCGGCTGTTGCGGTAAGACTGTACGCGTACGGTTAGCTGTGGGTCTGTAATGTAGGTGGCCAGGGTTTTGGTTAGTTTTTCGCGAATTTGCAGTTCGGTCAGGCCCGATACTTTAACGGCACCGGCAAACGGGAACTGGATGCGGCCATCTGAGCTTACGTTGTAGCCATTACCCACGTTGCTGCCTTCCGTGCTGGCAGCGCCTGTAGCACCTGACAGGGACAGTTCAGGGTGATCCCACACAATAATGTTCAGGACGTCACCCGGGCCTACGGTGTAGGCGGTGGGGTTGCCAAACAGGTGGTTAACGTTGGTAATGACGGGCTGGTTCAGGGTTTGTTGTTTAATAAGGGCTGCATCTATGGTTATTAAGGCACCGGCGGGGGCTTCACCGTCTTTTAGCTGTTCGTTATTGTCCAGTTCATTTTGGACAGAGCCGGGACCACCCATGTACATGCCGGGTGCCATGGCGCAGGCAGAAAGGGCAACAGAGGTGACAGCTAACAGTAAAGTTGTTTTTATACGCATGGGTTCAAATTATTTGTTAATAGGTTGTCTTGGGCAATGTTGGCATTTTGCTTTTATTGTACTGGGGGGCCAAATTGGTTATGAAGCGAAATTATAGACGTTTTATGGGCCTGTTTGCACAATTGCAAAGTATTCAGGCAGGCTACCGCAATGTTTTCATGTGTTTTCATGAAAACATTGGCTTAAATTCTGGTTGTGATGCTGCGGGGCAATAAAGGGCTTACCCCAAGTCTTGTATAAGACGGGGTTTAGTTTAGGTGAAAATGTAAAGAAATGATATGTTTCAGGTTTTATTTTCTGAAGTTGTTGTTTTTTCAACCTGATTTTGCGCGTAAATGTATTGATTTGTTTTAATTATTGGCTTTTTTAGGTTTTTTTGTGCTTTTTAGACAGCGTTTTGTAAATGTTGTTACTTGAAATATTATTGAAATATGCAATTAAAACAGGTTCTTATGATTGGTTTTTTACTGTTTTTGATGGCTTTAAATAATGTCAAGCTGATTCAGTTCAAGCTTAATGGTTTTAGGGCGGCCCAGTATTTCCAGCAACACGATAACCCGTTTACTTGACGCGGTTTGCACCAGGCCTTCCAGCCCCTGCAGGGGGGTGTTGTGGTTAAGTTTAACTTTGGTGCCGGGTTTTAAGGGGCTGATGTCGTCAAAACTGGCCTGGTTACGGTACTGTTCAAATTCCTGTATGGCGGCGATGAGTGAGCATGGCATGGTGGCCAGTTCTATGCCAAAGCGCACCAGCGTAACTATGCCGCGTGTGTGTTGGGCTTTGTTAATGGCCTGTTCTTTGCGGGTTTGCTGCAAGAAGATGTAGCGCGGAAACATGGGTTCGTGTATTACCAGGATTTCCTGGTTAAGGGCATTTTTGGCCGGTTTTTTAAGTTTTTTGTAGCGCGGCAGGTAGGCGTTGAAGTCTTGCTGTAAAAGGTTACTTAAGGCGTATTCTTCTTGCCGGGGTTTGGTGTAGGCAACATACCACGGGAAAGCGGCAGGCTCGCAGGTTTCTTGCGCTGGGGTGGTACTGGGGTTTTCCGGGGCAGGTTGATTGGCTTGTCTCATAAATTGCTGTTTTTGTTTGCTTATGGGTAGTGTAGCAATATCTGGAAGATGAAGCGATAATCTGAATTGTTTTGTAACGTATTGTGGGGTCTGGTTCCCATGCTCCTGCGTGAGAGCCGGTTGTGTTGGGAAGCGGTTGTGTTTTGCGTGGGTGGGTAGGCAGGGGCGTGTGAATGGGAACGAGAAGAGGGCCGGTGGGCAGGAGCGTGGTTGACCGGGGATAAATTAACAGTGATAAAACGCTTGTTGCTTGTTTGAAATTTATTCTAATGCTATATTAGCGGGCTGATTGCGTGTCCCTGTAGTTCAATGGATAGAACGGGTTCCTCCTAAGAATCAGATCCAGGTTCGATTCCTGGTGGGGACGCCATCTTGCTAATAATTATAAAGACGATTCTATTCGTTCCCATGCGTTGCATTACTTGCATGGGAACCAGAATTTTGCTGATCTATTTTAATAAAAAAGCTGAAGTACAAAGTCAATAAAACTTGTCACCTTGGGTGCCGGTGCACGGTGTGGGTACACCAGTGAAAGCGATGTGTCGTGGTCAGAAAGTTGTACTTCATAGTCGCTTAAAATTATTTGTAGTTCCTGCCGTTTGCATGCTTCATGCACAAGCCATTCAGGCAAGACAGCGATGCCTAATCCGTTCAGGGTACTTGAAAATAATGCAGTGCCTGTGTCTACTCTTAAGTTACCCGAGATTTTAACGCTGGTTTCTTCTTGCCCACGCAGAAAAGTCCATTCATTGGGGTAGTGCAAGGCAGAATAAACCAGGCAGTTGTGGCGTACCAAGTCTTGGGGTTGAGTGGGGATGCCTTTCTTTTTAAAGTATTTTGGGCTGCCGCAAATAACACGGCGCGGAGAGGCCAGCGGGCGTGCAATTAGTCCGGAGTCATCCAGTTTTCCACGCCATATGGCGACATCCACTTTTTCAGCCAACAGGTCTGCCCGTTCTTCGGTGAGCGAGAGGTCTACCGTGAGGCTGGGGTGCTTGTTTAAAAAGCGCGGCAGGGCAGGTAAAATAAGGTTGGAACCCACTGATCTGGCCGTGTGAACACGAATGGCGCCCCGCATTTCCTGTTGTTGCGACTTGACGCCCAGCTTTGCTTCGTCTACCGATTGGAGAATGTTGATGGCGTCGTTGTAAAACCGTTGCCCGGCTTCGGTTAGCACGACTTGCCGGGTCGTGCGGTTAAGCAGCCGGACACCCAGTTCTTCTTCCAGCCGGGTAACGGTTCTGGCCACGGTACTGGTAGACTGCCCCAGCAACCGTCCCACTTTTGAAAAGCTTCCGTTTTTTGCTACCCGAACAAATACCTTGTATGCGGCTAATTCATCCATTTCTTTTGTTTGTCTCCTTTCAGAAAATTATACGCCGGAGGCAAGCTTTATTGGTGGGCAGGTATTGGCGTGTGTATTTAATGGGCGACCAGGTTAATTTTTTTTGCCATGTCGGTGTAGCGTTGCACGTCACTGCGGATTTTTTCCAGGGCTTCTTCGGGCGTACTTACTTTTACAATATTGCCCTGTTTTTCTATGGTGTTTCTAACGCTTGGGTCATTGAAGCTGGCCAGTACGGCATCGTGAACTTTTTTAACGGTTTCTGCCGGCATTTTGCTTGGGCCCAGCACGGCCATCCAGACATCCATAATGAAGTTGGGAAAGCCCTGTTCGGCAAAGGTCGGGATTTCTGGCGCAGCCACAATGCGCTGTTCGGTTAGCAGGCCAATACTGCGTAGCGCATTGCTTTTGATGTGGCCATGAACCGGTGGTAATGCAGACACGGCAAAGTCTATTTGGCCCGCCACTAAGTCGGTCACCATGGGGCCCACGCCTTTGTATGGGATGTGATTTAATTTAACGCCAATTTCCTGGGCGATCATTTCAACCGCCAAATGCAAGGTTGTGCCAGGGCCGCTAGAGCCAAAGTTCAACTGGCCGCCTTTTTGTTTAAGCAATTCAATAAATTCTTCGGCATTGGTGGCATCGATTCGTTTGCTATTAACCACCAGCACCAAAGGGATGGAGCCCACCATGGCAATGGGGGTGAAGTCTTCAACCGCATTGTACGGCGGGCTTCGCATAAGCAGCGGGGCGGTAACCATGTTGTTGGTTTGAAAGGCCAGAACCGAGCCATCGGGGGCCGAGCGGGCCAGGGTTTGCATGGCAATAATACTGCCGGCACCGGCAATGTTTTCAACCACAAGGGGCGAGTTCAGTTGTTTGGAAATAGCGGGTTGTGTAAGGCGCGCGACGGCGTCAATACTGGAACCGGCAGAAGAAGCCACAATGAACCGGGTGGAGCGTTCAAATTGTGCATAGGCAAGGGAGGGAAGGGCGGGGATGCAGGCCAGCATGGCAAGAATGCGCCGGCGCGTAAATTTTTGAGGGTGATGTTTCATGTTAGTTGTCTCCTGGTCGCTCGTTCTGGCAGAAGAACAAATTAGCGACGACGAGCAGGTTAATAACTGGCTTTCTGCCTTTGAGCGCGCATTGAAAAAAGAGGATGCTGATGGCATTGCCGCGCTGTTTTCAGCTGAATGCCATTGGCGCGATATGTTTGCTTTCACATGGAATATTTCCCCTTGCGAAGGACAGGGCCAGATTGTGGCGCAACTGTTAGAGAACCAGCCACGCGTACAGGCACGCATGTTCTCCATTGCAAAAGATAGTATTGCCCCGCGCAGGGTCAAGCGGATTGGCGTTGAAGTGATAGAGGCGATTATCTCTTTTGAAACCGCTTTCAGCCGGGGTAAAGGGGTGATACGGCTACTGCCTGAACAGGGTAAAGTCTGGGTTTTCATGACTTCGTTGCAAGAATTGATTGGTCACGAAGAAAAGATTGGTGCCAATCGCCCGGATGGGTCCGAGTCTATGCGTGAGTTTGGCGGGCCCAACTGGGCCGATCGTCGGGAACAGGAGCTGCGTTTTGAAGACCGTGACCCGGTGGTGCTGATTGTGGGGGCGGGCCAAAGCGGGCTGACCATGGCGGCCAGGCTGCGGGCTTTGGGGGTAGAGGCTTTATGTGTTGACAGGCACGAAAGGGTTGGGGACAGCTGGCGCAAACGTTACCACTCTTTGGCGCTGCATAATCAAGTGTCGCTGAACCAGATGGCGTATATGCCGTTTCCGGAAACCTGGCCCAAGTATATTTCCAAAGATATGGTGGCTAATTGGCTGGAGCATTATGCCTGGGCGCTGGAATGTAATGTTTGGATGAGCAGTGGGCTTGAACAGGCCAGTTACGACGAGGCCGCCGGGCATTGGCATGCCGTGGTGAAGCGAAAAGACGGCACCACCAGAAAGATGAAGCCTAAACATATTGTTTTTGCCAATGGTATTGTTGGCGCGCCAAAAATACCAAACTTGCCCGGGTTGGCTGACTTTACCGGCACCGTGCTGCACACGCACGATTACAAGTCTGGCCAGGCGTGGGCAGGTAAAAACGTGCTGGTTTTGGGAACCGGAACCAGTGGCCACGATATTGCCCAGGATTTGTTTGGGCATGGGGCGAATGTAAAAATGATACAACGCGGTGCAACGGCTATTGCCAGCCTGGATGCGGTCGGGATGGCTTATACCTCGTACTATAAAGAAGATTTGCCCATTAAGGATGCCGATCTGTTAGCCCAAAGCGTGACGTATCCGCTGGCGGTGCGTAATGCGCAGGCGGTAACCAAGCTACAGCACGAGATAGACAGGGAATTGCATGAGGGTTTGCGCGCTCGCGGCTTCAAGCTGGATTCCGCCCAGGACAACACTGGATACTTGATGAAAGTTCGGCGTACACATGCCGGCTATTATTTCAATTGCGGGTGTTCGGATCTTATTGTTGATGGAAAAATTGGTCTTGTGCATTTCCAGGATATAGAGAAATTTGTGGCCGATGGAGCATTAATGAAAGATGGCCGTATTGAACAGGCCGATTTGATTGTTGCAGCCACCGGGTATCAAACCCAGCAGGAGGTGGTACGGGAATTGTTGGGGAATGAAGTGGCCGACAAAGTGGGGCAAATCTGGGGCATTGATAGCACTGGCGAAGTGGCCAATATGTACAAGCCGACGGCTCAGAAAGGGCTTTGGTTTTTGGGTAGTGGCTTGTCTCAGGCGCGGATGTACACGCATTACGTTGCCCTGCAAATTAAAGGCCGTGAAATTGGCCTGATTAATGAATAATGAATGAATAACAAGGAGCTAAGATGCTGGATTTGACGGGGAAAGTAGCCTTTGTTGCCGGGGCCGGTTCGGTGGCGGATGGTTGGGGAAATGGCCGGGCAACCGCGGTGTTGTTGGCCCGGCAGGGTGCCCGGGTTTTTGGAACAGACAGTTCTGAAGAGGCATTGGCGGGCACATCGGCCATGATGAACGCCGAGGGACTGGAAAACTGGCTTGGCCGCCGCACGGATATGACCGCGAGCGAAGAGGTGAGGGAGGCGGTTGATGACTGTATTCGCCACTTTGGCCGGATTGATATCTTGGTGAATAATGTGGGGGGCAGTGCGCCGGGTGACCCGGTGAGCCTTTCCGAAGAAGATTGGGACAAGCAGATTGACCGTAATCTGAAAACCGCATTTTTAGGTTGCAAGCATGTGCTGCCGCATATGGAGCGGCAGTTTCAGGCCGATGGTAAAGGCGGTGCAATTGTGAATATTTCCAGCATTGCCAGCATGAGTTATCAGGTAGGGGGGCGTGTGCATGTGGGTTATGCGGCATCCAAAGCCGGGCTGGAATCCTTTAGCCGCGCCACGGCGATTGCGTACGTGCGTCGCGGGGTACGAGTGAATACGGTTGTGGTGGGCATGATGGATACGCCGCTGGTGTCGCATCGATTAACCAAACAGCTGGGGGTTGGCAGTGCTGAAGAGTTGGTGGCCAAACGCAATGCGCTGGTGCCAATAGGGCGGATGGGCAATGCCTGGGATGTTGCCAACGCGGTTGTTTTTTTAGCCAGCGATGAAGCGGCTTATATTACCGCCACCCAATTGGTGGTGGATGGTGGGGTGACTGCTGGTCGCCCCGGCGCGATTGAAAATAATTAGGAGCAGATAATGGCACGCATTCAGATGTTGGCCCCCGAAAACCGGACACCCGAACAGGCAGCTGCCTGTGCAGAGGTGATTCAAGGGCGACGGGGCAAGATACCCACGCCCATGATTGGCTGGCTACGGAACCCGGAACTGGCCCGCCGCTTGCAAAAGGTGGGTGAGCTTTTACGTTTTGAGACAACGCTGGAACCCCGGTTGGTTGAACTGGCCATTATTGTGTGCGCGCGTCACTGGACCTCTCATGTGGAGTGGCAAGCCCATAAGGCTCTTGGGCTGGAAGCGGGTTTGGATGTTGACATTGTTGATGCGATTGCCAGGCGAAGCGAACCGCTGTTTAGCGATGAGCGGCAACGCGTTGTTTACCAGGTGGTGCTAAGTATGTTGCAAACAGGCAGCGTGCCTGATGCCCTTTACGCCCAGGCCATTCAATGCTTTGATGAACGGGGTGTGGCTGAACTGGTGGGTATTGCGGGGTACTACACTCTGGTTTCGTTTACCTTGAACATGTTTGTACAGGCGCGTTCCATGTTGCCACAGCAGGTACATCCTTCTCTTCAACCGATTGGTGAAACCGAGTTCGCCAATGGTGTGGCAGCCATGAGCGCCAGCGGTTTTTTTGGTCAGACACGGGTGTGTGCCGGGATTGTTGGCCAGGCTGATTTATGTCTGGGTGATGCGGTCCGTCCTATTCTGGAACGGCATATTTCGGCGGCAGGTGGGTCTGATATTGGCAGCGGCAGGTTCAGGGGAATTCGCCAGCCCATTGCCTGGGACCCCAATTCATTGTTGGTTAATCCGGCGTATGCGGTGGCACCTGATGTGCTTGATTCAACCGCATTCCGGGCAGGGTTTGCGCATCTTGAGCCGTTAGGTTTGAGTTTTGATGCCTGGCTGTTTTTTCATCAGATTCCCGGCCTGACAAGGCTGGCCCGCGCTTTTCCACAAACCCCGATGGTTGTTAATCATTGTGGTGGCATTGTCAGGATTGTAGCGTACGCGGAACGCGTGCAACAAGTGTATACGCAATGGCGCTTGGGCCTGGAAGAGCTGGCCGGCTGCCCTAATGTTTCAATTAAATTAAGTGGTCTTGGCATGCGGCTGGGTGGTTTCGGATTTGAAAACCGGCCACATCCACCCTCATCTGAAGAATTGGCACAAGCCTGGCGTCCCTGGGTGGAAACCTGTATTGAACTGTTTGGCGCCAACCGTTGCATGTTTGGCAGCAACTTTCCGGTGGATAAAGGTTCTTATCAATATACGGTAGGGCTGAATGCCATTAAGCGTATTGTTGAAAAAGCCAGCACCGATGAACAGGCCGATATCTTGTGGCGAACCGCCAGCCGGTTTTACCGGCTGGACGAGGCTTTGTTTTAGTGTGGGGGGTAGTTCATACCCTTAAGGCTGGTAACCAGAGTCCTTTATTACTTTGCCCCAGTATTCAATGTCACGGTTTAGCATTTTCTCCATCTCATCGGCGGGAACAAATTTGGGTGATAGCATGGCTTTGGATCGGATTGATTCCTTGATATCGTTTCTTGCCAATACTTTTTGCAGTGCTGCTTCCATTTTATTTACTTCTGCTGTGGGTGTGTCGGCCGGTGCAAAAAATCCCTGCCATGCTTCTCCAACTTCAAGGTTGTAACCCTGTTCAATAAAAGTGGGCACATCTGGGGCCAGTTCCCAGCGTTGTTCGGCCATCACGCCAAGAATTTTGATTTTGTCTCTTGATTGATCCAGTATAGCGCCAGTTGGCAGAATCGCTGCAGGTAGTTGCTCACCAAGCAAATCAACGATCATGGGGGATGTGCCTCGATAAGTCACGGGCTCAATTTTTGTGCCCAGTGTCTTTCCGGCAACCCAGCCAACAAACTGAACCTGGCCACCTGGGGCAGGGGTGCCAAATTGTGCTTTTTGCGGGTTTTCTTGTAACCATGCGGCATAGTCCTTCAGGTTGGTCGCAGGAACTTGATTACTGACGACCAGTGCCAGCGGGTATGATACAACCTGAGCCACGGTACGCAGGTCTTTCATCAAGTCGTAGCGAAGCGTGGCAGGTGAATGCATGGCGGTTGGGAATATTGCCCAGCCATCAGGTCCTATCAGATAGGTTTTGCCATCTGGTTTTGCATTTTTTACATACTCTGCGGCAATTCGTCCACCGGCACCTGAGCGGTTCATCACAATGACGGTTTCCCCTAGCTCCTTGCTTAGCGGTTCAGAAAGAATCCTGGCGACGGTATCGGTTGTTCCGCCGGCGGCAAATCCAACCACTATCGTAATGGGATGCTTTTCTTGTGCAAGAGCTGGCAGGGCAAATGTTGCGCTGGCCAACACCATGGCTGACTGTAGATAAATACTGGATTTCATTTTGTCTCCTTTCACCCTTAAATAAGAGGTGTTACTTAGTTTTTTTGGGTTTTACGTTGCTGGAAAAAATCTTTGATGCGTTTGTCGCTCTTGCCTGCATTTCTGGTCATGGAGGTCACCATGGTTTCGGCAAAAAGGCCATCGGCGCTCGACATTTCACTAATCCGTGAAATGCCATGAATAATCGCGTAATTGGAAGAGGGGGCATTTTGAGAGACGATTCCGGCAAGGGCTAACGCTTGATCCAGGCCTTGTCCGTTCTCAACCACATAGTGGGAAAGCCCAAGGTTGGCTGATTCCTCAACCGGAATTTTTCTTCCGGTCAGCATTAATTCCATGACGCGACCGGCGCCAATAATTCTTGGAATACGAACTGAACCGCCACCGCCAACAAAAATGCCGCGCTGGCCTTCCGGGAGTTGAAAATAGGTAGATGCTTCGCTAACCCGAATATGCGTGGCGGCGGCCAGTTCAAAGCCACCTCCAATAACGCCTCCTTTAAGGACGCTAATGACGGGAACCTCGCTGTATTGGATCAGGTCAAAAACCCGGTGCCATTGTTTTGATCGGCGCATGCTCACGATTGGGTCAGTGGATCTTTTCTCCATTAACTCGAATAGGTCCAGGCCCGAAGAAAAATGCTCTCCATCTCCCTGGATAATAATGCACTGGCAACCTTCAGGGGGTTGGGAAAAAAATTCCTCAAGATCATTAATTAACTCATCATCTAGCGCATTTCTTTTTGATGCTCTGTTCAGCGTTAATACAATGTGGTTGTCGATTCTTTCCACAAGGAGTTTTTTTTGATTCATGGCAATCTCGTTTGCTATCGCAGTTAAATTAAAATGAGGTTCGGTGACTCATCACCTTCATAAAGCCTTTCGACTTCCTGTTTTCTGTTCTCTAGAACCTTTCTTTGATTGATGTACCCTTTGTCAGTCGTCTCTCCGTTGTCAATAGAGGGGGGCGTTTCCAGTATCCAGATGCGTTTGATTGACATGCTTGAGCCCGGGTGGTTTTTGTTATGCTCAATAAAACGGTTTTTCAAGGATTCACGCAGTTTTTCGTTCTGGATGCAGGCTTTTATATCGTTAGGGTCCAGATTGAATTGCCGGCCGCACTCAGCAAGGTTCAGCCACACGAGGGCGCCTAAATAAGCCCGGTCAGCGCCCGTTATGACGATGTCATTTAATAGGGGGGAGCAGGCGTTCAAACAGTCCACTCGCAGGGCGCTTACCCTGACAAAGACCCCGGATTGAAGCTTAAACTCTTCAGCAACCCGGCCTGCAAAGGTGAATCCCTCGTGCGGGTTGGCAGGATCAACAAAAGTGGCAGCGTCCCCCATTTTGAAAAAACCTTCTTCATCAAAGCTTTCAGCTGTCAGTGCAGGTTGTTTCAGGTAGCCAGGGGTTACGGCAGCACTTCGTACTCGAATTTCATAGCGATTTTCATTGCTTACAGGAACAAGCTTCATTTCTACACCCGGATGCGGCAAGCCAATAAGCCCCGTTCTGTTTGTTGGCCAGTGCACATAGGTGACGGCGGCTGAGGTTTCGGTTGAGCCGTAAGCGGATACAAAAGGGATCTTAAAACCGGTGTGCCGGATTGCCTGTTTTTGTATCGCATCGTAGACAGTTTCGGGAAGCTTGGCGCCTGAATAGGTCATGCGCTTGAGGTTACGGAAGAAACTTTTGCCAAGCGCTTCATCTTTCTGTAGCGCCTCGGCGAGCATGGTATAGGAAACGGGCATGCCACTGAATCTGACAGGGGAAATTTCCTTGAGGTTTTTAAGGGTTAGATGAAATTCGGTCGGTGTTGGCTTGCCATTATCAATATACAGGGTGCCTCCATCTTCCAGCACGCCATTGAAGACAGCCAGTCCGCCTGCCACATGGCTCCAGGGTAGCCAGTCCAGTAATACCGTTTCCGGACGATCATTGCCCCATTCAATCATTTGTGAGGTCATGGCCATGGCCGTACACAGCATGGATTGCGTCACAATAGCCGCTTTGGGAGTATCAGTTGAGCCGGAAGTGAACTGGTATTTGGTTACGGTATCACCGGTAATTTTATCCAGGGATGCAGCGACATCCTGGGTGACGGGTGTTTGAATGACTTCATGCCAAGGCTTAATTGATGGGTGCTTGATCGGGTTGTCAACGCAGATTACATGAGCCTCTTGTCCGATGGCCTGTAGCGCGTTTTCGAACATTTTGCCGTCTTGTACAAAAATAACGGCAGGCTCCAGCAGATCGTGCATGGCCTTTAGTTTTGAAAAATCATGACTTAACAGGGAATAAGCAGTGGTGATCGCTGAATAAGGCATCCTGGCTTGCATGGCTGCTACTTTGAGGATGCCGTGCTCGATAGAGTTTCCGCTTAACACCATCACGGTTTTACCTGGCTTATCCAGGTTGAGTAAGTGCTGGGTTACTGCATTGACCTGTTTTTGTCCTTCTGCATAGGATACGGATATCCATTGTTGTGAGTCGCCTCTTCTTTGTACTAACCATGGGTGGGTGGGGCGATGTTGTGCATTTCTGTGCAGAAGTGATGGAATATTCTTTTCGCGCGCTTTTAAGGCTATCTCTGATCGTACGATTAACGTGCCATCCGGACGCGTTTCGATTGAAACACGACGCGGCAAAAAGGGAATATTGAGGAACTCTTCCTTCATAAAAATCCTTGATCCTTAACTTAAAGTAAGGTAATCTTATATTAATAAATACACTTATTAACCTAGGGAAAACCCCTTTTTTATTGATATAAAATGAATTATATCATTATTTAATAGGTAATTATAATGAGTATACTCTTAATATATAAGGTAACCATACAATGAAAATAAAAGATAAAGCATATATAGCTGGTATTTGCGAGCACCCGATCAGAAGGGCGGGAGAACTGACCACGGCACAGCTTCATGCTGATGTTGCGTTGGGGGCACTGGAAGACGCCGGGCTAACGCTTGATGATGTTGATGCCTACTTTTGTGGTGCTGATGCGCCAGGCCTGGGTGGGTTAACCATGGCGGAATATCTGGGTTTGCGTAATCTTAAACACATGGATACCACCGAAACAGGCGGTTCGTCTTATCTTTTGCATGTACGTCATGCGGCACAGGCCATTGCCGTCGGTCATTGTAGTGTTGCGCTTATCACGATGGCTGATCGCCCGCTGGCGAAAAAACAAGGGACTGCTTTATCGGGGGTGGATCGCAGCAGTATGCCCGATTTGCCCTTTACGGTGGGTGTGCCTGGCATGCCTGTTTACGGATACGCCATGGTGGCAAGGCGTCATATGTATGAGTTTGGCACAACGCCAGAGCAATTGGCTTGGGTGAAGGTGGCGGCATCGCATCATGCACAGTACAACCCACACGCATTGCGACAAGAAGTGGTCACGGTTGAGGATGTGCTTCAGTCACCGATGGTGGCGGATCCTTTGCACCGGCTTGATTGTTGTGTGATGACAGATGGCGGAGGAGCTGTTGTTGTTGTCAGTCCAGAAGTTGCTGCCCGCTTGAATAAGCCCAAGGTCAAGATTATTGGCACCGGTGAAGCCACTAAGCACAGGGATGGCGGGTTTATGGATATCAGCTACTCCGCAGGAAAATGGTCGGGAGAGCGGGCGTTTGCTGAGGCCGGTATTTCGGTTGATGATATTCATTATGCCTCGCTGTATGACAGCTTCACCATTACGGTCATTATGCAGCTGGAAGACCTTGGTTTCTGCAGGAAAGGAGAAGGGGGCAAATTCGTACAGGATGGCAATCTTATCAGCGGCCAGGGCCGGCTGGCTTTTAATACGGATGGTGGCGGGTTGTGCAGCAACCATCCGGGTAACAAGGGGGGGATGACGAAGTTGCTGGAGGCGGTTCGTCAGTGTCGCGGGCAGGCGCATCCCTTGCTGCAAGTAAAAAATCGTGAATTCGTCTTGGCCCACGCAACAGGCGCCATGATGTCAAGTTACCACAGCGCCGGAACAATCATTCTGCAGGCAGAGTAAAGGATATAACGTGCAAACTTCATTAAATACATCTACATCTACCGGTATTTCAGCGCATTATTCGCAATTTCTCGATGCGGGTCAACTTGGCTTCAAATGGTGTGAGCAATGCCTGAAGCCCCATTTTTATCCTCGTGTCCATTGTCCTCATTGCGGCAATCGCGAGACGGTTTGGCGTGTTTCAAGTGGAAAGGGGCGTATTTATTCTTTTACGATTGCCGATCGAATTGCACCGGCCATCATTGAAATGGAGGAAGGTTTCAGGCTGACGTCAATCATTGTAGAGGCTGATGTTAATGCGCTGGCTATTGGAGATGAAGTGGTGGTGCATTGTTCCAAAGAGCCGTCAGGTGAAGCTATCCTGAGTTTTACGACACCGGCAGCAAATTGTGCCCGAGAGTACTCTCAAAAAGCATTGGCGCAAATTCAGGCGTCCATTCCTTCTGCTGATGATGGCGCATTTCCGTTGAACTGCGTGGCCATTATTGGTAGTGGTCGTATGGGGCGGGGTATTGCGATGGCATTGATCAATGCGGGCATTTCCGTGATGCTTTATGATCAAACGCAAGAAGCGCTTGATGCGGCACACAAAGCTATTAATGACGAGCTGCAAAAATTGGTTGATAAAGCCAGAATTAGCCAGGATGAAGCGCAGAAGCGTTCAGCACGCATACGCGCTACCCTTGATATTTCCGACATTAGCGCGGCCGATGCCGTGATTGAAGCGGTATGGGAACAGATGGAATTGAAAAAATCCATCTTTGCGCAAATAGATCAATATGCCCCACCGCATGCGATATTGTGCAGCAATACTTCTACGCTGGATATTGACCAAATTGCATCGGTAACGCGTTGCCCCGAGCGTGTGCTTGGCCTGCACTTTTTTAACCCGGCGCATGTAATGCGTTTAATTGAAGTCATTAAAGGGCCGCGTACCAGTACGCACGCCATCAATCTGGCCAAAGTACTTTCAAACCGTCTTGGCAAGATCCCGGTGGTGGTGGGTATTTGCAAGGGGTTTGTGGGTAACCGTCTTATGATGGCGCGAGAGCGACAGGCTGGCCAATTGTTACTGGAAGGCGCATTGCCGCAGCAAATTGACAGGGTATTACGTGCTTTTGGTTTGCCCATGGGGACTTTCGAATTGCAGGATATGGCAGGGGGTATTGCCGTTAATTATATGCGCAGGCAGGAAAGTGGCGAGAAGGATCTGATTATTGACCGGCTTTACGAAACGGGGCGAATAGGCAAGCAGGCAGGGAAAGGATACTACGATTATGTACCGGGCAAGCGTGCACCCGTTCCCTCTCAAGAGGTAAAAAACATGCTTGAGGCCGCCTCGGCGCAGGCGCAGATTCCCCGACGTCGCATTGGCGATGAGGAAATTATTCAGCGTCTTGTTTTCCCGATGATTAATGAGGGCATCAAGTTGCAGGAGGAAGGTATTGTTGAGCGTGAGAGCGATATTGATATGGTATGGCAATACGGATATGGCTGGCCGTCATGGAAGGGGGGGCCGATGTATTTTGCCAGGCAGCAGGGTTACGCAAAAATTTACCATAAGCTTGTTGAGCTTGAGCAACGTTATGGCGAGTCTTTCCAGCCTGCCCGTTTACTTAAAGAATTGGCTCTTAATCAATAATACAAGGAATGCGCCATGCTGGTTTACAAAGCACCTACAAAAGACTTTTTATTCATTTTGAACGATTTGCTGAAGGTACAGGAGCTTAAGGGGGTAGAGGGGTTTGAAAGCCTGACGCCAGAGTTCTGCCAAGAAGTTCTTTATCCTGCAGCACGGTTTCATGAAGAGGTGCTGTTCCCGGTAGGCATCGCAGGAGATCGTCATGGCGCGCATCTTGTTGATGGCAAGGTGCTGACGCCACCCGGTTATAAAGAGGCCTGGAAGCAGTACTGTGCGTCCGGTTGGTTGCAATTAAGCATGCCCGAGGAACTGGGTGGTGCAGGCTTGCCGTCCATTATGGCGTCGATTATTGGTGAAATGCGTATTACGACGGCACACTCCCTTGCCATGTACGGCAGCTTTTGCCTGTCGGCCGCGCGGATGCTGAACTCACTGGCACCCGAGTGGATCAGGACGCATGTTGTGCCCAATCTGGCCACGGGTCAGTGGACGGCGACGATGTGCCTGACGGAAAGTCATTGCGGCACCGATCTTAAACAAATCCGGACCACGGCGGTACCGCAGCCGGATGGCAGTTACGCTATCCATGGCAGCAAAATATTTATTTCAGGGGGGGATCATGATCTGACTGACAATATCATCCATCTCGTCCTGGCAAAAATACCGGATGCAGATGGCAAGGTGGGAGCCCGTCTGGATGAGGTGAATGTGTTTATGGTGTCCAAGCACAAGATAGATCTGCAAACGGGGGAGCTTCTTGAGAAAAATGCCTGTCATGTCAGTTCAATTGAACATAAGATGGGGATTGAGGGTAGTGCCACCTGTGTGCTGAACTTTGATGGGGCACAGGCATGGCATATTGGCAGTACTTCCGGGGGCGTGAAGCGTAACTCCATGTTGCCCATGTTTCTCATGATGAATTATGCGCGTTTGAGTACGGCGTTGTCCGGGGTGGGTTATGCCGAGATCTCGGCGCAAAATGCCCTGTTTTATGCCAAGGAGCGCAGGTCAGGCAAGACACCCATTTTCTCGTCGGGTGACCAGAGCATCGCAGATCCTATTATCAATCACCCGGATATTCGCCGTAATATTATGGCGGCCCAGTCCTTTGCGGAAGGTGGTCGGGCCACGGCTTTACGTGTGGCGGTCTGGCAGGCTCAGGCTGAGTCAGATCAGATAAGTGCCGAAGAAAGACGGCGTTTGAAGGATATGGTGGATTTGTTTACCCCAGTGATGAAGGCATACTTTACCGATAAGGGGTTTGATTGTGCGAGTGATTGTCTGCAGGTGTTTGGCGGGCACGGCTATACCAAGGATTATGGTATTGAGCAGGTAGTAAGGAATGCGCGTATAGGAAAGATTTATGAAGGTGCCAACGGTATTCAGGCCATTGATTTGTTGCGCAGGAAGTTGCCAGACAACGATTGGCGGGCGTTTGATTATTTTTTTCAAACGATCCATACCTTTATAGGCCAATATTGTGTATCTGGGCAGGCCGACCAAGGTCTGCTTGGGCGTTTTGTTGCTGCGGTTACTTTATTGCAGAACACGGTGGAAGAAATCAGGCAGGAAAGTCAGCAAGGTGCGGGCGTCTTGCCACACTTGGCCGTTGCTTATGACCTTTTGCACGCTTTTGGTATTATTGTTGTCGCATGGAATTGGCTTGAAATCCATCAATTGCTTCAAGAGAAAGCGAATGCTGTTGAATTGACACCCTTTGAGAACAGGAAAGTTATACTGGCTTGTTTTTGGGTTGAGTACGAGTTACCCTTGGTTCACGCATTATGCCAGCGAATCCAGCAGGGAACTCCCTCGGTTTTGAAACTGCCACCGGAAGCATTAGATGTCGAGTAAACGCAGACCATTTTTTTACATTCATCAACTGGAACAACTTGTCAGGCTACAGTTGGAAAGCACTTTAAATCCCTTGGGGATCACGGCAGGCCAGTATATGATACTAAGTCTGATTAGCCACCACGAGCCCATATCATCGGCTGAGTTATCACGACTCGTAAGGATTACCGCCCAATCGATGGGTGAATTCATCAAATATCTGGAGAGTAAAGATTGGATTCTTCGAAGGGAAGATCCCTGTAATAAGCGTGTGTTGCTTATTGAGACGACGATCGAAGGCCGCGTTTTGTTACGTCGTTGTGAACAGGAGGTGGGCAATTTGGAAAAAGAGTTTTTCAAATCAGTTCCTGCGCAGGAACTGGTGCTTTTTGAGGAAACTCTAAAGAGGTTAAGTGCTGGATAACGTTAAATTGTCAAGTGGATCACTGTTGTTAGTCATTAATGAAAATGGTGATATTGCATTTGGATAGCAATATTCAGTGATAGGCCAGCCAGAATGGGTTTAAATGAGTTTTTACTGGGTTACGAACGGGTTTTATGTCTAAAAAATCATCAACTTTATCAATAGCTGACAAAAATCCATCTGCAGGAGGTGTTGCCGCTGTTGACAGGGCATTGTCCTTATTGGTTTCTTTCAATAAAGATGATGAGTACTTGTCTTTGATGGAGCTTGCCAATCGTACTAACATGTACAAAAGTACCATTTTAAGGCTTCTGGCTTCTCTTGAGCATTATGGCCTGGTTCGCCGAACAGAAGAGGGGCGGTATGGGCTTGGGGAGACGGTTGCTCAATTATATGGTGTTTATAATGCTTCATTTTCTCAGGCTGAAGTTATTGTCCCCGTGCTTAAAGCATTAGTGGAAAAAACAAAAGAAAGTGCTTCGTACCATGTCATTAGTGGCAAGGGACGATTATGTTTACACCGTATTAATTCGCCACTCCCCATCAGCTATCAAACAAGCGTTGGTGATATTTTGCCCCTGGACAAAGGGTCTGGAGGACGTGTTCTTCAGGCCTTTAATGGTGCGGTGGGCGAGATTTATGATCAAATCCGTCAAGAAGGTGTGATTGTAATGGATGGAGACAGAATCCCGGATTTGGCAGGTGTATCAGCCGCGGTTTTTAATGCTCACAATGAACTTGTGGGGGCAATCACATTAACGATGCCCTCCAGCAGGTTGGTGCCATCTTTTAAAGAAGATGTTTTGGAAGCGGCTCTTTCTTTAAGTCGAAAACTGGGTTATGTAAAAAATAAATAAATTATTTTCATCCAAAGGTGACTCAGCCGTTAACCGGGGTGTTCCTATGGGCAAGCGGGGTCTTTGCCTTTTTTAGGATTTTTTAAGTTCAGGGATTTCCGCAAGTTGAAAAAGCAACAAGATATTGCCAGACAAAAGTCTGGCTTTTTTTGGGCTAAATAAATCTTAAATTGTTGACTTTAAGGTGAAAAAAATATAAAATTCTATTAGGTAGAATAAGATTCTGTTAGATAGAACTAGTTTTGATTTAATTAAAAATATTGATTTTTTAGGAGTTGGGCAATGAAGTTGGCTAGATTTAATGAGGGGCGTGTTGGTCTTGTTCTTGGTAATGAAGTGGCTGACCTGACCAATGTCCTGGAGGTGGATACGACAGAGTGGCCGCCCATGGGCTTGTTGCGAGTAATCGCAAATATTGAAACTTACCGGCCGGTTATCGAAGAGGCGCTTAAAAATGCCCGGCGATACAACCTTGACGACATTAAACTGGTCACGCCAATTCCTTGGCCAAATAAAGTGATTGCTTTTCCTGTTAATTACCATGACCACGGTCAGGAAATGCAGGCTGATTATCGTGCGACCCATCAAGGGTTTTTCTTAAAACCCAATTCTTCGCTTTCTGGCGCCGGAGAGCCTGTTGTGCTTCCAAATGTGAACGATAGAGAGGTGCATCACGAGTGCGAGTTGGGCATCGTTATTGGCAAGGGCGGAAAGGATATTCCTGCTGAAAACTGGAAAGACCATATTTTTGGCTATACATGCTTGTTGGATATGGTTGTTCGGGGGCGCGAAGAGCGTGTAGCACGAAAAGCCTATGATACTTTTTGTCCCGTTGGTCCATGGGTGACAACCGCCGATGAGGTAAGTGATCCATGTAATCTTGAAATGAAGTTATGGGTGAATGGTGAGTTACGCCAGCATGCCAATACACGGGATCTGGTTTTAGATATTCCGGGCATGATTGAAATGGCATCCGCTGTGATGACCTTGTATCCAGGCGATATCATTGCAACAGGTACCCCGGCAGGTGTAGGTCAGGTCAAAGACGGGGACACAATACGTATTGCCATTGATGACTTGGGGGAGATGAATATACCCGTGATACAAGGCGAGGGTGGTCGTACCTTTATTTTTGAAAAAGATTACACACCAAATATTATCAAGCAGAGGTAATCATGAGCAAACAGATAAACACGTTAGAAAAACTTTATGACGCATTTGATGGGCTAAGCGTAGAAGGGGGGTGGCATCGCCGCACGCCAGCTTTATGGCCAGAGCCCAGGAAAACCATGCATCCTTTTATGTGGACTTACGATTCCGTGAAGCCCATTCTTGATGCAGCAGGTGATTTGGTGAGTACAGAGTTTGCAGAACGACGCAACTTGACCATGACCAATCCTCTGGAAGGCAATATTTATTCTACCGTCCGGACCATGGTTGCGGCTTATCAAATGATCAAGCCGGGCGAGACCGCAGCGTCGCATAGACATACCCCCAATGCACTCAGGATTATCCTGGAGGGTCATGGCAGCTATACAACGGTAGAGGGAACGCGTGTTGAAATGCGCCCCGGTGATGTTCTGCTTACACCCAGCATGATGTGGCACTCGCATGAGAACGTTGGGAATGAAGATTGTTATTGGGTTGATATTCTGGATGTGCCACTGGTTCATTTGCTTGAACCCATGTTTTTTGAGCGTCACCCAAACCGTGTCGAGAACGAGTTTGTTAATGCAGAAGAGTCCCCTATTGCATTTCGCTGGGAAGATACCTTGAAAAACCTTGAGGCGGTTAGCGAAAGTGGGAACCCGATGGCAGAGCGTGAAGTGCAGCTAGGCAATCCGGCGATGCTGACGATTGCGCTATTTGTGCAGCAGTTTGGAGCAGGGTTTACCTCTGCCCGGAAACGGACAACCGCCAATCAGATTTTCACTGTTCTTGAAGGATCAGGAAAAACCTATGTGGATGACCAGGTTTTCGAGTGGAAAAAAGGCGATGTCATTGCAGTGCCCGGCTGGAGGCCTTACAAACATGAGGTGTTGGAGCCTTCTTATATGGTATGCGCAACGGATGCCCCACTTTATGCCGGCTTAAATCTGTTGCGCGAAGAAATTAATTAAATGTTGATCTGGAGACATCAATGAAAGTATATAAAAACGTATTAAGAAATATTGTTTTAAGTGTTTTGGCTTTAGGTACGTGTGCAGCGTATGGCGCAGAAACTTATCCGCAAAGACCAATCAAAATTGTGGTGCCTTATCAACCGGGTAGTGCCGTGGATACCACCAGTCGAAAAATTGCCGATCAGTTGTCAAAACGTTTAAACCAACCGGTTGTGGTTGAAAATAAAACGGGTGCTTTCGGGCTAATCGCCTTGAAAGCCCTTAGGGATGCCCCTGCCGATGGCTACACATTAATGGTAGATACGCCTGCCATGGCGATTAATCCAAGCGTTCGGAAAGTTGACTATGATCCCTATACCGATATTCAGCCGATTGCACAGTTAATGGCTTTGCCTTTTGTGGTGGGTATGAATCCGGCTATTCCGGCGAAAAACCTGGAAGAGTTTATCGCATATGGGAAAAAACATGAAGACAAAATGAATATTGCAGAGGGGGGTACGTCAACATTACTGGCCAGTTTGCTGTTTGGGATGGAAACAGAGGTCAAGATGCAAACTATTAGCTACAAAGGTGCAGCACCGGCTGTCCTGGCGGTGCTGCAGAATGAGTGCCAGGTGATCGCCATTGATTTGGCGAATCTTGCGCCACATATCAAGGCTGGAAAAATGATCGGGCTGTTGACGACAGGGGAAAAAAGATCGCCCATGTTGCCAGATGTTCCTACCGCTAAAGAGGTGGGGCTTGAGAATTTTAATGTTTCAACCTGGTTTGGGTTATTTGCCAGAAAAGGCACCCCTCAAGAGATTTTAGATAAATTGAATGCAGTGATTAGCGATACTTTTAATGATCCTGATTACAAAGAATATGTTGAAGCTCGCGGCGCGACGCTCAATCCTTATTCGGTTGAAGAGTTTACTGAATTCTTTAATAACGATGTAAAAACCTGGGCCAAAGTCGTTAAAGACTCTGGCGTAAAGTTTGAGCAGTAAACCGACTTCAGTTCATAGGACAAAATTATGAAAAAAGATATAAAAGTAATTATTGCTGGTGGTGGCATTGGTGGTTTGTCGGCAGCATTGGCGTTATTGAGGCAAGGCTTTGATGTGGAAGTTTATGAACAGGCCAAAGAACTCAGGGAAGTGGGTGCAGGGATCCAGATAAGTCCTAATGGCAGTCGTGCCCTGGATGCGCTGGGCATTTATGAAAACGTTAAAGCAGACTCTTGTAATCCAGAAAAAAAAGAGTTTCGGTTGTGGAATACAGGAAAATCCTGGTTGCTTTTTGATCTTGGCGATGACGCCGTTGAAAAGTACGGTTATCCCTATTTAACGGTTTATCGTCCCGACTTGCTCAAAGCCCTGGTTGACGGCGTCGAGGCCATAAAACCAAACGCCATTCATCTTGACAGTAAAGTGCATTCTTTTTCCCAAGACAAGGATTCCATCAAGCTTAAACTTGAAAATGGTCAGGAAATAAGCGGCGACTTGCTGATTGGGGCAGACGGGGTGCGCTCGGCCATTCGTAATCAATTGTGGGGGCCAACCAATCCTAATTTTTCGGGGATGGTTGCGTGGCGCGGTGTGATTCCAATGAAGAACTTGCCAGAACATTTGCAAAAAATGGTGGGCTCAACCTGGATTGGACCAGGAGGCCATGCCGTTAATTATCCCTTGCATAGGGGAGAAATAATGAACTTTGTTGGCACCATAGAACGTAAAGACTGGCAAGTTGAATCCTGGAGTACCCAAGGTACCGCAGAGGAATGCCTGAATGACTTCAAAGGCTGGCATGAAGATGTGCAAACCATGATTCGCTTATCACCTCAGTTATTTAAATGGGCGCTTATGCAGCGTGATCCGATACCTCAATGGACGCAGGGAAGGGTGACATTGGTTGGCGATGCCGCACATGCCACGTTACCTTTCCTCGCACAGGGGGCTGTTCAGTCTATCGAAGATGGCGTGGTGCTGGCAAGATGTCTGGATAAGTATGTGCATGATTTGCCATTGGCATTTGAAAAATATGAAAGCGCCAGGATTGAGCGGACAAGCAAAATGGTGCGTGGTGCAACGGCCAATACAGGGCGTTTTCATAGCGCAGAGTTGGAAACTGAAGAGGGAGCTGAAGCCTATCTCCAACGTGAGTGGGGCAGTAATCCTATTGCTGACCGGTATGATTGGCTGTATCGCTACGATGTATTGACAGCTGAAATTTAATCAACATTCACCGATATAAAAGAGGAATTCATGTCAAATAATACTGGCGATAATGTGTTGATTAGTGAAGTAGGCCCAAGGGATGGATTGCAGAGTATTAAGACCATTATGCCAACCGCATTCAAGCTTAAATGGATTTCGGCGCTTTATGATGCGGGAGTCAGGGAAATTGAAGTGGGTTCTTTTGTTCCCAGCAAGCTGTTGCCACAATTGGCTGATACAGCCGAAGTGGTGGCGCATGCATTACAGCATCCGGGTCTGACTGTGATGGCCCTAGTGCCGAACTTACGCGGCGCGGTCACGGCTTTTGAGGCGGGCGTGCATAAAATCACCTTGCCTATTTCTGCAAGTGTTGCACATTCTCAAGCCAATGTGCGCAAGACACCTGAGGAGATGATGGAAGAGGCAAAGCGAATTGTTGCCTATCGTGATGCCAATTTTCCGGCTATTAGCATAGAGGCGGGTATTTCAACCGCTTTTGGTTGCACGCTCCAGGGCAAAGTGGATGAGGACGATGTTATTCGTCTTTCAGTCATGGCTGCTCAGGCCGGTATTGATGATATCGGGCTGTCCGATACCACTGGCTATGCAAATCCCAAACAGGTACGCCGGTTATTTAGAAGGCTTTTTGATGAAGTTGGTGAGAAGGCCGGTGCGGCACATATGCATAATACCCGAGGTCTCGGGATTGCAAATTGCTTGGCTGCTTTTGAAGAGGGTGTCAGGACGTTTGATTCTTCTCAGGGCGGGTTGGGAGGGTGTCCGTATGCGCCAGGGGCTTCAGGAAATGTGGTTACCGAGGATCTGGTGTTTATGTTTGAGGCGATGAATGTAAAGACCCATATCAATTATGAAAAATTAATGCAGGCACGGGTTGCTTTGCAGGAAGGTTTGCCAAATGAGCCCATCTATGGAATGACCCCCGAGGCTGGCTTACCTAAAGGGTTCATTCAATAACAATAATTAATAATACAGGAGCAATAATGTCTGAAGATAAAAAACTGCCTTTGGAAGGTGTTAGGGTTGTTGAGTTTACCCACATGGTGATGGGGCCAACATGTGGAATGGTGCTGGCTGACTTGGGGGCTGAAGTCATTAAGATAGAGCCGGTTAAAGGTGATAGTACTAGACATTTAATGGGGTCGGGTGCGGGTTTTTTTCCACTTTTTAATCGAAATAAAAAAAGTATTGCTCTTGATTTGCAAAGTCCTCAGGGCATAGAGATCGCGTATAAATTGATCTCGACCGCTGATATTGTAAGTGAGAACTTCAAATCGGGCACTATGCAAAAACTTGGCCTGGATTATGCGTCTTTACGTCGTCAAAATGAAAATTTAATTTACGTGAGTCATAAAGGTTTTTTGCCTGGTCCCTATGCGCATCGCACCGCTCTTGACGAAGTGGTGCAGATGATGGGGGGGCTTGCATATATGACAGGCCGTCCCGGGGATCCTTTAAGAGCGGGTACCAGTATTAATGACATTATGGGCGGGTTATTTGGTGCAATAGGTGCCATGGCTGCTCTTATGCAGCGTACGCATACGGGTAAAGGAATGGAGGTTCAATCGGCACTGTTTGAAAATAATGTGTTTTTGGTGGCTCAGCATATGATGCAATATGCGGTTACTGGAAATGCGGCAAAACCCATGCCAGACCGGATATCTGCATGGGGTATTTATGATGTTTTTACCTTGAAAGATAATGAGCAGGTATTTCTTGGTGTGGTCAGTGATACCCAGTGGGATCTTTTTTGTAATGCTTTTGGTTTTAAGGATTTGCGGGCTGATGAACGCTTGAAATCCAATAATGCCCGAGTTCAGCAAAGGTCCTGGTTGATGCCTGCACTGCGTGAGAGATTGGCCGAGTTTAGTGCTAAAGAGATAACGGCTATTTTTGAAAAACAAGGTTTACCTTTTGCTCCTATTTCCAAACCACAGGATCTTTTCGATGATATTCATTTAAAAACAACGGGGGGGCTTGAGGTTATGGAGTTGCCGAATGGTAAAGAAACAGCAGTGCCGCTTTTGCCTATTACATTGGAAGGTGAGCGTCTTCACATACGCACGGCCCCACCAAAAATAGGCCAGAACAGCGTAGAGTTATTAACCGAGCTAGGATATTCCGAGATGGAGACGAAACAGCTGTTTGAGAATAAAGTGGTTCAGGCTCTTGATTAGGTATCCCATCAGGCAGCGCGGCAATACACACCTGGTTTCGAGACTCGTATACTCGTTACCACGCTCCCGCCTGGAAACAAAAACGGTTTTAACGTTAAAATCAAAGCTTGCCTAACCATTTTGGAAGACCTGCCATGAGTAGCGATACTGATCTTGATTTTGATACCGCGTTTGAGAATATTGATTTTGATGAGATTGAAAAGAAAAATGCCGAGCGTATTCAGCAGTTGGACGATAACGTGCCAGAAGCGGATGACGACTGCGGCGATGCCTGCAAGATTTAAGCGGTTCGTTTGTAATTTTTAAATGCAAGAAAAGGATGGAATTGGCCATCCTTTTTTTGCATCATAAGCTGGCAGCTGCCATGATAACGGTCGCTGTGGGTGAGTGGGTTCCGGGTTTATTGAACAGGAGGCCGCCCGTGAAAAGCGTTGTCCAGCAGTTGCCGTATGCTGTCAAGTTCAACCGGGCGGGGGTTCCAGTAGGCGTTTGCCACGGCCAGTTTGGCGGCCTGCTCCAGGTTTTCTTCTTGTAATCCCAATGATTTTAATGAATTTGGAATTCGCAGCTCCTGCAAAAGCTCAAACAGGGCGGCCGGTGCGGATGCTTCAGGGCGGCCCAATGCGCGGGAAATGCGCATCATCGTGTGATTGCCCTAGAAGGCCCGGTACCCACCCGTATTCATGGTTTGATTTTTTCAGAAGCCCATGAATTATCGCCCGCCAGCCTGGCCTTTTCAGTATTAATAAGAAGGCAGGCGTTGTTGAGTAATAATTAAATGGGTTTATTCGACCAGTCTGGGTTTATTAAAGGCTTCAGTCACACCCGGGTTGTGTTCCACCTTCCCAGTTGTTGGCCGCTTCCATTTCGCAGGTGCGTTGCAGGGTCATGTAACGCCTGCATTCGGCCGCCTGAATACGCCTGATGGTGCCTTCATTTGCATAATAAAAACTGCAGTTGGCATCCCGATATTGAATCCACAGGCGCTGAGTGGTTCTTAATAGTCCTTTTTGCTCATCGCTACTGCGAGACATGAGTTCTTGATAGGCTTTGTTCAGGCGATTGTCCCACATTTTTGTTTGCTTCCCGACACATTGTTCAATTTGAGGAGTACTACCTCGGTTACATTTTTGGTAGTCGCCCGAATACATCTGGGCCTGGCTGGGGGTGGATATAAGCAGGGCGGAAGTGGCCAGTAGCAGATAAAGAGGTTTCATGGAGATTCCTTTTTAGGTGGTTGCTGCGGTGGGTGGGTTGGCTTTTTTAGGGGTAAGGCGTTGCATTTTTATACTGCTTTATAGGGGAAGCGCTTTCCCCGATTTGAGTTTCGGTTCAATGCGTTGAAATGCATGTGTATTATGTAGCCAGAACCCCAGTGGTTAGGTTTTTTTGGCTTTATCTGCAAATGTATGAATGAAAAACAGCGGCAGTTAAGACCTTTGATTTGGTTGGGCTAAATATTTTTTGGCCATTGGCTAAAAATGCTTGTTTGCCATTAAAATGATATAAAACAATAATATAGTAAACCTTTATTTCAAAAAAGGTAATAGGGTGTTTTTTAACTTGGGAGACCTGTCATGAGTAAAGCGATTTTAATGATTGCCGGTGATTTCACTGAAGATTACGAAACCATGGTGCCGTACCAGTTTTTATTGGCGCTGGGGTATACCGTACATGCGGTATGTCCCGATAAAAAAGCCGGTGATCGTGTGGCCACGGCCATTCACGATTTTGAGGGGGATCAGACGTATAGCGAGAAGCGGGGTCATAATTTTGCGCTTAATTATGATTTTGCAGCGGTCAATACCAATGATTACGTGGGTTTGTTAATACCCGGTGGTCGTGGGCCCGAATATTTGCGTTTGAATAAGCGGGTGCTGGATATTGTGCGTGAGTTCAATACGGCCGGCAAGCCAATTGCCTCGGTTTGCCATGGCGCGCAAATTCTGGCCGCAGCCGGTATTTTAAAAGACCGTACTTGTTCCGCTTACCCGGCCTGCGCCCCAGAGGTGGAACTGGCCGGTGGCAAATATGCCGATATCGCGATTGATGCCGCCGTAACCGACGGCAACCTGGTAACTGCCCCCGCCTGGCCCGCCCACCCCGCGTGGCTAAGCCAGTTTGCCAAAGCGCTGGGGGCGGAGATCAAGATTTAACCGGGGGTTTTGATCCTCCTGGTTCCCATGCTCTGAACTGACCCCAAAAAGTTGGACACCTCTTCAACTTATTGGGGTCAGTTCAAGCATGGGAACCAATCCTGCTTTATATGACAACGCAGGTATTAAGCCTTGCTGGCTTCCAGTGCCTGGTCCAGGTCGGCGATAATGTCGTCGATGTGTTCAATACCAATAGACAGACGGATCATGTCGGCACTCACACCAGCGGTGGCCAGTTCTTTTTCGTCTAGTTGGCGGTGGGTGGTGCTGGCGGGGTGGCAGGCCAGGGATTTGGCGTCGCCAATATTAACCAGTCGGGTAATAAGCTGCAGGGCGTCAATAAATCGGGCGCCGCCTTCGCTACCGCCTTTAATGCCAAACGTCAAGATGCCAGAAGGAATGCCACCCATGTATTTTTGTGCCAGTGCGTGTTCGGGGTGATCGGGCAGGCCAGCGTATTTAACCCATGCTACTTGCGGGTGGTTGTTAAGGTGCTGGGCCACTTTCAGGGTGTTTTCGCAATGACGTTCCATGCGCAGCGACAGGGTTTCAATACCCTGGATAATTAAGAAAGCGCTTAAGGGGGCCAGGGCGGCACCGGTATTACGCAGCGGGCCAACGCGGCAGCGGCCAATGAAGGCGGCGGGACCGAAGGCGTCGGTGTAAACCACACCGTGGTAGGCCGGGTCGGGTTCATTCAAAATGGCAAAGCGTTCTTTGTGTTCGGCCCAGGGGAATTTGCCTGAATCAACCACGGCGCCGGCAATGGTGGTGCCATGGCCGCCAATGTACTTGGTCAGGGAATGCACCACAATGTCGGCACCGTGTTCAAAGGGGCGGCACAGCGCGGGTGAAGCGACGGTGTTGTCAACAATAAGCGGTACGCCATGGCGGTGGGCGGCATCGGCCAGGGCCTGGATGTCAATAATGTTACCGGCCGGGTTGCCAATAGATTCGCAGAAAACCGCTTTGGTGTTGTCGTCAATAAGCGCTTCCAGGGCAGCAATGTCGTTATGCGGCGCCATGCGTACTTCAATACCCTGACGGGGGAAGGAATGGGCGAACAGGTTGTAGGTGCCGCCATACAGGGTACTGGTGGAAATAATGTTGTCACCGGCGCCGGCAATGGTTTGGATGGCGTAAGTAATAGCGGCCATGCCCGAGGCCACCACCAGAGCAGCCACTCCGCCTTCCAGTGCGGCCACGCGCTCTTCAAGCACCGCATTGGTGGGGTTCATGATGCGGGTGTAAATATTGCCAGCCACTTTCAGGTCAAACAAATCAGCCCCGTGCTGGGTGTTGTCGAATGCGTAGGAAGAGGTTTGGTAAATAGGTACCGCCACGGCTTTGGTGGTGGGTTCGGGTTTATAGCCGGCGTGAATGGCCAGTGTTTCTAACTTCATGTTTCCTCCTGGGGATAAAAATAGCGAATTATTAATCCGTAGACTAGCAGATTTTACATAACTTGAAGTTATTTTGTTATTGCAAGTTTCTGGCTCCCATGCTCCCGCGTGGGAACCAGAAAGAAAAGTGCCAGGCCAATGTCATTGCAAACTCTTGGTTTGATTTATAATGGTTGTTTTATTATTACCCGCTTGCCGTATGTCCAACTTTACCATTGCCGCTTTATATAAATTTGTTGAATTGCCCGATTACCAGGCAATGCGTGAACCCTTGCAGGCTTTTTGCGAGCAGCATGAGGTAAAAGGCACTTTGTTGCTGGCGCTTGAAGGCATTAATGGCACGATTGCCGGCCCACGCGAGGGTATTGATGCGGTGCTGACGTATTTGCGCAATGACCCCCGCTTGGCTACCCTGGAACATAAAGAATCCTGGTCGGAAGACTGCGAGCCGTTTCACCGCATGCGGGTGCGCTTGAAAAAAGAAATCGTGACCATGGGGCAACCCAATGTGAATGGGCAGAATGCGGGTACGTATGTGAAGCCTGAAGACTGGAATGCCTTAATTTCCGACCCTGATGTCGTGTTGATTGATACCCGCAACGATTACGAAGTGGATATTGGTACGTTCAGGGGGGCGGTTAATCCTGAAACGGTTACGTTCCGCGAGTTTCCGCAATGGGTGCAGGCGCAGGCCCAAGAGGGCGGCTTACTGGATAAAACCAGGAAAAAGAAAGTGGCCATGTTCTGTACCGGCGGGATTCGTTGCGAAAAGTCTACGGCGTACATGAAGTCCCAGGGCTATGACGAGGTCTACCATCTGGAAGGCGGTATTCTTAAGTATTTGGAAACCATTCCTGCGCCGCAAAGCCTGTGGGATGGCGAGTGTTTTGTGTTTGATGAACGGGTTTCGGTGGGGCATGGGCTGGTGCCTGGGCCATATATTCAGTGCCGGGCCTGCCGTCATCCTTTAAGTGATGAAGACCGTGCGTCCGCTCATTATGTGCGTGGTGAAAGCTGTCCGCATTGCTGGGACAAAATTACTCAGGAGCAACGTGAGCGTTTTCGGGAAAGGCAGCGTCAGGTGGATTTGGCCGAACAGCGGGACGAAGAACATATTGGCGCGAAAATGGATGAGCAAATTCGCAGGCGTCGCGAAGAAAAACTGGCGCAAAAAGATAAATCCCGCCAATTGGCACATGAGATTGATCAAGAAAAGAGCAATTAGTTGTTTTTATTATTGAAAAACCGTAAAAATTAGTGCATACCCTAAGTGTGAATTGTCATAATCTAATGCATAATACTTTTCATGCAGGTGAGGAGACAAACCACTCGGCAAAGACCGGGTAACTTGCTGGTTAATAACAGCCCATAAGCAGTTATGCCATACCAAAATAAATACAAGAAAGGGCGATTAATGTCACAAGCATTAATCGCCCTTATCAATTTCAGCGCGGTTTATGTATTCCTATGCAGAGCGTGGGAACGAGCCGACGAGCCGACGAGCCGACGAGCCGAACGAGAGCGCAGGAACCCCTTCCACGACTTCGCTTAAATCTTGGTGTTTAACAACACCAGCAAAGCACCGGTTCCACCCATGCTTTCAGGGGCCTGAATAAATGCCTGGGTGGCTTCCAGCTGCCGTAACCACGCTTTCACCCCATCTTTTAGTACCGCCTGCCCGTCTTTAGAGCCGTAGCCTTTGCCGTGAATAATGCAAACGCAACGTACCTGATGTTGCAGGCAAGACTGAATAAACCGGTCGAACCGTTCGGCGGCCTGTTCGGCGGTAGTGCCATGCAGGTCAAGGGTGGCCGAAACGGGCCAGGTGCCACGGGCCAATTTTTTCAGCAGATCTTTACTATGAGCATGCTGCACGTAAGAAGAATCATCGGGCTGCAGGTTTTGGCCTGGTTGCACTGGGCGGGTTTCCTGACCGGCACCGGGGGCCGGGGTAAGCGCGGGTATTGTCCTGCCTTCGGCCTGTGCCCGCCGGGCAAGAACCAGAGCATTGGGTGACTTGCTGGTGGCCACATGTGGAATGCGATTACTGCCAGGCAGGGGGGTAACCCCCTTTACCGATTGCTGGAACAGGGCGGCGTCTTCACTGGACAGCGCTACCGCAGCGGCACTGCCTGAAGTGGGTTTGGTGTGCCGGGCCTGTTCTTTTACCTGCTTTTCTGCCTTGGCCTGTTGTGCACTGCGTTTTTTTTGCAGGCGTTTCAGGTCTTCAAGATTGCCTTTAATTACCTTCATTGTCCAGCCAACGTTGTGCATCAAGGGCAGCCATGCAACCGGTACCTGCGCTGGTAATGGCCTGGCGGTAAATATGGTCTTGCACGTCGCCGGCCGCAAAAACGCCGGGTACGGAAGTCATGGTGGCCAAGCCTTGCTGGCCGCTACGGGTTTTAATGTAGCCGCCGTTTTCCATCTCTAACTGGCCTTCGAAGATGCCGGTATTGGGTTGGTGGCCAATCGCAATAAAAGCACCGGTTACGGGTAACTCCTGTGTGGTATTATCTTGCGTGTTGCGAATGCGCACACCGGTTACGCCGCTGTCGTCGCCCAGTATTTCCTCCAGGGTGTGAAACAGTTGCAGTTCCATATTGCCGTTTTTTACTTTTTCCATCATTTTGTCAATTAAGATGGGTTCGGCACGGAATTTGTCGCGGCGGTGAATAAGGGTGACTTTGCGGCAAATGTTAGACAGGTACAGGGCTTCTTCAACCGCTGTGTTGCCACCGCCCACCACCACCACGTCCTGGTTGCGATAGAAAAAGCCGTCGCAGGTGGCGCAGGCAGACACGCCCTTGCCCATGAAGGCTTCTTCGGAAGGCAGGCCCAGGTATTTGGCGCTGGCACCGGTGGCAATAATCAGGCTGTCGCAGGTGTAAACATTGCCCATTTCGGAATGCAGGGTGAAAGGGCGTTTGGACAGGTCCACGCGCTCAATCTGGTCCAGAATGATGTCGGTGTTGAAACGTTCTGCATGTTGTAAAAAACGCTGCATCAGGTCTGGGCCTTGCACGCCTTCGGGGTCGGCCGGCCAGTTGTCTACGTCGGTGGTGGTCATGAGCTGGCCGCCTTGCGCCATGCCGGTAACCATGACCGGGTTCAGGTTGGCGCGGGCCGCATAAACCGCCGCAGAATAGCCCGCTGGGCCCGAACCCAGAATCAAAACCTTGGAATGTTTAACATCGCTCATTTATATTCATCCTATAATGGTAATCCACAATTATAATATGACTTATGGCACGTTCTTCTAATACACTTTCAAATCGCTCAGCTGGTCGTAATAAACGCAACCAGAAAAGCGGCTCTTCTCCAACGACCGATCGCGTGGTTTCCCTTTTTGGCGAGGCCAAGTGGGTTATTTACGCGGCATTGGCGGTGGCCTTGGCGTTTACGCTGTTTACCTGGCACCCCACTGATCCCGGTTGGGTCAGTACCTCTTCCAGCCAGCTTGTGCAAAACAGGCTGGGTATGGTGGGGGCTTATGTTTCAGATATCCTGTATTACCTGGTGGGGCTTTCCGCCTGGTGGCTGGTGGTTTGCTTTGCGCAAAGAATGTGGGTGGGCTATCGCCGCTTAATGAAACGTATTGTGCTAGACCCAGACCTTGATTTACCCCGCGTGCACTGGGAACAGGGCATTGGTTTTATCATGCTGTTTTTGGGCTCAATGGGTTTTGAAGCCAGCCAGCTACAGGGCTTTGGTGAACAACTTCCCGGGGGCGCCGGTGGCGTTCTGGGGGGAATTTTTGCCAATAACCTGTTAATGCTTATCGGGCCCAGTGGTTCGGCCATTGCGCTATTCCTGTTGTTGGTGTTGGGCATTAGTTTCTTTTTTGGTTTTTCATGGTTAACCGTGGCTGAAAAAATCGGTTTTGCCATTCAGCGCGGTATTGCCGGTGTGGGTGATTTTTTTAGTGCTCGCAAAGACCGCAAGGCCGGAGAAGCCGCCAAAGCGGTGCGTCAGGAAAACCTGGTTGAGCAAAAAGTAAAATTAACCCACGAGAAGCCGGTAAGAATAGAGCCGGCTATTACCAGTATTCCCAAGTCAGAACGGGCGGTTAAAGAAAAGCAGCAAACAGAAAAGCAGCAAACCCAGTTTCCGGTGGTGAGCCATGAGTCCGAAGGGGCCTTGCCGGCCATAGACTTGCTAGACCCGGCCCAAGATAATATAGAAACCGTTTCCCCCGAAACCATTGAATATACGTCCCGCCTTATTGAGAAAAAACTGCGCGATTTTGGGGTAGAGGTGACAGTGGTGGCGGCTCAGGCCGGGCCGGTGATTACCCGTTATGAAATAGAACCCGCTACCGGGGTTAAGGGCAGCCAGATTGTTAATCTGTCCAAAGACCTGGCTCGGGCGCTTAGTTTAATTAGCATCCGGGTGGTGGAAACCATTCCCGGCAAGAATTTAATGGGGCTTGAACTGCCCAACCCGCGCCGTCAAATGGTGCGGTTGTCTGAAATTATTGGCTCTAAAACCTATCACGACAACCCTTCAGCCTTAACTATGGTGCTGGGCAAAGATATTGCCGGTAATCCGGTGGTGGCTGATCTGGCCAAAATGCCCCATTTGCTGGTGGCCGGTACCACCGGTTCGGGCAAGTCGGTGGGTATTAATGCCATGATTCTGTCTTTGCTGTACAAGGCCGATGCGACACAGGTTCGCCTTATTCTGATTGACCCGAAAATGCTGGAAATGAGCATTTACGAGGGCATTCCGCATTTGCTGGCACCGGTGGTTACCGATATGCGCCAGGCCGCCAACGCGCTGAACTGGTGTGTGGGCGAGATGGAAAAGCGTTATAAACTGATGAGTAAAATGGGCGTGCGAAATTTAAGTGGTTATAACGCTAAAATTCGTGAAGCCATCAAAAAAGGCGAGCCTATTCCGAACCCGTTTTCCTTAACCCCTGAAGCGCCCGAACCGTTAAGCACGCTGCCCTTTATTGTGGTGGTCATCGACGAACTGGCCGATTTAATGATGGTGGTGGGCAAGAAAATTGAAGAACTCATTGCCCGCCTGGCACAAAAAGCCCGGGCTTCGGGTATCCACCTGGTGCTGGCCACCCAGCGGCCCAGCGTTGATGTGATTACCGGTTTAATCAAGGCCAATATTCCTACCCGTATTGCGTTTCAGGTGTCTTCAAAAATAGACTCGCGCACTATTTTGGACCAAATGGGGGCAGAAACCCTGCTGGGCCAGGGCGATATGCTGTTCTTGCCACCGGGTACCGGCCTGCCACGCCGGGTGCACGGTGCTTTTGTGGCCGATGACGAAGTTCACCGCGTGGTGGATTGCCTGAAAGAGCAGGGTGAGGCCGATTATATTGATGGCATTCTGGAAGGCGGCGTACCCGGTGAAACCGGCGATGGCCTGGGCAGCGTAACCGGCTTTGCCGACCCTGAATCAGACCCGTTATATGACCAGGCGGTGGCGATTGTGCTAAAAAACCGCCGGGCTTCTATTTCGTCGGTGCAGCGTCACTTGCGTATTGGCTACAACCGCGCCGCCCGCTTGTTAGAGCAAATGGAGCAGTCTGGCGTAGTGTCTGCCATGCAGTCTAATGGCAACCGGGAAATCCTGGTGCCGGCGGGGCAGGAAGAAGGGTGATTATTTCAACGCCGTAATTGGATTTACGCTTGTGTAACAGTGCTGTGGGGTAAATTCTGTTAAAAACAGGTGGTAGGGGGCGTGACAGTTGCTGCGTCACTTGCAGAGTGGTGGCAGGAATTTTGTAGTTGGTGTGTAATTTACAGGGCCTGTAGTGGGAGTTGTAAGTTACGTGTCACTGTGATAGGGCCTGTAAGAGGCGTTTGTAAGTTACGTGTCACTGTGATAGGGCCTGTAAGAGGCGTTTGTAAGTTGCGTGTAACCACCCCGTCGCTTCGCGCCACCCCTCCACGGGAGGGGAATTATCTAAACCCTTTTTACCGCTGAAAAGAGTTCCACAAATTCCCCTCCCGTGGAGGGGTGGCAGGCGGAGCCTGACGGGGTGGTTGTATAAAAAGCACTTCCCCCACCCAATAAACCCCGCCTCCGCGGGAATTGACAAAAACACACCTAGGTTGCACTGCCAAGATTGGCGGGGTTTTCCGGAGAATATAGATGAAGAAAAAAGCATTGCTTGCTACCATTACCCTGATATTGGCCACTTCCAGCTGGGGAGTTCAGGCGCAATCCATGACGGTTTCCCCCGGTTTTCAGCTGCCCGAGGCAGGCCTGAATACCGATTTGCAGAATTTGCAGTTTGAGGAAATTCCGGCAGTTAAAAACACGGTCAAGGCCGATGCCAGTCAGCAGTTGAAAGATTTTGTGCGTAATGTGAAATCGGCCAGTGGCCAGTTTGCCCAGCAAACCACGGGTTCGGGGGCGCAAACGGGTTCATTCGGCTTCGAGCGGCCTGGCAAGTTTTACTGGAATGTGGCTACGCCTTACGAGCAGCAGGTAATTTCCGACGGCAAAATCGTGTATCAGTATGATCCTGATTTAATGCAGGTAACCCAGCGTCCGGTGGACCAGGCGGTGGGGGCGTCACCGGCGGCCATCCTGTTTGGTTCGGGGTCGCTGGATGAAAGCTTCAATGTTAGCGTGTTGCCAGAACAAAATGGCCTGGTGTGGCTGCGTGCCACCCCCAAAGTGCCCGATGCCGGTTTGTCGCACGTTGATATCGCCTTTGCCAACAACCTGCCCGCCGAGCTGGTTATTCTGGACTCTTTCGGGCAGACCACCAGTATCAAAATGCGTAATTTTAAATCAAATGCCAAAATTCCGGCCAGCCAGTTCCAGTTCAAGGCACCAGCCGGGGTAGACACGGTTAGAATGTAAGCGTGTGTTTGCCAGTTCATAGGGGGAAAGGGCCGTGACGATGGCCCTTTTTTTGTTTTGGCTGTTGATGTATACAGTATTTGGCGTGTGGTTTAATATACTGGGGTATTGGTAGCAGTATCCGTATCGATGTAAGATTTTTGCCTAAAAAGACGAAAATGTCCGTTTCTTAATTGCATTTTCACTATTGAAGTGACGAACATATTAATGTTAAGTATTTACAGAGTTTAATCAGCGTGAACGACAATGATTTATTTCAATCCCAGGCATTAAGTTCAGCGCCGCTGGCCGAGCGTTTGCGGCCGCGCACGCTGGATCAGGTGGTGGGGCAGTCGCATTTGCTGGCACCGGGCAAGCCTTTGCGGGTGGCCTTTGAATCTGGCCGACCGCATTCCATGATTTTCTGGGGGCCGCCGGGGGTGGGTAAAACCACGCTGGCACGCCTCATGAGCGACGGCTTTGATGCCCAGTTTATTGCTATTTCAGCCGTGTTGGGCGGGGTCAAAGATATTCGCGAGGCCGTTACCGCTGCGCAGGTGGCACAGGGGCAGGGCCGTAAAACCATTCTGTTTGTCGATGAAGTGCATCGTTTTAACAAGGCCCAGCAGGACGCTTTTTTGCCGTATGTGGAAAGCGGCCTGTTTACTTTTATTGGTGCCACCACCGAAAACCCTTCTTTTGAAATGAATTCGGCCTTGCTGTCCCGGGCCCGGGTGTATGTGCTTGAATCGCTGGGGCAGGAAGAGTTACTGGAACTGGTAAACCGGTCGCTGGAATTGGTGAACAGCGACCGGCCTGAACAACCGGTGCAGATGGATGAAAAGGCCCGCACGCAGCTGGCGGCCTGGGCTGATGGCGATGCCCGCCGCCTGATTAATGCGGTAGAGGTGGTGCTGGATTCGGCCATTTCCTCGGGCCGCGACCTGGTGGACAGTGCCTGGCTGGAAGTGGCCCTGTCACAAAACCTGCGCCGCTTCGACAAGGGGGGCGATGCCTTCTACGACCAGATTTCCGCCCTGCATAAATCGGTACGCGGTTCCGACCCCGATGCCGCCCTGTATTGGTTTACCCGCATGCTGGATGGCGGGGCCGATGCCAAATATCTGTCGCGCCGTATTGTGCGCATGGCCTGGGAAGACATCGGCCTGGCCGACCCCCGCGCCATGCAAATTGCCAATGACGCGGCCGCCACCTACGAGCGGCTGGGTTCACCCGAAGGGGAATTGGCCTTGGCGCAGGCGGTTATTTACCTGGCCGTGGCAGCTAAAAGTAACGCCGGTTATATGGCCTACAACCAGGCCCGTGCTTTTATTAAACAGGACAAAAGCCGCGAAGTGCCGCCCCATCTTCGCAATGCGCCCACTAAATTAATGAAAGAACTGGGCCATGGCCACGCCTACCGCTATGCCCACGACGAGCCTCATGGCTATGCCGCCGGTGAAAACTACTTCCCCGAAGGCATGCGCAAACCCGGCTGGTACCGGCCCGTGCCCAGGGGGCTGGAAAGCAAAATTGCTGAAAAGATGGCGTTTTTGAAGGGGTTGGATGAGGAAGTTTGGAAGAAGTAAGTGGGGATTGCTTGTGTTGTGTGTTGCTCGTTAACCACCCCGTCAGGCTTCGCCTGCCACCCCTCCGCAGAGGGGAATTTTTCTGCTTCGTGGGAATGCCTAACTTTAAAGAGCAAGAATCTTAATTTTGTCTGCGCAATACGCTCTTAACCAAAGGATGGGCCAGAAAGTACTTTAAAAGCTTTTTTTTCTGGCTTTCAAACAATAGGCTGTTTTCAATCATGTCGGGCCAGGTTTTTACCGCATCTTTAACACATTTGGATATTACCGCTGTTGCGGGTTTTTCGGGTATTTCAAGCGCTTCACAAAATACTCTTAAAACCATGGGTGATAATCGTAATTGCCGATGTGTACCGTTGGCTAGTTCTTTGGGGCCAAGTTGTGTTTCAAGGCTTTGGGGTAGCAGTCTAAGCCCGTGCCCATAACTGGGCGTGTAGATACAATGCGCCACAATGTCATAAGCTGGGGGGAGTTCAGGGGTTTTGCCATCGGGATACCAGACACCTATGTTTTTTAAATGCATGTCAGGATTACCCAGCATTTCATTTACTGTGATTCGACGCAATAGTTCATGTACGGCTTCTGTACCCAGACTGGGGTAAGTGAGAAAGGCGGCAGCAATATCCAGATAAGAATGAGCGGAAGAATATTTGTTTTCTGGCATGATGCCCAGTATTTGGGCGAAATCTTCGCAGTGGATACGTTGGCCAATATTGCGATCGTAGCGGGGGACGGCAAGAAAGTTCGTATTGGCCTGGACATCACCTAATTCATAATGGTGTTGCACGGCAAGTTTATGCATGGGGGCCAGATAAGCATTGCAGGCGTTGACCCCTGCGGTGCTGGCAAGGCTAAGGGAAAGCGCCTCTGCCTCGGGAAGCAGCGGATAACTCATCACGGGTAGTTTGGCAATAATATGGGTATCCTGGTCTTTGGTTCGGGCGATATATCGTTCACCTTTTTTAATCACACCCAATTTAGGCTGAAATCCGGAAAGCGACACACCATCTTCCAATGGTTCTGCCGTAATGCTCATTTCCAGAGCGTCTGCATCTTGTGTAACATAGTAGCCAAGTTCGGCACGGCTTAATTCAACCGGCAGGGCATATACGTTGCCGGGTAAATCTTTGCCGCAGGCCGCCAGAAGTTCAAAATGGTCATTGGACGCGCATTGCCGGGCACGTGCAAGCTGGTCTCTGAATACCCCTTCGGGTAATAAATTTTGGAAAAATGCGGGCAAGAGCCAACTTTGCCCGTCTTTTGAGAGCTTGCCGTTAAACAGGGTGCTTTGAAAATCACGCCACAGCAGGGCCTGGTCTTGTGGGGTATCTGCCAGCATGGAAAGCGAAAGGGTGGGTTGCTGGATGGTGTTAATGAATGCTTCGTCTGCGACAAAGCGGTTGATGGTTGCTGCATGCGCGGGTGCAAACTGGAATAGCACACCAATACGTTGTTTGCCAAGATGGATTTCAAGCGCCTTTACATTCATTTGAGTTGTTCCGTCTTGGCTCTTAAACGCTCAAGGGTGGCTTGTACGGTGCTGGTTACTTTTGGAGGGGTCGGGGTGGTGGTCGGGGTAAGGTTTATTCCCCTGGCGGCTTCTTTGGGAAGCAGGACAACATCCAGGCCCAGCCGGTCTGCTATCGCCAGCAGTGTGGTGAGCTTGTAGTCTTGTTTGCCACTTAATACATTAGTAAGCGTACGCCTTGTGATACCTGTGTCTTGTCTAACGGTTTCCTGTGTTAGCTTGAGCGCCTGAAGTTGCTTTCTGAGTGTTTGGGAAATACTGGAAAGGGTAGCCATGATGAGTAATAAAGTAGTATTAATTATGTTTATCCTACTTTAATATTTATTTTTAATCAATGGTTTGTATATTAAAGTAGTATTTATATTGTTTGTACTACTTTAGTGGTGTTTTTTGGTTTGGCGTTTGTTCGTTTTTATGCTATGAACTGACCCATCCTGGTTCTGCGCCTGCGTGGAAATCAGGAACCACCCCGTCAGGCTTTGCCTGCCACCCCTCCGCAGAGGGGAATTTTTCTGCTTCGTGGTAATGTCTGTGTACTTTCTCGTTCCCATGCTCATGTGTGAGCTGCCCCCAAAAAGTTGGACACCTCTTCAACTTTTTGGGGGCAGTTCATTCCTACGTGGTAACGAAGATGGCGTCAATAGCGCTTGCCTGTGAATTTTCTGCGGGCTGGCAGAATGCCGTTTATAATGGTAGGCTTTGGTGCTCACGTGTAATCATCAGACGTGAGGCAAAATCTTCCGGCTTTCTGCCGGCACCTCCCATACTTGAACCCTGTTTAAAAAGAAGATTATGTTAGATCCTGTTTTACTGCGCAAAGATTTACCCCGGGTTGTTGCGGCGTTAAAACGCCGTGGCGTCGAATTTGACGAAGAGCGCTTCAATGCCCTTGAAGCCCGCCGCAAGGCGGTTCAGGTTGACACCGAAACCCTTCAGGCCCAGCGCAACTCGCTGGCCAAGCAAATTGGCAAACTCAAGTCGCAAGGGCAGGATGCCAGTGCCGTGATGGCCGAATCACAGGCGATTCCCGGCAAACTTAAAGAACTTGAAGGGCAGTTGAACGGCATCAAACAAGAGCTGGATGCCTGGTTAATGTCTATTCCCAACCTGCCCAATGATGTCGTGCCTAATGGCAAAGACAGCGATGACAACGTGGAAGTGCGCCGCTGGCTGCCTGGCAAAGAATATGTGAAAGACGAGATGCCGGCTGCCCTGGGCTTTGAAGTGGCCGATCACGTGGCGCTGGGCGAAAAGCTGGGGCTTGAGTTTGATACGGCCGCCAAGTTGTCGGGTTCACGTTTTGTGTTCATGCGTGGTCAAATGGCACGCCTGCACCGTTCCCTAGCCCAGTTCATGCTAGACTTGCACACTGCCGAACACGGTTATACCGAATGCTATACCCCTTATATTGTGAACAGTTCTACCCTGTTTGGCACGGGCCAGTTGCCCAAGTTCAAAGAGGACATGTTCTGGGTGACCAAAGGGGGCGATGATGAGCCTCAGGTAGACGAGCAGGGAAATACGGTTGCCAAAGAAGAGCTGTATCTTATTTCCACCTCTGAAATCACGCTTACCAGCACGGTGGCCGACGAGATCGTGCCCGGTACCAATTTGCCCATCAGGCTTACCGCACATACGCCTTGCTTCCGCTCTGAAGCGGGCAGCGGTGGCCGAGATACCCGTGGCATGATTCGCCAGCACCAGTTTGACAAAGTAGAAATGGTGCAGGTGGTGCATCCTGAAAAATCGTACGATGCCCTTGAAGAAATGGTGGGCCACGCCGAAAAGGTCTTGAAATTGTTGGGCGTGCCTTACCGTGTGGTGTTGCTGTGCGCGGGCGATATGGGTTTTGGGGCTACTAAAACCTATGACCTTGAAGTCTGGATTCCTTCCCAGGATACCTGGCGCGAGATTTCTTCGGTGTCCAACTGCGAGGCGTTCCAGGCCCGTCGTATGCAGGCGCGCTTCCGTAACGAGCAAGGCAAGACAGAATACGCCCATACCCTGAATGGTTCCGGCCTGGCCGTGGGCCGTGCTTTGGTGGCGGTACTTGAAAACTATCAGCAGGCCGATGGTAGTATTGTGGTGCCAGAGGTCTTGCAGCCTTATATGGGCGGCATCAAGGTGCTTCAACCTTAAATTTTCGTCCCCATGCCTGCGTGGGGACGGGAACGTAAAAATGCGCCGCGTGGGAACAGGAACGTCCTTGGTTAACGTTGATGATGAGAAAGGCGTGTAGTCCGGAATAAGTTTTGTATATCAAGGCCTTGTCTATTTTCAATTGGACAAGGCCTTATGTTTGGTTTAAATATAAGACATTGTCAGATATTTTTCCGTATTCAAATTTAATGGTCAGCCCGGGTGTAAAACATGCGGGCAGCATTTTTTATAAAAGTAGATTGAATTTATGTTATTTGTTTTATCTCCTGCTAAAAAACTGGATTACGACACACCGCTGGCTATTCAAAAACATACCCAGCCTTTCTTCGTTCCGCAAGCGGCCGAACTTATTGAGAGTCTTAAAACCAAGTCGGCTGAAGATATTTCAGCCTTAATGAAGTTAAGCCCGGCACTGTCTGAATTGAACGTAAACCGTTACGCCGCCTGGACAACCACGTTTGATCAGCATAATTCACGCCAGGCCCTGTTTGCCTTTAATGGCGATGTGTATGAAGGTCTTGAGGCACAAACCCTGAATGAAAGCCAGGTTGACTGGGCACAGGAACATGTTGCTATCTTAAGTGGGCTGTATGGGGTGTTGCGGCCGCTGGATTTAATGCAGCCTTACCGTCTTGAAATGGGCACCCGGCTGGACAATGCCAAGGGAAACAACCTGTATGCGTTCTGGGGCAGTCAGATTGCCGCCTACCTGAATGCGCGCTTGAAAAAACGGGAATCCAGGGTGGTGATTAACCTGGCTTCGGAAGAATATTTTAAATCTATTGACCGTAAAACATTGGATGCACGTGTGGTACAGTGCGTGTTCCAGGATTATAAAAATGGTGTTTACAAAATCATTAGCTTCAATGCCAAGCGGGCACGTGGGCTGATGGTGCGTTTTGCCATAGAAACACAAGCACAAAAACCCGAAGACCTGCAGTTATTTGACAAGGAGGATTACAGGTTTGACCCCGAGGCCTCTAGCCCGGACAAGCTTGTTTTTAGACGGAAACGATGAATGCAAAAACAGGATTACGCATTTTTTTGATTTTTGCGATAGGCTATTTTTTGTCGTATGTATATAGGGGCTTAAACATTGGGTTTGCCCCTTTTTTGACGGCAGAATTGGGGCTGTCGGCCGGTGATCTGGGTTTGTTAACCAGTGCTTATTTTATGAGTTTTGCCCTGGCCCAGTTGCCGGCGGGCCTGGCGCTGGATACTTACGGTGCCCGTAAAACCGAAGCCTGCCTGTTATTGCTGGCTGCCTTGGGTACGGTGGTTTATGGCATGTCCAGTGGCATGGTTGGCCTGTTTATGGGCCGGTTTTTAATTGGGATGGGGGTCTCGGTGTGTTTGGGTGCTGCCTTTATGGCACTGGCACAAAATTTTCCCATGTCCCGCCTGCCCATGCTTAATGGCGTGATGGTGGCCTTGGGTGGCATGGGTGGTGTGGTGGTGGGTACGCCCTTGGCGGCCTTGCTTCAGCATTATTTATGGCAAACCATTAGTATTGGTATGGCGGTGTGTACCTTGCTGATAGCCACTCTAATCTGGTTTGGCGTGGTGGAACCCAAGTCGCAGCGGGCCAGGGCCAAAGTGTCTTTTAGCCAGCAGATGGCAGGTACCAAACGCATTCTTTCCCACCGGGTATTCTGGCAGCTGGCGTCGCTGCCTTCGGTTTGCGGGGGCGCTTTTTATGCTGCCCAGTCTTTATGGGTGCGGCCTTATATGATTCAGGCGCAGGGCATGCTGCCCGAACAGGCCGACCGGCTGGTTTCCCTGCTAGGCCTGACGATGGTGGCCGGCACGGCAGTGACCGGTTTGCTGGCTCGTAAACTGGAGCGGCTTGGCTTGAATTTATTCCGTTTTGCTGGCTTGGGTATGCTGGTTTTCCTGTTTATCCAGCTGGGGGTGATTATGCAGTGGCCGATACCTCATGCGCTGTTATGGAGTGTTTACGGGTTTTCAGCATCCTGTGGCATTTTGGCTTATTCCGTCATGGCGGAAGTGTTTCCGCAGCATGTAGTGGGGCGTGTGACGACGGCTTTCAATATGGTGTTTTTTGTGTGCATTTTTTCTATGCAAATGGGGATTGGCTATATTCTGGATGTTTGGCCGCAGCAAGAGGGTGTGTATCCGCCCCAGGCACACATTACGGCATGGGGAATCATGCTGGGCCTGCAATTGCTGGCAGCACTGTGGTATTTCTGGCCGTCAGCGCTTAAGGTGGATGCGGCAGAGTTTGCCTGAACCGCTTCGCTACCATGCAGGCACGGGAGCGGGGTGCGTGATTGTTATCATTGCAAACGCCTCCTAACAAACAGGGTGGCGGTGCTTAGTGTGATTAAGGCGATCAGTGCAAGGGGCCAAAGATTGGCAAGCACATCTACTGCCGGCAGGGCCTTAAGAAAACTGCCTTCAACAATAATCAGGAAGTGGGTAAGTGGGATGGCTTGGGCCAGCCATTGCAGGAACACAGGCATGTTTTCTACCGGTGTGGAAAAACCCGACATTAAGACCGATGGTACGCCAATCGCGAAGGCGCCTAAAATGGCCTGTTGCTGTGTCATGCTGATGGCGGAAATCATCAGGCCAATGCCCACAACAGACAGGATGAAGAGTAATAAACTGGCCAACAAGAGCAGAAAAGAACCGTAAAACGGGATGCCAAACAGAAAGACACCGGCACCCGTCATAAACAGGCCAAGCAGGGTGCCAATGGCCAGCCCGGGCAGGGATTTGGCAATAATGATTTCAGACACAGAAGTGGGTGACACCAGTAACTGGTCGAAGGTACCCAATTCGCGCTCGCGGGCAATCGACAGGGAGGTAATCAGTAACGCGCTGAACAGCGCCAGGACACCGGTCAGGCCAGGCACGATGAACCAGCGGTAGATCAGGTTCGGGTTGAACCAATGGCGTACCGCGACGGGCGTGGGTGTTTGCGCGTCAGGCGTCATTTGTGCGCCGGTTTCTGCGGCAATGACCGAAAGATAAGCCAGCGTAATCTGGCCCGAGTTGCTGCGCCGGCCATCAATCACAACCTGGGCCGATGCGCTGCCTCCGGCGGCGATGGTGCGTGAAAAATCGGCCGGAATGGTCAGGGCGGCAATCACTTCTCCTTTGTTAATGAGCTGCTGCAAGGCTTGTCGGCTTTCAATATGATAAATACGCTTGATAAAATGGGCGCTGTCCAGCCGTTGCACCAGTTCATGCGAGGCGCGTCCGGCATCCTGGTTGTTGATGGCAATATTGACATTGCTCACTTCCAGGGTGGCCGCAAAGGCAAAAACCAGCAGCTGCAGCAGGGGCGGCACAAACACCACCATTCGGCTACGGGGGTCGCGCAGCACGCTAAGGATTTCTTTAATGAACTGTGCCCGCAAGCGTGTGAAAACAAGCGCGCCCGATTGTTGTGTCATGATCAACCCTCCAGATTCTTGCGTGTGGCGCGTTTGGCCAGCACAAAAAACAAGGTGCCAATTGCGGCCATGGCCAGCAGGTTGGGGATGAAAACGGCCCAAATGTCACCCGCCAGGAACACGGTTTTAAGTGATTCAACAAAATAGCGGGCCGGAATAAGCCAGGTGATGAGGCGGATGGGGGCGGGCATGGCATCTATTTCAAACAGAAAGCCCGAGAGCATGAAAGCCGGTAGAAAACCTGAAAACAGGGCAATTTGCGCTGCCAGGAATTGGTTGCGTGCCACAGAGGAAATGAGCAGCCCCTGGCCCAGGGCCGGAATCATGAAGACGGCCGAAAGCAGCATGAGAGCGCCAAATGAACCGCGCAAGGGCACGCCAAAAACGTAAATGGCCAAGATGGCCGCGGCCAGGGTAGACAGCATGCCCAGTACAAAATACGGCAGCAGTTTGCCAATCAGGATTTCCGCGACCGAGGCGGGGGTAGACATGACGGCTTCCATGGTGCCGCGCTCCCATTCCCGCGCCACCACCAGGGCGGTTAACATGGTGCCAATAATGGTCATGATGATGGCAATAGAGCCGGGAATTAAGGCACGGCGGCTTTCCAGCTCGGGGTTAAACCAGTAGCGGGGTTCAAGTGTCATGGCAATGGGAGGCGGGTTAATGCCTGCATCAGGCCGGTTGATCCACGATTGCACCACGCCGCGCGCGTAATTTTCAACATAATTGGCGGTATTGGGGTAAGAACCGTCGGTAATGATTTGCACCAGGGGTTCGCTGCCCTGCAAGGCCATGCGTTTTTCAAAATCCTGCGGGATGAGCACGTAACCCCGCAACGCGCCGGACACCAGCATGGGGGTTACTTCCTGGCGACTATGAACGAAGTGCGTGTCTAAATAGCCACTGGCAGAAAATGCGGCGGCCAGGGACTGGGCCGGGGCGCTTTGGGATTCCAGAACCACCCCGATACGTATGTTTTTGGCATCCAGCGACACGGCATAGGCAAACAGCAACAGCAGCACGAGCGGCAGCACGAAAGCGATCAGCAGGGTGGACGGGTCACGCATTGCCTGCAGGCTTTCTTTGTGAATCAGTGCGCCCAGGCGTTGCAGGTTAAAGCGGGAGGTCATGTTCTTCATGGGCTCACCTTGTCATGCTGCGCAGCCGATTCCACCAGATGGATGAAGGCGTCTTCCATGGTTGGATTGGGCCGGGCGGGGGTGGCCGCACCCTGCTTGAGCGCATCGGGGGTGTCCAGGGCAATTAGGCGTGCGTTTGAAAGCATGGCCACGCGATCGCAGTATTCGGCTTCGTCCATGAAGTGGGTGGTTACCATGATGGTCACGCCTTTACGCGCCAAGCCGTTAATGTGGGTCCAGAATTCACGCCGGGTGAGGGGGTCTACCCCAGAGGTGGGTTCGTCCAGAAACAGCACAGGCGGGTTGTGCATTAAGGCACAGGCCAGTGCCAGCCGCTGTTTCAGGCCCAGTGGCAGGGCGTCGGGGGCGGCAGACAGCCAGTTGCCCAGGCCGAAGGTGTCAATCATTTCTGCAATGCGTTCGCGCCGTGCCGGTCCTTCCAGCTGGTAAACGCCCGCTGAAAATTCCAGATTCTGGCGAACCGAGAGCAGGCCGTAGAGCGAGAATTTCTGCGCCATATAGCCAAGTCTGCTTTTGGCGGCACCGGTTGCCCGGTGTAGGTCATAACCGCCTACCTGTGCTTGCCCATGGGTGGGCTTAAGAAGCCCGCACAGCATTTTGAAGGTGGTGGATTTACCGGCGCCGTTGGGGCCAAGCAAGCCGAAAATCTCTCCCTTTTTAACCTCGAAGCTAACGTTATCGGTTGCCGTGAAATTGCCAAAATGCTTGGTTAATTGGTGGCATGAGACGGTAATTTCCGAATCGCTTTCAACCGGCGGCAGACGCTCGGCCAGTGCAGATGTGCCACCCGGGCCGCCGCCCAGCAAATCAATGAAGGCATCTTCAAACCGTGCCGGTACGGGTGTTAATGCCACTTGTGTCTGTTGGGCCAGGGCCTGGATCTGGCTGCCTGATGCACCTTCACGCAGTACCAGGCGCACGCTTGCCCCCTGGATTACGCCATCACTAACGCTGTCCAGGTCAAGTGCCTGGGTAAGCACGGCCCGGCGTTGGGTACCCACATTTTCCAGGCGAAAGCTACGGCCTTCAAGCCGTGCGGTCATGGTTTGTGGCGGACCATCAAATAAAAGCTGCCCCTGGTTTAGTAACAGTACGCTTTCACAGCGCTCCGCTTCGTCAAGATAGGCGGTTGACCAGATAACGGCCATGCCTTCATGGGTTAATGCCTGCACCATGCGCCACAGGTCCTGGCGGCTGACCGGGTCAACCCCCACGCCAGGTTCGTCCAGCAGCAAGACTTTGGGTTGTGCCATGAGTGCGCAGGCCAGCCCCAGTTTCTGTTTCATGCCGCCGGACAGTTTTCCGGCCAGGCGTTGGGCAAAGGGGGCCAGCCGGGTGAAATCAAGCAGTTGGTCAAACAGTTGTGGATGGCGCTTGGTATGCATGCCTCGCAGCCGTGCGTACAGGCGCATGTTTTCCATCACCGTCAGGTCTTCGTAAAGGCCAAAGCGTTGTGGCATGTAACCGCTGGCAACGTGAATGGCGTCGTTATCTTTAACGGTATCATAGCCCGCCAGGGTGACGCTGCCCGAATTGGGCACCAGCAGGCCAGCCAGCAGGCGCATGAGGGTTGTTTTGCCAGCCCCATCGGGCCCTACCAGGCCGGTCAGCCTGCCATATTCAATCTTTGCATTCAGGCCGCGCAATGCCTGGACCTGGCCGAAATGCTTATGGACATCTTCTACCACCACCGCCACGTTTGAGGTGGGTAATGGGCGTTCAGGGACAGGGCCGGTTTGCATGTCAGGGATTCCCGGCGGGCTGGTCAGGGGGATTGTTTGCCGTGTCGTTGACGTCTATGGTCACGGGCATGCCCTGGCGCAGGCCTTTGTCACTGTCGGCTTCATCAATCACTATGCGCAGGCGGTAAACCAGGTCGGTGCGCAAGTCGGTGGTTTCCACTGTTTTGGGGGTGAATTCGGCGCGTGGTGAAATAAAACCGATCTGGCCGCGATAAATTTTATTGGAAGAGTCATTGCTAACGCTCACCGCCATGCCGGGGGCGATGCGGCCAAGATCCGGTTCGCCAATATAAGCACGTACGTAGACGGGTTTGTCCAGGCTCAGGCTGTAGACAGGGTTTTGGCTGGCCACCATGCTGCCGGGTTCGCGTATTCGTGTAATGACGGTGCCAGTGCTGGGGGTCAGCAGTACCGTATCGGCCAGGGCGGTGGCGGCCTGGTTCCGGGTGGCCTGTGCCGCTGCCAGCAGCGCTTGAGCTGCCGCAATATCTTCCTGGCGAAAGCCTTCTGTTGCCAGTGACAGCCTTGCCTTGGCCGTTTCAACCCCGGCCACCGCCTGGTCCCGTTCAGCGCGGGCGGCATCAACCGTACTTTGGCTGCTGGCGCCCGAGGGGCGCAGTTTTGTTTGACGTTGGTAGTTGCGTTCGGCGTTAACGGCAATGGCTTTCGCCTGTTTAAGCGCTTCTTGTGCCAGGACAATTTCCTGGGGGCGCAAACCGCTGCGCAGTTTGGATAATTCCGCCTGGGCTACCTGGACGGATGCTTCTGCGGAAGCCAGAGCGTCACGGTAAGGCTGGTCGTCCAGTTTGGCCATGGGCATGCCCGGGCTGACGGGGTCGCCTTCATCAAACATCATGCTGGCGATGCGCCCGGGTTGCCGGAAAGCCAGCTGCACTTCCCGGATATCCACATTGCCGTATAAACGCAGCGGGTTCTGATTTGTGCCGGTGCGCTGTATTTGTACATAAGCAATACCGCCTGCGATGGTGATGATAATAAGCAGGACCAGTACGCGCCTGATGGGGCGGGAAAGGCGGCCGGTGTTCATTGGGGGCTTTCCATGTGGCTGATGCCTTTGCGGTAGATGGCGAACAGGCCAGGGGCATCCTGACGAATACGGGATACATTGCCAGCAATGAGGGATTGCATGACCAGGCCTTGAATGGTGCCAATAAACAGGACGGCAGCGGCGTTCACATCCAGTTGGGCATTCAGTTCGCCCTTTTCCTTGCCCGCTTCCAGCAGGCGATGCAGGCGTTCTCCGTATTGTTGGGTGAGGGTGTGGACCATTCGTTTGGGCAGGGTGTCTCCGGAGCGTTGCAATTCACCAAAAAGCATTCGTGGCACACCGGGGTGGTCGGAGACGAAGTCAATATGTGTCATGAAAACGGCTTCAAGGGCGGCCAGCGGGGAAGAAATGCCGTGAGCGGCTTTGTCGATGCGCGCCAACAGGCGTTCTGCAACCCAGGACATGACGGCTTGCAGGATGGCGTCTTTGCTGGTGAAGTGACGGAACAGGGCACCCTGTGTCAGTCCCATGTATTGGGCGATGGTGGTGGTGGTGATGTCGCTGGGGTTTTGTGTGCCTGCCAAGTCAATCACCGCCTCTATAGTGGCGGCCCGGCGCTTATCGGCAGGAAGGTGTTTGGGGCGTTCATTCATTGCGGCAAACCTGAAAGTAAGTAATCTATTACTATCTTATCAGGAGTAAAAAACGCTTACAATGACTTTAGGGGTTTTTGTGTTGGGGGGGATTGGTTGGGTTAGAACCACCCCGGCGCTTCGCGCCACCCCTCCGCGTGGGAATACCCCTATTCCAATGACCCGTATTCATTAAGAAACAGTCAGTTCAGCTCCGCGTGGGAATACCGCCAAGCTTGGGCGTTACTGCTACCCATTTTTAAAAAGCGGCTTGAGGCGCATTGCTACTGGCGTTGTCAATCTCTTCATTATTCGCGTCCACCTTTTCAACCGCCGGCATCAGGCCCAGTTCATGGGCTTGTTTGCGGATGGTTTGTACGCCGTTGCGCATTTGTTTCAGCCTTAAGGCCAGTGCGCCGTATTCGCCAGCGTTTTCAATATTGGCCGGGGGGGCGGGTATTTTGGTTTGGCTTTCGTCCAGCATGGCTTCAATATAATCCAGGAACTGCTGCATTTTGGGCGGTATTTCAGCCATATCGGCAATGACCGGCATGACCGAGCCAATTTCACTGGCCATGGCATCGTTTTGCACCAGCAGTTTATTCAGTTGCCGGATATGGACTTGCTTGGATTTGGGTTCGTTCAGCATACGGGCAAAACTGTCGGCAAAATCGCTATAGGCATTCAGCAGGTTCTTTTTGGCCAGCTGGGTACTAACGTAGAAAATATTGTCGGCCGGCGCTTTTTTTTCGCCTTCTTTTTGTGGCAGGTTGGATTGGGCGTACAGCAGGGCGTTTTTCAAATAACTGTGGTTGGCCTGAATGGTTTTGCGGGCCAGGTTCAGGATCTGGTGCTTTTCCCACCAAGGGAAAATGAAACTGGCCCCAAAAGCCACCAGGGCGGCAATCAGGGTATCCAGGGCCCGTTCACCAATAATAAACAGGGGGCTGGGTGTCAGGAAGTAAAAACCAATTAACACATACATGGTAATAAACATGGAGCCAACGCGATAATTGCTGGCAACAAAGGCATTACCCATGATCATGGCCGCGAGCATAATAACAAAATGAATATAGGCGTTGCCGGTAAGCATGAACAGGGCCAGTGTAAGCAGGCAGCCCATGATGGTGCCGGTAAGCCGCTTGCCGGTGCGTTGCTGGGTAAGGGCAAAACCCGGGCGCATAATAATCAGGATGGTAATGACAATCCAGTAACTGTGGGCAATCAGGGAGTTGATAATTTCAGAGCTGGAATTGAAAAACGAAGCAACATACGTCGTGGACATGACCAGAAAAATGGCCAGGGTGACCCGCAAGGCATAACGAAAAATAGCCGAGCCCATATTCATATTGTTAAACAGCTTTTCAAGGCGGATTTCCTGGCTGCTTTGGAACTGGATAAGCGAGTGGTCGCGGCGCAGGGTATTGAGCGGTTCGATTTTCGTGTTTGCACGCAGGTTGTCGGCAATGCGGTCAATATAGCGGCTGGCATTACGCAGGCGCCGTAAAATTTGTACCTGCAACGCGTAAACTTCGGGCTCGTTCTCGTTCAGGCAGTTCTGGCGCGACTGTTCTATTTCATATTCAAGGGCGCGCAGTTCCGCCTTGACACTGTTGCGATAATCAACCGGGCGGTTGCGTGACAGGCTAAGAGCGGTACGGTTCAGGGTCCGGCTAAGCTTGAAGAGTGTATCGCGCATGAACAGCAGGCTGTCATTATCTTTGAAGCGTTCCCTTAAAATGACATAGTCGGTTTGGCTGGCAACCAGGGTGTCAAGGATGGCAATCATGTCAATAAAGATATTCCACATGATAATGCGTTGCCGGTTGTTGCTGTTTTTATTGTTTTTACCCTGGGGCAGGTTGCGTAAAACCACATCCCGGGCGCTTTGGTGGCGCGTGGTCATGGCAATCATTTTGGGTGTCAGTTTGCGGTAACTGTCATCAAGGTCCTGGGCGGTATCGTAAAGATTGGCACGGGCCTTCATATATTCAGCCGTGGCATAAAGGGCATCGGCCAGCGTCTGTTTTTCTTCACGGTAACGAAACAGGGCGCTGCTGATAATGCTGAACAGAAAATAGCTGATGCTACCCAGCAGGGTAAACTGGGTGTGGTACAGGGCCTGTTCAAAATCCAGCGGGGTGCGCAGGGTTAAGATCATGATAAGCATGCAGCCAAACCCGATGAAACCGCCACGGGCACCATATACCGACAGCATGGAAAAGAAAAATACCTGGGCGGTAATAACAAACAGTACCAGTAAGGGGTAGGGGTTGGCTAGCCCGGTAAGCAGGGCGGCCAGGTTACCCATGATGAGCCCGGCCAGCATTTCGTTGAAGCGCGATTTCTTGGTGCCACCGGGCTGGTCAATTAAGGCAATGCAAAGCGAGCCGGCCGCAAAAGCCAGGCCTTCGTTATATTGTTTGAAAATGCCCAGGAAAATAACCACGGGCAATAACACCCCGATTGCCTTGCGAACCGCATAGAAAAAGTTGGGGCTGTAAAGAAATTGGGAGATTTTTTCTGCGCGTAAATCCATTGCTAACGAAATGCCTGTACTGGTTTCTGGTAGAGCTGCTATCTTAACAAACTGTATGAAATTCACCAGCGATAATCTTTGTTTCCTTTGTTGCTGGCTGCGTAAAATGCAAATCTTGCCCGCCAGAGGAACGGCGCTTAATGTGTGACTTCATTGCCACAACCATTTTACTGAAAATGCAATAGTTATTTGCTTTCCATGTTGCGATGCGGTACATTTAAACATTATTTTGCCCAAACAACGGTAAAAATAAGTGGTTTGCATAGTTGTCATGCTATCCGCATGATGTTATTGCGCCCTACAGTAAATAGAATACAGCTCCTGGCCGCGCCACAAGCGTGTGTTGCCTAAGCATCCATTTCGAACTTTTTTGCGTTTTTAACGCGTTAGCGAAAGTTGGTTGATCATGCATGCGCTGGTTTTTCGGCGTCCTCGGGTGGATTTTCTCCGTGAGAAATGAAGCGCCGTCGATGGCGAATAAAACAGTTCTTGTGTGCGGTTTAAATACCAGTCAATGCAGCCCAGCCGGTTATGAAAGGAAATAACATGGAACTCAATGGCGCCGATATCGTCGTGCGTTGCCTTGCCGAAGAAGGTGTTCAACACATTTTTGGTTATCCAGGCGGCGCGGTGCTCTACATCTACGACGCAATCTATAAACAAGAAGATTTTCAGCATATCCTGGTCCGTCATGAACAGGCAGCCGTGCACGCGGCCGATGCCTATTCACGTACCTCTCAAAAAGTGGGTGTTTGTCTGGTTACCAGCGGCCCCGGCCTGACCAATGCGGTTACCGGTATTGCCACGGCTTACATGGACTCCATCCCCATGGTTATCATCAGTGGCCAGGTTAGCACCAAAGCCATTGGCGAAGACGCCTTCCAGGAATGCGATACAGTGGGTATTACACGTCCCTGTGTCAAACACAACTTCCTGGTTCGTGATGTCAAGGATCTTGCCGATACCATGCGCAAGGCCTTCTTCATTGCCAAAACAGGGCGTCCCGGTCCGGTGCTGGTGGATATCCCCAAAGACGTCTCTATGGATACCTGCAAGTACTCACCCCCCAAGGGTGAAGTGAAAATGCGTTCCTACGCACCGGTGGTTAAGGGGCATCACGGGCAAATCAAGAAAGCGGCCCAGCTGTTGCTGAATGCAAGCCGTCCCATGATTTATACGGGCGGTGGCGTGGTCCTGTCCAATGCCGCACCTGAATTGCGTGAACTGGTTCAGTTAACCGGTGCGCCGTGCACCAACACCTTAATGGGGCTGGGCTCGCTTAATGCCGATTCAGAGCAATACCTTGGCATGCCTGGCATGCACGGTACGTATGAGGCCAATATGGCCATGCAAAACTGTGATGTGCTCATTGCCATTGGCGCGCGTTTCGACGACCGGGTTATTGGCAATCCCAAACATTTTGCCCAGGTAAACCGCAAAATTATCCACATCGACGTCGATCCGTCTTCCATTTCTAAACGGGTCAAGGTAGATATCCCTATTGTGGGTAACGTTAAAGACGTGCTGCTGGACTTGAATGAAATTGTCCGTGAAGCGGGTGACGTTCGCAAGAAAAATGAAAAAAACCTTAAAGCCTGGTGGGAACAGATCAAGGTATGGCAAGATAAGCAGTGCCTTAAGTATGAACCTTCCAGCGAGCTTATCCGGCCCCAGTTTGTGGTTGAAAAACTGTGGGAAGTTACCGGTGGCAATGCGTTTGTCACATCAGACGTTGGCCAGCACCAAATGTGGGCGGCCCAGTATTACCGTTTCAACGAGCCGCGCCGCTGGGTGAACTCTGGCGGTTTGGGTACCATGGGTGTGGGCTTGCCTTATGCCATGGGTGTGCAAATGGCCAACCCCGATGCGCAAATTGCGGTTATTACGGGCGATGGTTCCATTCAAATGAACATCCAGGAACTGGGTACCTGCAAGCAATATCATTTTACGCCTAAAGTATTGTGCCTTAACAACCGTTATCTGGGCATGGTACGCCAGTGGCAAGAAATTGATTACGGTGGCCGTTACTCAGAATCTTATATGGAGTCGCTGCCCGACTTCGTCAAGCTGGTGGAAAGTTACGGCCATATTGGCATGCGTATCGATAACCCTGCAGATGTAGAACCGGCACTTAAAGAAGCCTACGGTAAATATAAAGATCGTCTGGTCTTTATTGATTTCATTACTGATCCTGCCGAAAATGTCTGGCCGATGGTCAAGGCAGGCAAGGGCCTGACTGAAATGCTTTTGGGTTCAGAAGATCTGTAAGGAGCCAACATGAAACACATAATTTCCATACTGCTTGAAAACGAACCGGGTGCGCTGTCACGAGTCGTTGGGCTGTTTTCCGCGCGTGGCTATAATATTGAAACCTTAACGGTAGCACCTACCGAAGATGCCACCTTGTCACGTTTAACCATCATGACCACCGGCTCAGAAGAGGTGATAGAACAAATCACCAAGCACCTGAACCGCCTGGTAGATGTGGTCAAGGTAGTTGACCTGACCGAAGGCGCCCACATAGAACGCGAACTCATGCTTATCAAGGTTCGTGCCGTGGGCAAGGAACGCGAAGAAGTCAAACGCATGGCAGATATCTTCCGTGGACATATCGTTGATGTAACCGATAAGTCCTACACGATAGAACTCACCGGTACTCAGGAAAAAACCCAGGCATTCATTGATGCCATGGATCGCAGTTCCATTCTTGAAACCGTCCGTACAGGCGTGTCCGGCATCGGGCGCGGTGAAAGGATTTTGAAACTGTAATTGTTGTGAAATCAGGTATGATTCTACTGATGCAGTTCAAACCATTTTTTTGATTTATAAAAATATATATTTTGGGGCTTTAAATGAAAGTTTTTTACGACAAAGATTGTGACCTGTCTTTAATCAAAGGCAAAAACGTGGCTATTATCGGTTATGGTTCTCAGGGCCATGCCCATGCACTTAACCTGCATGATTCCGGTATTAACGTTACCGTTGGCCTACGCAAAAATGGCGCAAGCTGGAACAAAGCGGTTAACGCTGGCCTGAAAGTGGCTGAAGTAGCCGAAGCCGTTAAATCTGCCGACCTGGTCATGATTCTTCTGCCCGATGAAAACATTGCTGAAGTTTACAAAAACCAGGTTGCCGACAACCTGAAACCCGGTGCCGCACTGGCTTTTGCTCACGGTTTCAACGTTCACTACGGTCAGGTTGTACCTCGCACCGACGTTGACGTGATCATGGTTGCGCCTAAAGCGCCCGGTCATACTGTACGTGGTACTTATGCGCAAGGTGGTGGTGTTCCTGCCCTGGTTGCGGTTCATCAAGACAACTCCGGTTCTGCCCGTGATGTAGCGCTGTCTTATGCGTCTGCCATTGGTAGCGGTCGTGCCGGTATTATTGAAACCAACTTCCGTGAAGAAACCGAAACCGACCTGTTCGGTGAGCAGGCTGTTCTGTGTGGCGGTGCTGTTGAGCTGATCAAAGCCGGTTTTGAAACCCTGGTTGAAGCCGGTTATGCCCCTGAAATGGCTTACTTCGAATGTTTGCACGAACTGAAACTGATCGTAGACCTGATCTACGAAGGTGGCATTGCCAACATGAACTACTCTATTTCCAACAACGCAGAATATGGCGAATACGTAACCGGCCCACGTGTGGTTACCGAAGAAACCAAGCAAGCCATGCGCGAAACCCTGAAAGACATTCAAACTGGTGAATACGCGAAAAGCTTCATCCTGGAAAACCAGGCTGGCGCACCCACACTGCGTTCACGCCGTCGCCTGAATGCCGAGCACCCAATCGAGCAGGTTGGTGCACAACTGCGCGCCATGATGCCCTGGATCGCTGCCAACAAACTGGTTGACCAGTCTAAAAACTAATTTTGGTTTTGCGGGTCAGAAGACTCGCTCACTAAAAATACAGCCCCGCATTTTGTTGGTTTTTACCAATAGAAATACGGGGCTGAATTTTTTCCTGTTGCTTGTTGTCCGCTCTCCGTTCCACGCGAGAGTATGAGAACGAAAAACCTGGTCTAGTGTTCTGGCAGGCAGATTTGTTTGCGTTTAACCGCCAGCAGGGTGCGATAGGTCAAAATTAAAATAATGCCGCTAAGTACAAACAGCAACAGGCCTGCCAGAAGACTGTAGAAACTGCCTGCACTTTGGGTGGCCATTTCGGTGGTGGCAATGGTGATGGCTGCCAGCGGAAATGAGTAAGCCCAGGCTGAAAGGGCAAATGGCAACCTGAAAAACCGCAGGGCATTACTGGCCAACAGCAAGGTAAGGAAGAGCGCAAAGAAGTACAGCACTCTGGCAAAGCCATCCAGCTGGTGGTGATTAAGGGCCAGATAGGAAATAAAAGCCACTGATGGTGGTGCAATTAGAATGAACAGGGTGGGCGTCATTTTGGCAGGCAACGGGTCATGGAAAAAGATACGGTAAAATACGATGGTCATTAATACCACCCAGAAAACCAGGCCAATACTGAAAAAGAACCAGCTGATATCCGCCGGTGCATGGTGCACGCCGGCAATGGGAATTAAAATATTGCCCACCACCGGAATAAACCAGGCTGGGTTGACATGGGTAATTTGGTAATGGCTTTTGTTCAGCCAGCTGTTAATAACGGCAATAGTCAGCAAAAAGTGCCCGATGGTGGCCACCGCCCACATCCATTTTGAAACGCCGGGTGCCGACAGCCATGAAATGGAAACCAACAGCAAGCCAATGGTGATGGCGGCCATGAAATTGATTTTAACCGGGTGGCACCATTCTTTTTTCACTTCGTCGGGAAAGCGGAATAGCTTGCTGGTGTAAACAATAAGTAGAAATACATACAGCAGGGTAGCCAGCCAGCGGATGCCAATACCTGGGCCGAGTGGCAGGTTAAATGCCTGTGCGGCTTTCAGCCAGGCAATGGCCAGGCCGGCCATGCCCATGACTGAAGAAAACAGGGCAACAGGAAAGTAGGCAAGCCGACTATTTTGTTGAGCGGGAAGGTTGCTGCTAATGGAATGACTCATTTTAAAAATGTTCCAGGTTAATTACAATTCAAGACAGACAGGCCAAAGGGATAGGGTGATTGCACAGGCATTTGGCGGACAATATCCTGTAGCGCAGACTGAATCATTTCCTCAAGGACCGGATGATAAAAAGGCATTTGCAGCAAAGAGGCCGCGGTTTCCTGGCGTTGAATGGCCCAGGCCAGCAGGTGGGCCAAGTGTTCACCACGGGCAGTCATGCCGGCAGCACCCAGTAAGGTGCCGCTTTGGGCATCGGCATAAATATGCAGCAGGCTGTTTTCTTCGTGCAAAACCCGGGCGCGGCCATTATTGGTGCCTTGTGCTTTACCGGTAATGGTGTTGTGTTCTTTAAGATTGCCTAACGTTTCACCCACACTGAAAACATCCGGGTCTGAAAAAGCGATGCCCAATGACTGCATGCGTTTGAAGCAAACGGGGTTGTCTTGCACGGCATTGAAGCCGGCAATACTGCCTTCGGCGCTTGCTTCATGCATTAAGGTTTTGCTGCCGGTGCAGTCACCGGCCAGAAATACGGGCAGGCCGGTGATCTGCATGGTATGCGGGTTGAAGGCGGGGATGCCTTTTTCATTAAGCGGGAACCCGGCTGCTTGCAGGTTAAGGGCATCCAGGTTGGGGCGTCGGCCCAGTGCAGCCAGTAGCAGGTCTACCTTGGCCTGGCGATTGCCCGATTGCAGCAGCACCCCTTTATCAGCCAGGCTGACGGCGGTTGGCTGGCCAAGCCAAAGTTCCATTTCCTGGCTGAAACGGGCAATGGCCTGTTCATTGATGTGCGGGTCGGCAATGCCCGCGATGGCGGGTGATAAATCAGCCCCCACCACTTTGATGCCCAGGCGGGACAGGGCCAGACCCATTTCCATGCCGATGGCGCCAAGGCCTAAAATGCCAATGCTGGAAGGCAGTTCTTTAAGTTCAAACAGTTCATCGGTACTAATGGTGTGTTCTAGCACCGGATCAAGCCAGGCGGGTATGGCGGGGCGTGAACCGTTGGCAATAATGACTTTTTTTGCCTGCACCAGCGTGATTTGGCCAGCGTTGCTGACTTCCAGGGTAGTGGGGGTTAAAAAGCGGGCGTTACCGGTTAAAAGCTGGTCTTTGGCGGCTGAAGTGGCTGCTTTGCTGGCCCGGTTGGCAAAAAAATCTCTTTGTTCTTGCAACCGTGCCCAGGTTTTGTTTAGTTTATCTGCGTCAAAAGTGTTGGTTTTGTTTTCAGTATTTTGTTGCCGTTTTTGTAGGGCGCCTTCATGCAAGGCCAGTTTTGAGGGCATGCAGCCTACCCGTGCGCAGGTGGTGCCCAGGGGGCCTTTGTCGATAAGCACGAATTGTTTGTTGGCGCGACGCACTTCCCTAAGCGCATAAAGGCCGGCCGTGCCTGCGCCAATAATAGCGACATCAGTTTGAATGGTTTTTTGGTCCATGGCAGATATTCCTTTCTGTTGAAAGAGGCAGAATGCTTTACAGCTAGATATTATATAAAATAATATAATATTTATATATATAATTATTTGTTTCGGATCAATGAAGCAGAAAATGGTGCCAGTAAAAAGATTTCATGCTGTTATCATTCAGTCAACAGCATTGAAAGGTCACCGCAGCAAGATGGACTTGCCTTCCACAAACCGGTTGAACAATCCAATAATTGCGTGTAGCCTTGTTGTTATTCGCGAGTGTTTCAGGTGTGTGTTTGCTTGCCTTGGCAGGCGGCGCAGACTTGTATTAACACAGGTTATAAAACGATCAACCTCTGTGAAAACAGAGGTTTTTTTGCAGGAAAATCCAATGAAAATAAAAAACTCTGGTTATGGCGGGCATGCTGGCCCTGGCTTCCCTGACGGGCGTGGCACAAGCCAATGAAACTCTTGAAATCGGTGTGGAAGCCTTGTACCCACCTTTCGAAAGCAAAGCGCCCGATGGCACCTTGGTGGGCTTTGATATTGAATTGGGTGAGGCCGTTTGTGCCAAAATGAACGTCAAATGCGAATGGGTGGAAACCAGTTTTGATGGCCTGATTCCCGCCCTGAATGCACGCAAGTTTGACTTTATCAATTCAGCCATGGATATCACGGCGGCCCGTCAGAAAGTGATTGATTTTACCCAGCCGGTATATATCGTGCCCAGCCAGTTGCTGGTTAAAAAAGGGTCTGGCCTGCAGCCCACTGTTGAGAGCCTTCAGGGTTTGTCGATTGGGGTATTGCAGGGCTCTTCGCAGGAAGCCTTTGTGCGCAAGCATTGGGGCAAACAGGGGGTGAAGATTGTTTCTTATGCCTCGCAAGATCAAATTTACCAGGATTTGGCCAATGGCCGTATTCAAGGTGCCGTGCAAAACAGTCCCAGCGCCCTGGACAGTTTTCTGAATCGCCCTGAGGGTGAAGGGTATGAGCTGGTTGAACCCATTTTGCATGATGCCGAGATTTTTGGCGAAGGTATTGCTTTTGGCTTGCGAAAAAAAGATACCGAACTTAGGCAACATCTTGATGCCGCCATTCAGGAGTTGAAAAATGACGGGACTATAGGCAAACTGTCAGAAAAGTATTTCAATGCCAACTGGGTGGCGAAGTAATCAGCCACCTTTAACGTCAGGATGTCATTATGCAAATCAAATCCAAGTTTGCCGCTAGCGGTAGCAGTATTTTCAGTGCTGCCGATTATTTATTAACGCAATATGATGCTGTTAACCTGGCACACGGTACGCCCGACTTTCCTTTTTCTCAAGAATTGATAGAAAATGCCAATGAGGCCATGCAGGCTGAAGGCAGTTTGCAGGCTCCCTGGGAAGGCTTAATGGCACTGCGTGAAAAAATTGCCGACAAGATTTCATTTCTTTATACCCATAGCTACCATCCCGACACGGAAGTAACCGTGATGCCCAGTGCCAAAGAGGCGCTGTTTGCCAGCATTGCCGCGGTAGTGCATGCGGGTGATGAGGTCATTTATTTTGAACCGTCCTTTGACAGTTATGCCGCCATGATTGCGTTGCAGGGGGCGGTTCCGGTTGCCATCAAGCTGCAAGCGCCCGGTTTTACGCCTGACTGGGATTTGGTGAAAGCAAAAATCAATGCCAAAACCCGCATGATTATTATCAATTCGCCTCATAACCCGACAGCATCGGTGTTGTCAGAAGCAGATATTCAGGCTTTGCAGGGCTTGGTGAAAGACAGCCATATTATTATTCTGTCCGATGAGGTTTACGAGCATCTGGTTTTTGACGAGGATGTGCACCGTTCCATGTCGTCTTACCCAGACCTGGCTGCCCGCGCTATTGTGGTAACTTCTTTTAGCAAGGTGTATCAGGTAAGCGGCTGGCACGTGGCTTATTGTGTGGCACCCGCCATGCTTACGCAGGAAATCCGCAAGGTTCAGCAATATGTGATGTTTCCTGCCGATACGCCCATGCAGTATGCGCTGGCTGCGATGATGGAGCAGCCCAATCATTACATGACCTTATCAACCATTTACCAGGAGAAAAGAGATTTGCTGGCGCATGGCTTAAAGGCATCCCGGTTTGAATTGTTGCCCAGTAAAGGCGGCTATTTCATGCTGGCCGGTTTCGGGCATTTTAATGATTTGTCTGATGTGGAGATGGTTAAGCATTTAATTGTCAACCATGGTGTAGCCACCTTGCCGTTGTCGGCATTTTATTCTGACGGCGCTGATCAGGGTATATTACGGTTAACGTTTTCCAAAGATGACGAAACGCTGGAAGAAGGGGCCCGCCGGTTGTGCGAAGTTTAAGGGGGTGGGGAGTTGGAGCGATGAAAAGAGGCCTGCTCTTGGTTTTTTCTTTGAGCAGGTTTAAGGTGTGGAAAAGGGTGGTCCGGTGCAGCGATTTCGGCCCGCAGGGGCATCGGAGCAAGGCGGATTGCCCTTGCTGCACCGGTTTCAAGTAGAAAGCCAACCGCTAGCAGATAGCAGTAAAAACAAATAGCGTTCAAAAACCTGAAAACCCAAGCCCCGCTATTTACTGCACTTTAATATCAGATTCCTTCACAATATTTCCATACAGTTCGGAATCCCGTTTAATGAGTGCATCCAGTTCTGCCGGGGTGCTGCCAACGGGTACAAAACCCGCGCTTCTGAATTTTTCAATCACCTCAGGCTCTTTCACCACCTCGGCAATTTCTTTTGAAACCCGCTCAACAATCTCTGGTGGCGTGCCGGCCGGGGCCATCAGGGCCACCCATGAATTCATTTTGAAACCCTTGAAGCCGGACTCATCCAGCGTGGGTACTGATTCTTCACCTTCATACTTATCTAAAGAAGTAATCCCCAACACATTCAATTTGCCTTCTTTCACATAAGGCATAGGGACCAGGATTGGATCAAACACCATGGAAACCTGGCCACTTAACAAATCAGCCAGAATAGGGGCGCTGCCTTTATACGGAATATGATTCATCTCTAGGCCCGCAATTTTTGCAAAATGCGCGCCTGTTAAATGTGCGCTTGAACCAATCCCGCTAGAGGCATAATTCAACGGGTTTTTCTTGCCATACTCAACCAGTTCCTGTACCGAATTAACCGGCAACTGCTTGCTGGTAAACAGGAACAGCGGTAAATCGGCCATGTGTGAAATAGGCTCGAAATCATCATTGGAATAAGTCAGCTTGTACAAATGCGGGTTGGCGGAATAAGCCGCCAGAACCGTTACAAACGTATAGCCGTCAGGTTTTGAACGGGCTGCCTGTGAGGTGCCAATGGTACTGTTGGCGCCGGGCTTGTTTTCTATCACAATGGTTTGCCCCAGACGATCGGACAGTTTTTGCATGACCACACGTGAAACCGTATCAGTAGAACCGCCAGGTGTGTAAGGCACAATGACCGTAATCGGCTTGGATGGCCATTTGTCCTGGGCCACTGCCTGTTGTGAAAGTACCAGCGGGCTAAGTGCCGCCAACGTTGCTAATGCTAGTTTTTTCATGATAGAAAGTCTCCTAAGGTTGTTTTGCATAGTAGAACATGGTTTTGATTATTAGGGTTAATGATAGATGTTTTATATTAATAAATCCAACTATCATTAATCACCTAGTGAAAACACTCATCCCTGTCTATGGGGGGGATTCCGCTAACTCTATTTACGGTTAACCGTATCTTTAGCAGCCCAGGTGTGCGGTAATTTTTCTAAAAACAGATATATCAATCAGGAAGTGAGACATGAAGTTTACGTTGAAAGGAATTCAGGCAATAACGCTGCCCGTGACAGTGGTCGGTATTTTGTTGGGCGCACCGGCTTTTGCGCAAGACAATTATCCGTCCAAACCCATTACCATTATTGTGCCTTACGCACCTGGTGGTACGACAGATCTTATTGCCAGGGCCATGGCAGACAGCCTTTCCCGCCAGCTTAAACAAACCGTCGTCATTGAAAACAAATCGGGGGCAGCCGGCTCTATGGGGGCCAATGAAATGGTGACCACCAAGCCTGATGGATATCGCCTGGCCCTGTCGCCAGTGGGTATTTTCCGTCAACCCTATTTGCAGCAAACCCGTTATGATCCCATCAAGGACTTAACCTATATTGCCGCCTTTGCAGAATATGATTTCACTATTTCCGTGGCGGCTGATTCTCCCATCAAAAGCATGAAAGAGCTGGTAGCGCATGCGCAAAAAAATCCGGGTGAGATTGATTACGGCACACCGGGCCGCTTTACCGGCAATCATGTGGTCATGACCGAACTGGGTACGGCAGTGAATGCAAAATTTACCCATATTCCTTACAAGGGAGATGCGGAAAACGTGGGCGCCCTGATGGGGGGGCATATTAAAACATCCGTTGTATCCAATAGCGTGATTCCGTTTGTTCAATCGGGCAAGGTCAGGATTCTGGCAACCGCTGCCAATGAACGCCCAGATGCCTTTGCCGAGTATCCGACCCTGAAGGAACTGGGTTATCCGGTGGTGATTCGTTCTCCATTAGGCCTGGCAGGCCCCAAAGGTTTGCCTGAAAACATTGTGTCTACCCTGGAGAAGGCGGTAAAAGTGGCCATGGATGACCCAGTGGTAACCAAAGTGTTAAAAGACTATGGCATTCGTACTGATTACATGGATGCCGCCCAATACACTGAATTTGCACAGAAAACGTTTGAGGAAGAACGCAGTATTGTAGAAAGAATGAAGCAGGAATCCTGAGCCGGGATATAGGTATTATCCGCTTATTAATTGCCCCTTCTGCGTTTCCTGCCAGGAGGGGCAATTGTATTTAATTCAGACTTCTTGCGTTAAATCATTCCGCAATGCAAAACATGGTTTTATAATATTGATTGGATTGGCCGGCCTGATGCTAAGGAAATCAACCCGACTAATGATAGAATAGACCAATATGGTTACTGGGCAATACGCCTGATATTATTCCGATCACGGAAGCAGGAGATGTTTATCTATGAAAAAACTTTATCAATTGGCTGTCTTAAGCACTGCCGTAAGCGCTGCTTTTTTTACCCCGGCAACAATGGCAAAGGGTGCTGAAAACTACCCTAGCAAACCCATTACGCTGGTCGTTCCCTATGCAGCGGGCGGCACTACCGACCTGATTGGGCGGGCACTGGGTGCAAGCTTGTCAAAACAGCTAGGTCAAACCATTGTGGTTGAAAACAAACCTGGTGCTGCCGGTTCCATGGGTGCCAATGAAATGGTTAACACCAAGCCCGATGGCTATAAACTGGCGTTGACCCCAGTGGGTATTTTCCGCCAGCCCTATTTGCAGGCAACCCGTTACGATCCCATCAAGGATTTAAGTTATATTGCCGCTTTTGCCGCCTATGATTTTGCGATTGGGGTAGATGCCAACTCTTCCTATAAAACACTGGATGACCTGCTGAAATATGCCAAAGAAAATCCGGGTGAACTAACGATTAGTTCACCTGGACGTTATTCTGGTAATCATGTAGGCATTGTTGAGCTGGCCAGGGCTGCCGATGTAGAAGTAACCCATATTCCTTACAAATCAGACTCCGAGGCCATTGGTGCCTTGATGGGGGGGCATTTACAAGCAGTGATGTCTACCAACGTTATCATTCCATTCATGGAGTCTGGCAAGGTGCGTGTTTTGGCAGTCGCCGCCGAAAAACGTCCTGAAGCCTATGCGGATATTCCTACCATTACTGAAGCCGGTTACCCTGTTATAGTGCCTTCACCGTTAGGTATTGCCGGTCCTAAAGGCTTGCCACAGGAAATTGTAGAAAAGCTTGACCTGGCGGTGAAAGCGGCCATGGAAGACCCCAGTTTCCTTAAAGTGATTAAGGACTACGGTGTAAGAACCTATTACATGGATAACAAGGCCTATACCCAGTTTGCGATTGATAACTTCGAGAACGAAAAAGACGTTATTGAAAGAATGGGCGATGAGTAATTAATTAAGTCATCATGCAAAAAAGTCCAGCTAATTGGCTGGACTTTAAAAATAAAACCCGAGAAACCGGTCCTTAATACCGGGTTCTCGGGTTTTTTAATGATAACTGGCTATTTGCCAGTCTGCACAACCACATGCCGAGTGCTTCGCAGGCGGTTGTTCAGCTAGCAAAAATCAGGCAAAAACGCGGAAACGATCTTCGTCTTCCATAAATGCTTTTTCACCGGCGGGGGCTTCAATGCTGCCGAAAGGCATTTGGGCACGCAGTTTCCAGTTGGCGGGCAGGTTCCAGCGGGCAAGGGTTTGCTCGTCAATGATGGGGTTGTAGTGCTGTAATGAAGCGCCAATGTCGTGGTCTGCCAAAGCCAGCCATACAGCGTGCTGGGCAATGCCAGAAGCCTGTTCGGACCAGACCGGGAAGTTGTCTGCATAAGCGGCAAATTTTTCTTGCAGGCCTTTGACGACGTTTTGGTCTTCAAAGAACAGAACGGTACCGTGACCGGCCTTGAAACTGTTGATTTTGGCTTCGATGGCAGCGAAAGCATCGGCCGGCACAATAGCGCGCAGGGTGTTTTCAACAATTTCCCAGAAAGCAACGTGCTCGCCATTGAACAGGATAACGGCACGTGAGCTTTGTGAGTTGAAGGAAGAAGGCGAGTTGCGGACAGCTTCCTTGATAATGGATTCAATGGTACTGTTGTCTGTTGCTATGTTACGGCCCAGTGCATAGATGCTGCGGCGTGATTTCAATTTATCTAAAAAACTCATGTCTAACCCTTGTTAAAAAAATAATTATATCGTTCCTGTTCATTTTTGCTTTGCCATTCGGAACCTGATATGGCATTAAACTTCTCATGACTGCCGCGATTCTGTGTTTAATGGGCTGTCATGTCAAATAATAGGACTTCGGCATTATTGGCTTGCTGAATCTGAATAAGCGATTCGGTGGTCAGCTTGAGCGCGTCACCCGCCAGCAGGGCCTGGCCATTAATGGTAATACTGCCCTTGACGACATGAATATAGGCGATGCGGTCATCTGACAAGGTATATTCGGGTGCCTGCTGGCCGTTGAAAATGCCGGCATACAGTCTGGCATCCTGGTGAATGCGTACGGCGCCCTGTTCACCGGTTTCAGAGGCGATCAGGCACCACTTGTCCTGTTTGTCCTCATCGTTAAAAACGGCTTCTTCATAGCTGGGCTCAATATTTTTCTGGTTAGGATAAAGCCAGATTTGCAGAAAATGGGATTCATCAGTGGCAGAAGGGTTGAACTCGCTATGCAAGACACCCGTTCCGGCGCTCATGCGCTGAACCTGGCCACGACGCAAAACAGAACCATTGCCCATGTTGTCTTTGTGTTCAAGCGAACCCGACAGCACATAACTGACAATTTCCATATTTTCATGGCCGTGAGTCCCAAAGCCCTGGCCGGGTTCTATCCGGTCTTCGTTAATAACCCGCAGCGGCCCAAAACCCATTTGTTTAGGGTTGTAGTAGCTGCCAAATGAAAATGAGTGACGACTATCCAACCATCCGTGCTGGACGTGACCTCGCTCATGACTTTTGGTAATAGATAGCATGTCATATTCCTTACATATAAGAACAGATTATTTGAAAGCATGTATTTCTTATAAAATCTGTTTAAATTCAATATGTAGCTATTATCTTATATTTCATTCCGTTTGAAAAACGGAATGTTTTGTGGCATATCATCAAAATATTTGAATATAATAGTCTGATCAACGATCAACGATCAACGATCAACGATCAACGATCAACGATCAACGATCAACGATCAACGGTCAACGGTCAACGATCAACGGTCAACGGTCAACGATCAACGATCAACGATCAACGATCAACGATCAACGATCAACGGTCAACGGTCAACGATCAACGGTCAACGGTCAACGGTCAACGGTCAACGGTCAACGGTCAACGGTCAGGCGGCCTGTTGTATGAAATGAAGGAAAGGATTTTTTATGTTCAAAATCAGTCTGGATGCTTTGTATTTGCTGGATGCCATCGACCGGCATGGTTCTTTTGCGGGCGCTGCCAAAGAGTTGTTTCGGGTACCTTCGGCGGTTTCTTATACAGTGCAAAAGCTGGAAGAAAACCTGGACGTAAAATTGTTTGAGCGCAATGGCCCCAAAATCAGCCTGACCCGGGCGGGTGTCGAGTTGCTGAAAGAGGGAAGGGTGCTTATGCAGGCCGCTGCCGAGCTTGAAAACAGGGTGCAAAGGGTGGCCAGTGGCTGGGAAACCGAACTGCGGATTGGGGTCAATACCATGTTTTCTTCGCTTTGCCTGAAAGACGATTTGCTGGCCTTTCATCAGGAAACCAGTCAGACAGGCATACGGATATCCGAAGAGGTGCTGTCGGGCACCTGGGAGTCCCTTCAGGATGGCAGAACCGATATTTTTATTGGGCTAACGATTGATAATATTGCCTTAAGTGGTGAGTTCCATACGCATTTGATTGGGCAGATGCCGTTTCGTTTTGTGGTGTCGCCCAGTCATCCGCTGGCGCAGATTGACCGCCCGCTAACGCAGGCCGATTTGCTGGCACATCATGCCATTGTGGTGTCCGACTCAGCCCGAAGGCTACCGGCCCGTACGGTAGGTGTGCTGTCGGGGCAGTCCAGTATTACGGTACCCAATTTGTTAAGCAAGTTTGAATACCAAATGGCAGGCCTGGGGTTTGGGTTTTTGCCAGCCGCTTATGTGGAAGAGGCACTGCGCCAGCGCTTGCTGGTTGAAAAAGCGGTCAGTATCCCCAAACCAATGGAAACCTTGTATGTGGCCTGGCGCAATGAGTCGCCAGGAAAGGCGCTGGCCTGGTGGCAGAAACGCTTGGCAAGGCCTGATTTATTTGAACGGATGGTGGCGTTTACTAAAATGCAGTTGTATAAACGGCCACAGCTTTTTCAGATTGTTTGATGGGTGTTTGTTTTTTCTTCGTGATGAAAGTCTTGATAATACTTAAAATCAAACAATGAAATACTTTCAACTTCATTCAATCGAATGACACATTTAAATTCTTTCATGTCTACCGCGAAGGTGTTGTCTGTTTCTGGCTGATGATTATTGTTGTTTTTCTTATATACTTTAAGGTAATTATGATCAAAATTAACGACCAAAGTATCTTTTTCACGGTGCCCGCTCAGGTAGGGGATGATAACGATATTGTCTGCGTCAATGTGTTCAAACTGTTCACTAACGATAACACCAACATAGACTTTTCTGGATTTTAAGGATATTTTTACCGGTTTGATTTCAGAAGAAGCATAAATTATGATATCCAGTATTGCATCCAGACTTCTTAATTGCGAAGTCCAATTATCCATCTCCGCCTGTTTTTCCTTGTCATGATTGATTTTACGTTGGCACATCGCCATTGAAAAAATTATGATGCCTGCTATCCAGACATCAATCTGTGCAATTTGTTTGAACCATATTAATTTGGTAAACCAATTAATGGGATCGTAATTTTCTAGTGTAAATGCCAGTTTGGGTAGGGCAAGAATGGCAGTTAAGGCGTATCCAAATATCACAAAAACAAGAAAGGCAAGTAAACCTTGCAAAATAATGGTTATGCCATGATGACCTAATAATACGTATGATTCCCAGCCTGCGCTTCTTTTTAAGATGGCTTGCTGAACCGGAATTGCTGTGCAATACCTATACCCTAAAACCAGAATAATCAGGATAAGGATTAAGGCCATTTAACGGCCTTTTAAATTGATTTTTTCCAGGCTTTTCAGGTGTTCTTTAATGTTTTTTTGCACTTTTTCATTTTTATAATTCAGGCGCATACTTCCGTCTTTTTCCAAAATAAGGACGTCATTTTTAAATGAAGAAACTTGTTCAGTTGACATAAGCTTCTTGCCCACAAATTCACAGAATTGCTTTGCACGGTTAAATGTACGCATGGTAATCTCCTTTGACATCCTCCCCTCCCTCTCGCTAACGCTCGGCCCCAAGGGGCCAAGGAAGGGGATTCCTACCGTGTTTAGCCCACAGGGACTAACTCACCTCGGTGGGTTCCTGCTGCTGGCGACCTGACTGCATCACTCACTTCACAGGCGAACCGGGCGTGTCCCGCCCTTAAAATATTAATCGCACCGACCTTGTCGGCATGATCTTCAAAACTGCATTGAAGACAATGAAATTGGGCTTGTGTCTGGCGGTTATCTTTGGAGACATGACCGCAACAAGGGCAAGTACGGCTGGTATTTTGCGGTGGTACGGCAATCAGCCAGCCACCATTCCATGCCGTCTTGTATTCAAGCTGTCGTCTGAATTCTCCCCAGCCTTGATCCAGAATGGATTTGTTCAAACCCGATTTGGCCTTCACGTTGCTACCCGGCTGCTCGCGGGTACCGGATGCCGACCTGGACATATTCCGTACCTGCAAATCTTCAATCACGATCATGGCGTGGTTTTGGCTGATCTGGCTTGAAGCCTTATGCAGAAAGTCCTTGCGGGCGTTGGCAATACCGGTATGTAGCTTTTGGACTTTGGCCCTGGCCTTTTTCCAGTTACTGCTGAATGTCACTTTACGGCTCATGGCCCGTTGATAGCGGGCAAGCCGTACCTGGTGCTGCTTGAAACGGTTGAGCGGTGCAATGTAGCTGCCATCGCTTAACGTGGCAAAACGGGCAATGCCCATATCTATGCCAATGGCAGTAGTCGCTTTAGGCAGGGGCTGGTCTACTTCCCGCTCGGTCTGGATGCTGACAAACCACTTACCTGCTGACTGGCTGACGGTGACATTCTTTACCTTGCCCTGAACGTTCTGGCTGTTGCGATAACGTATCCAGCCCAACTTGGGCAAGAATACCCGGCTATTGCCTTGCTCCAGCTGAATACCTTGCGGATAACGGAAGCTGTCAGCACGGCCTTTTTTCTTGAAACGGGGAAAATCAGCCCGCTTTTCAAAGAAATTTTTGTAGGCCCGTTCCAGATCCTTCAGTGCCTGTTGCAAAGCCTGGCTGGGGGTGTTATTCAACCAATGGGTTTCCGGTTGTTTTTTCCATGCAGTCAGTACCTTGCACAGCTCGGCATAACCCAGTTTCTTTTCACCCGCTTTATACCGTTCCTGCTGCAAGTGCAATGCCTGGTTATACACATACCGACAGGAACCGGCAAAGCTGCGCATGGCGTGCTGCTGTTGGCCATTGGGCATGAGTTCGAACCGGTAGGCTTGGAGACGTTGCATGGGTTTAGTATAGTTGAAACAGAAAAGAGTGCAAGAAAAGGGTGTCCTTCGGACCCCGTGCTATCCATCCCCACCATGAATGATGGGGCTTTCCGCACTTAGTGGTAAATGTGAGTTAAATGTACTAAGTAGGATAGGTATCCCGTAAGAAAAAGCATCTTGATATCTAAAATATTTTTGGCTTCCTGTCATTTGATTGTATGTTAAAAATTCATTGGTAGCAAACGTAAAGCTGGATGGTATTATCCAGCTTTACGTTTGCTACCTTGTTTTTAGTTATATGAAAACAGGCAGTATGCATCACTTTCTAAAACAGGCAAAAGGTGTGGAAAGTGTGGTTCCCTGCCGCGACTTCGGCCCGCAGGGGCGTCGGAGCAAAGGGGACTGCACTTGCCGCACCGCTGTTAAATAGGATTTAAACAACCAGCCCGGTGCTTCGTTCAATTACCTCGTCGCTTTAAGCAACCACCCCCGGTGCTTCGTTCAATTATCCCGTCGCTTTAAGCAACCACCCCGTCAGGCTTTGCCTGCCACCCCTCCACGGGAGGGGAATTAAAAACGCAGTCTGGACATGGAGTCACAGACTGCGTATTAATATCTAAACTGGTTATTGCATCTACTTGGTTATTGCATCTAATCAGGAATTGCATCTAATCAGGAATTGCATCTAATCAGGAATTGCATCTAATCAGGAATTGCATCTAATCAGGAATTGCATCTAATCAGGTATTGCATCTAATCAGGTATTGCATCTAATCAGGTATTGCATCCAGCCAGAATCAGATAGAATCGTTCCTGATTAAATCCTTGGCAATAATAATTTGCTGGATTTGTGAAGTACCTTCATACAACCTGAACAAACGGACATCACGGTAAAACCGTTCAATGCCGTACTCTGACACATAACCCGCACCGCCAAAAATCTGTACCGCACGGTCGGCAACGCGGCAGCACATCTCGGTAGAGAAATACTTCGCACAAGAAGCCAGTGCCGATACATTTTCGCCAGCGTCACGACGGCGTGCCGCGTCTAGAATCATACACTCGGCTGCGTAAATTTCAGCCTTGCTATCTGCCAGCATGCCTTGCACCAACTGGAAATTGGCAATAGGCTGACCAAACTGCTTGCGCTCTTTGGCATAATTCAGCGCATCACGCAACATCCGTTTGGCGGCACCGGTGGCAATAGAAGAAATATGCAGGCGGCCTTTATCCAACACCTTCATGGCGGTTTTAAAGCCAACCCCTTCTACACCACCAATTAACTGGCTGGCAGGAACGCGGCAGTTTTCAAAAATAACGTCACAAGTATGGGCACCTTTCTGGCCCATTTTCTTGTCGATTTTGCCTAATGACAAACCTGGTGTGTTGGCTTCTACGATAAAAGCGGAAATACCACCAGCGCCTTTGATCTCGGTAGAAGTGCGTGCCATAACCGTAAAAATACCGGCATGGGGCGCGTTCGTAATAAAACGTTTGGTACCATTCAAGACATAAAAATCACCATCGCGAACCGCTGTGGTACGCAGTGAGCCAGCATCGGAACCCGCTTCAGGTTCGGTCAGGGCGAAAGAGCCGATCAATTCGCCGGCTGCCATGCGGGGCAGGTACTTTTCTTTTTGTTCGGGGGTGCCGTCAATCACAATGCCAGAACCGCCAATACCGTTGTTGGTGCCAATATAAGAACGGAAAGCAGGAGAGGTTTGGCCCAACTCAAAGCCAATACGCACTTCTTCTTCCATTGATAAACCCAGGCCGCCGTATTCTTCAGGCAAGGTCAGGCCAAAAAGGCCCAGTTCTTTCATTTGTTCAATGATTTCCGCGGGGATCTGATCAGTTTCCGCGACTTGCTCCTCGGCCGGGACGAGTACTTCGTTAATAAAACGACGAAGGCTGTCCTCTAATAATGTCTGGGTTTCTTGATCTTTAATCATGATTTCAACTTCTCTGGTTTAGTAAAAAACTGCTGGAATGCTGCCTGTGCCTCGTCAGAAATAAGACATTTGATGAAGGCTTCGCGTTCGCAGTCAAGGGTTTCGTAAATTAACGGAGTTAAAGTCCTTTTTAACAGGGACTTGGTGGTTTTTAATGACAACAAAGACTGTGTGGCCATGGTATTGGCCATTTTACTTGCTTTATCCAGTGCTTGGCCGGGTGGCACAATCTTGTTAATGAATTTGCTCTCGAAGGCCTCTTGGGCAGTAAAAGGCTGGCCCAAATACAGCCATTCGTTGGCTTTTCGAATGCCGACATATTGTGCCAATAATACGCTGGAAGCGCCTTCAGGGCATAATCCCAGCGGGACAAAAGGAATTCTGAAAGAGGTGTCACTGGCGGCAATAATAAAATCACAATGCATTAGCATGGTAACACCAATGCCAATCGCGGCACCTTCTACCGCAGCAATCACCGGAATATCTGTGTTGACCAGCGCTTTCAGAAAACGCAGGCCGGGGCTTTCGCCTTCGGGTTTGCTTTGAAAATCACGCAGGTCATTGCCAGCGGTAAAGTATTGTTGCGCCCCTTGCAGAATAATCGCATGCAAGTCGTTGCGCCCGGTGGCCGACTCAAACGCCTGGGTAAGGGCGGTATAAGCGGCTGTATCCAGGGCATTGCGCCGTTCGGGGCGATTAATCGTAATCGTAAGCACTTTATTGCGCTCGGCTAACAGAACAGTTTGGTTCATGGGTTCTCCGCCAAGGGTGTTGATGACAGTTTTGTGATCAGGGTACACATAAATACTAGAGTTCTGCCATGATGCGCTGACGGGCGGCATTATATTCTTGCTTCATATTGTTAACAATATCGGCCGTGCTTTCAACCGAGTTAATACTGCCCACACCCTGGCCGGCACCCCAAATATCTTTCCAGGGCTTGACCCGGGTGGAGCCAAAATTGGTCGCCAGTTTTTCTTCTTCAGTCAGATTTTCGGGGTTCAGGCCCGACGCAATAATGCTGGGGGTCAGGTAGTTGCCCGGAATGCCGGTAAAAAACGGGGTATACAAAATATCCTTGGCCGAAGATTCCACAATCATTTTTTTGTAGCGCTCATCGGCATTGGCCTCGTGGCTGGCAATAAAGCGGGTGCCAATATAAGCAAAGTCTGCCCCCAGGGCACGGGCGGCCAGAATACTGCTGCCATTGGTAATAGAGCCTGAAAGCGCTATCGGGCCATCAAAGAACTTGCGAACTTCGGGCAAAATGGCAAAAGGACTTAATTTGCCGGCATGCCCGCCCGCACCGCTGGCCACCAGGATAAGACCGTCAACTCCGGCTTCCAGGGCTTTTTCTGCATGGCGAATGGTGGTTACGTCATGGAAAACCAGGCCACCCCATTCATGCGCGTGCTTAACGATGTCATCGGGGGCGCGCAGGCTGGTAATGATCATGGGAACCTTATGCTTGGCGCAGGTTTGCATGTCGTTATCAAGCCGGTCATTAGACGCGTGAATGATTTGGTTGATCGCGTAAGGCGCCACTTTGCGCCCGGGTTCTTTGGCGCGCACATCGTCAAGGGTTTCACTGATTTGGGCCAGCCAGTCATCAAGCAGCTCTGAAGGCCGGGCATTTAAGGCAGGCATAGACCCAATAACACCACTTTTACATTGTTCAATAACCAGTGTGGGGCTTGAAACGATGAACATGGGTGAGCAAATAACGGGTAGTGTCATTTGCTGGTGAAGTTTTTCAACGATAGGGTTTGCCATTGTGTCTGCCTCTGAATTAAGTTGTTGTTTTGCTATGCGGTATAGAATAGGGGGTGGAAAAATAGCTTATCAAGCGCCTGGCCTGTTTCAATACGCTATTCCAAGCACTGATTTTAACGGCTAACCTGGCGCTGTGCTAATCAGATTTGGTGAATGCCTTAATCGGATGGGATGAAGTTGAAGGCGAGTGTAAAATATTTTGGTGTAAATACCCTGTATTCTGCATGGCAAAATATATTTTCATTATTGATCTGGTATGGTAGCATTCATGGAAAATGACAGGCCTTGGCAGTAGGGGGAAGGCGAAGGCTTTCTTTCTGTATTTGCCAAGGCCTATTATTTTCTGATGAAAACTAAATAAAAGATCCTGACTATAAATAAAAGAACATGACATTATCCAAACTTTCCAACAGCTCAGTTAGCCTGACTGATTCGGTTATACAAAAATACAAAGATGACCGCCATTTCGTGACTGCCCTGGCCCGTGGCCTTGAAGTCCTGGCCTGTTTCCGTTCGGGTAACAAGGTGCTTAGCAACCAGGAAATTGCCCAACGATGCGGTTTGCCCAAGTCAACGATTTCACGGCTTACGTCCACGCTTGTTAAACTGGGTTATTTAAATCATGATGAAACCAGCGGTAAATACCGTCTGGGCATGGCAACCCTGTCGCTGGGGGTAGGTATGCTGGCCAAGCTGGATATTCGTCAGCTGGCCCGTCCGCTGATGCAAGAGGTGGCTGATTTTTCCCAGGGCATGGTAACGCTGGGGGCCCGTGACCGGCTTTCGATGCTGTATATAGAAAATTGCCGCAGCCGTTCAGCCCTTACGTTAAGCCTTGATGTGGGGGCTCGCATTCCAATAGCTACTTCATCCATGGGAAGGGCGTATTTGGCCGAAGCCAGCCAGGCCGAGCGCAATGAAATTATAGAGCGTGTGCGGGAACTGGATGAGCAGTCAAGCGAAGCGATTATTGAAGGCATTAATCAGGCGATGCAAGACTATGAGCGCCTGGGATGCACCTGTTCTTTTGGCGATTGGTTAAAAGACGTGAATGCGATTGCTGTTGGGGTTAATTTGGGCCCTAATTACCCGATCATGTCGCTTAGTTGCGGTGGCCCGTCTTTCAGCTTGTCTGCTGACTTCTTACTTGAAGAGGTTCGTCCACGTTTGCAGGGAGTCGTACACCGTCTGAAAGAATCCATGGGGCAGGTGTAGGGGGCCCCTGCGTGGAACGAGGGGATGGGCGGTTTAAGCTTGGCGCTTTTCAATCAGCGAAAATACCCCGCTTGCATTGAAAACATGCTTGCCCTCAACCGTGAGCGCACAGCCCGCAAAAATCATCCGTTTGCCGGCACGATGAATGTTAACCCGCGCCTCTACCCAATCGCCGGCCTTGGCCGCTGACAGAAACTCGCTGTTGAGTGTTACCGTCACAAAAGCCACCGGATGGTCGTAATGGGCCAGAATCGCATCGCCGAATGCATTATCGGCAATCGTCATCATCGTGCCACCATGGGCTACCCCGATCTTATTCAAATGCTCATTAGTCAGGCGGATACCTAAAACAGTATGCTTGCCATTCTCATCAACCTGCTCATAATAAGGGCCCGTTAAATCTGAAAACGGGCTGTTCCGGTTTAACAAACGGAACCCACTGGGAATATCGTGATTGCTCATGGTTTTATTAGTATTTAAAAAATTAATTTAAAGGGACGTCAAGCATATCACTATAGCGTTGCATATGGAAATCGTGATCGCCAAACATCGTGTTAATCAAATTCACACGCTTGAAAAAATGCGCCACATTCAGCTCATCGGTAACCCCCATGCCACCGTGCATCTGCACCGCTTCCTGGCTAACCTTGCGGGCCAGATTGCCTATATAAGCCTTCGCACCAGATGCCTTCATTATCCGGTGTGGTAAATTTCCGTTTTGCATCTCGATCGCGGCCAGCAGTGCCATTGAGTTTGCCTGCTCGGCGGCAATCGCCATATCAGCCATGCGGTGTTGCAAAGCCTGGAACGTGCCAATCGCCACGCCAAACTGCTTGCGGGTTTTTAAATACTCAAGGGTGGCATCATTCAAAGCTTTAATTAACCCAACCAGTTCGGCGCACAAGGCCACGTTGGTTTGGGCAATTGCATCCATAATCGCGGGCAGGGCCTTGCCTTCTTCACCAAGCAGGGCGCTGGCAGGCACTTCGGCATTGTCCAGCACGATATCAGCGGCATAATGGCCATCGTGGGTTTTGTAGGTTTTCAGCGTTACGCCGGGGGTAGCCGGGTCTAGCAGGAAAACGCTAATGCCTTCCTCATCGCCGGTTGCACCACTGGTGCGGGCTGATACCAAAAGCTGGTTGGCACTGGGGGCGTCGATGGCCATGGCTTTTTGTCCGCTAAGTACCCAACCGTTGGCCGATTTTGTGGCGCTGGTGGACACCATTTTTTCCAGGTAACGGAAGTCGGGTTCGTAATGGCCAAAGGCATACGTGGCAGAGCCGTCGGCAATTCCGGCAATGAGTGTTTCTTTTTGCTCTGCCGTACCCAACGCGTTAATCAGACCGCCTGAAAGCACTACGGTGCTGACATAAGGCTCTAAAATCAAGCCGGGAGCCAGCGCTTTCATGACCAGATATGTATCCAGTGGTGTACCGTTCAGACCACCCAGGTCTTCATGAAAAGGCAGGGCCAAAATACCCAGCTCGGCGTAGGTATTCCAGGCATTGCGGTCATAGGCCTCTTCACTGGCAGCCAGCTTTCTTCTTGCTTCAAACGCATAGTCTTTATTAATAAACCGGCTAATGGTATCTTCCAGCGCCAGCTGTTCTTCGGTGAAATTAAAATCCATGGAAAAGCTCCAGATATTCGTTTACTAAGTTCAGGTAAATAGGGTCAATATTGCCGCTTGTGCCTTACAGGCCAAGAATCATTCGGCAAATAATGGATTTCTGTACTTCACTTGAACCGCCATAAATGGTTGTTTTGCGCACGTTGAATGCATTTCCCGTTAAATGATAGAAATCAGCCGGGAATGCATGGCTGATATCCTCATGGGAAGAATCCATAAGGTGAGCGGGTGCATAATTGCCCAAGGCCAGCGAGGCTAGTTCGGCAATATCCTGCTGGATTTCAGAGCCTTTCACTTTCAGGATGGATGCCTCGGGGCCGGGGGTGTGTTGCTTGCCATCGGCCGAGACCACCTTCAGGTTGGTAATTTCCAGCGCCATCAGGTCCAGTTCAATGTGGGCCAGACGGTCACGAAAGCGGGGGTCTTCAATAAGCGGTTTGCCATTATTGCCCGGCTGTTTGCGAGCCATTTCCTTAACACGGGCCAGCGCGGCTTTGGAGCGGCCAACCCGGGCAATGTTGGTGCGTTCATGACCCAGCAGGAACTTGGCGTAAGTCCAGCCTAGGTTTTCTTCACCCACTAAATTGGATACCGGTACCCGTACATTTTCAAACCACACTTCGTTCACTTCGTGTCCGTCATCCAGCATGATGATGGGGCGTACGGTAATGCCGGGGGTTTTCATGTCGATGAGTAAAAAGGAAATGCCGGCCTGCTTGCGTACTTCAGGATCGGTGCGAACCAGGCAGAAAATCCAGTCGGCGTGCTGGGCCAGGGTGGTCCAGGTTTTTTGGCCATTCACGATATAGTGATCGCCATCGCGCACGGCAGTGGTTTTCACAGAGGCCAGGTCCGAGCCGGCACCGGGTTCGGAGTATCCCTGGCACCACCAGTCTTCGCCTGAAATAATGCGGGGCAGGAAACGGTCCTTGATTTCCTGTGAGGCATATTTCTGGATAACCGGCGCCACCATTTTCAGGCCAAACGACAGCTGTTCGGGAGCGCCATAAGTGGCACATTCTTCTTCAAAAATATGACGTTGCACGGCATCCCAACCAGTGCCGCCATATTCAACCGGCCAGGCGGGCGCACCCCATCCCTGGCGGAACAATGTTTTTTGCCATTCCACCCGTTCCTGTTTGCCTAACGGTTCGCAATTGAAAATTTTTGTTCTGATGCTGTCACTGACATTGTTTTTCAGGAATGTCCTGACTTCTTCCCGGAACGCGAGCTGTTCCGCATTGAAATTGATATCCATAGTTAGATCCCGGTTGTATTTATTAAAGCTTTAATAAACGCTTTAAAATTCTGCATAGCAAAACTATATTATTGAAAATGGAATTATCATACCGCGAATTCGCTTTCATTAAAAGCATTGTGTTTTAACAATCACAGCATAAAGAATAAGGGTTTTGCTGAATAATATGGTGTATTATTATTAGCATCTATTATTTCCGCATTGCGGAATTATTAATTTGCCAAGTAGTTTACATAACCCTTTGGAGCCAGATTAAGAATGAGTCACGCAACTTATGACATTAAAGATCGTATCGCTTTAATTACGTTTCAGAACCCTCCCGTGAATGGCCTGAGCTACGCGCTCAGGAAAAGCCTGGTTGTTTTTGTTGACCAGGCCGAAGCGGACAGTGGTGTGGATGCCATTGTGATTACCGGTTCGGCGCGCGCGTTTTCAGGCGGTGCCGATGTTACCGAATTTGGTACCCCACGGGTTTTTCAGCAGCCCATTCTGCGCGTGGTTATTGAAGTACTTGAAAATGTCACCAAGCCGGTAGTAGCGGCTATAGACGGTGTTTGTCTGGGCGGAGGCCTAGAGCTGGCCCTGGGTGCCGATTACCGTGTTGCCGCCGCTCATGCGCAAATCGGCCTGCCCGAAGTGAAGCTGGGCTTGTTGCCTGGCGCGGGTGGCACACAACGCCTGCCGCGTGTTGCCGGGCTGGAAAAAGCCTTGCACATGATTACCACCGGTCAAATCATCAAGGCCAAGGCATTGGCCGACACCGCCTTGCTGGATAAAGTGGTTGAAACTGACGTAGTTGGTGCTGCCATTGACTTTGCCAAAGAAGTGGTTGCCCAAAAACTGCCTCTCAAGCGTGTTCGCGATATTGACATTAACCCTGAAGGGGCTAACGAAATTTTGCAGGCCGCCCGTGAAAAACTGCAAAATGGCAAAAAAGGCCAAATTGCCCCGCTTAAATGCCTGGATGCGGTGCAAGCCAGTGTTTTCATGCCTTTTGAAGAGGGCCTGAAATATGAACGCGAATTGTTCCTGCAACTCATGAGCTCACCTGAATCGGCTGCCATGCGCCATATTTTCAGCGCCGAACGTGCCGCTACCAAGATTCCCGATGTACCGGCCGATACCCTGCTGCGCAAGGTTGAAAAGGTGGGTGTTATTGGTGCGGGCACCATGGGTGGCGGCATTAGCATGAACTTCCTGAACGTGGGTATCCCGGTGGTACTGCTAGAGCAGAAACAAGACGCCCTGGATCGTGGTGTGGCCACGATTCGCCGCAACTATGAAAACACCATGAAAAAAGGGCGTATTACGGCAGGGCAGGTAGAAGAAAGAATGGCACTGCTGTCAACCACGCTTAGTTATGATGGTTTTGCCGATGTTGACCTGGCGATTGAAGCGGTTTTTGAAAATATGGATGTCAAGAAAGCCGTGTTTTCAGAGCTGGATCGCGTCATGAAAAAAGGTGCCATCCTGGCTTCCAATACGTCCACATTAGACCTTAACGTGATTGCCGGTTTTACCAGCCGCCCCGAAGATGTCATTGGCCTGCACTTTTTTAGTCCCGCCAACGTCATGAAATTGCTTGAAATCGTGCGTGGCGACAAAACCGCCAAGGATGTGTTGGCCACTTCTATTGTGCTGGCCAAGAAAATTGGCAAGAAACCGGTGGTGTCTGGTGTTTGTGACGGCTTCATTGGTAACCGCATGCTGTATGCTTACCGTGATGCGGCCGATAACGCCATGCTGGCGGGTGCATCGCCCTCACAAATCGATAAAGCCCTTGAAAGCTTTGGTTTTGCCATGGGCCCCTACCGTGTTGGTGATTTGGCTGGTCTGGATATTGGCTGGGCTGTGCGCAAGCGTCGTGCCGAAGCTAACCCTGAGGCCTATGTGCCGGTGGTGGCAGACCGAATTTGTGAAGCCGGCCGCTTTGGCCAGAAAACCGGTGCGGGCTGGTACAAGTATGAAGCGGGTAACCGTACACCTATTGTTGATCCGGTGGTTGAAAACATCGTTAAGGAATTCCGTGACGCCCGTGGTATCACACCGCGTGTCGTTAGTGATCAGGAAATTGTTAGCCGCTGCATTTATGCGCTGGTTAACGAAGGCGCCAAGATTCTGGAAGAGGGCATTGCCCTGCGCGCGTCCGATATTGATATTGTCTACCTGAATGGCTATGGTTTCCCGGCTCATCGTGGCGGCCCCATGCACTATGCCCAGCAGGTTGGTCTGTTTAATGTGGTGCGAGCCATCAAGCGGTTTGCCGCTGCTTCCGATGCAGAAGCCAGGTTCTGGCAGATTTCTCCGCTGCTTGAAAAACATGCAGAATCCAACGAGCCCCTGAAATAAGCAATTTATACGGCGGGATACGTTAAAATTATTGATCTCAAAGACAAACTAAAAATCCTGAATGGCGTGAACATGCCATTCAGGATTGAAATCTACGGTGTAAAAATTTATGCTGTCTTTGTGCTGATTGATTACATTTACATTAGTCGCAAACTTAAGGCTTTAGATTATGATAAATAAAATTTGTGGCAGCGTTGAAGAAGCTGTCGCGGACGTGTTTGACGGAGCAACCGTTCTAATTGGCGGTTTTGGTGGAGCAGGTCATCCAACAGAATTGATTCATGCCCTGATCGACCAGGGAGCACGGGATCTCACGGTGGTCAACAACAATGCAGGTAACTTTGAAACCGGCCTGGCCGCGTTACTCAAGGCGGACCGGGTTCGCAAAATTATCTGTTCATTTCCGAAGTCATCCAACTCCAATGTATTCAACGAGAAATACAAAGCAGGCAAGATTGAACTGGAATGCGTGCCACAGGGTACCATCGCCGAACGACTGCACGCGGCCGGTGCCGGTCTGGGTGGTTTCTACACCCGTACCAGCTATGGTACAGACTTGGCCAAAGGCAAGGAAACCCGCGAAATAAACGGTCAGCACTATGTGTTTGAATATCCCATTCATGGCGATTTTGCTTTTGTTTTGGCCGAAAAGGGTGATCGCTGGGGTAACCTGGTGTATCGCAAGGCCGCTCGAAACTTTGGTCCGGTCATGTGTCAGGCTGCCAAGCAAACCATCGTTCAGGTCAAGCAAATTGTTGAGCTGGGTGATCTGGATCCCGAGCATGTTATTACGCCGGGAATTTTCGTGAACCGTGTGGTTCAGGTTGAAAATCCTCATATCTCTAGCTAAGGAAAACAATAAAATGGAAAAACTCACACGCGAGCAAATGGCAGAGCGCCTGGCAAAAGATATTGCTCCTGGCAGCTACGTTAACCTGGGTATTGGCATTCCCGTACTGGTGGCCAATTACCTTAATCCTGAAGACGAAGTGCTGCTGCATAGCGAAAACGGTATTTTGGGCATGGGCCCAACGCCTGCAGAAGAAGACGTTGATTATGAGCTGATTAACGCCGGTAAACAGCCGGTCACCCTGTTAACGGGCGGCTCTTTTTTCCATCACGTCGATTCTTTTGCCATTATGCGTGGCGGTCACCTTGATTTATGTATCATGGGTGGCATGCAGGTATCGGCTAATGGTGACTTGGCCAACTGGTCTTTGGGTCGTCCCGGTGAGCCACCGGCAGTAGGTGGTGCCATGGATTTGGCAGTGGGTGCCAAGAAAGTGTACATCCTGATGGACCACAACTCTAAAGACGGCGCACCTAAAATTCTTGAAAAATGTACCCTTCCAGTCACCGGTCTGGGTGTGGTCAGCCGTATTTATACCGATATAGCGGTACTTGAAATTACCCCTGAGGGTGTCAAAGTCATCGAGAAACTGGTGAATATCAGTGACGAAGACTTGCAGGCCCGTACAGGCGCTCCACTCATTTTCTAATTATTTTTATTTTTTCTGGAAATCAGCAAAATGACTAATGCATATATTTGTGATGCCATCCGTACTCCTATCGGTCGTTACGGCGGTGGCTTGTCTACCGTTCGCACCGATGATCTGGCTGCATTGCCCATTAAAGCCCTGGTAGAACGTAACCCTTCGGTTAACTGGGCCGAACTGGACGATATTATTTACGGTTGTGCCAACCAGGCAGGTGAAGATAACCGCAACGTGGCCCGTATGGCCGGTTTGCTGGCAGGCTTGCCCGTTGAAGTGCCTGGTGCCACGCTTAACCGTTTGTGCGCATCCAGCCTTGATGCGATTGGTACCGCCGCCCGCGCGATTAAATCGGGTGAAGTTGATCTGATGATTGCCGGTGGTGTTGAAAGCATGTCACGTGCCCCATTCGTCATGGGCAAGGCCGACACCGCTTTTTCACGCGCTGCCAAAATTGAAGACACCACCATTGGCTGGCGTTTTGTCAATCCTAAAATGAAAGAGCAGTATGGTATTGACTCCATGCCCGAAACGGCAGAAAACGTGGCAGATGACTTCAAGGTTTCCCGTGACGACCAGGACGCCTTTGCACTGCGCAGCCAGCAACGTGCCGCCCGTGCCATTGCTGACGGTGTTTTCAAGGAAGAAATCGTCGCGGTTAGCGTGCCCCAGAAAAAAGCCGATCCCAAAATTGTTGATACCGATGAGCATCCTCGTGCGACCACTGCCGAAACACTGGCCAAACTGAAAGGGGTGGTTCGTCAGGGTGGTTCGGTTACTGCCGGTAACGCATCGGGTGTTAACGATGGTTCTTGCGCTGTGTTGCTGGCTTCCGATGAAGCGGTTAAAAAATACGGCCTGACCCCCAAAGCACGTGTGGTTGCCATGGCAACCGCCGGTGTTGCACCGCGCATCATGGGTTTTGGTCCTGCACCGGCTATTCGCAAGGTACTGGACAAAGCTGGTTTAACCCTTGAGCAAATGGACGTGATCGAGCTGAACGAGGCGTTTGCTGCGCAGGCATTGGCGGTTACCCGCGACCTGGGCCTGGCCGATGACGCAGAACACGTCAACCCCAATGGTGGTGCTATTGCCCTGGGTCACCCATTGGGTGCATCCGGTGCCCGTCTGGTTACCACTGCCATGTACCAGTTGCAGCGCACCGGTGGCCGCTATGCCTTGTGCACCATGTGTATTGGTGTTGGCCAGGGTGCTGCCGTTATTATTGAACGCGTTTAATGATGGTATGGCAGGTCTGTTTTCCCGTTAACGGGCAGGGTCTGCCAGCATAAGTGATCAATAATCAAGAAGCCCAATCCTGTTATATGCAGGATTGGGTTTTTTGTTTGTACGCGAAGCTTCTATTTTTATTACAATGGGCCATTATTATTTGCCTTGATTAAAAAAACGAATGAACAAACCTCATTACCCTCATCCTATTATTGCCAAAGAGGGCTGGCCTTTTCTGGCTATCTCAATAGTTGCCGCACTTATCGTTTCGCTCTGGTCGTTTGCGGTTTCTATTCCGTTCTGGATCATTGCCCTGTTTGTATTGCAGTTTTTTCGCGATCCCCAGCGGGTAGCCCCCGATGGTGACAATCTGGTGCTGTCTCCTGCCGATGGCCGCATTGTGGCCGTCGAAGAGGTGTATGATATTTATGCACAGCGCGATGCCATTAAAATCAGTGTGTTCATGAATGTGTTTAATGTGCATTCCAATCGTTCGCCGGTAGATGGTTCAGTTAAAAAAGTCCAGTATTTTTCTGGCAAGTTTTTTAATGCGGCCCTTGACAAGGCTTCTTTGGAAAATGAACGCAATGCCATGGTGCTTGAAACGCCCACCGGACATACAGTTACCGCTGTGCAGGTGGCTGGTCTGGTTGCCAAGCGTATTTTATGTTATGCCCAAGAGGGTAACGAGCTTAAACACGGCCAGCGTTATGGTTTTATCCGTTTTGGTTCCCGGGTAGACGTTTACCTGCCTTTGGGTTCCCGTCCAAGCGTTGTTATTGGTGATAAAGTAAGTGCCACCAGCACGGTCTTGGCCAATTTACCTGCAGAATAGAAAAACATCATGAATGATCTTCACCGCCGTCGCAGTGTTTACCTGCTGCCCAATGCTTTTACCACTGCCAATTTATTTGCCGGATTTTATGCCATTGTGCAGGCCATGAATGGCAAGTTTGAAGTGGCGGCCATTGCCATCTTTGCCGCCATGGTCCTGGATGCCATGGATGGTCGGGTGGCCAGAATGACCAATACACAATCGTCTTTTGGCGAGCAATATGACTCTATGTCCGATATGGTGTCTTTTGGTGTGGCGCCGGCTTTGGTTATGTATGAATACCTGCTGCAGGATATTGGCCGCTGGGGCTGGATTGCCGCCTTTATTTACGTGGCGGGGGCGGCTATCCGGCTGGCCCGTTTCAATACCAACATAGAGGTGGTGGATAGCCGTTTTTTCCAGGGCTTGCCCAGTCCATCAGCCGCTGCGCTGGTGGCCGGGTTTGTCTGGCTGTCGGTAGATAATAAAATTCCCGACTACGAATTCCAGGCCTGGATTGCCTTTGTTATTACCACCTATACCGGCATTACCATGGTCACGAATGCCCCGTTTTTTAGTGGCAAGTCTTTGGCCCTTGAAAAAAAGCTGTCACCGGCCAGCATTATGCTGGCGGTGGTGCTGGTTTTTGCTGTTGTGTCTATTAACCCGCCCCTTGTGCTGTTTGGGCTGTTTGTTATTTATGCATTATCGGGTTGGGGGGTATGGTATTTTCGCTGGCGTAAAATTCGCCAGCATTATAACAACCGCCGCAACCCTGACGACCCGCCGGTGTAACGGTTAGGGCGCCTTAACTTTTTTTAAAAAACCGGTTTTGACAGCCACCCGAAAAACCGCTACATCTGTTTGCACGGGTGTGGCGGTTTTTTGCCTAATCGTTAAACCAGCGTTCATAGCGCAGGTCGGGCCCAGAGTGATAATGGGTGACGGCATCGCCATTGCGCCCGAAATACACAAACATTAACGAATTCCAGGCATTGTTTTGTTTGTAGCGGTAAGTCCAGACCACTTCATTTTTTTCACCCAGGCCAACCCGGTCTATTTCGGCTGGCGGGCCAAACTCGCAAGCAACGTCGCTTTGTGTCCAGCGGCCTTCGGTCAGTCGCCTGAAGTGGCTATCGGTAAGGAGTGACTGGACTTTGTCTATATTGCCCTGCTGGTTTACATTGGCACCATAGGCGTATTGCCCCTGCGGTTGTTGGCTCCAGACCAGCCGTTGGCGGCCATCGGGCAAGGTGCAGCGGTAATTGGGTGTGCCCATTTGGTTTTCAACCTGGCTAATGGGGCTGTTGGGGGGGATGTCCCGGTAAGTAGAGCAGGCCGATAGCGTCAGTAGCAAGCAGGTTAGCAGCACTGGTGTTAGCCGCTTGGGTTGTCGCTTATGTTGTGTTAGTGCAAACATTTTTATTTCCTTTTTGGTGCGCAATATAAACGGGGCATTATTCAGCAGAATAAGCTATAATTACGCACTTGACTTGTTTTTGTTTTGTAAAAAGCCATAAGTATATGCATTTATTATAAGGTGCGTTTATTGCAGGTATAGGTTCAGGCCTTCATAGCAAGTATTATTAAGTATTAGTACTATTAAGTTTTAATAAATTTTTTCAATTTTCATGGTAATTCACGGTAATGCCCCTCAGTGTTACCGCATGTCTCCAGAGGAATATATTATGTCAGTATCAGATATCAAAAAATCAGAAATCGTTTCAGAATTTGCCCGTAAAGAAGGCGATACAGGTTCTCCTGAAGTTCAGGTTGCCCTGTTAACAGCCCGTATCAACGAGTTGACCGGTCATTTCAAAGCACACATGAAAGACCACCACTCACGTCGCGGTTTGCTGCGCATGGTTAGCCGTCGCCGCAAAATGCTTGATTACCTGAAAGGCCGTAACCCTGACTCTTACCGCGCTCTTATCGAAAAACTCGGTCTGCGTAAGTGATTCCCGGGGGTTTTGCCCAAGGATAAAACCGTGCACAGCACTATTATGGTGCTGTGCACGGTTTTTTTATTGTTGTTTATTTGCCAAATTTAAATGCATGGGATCATGGTGCATTTTTGTAGTGAACGGGCAAATAATTATTGTAAGGAATACAAATGTTTAATAAAGTGACTAAGTCATTTCAGTATGGTGCTCACACCGTCGTTTTGGAAACGGGTGAAATCGCCCGCCAAGCATCCGGTGCCGTTCTGGCATCCATGGGTGATACGGTTGTGCTGGCCACTGTCGTGGCCGCCAAGCAGGCAAAAACAGGGCAAGACTTCTTCCCTTTAACGGTTGATTACGTAGAAAAAACCTATGCGGCCGGTCGCATTCCTGGTGGTTTTTTCAAACGCGAAGGCAAGCCTTCCGAAAAAGAAACCCTTACTTCCCGTTTAATCGACCGCCCATTGCGTCCGCTGTTCCCTGAAGGTTTCTACAACGACGTTCAGGTTATTATTCATGTCCTGTCGGTAGATCCCGAGATTGATCCCGATGTCTTGGCCATGATTGCTGCCTCGGCTGCCTTGTCTGTTTCTGGTATTCCTTTCAATGGCCCCATTGGTGCCGCCCGGGTAGGCTATATCAATGAGCAGTATGTGTTAAGCCCAACGTCTGCCCAATTGAAAACATCCGACATGGACCTAATTGTTGCGGGTACTGAAGAAGCCGTTTTAATGGTTGAATCAGAAGCCAAACAGTTGTCTGAAGAGATCATGCTGGGCGGTGTGGTATTTGGTCACGAACAAATGCAAGTGGCCATCAATGCGATTCACGAAATGGTTGAAGAAGCCGGAAAACCTGAATGGGACTGGCAGCCAGCCCCCAAGAATGAACCGCTTATTGCCGCGGTTACCGCTCTGGCCAGTGAAGGCCTTAAAGCCGCTTACGACATTCGCCAGAAACAGGAACGTACCACCAAACTGAAAGACGTGTATGCCAGCGTCAAGCAAGGTCTGGTTGCACAGGCTGCCGAGCGCAACGAAGACGCGCCCGATAGCGTTGCCGTTGAAAACATCATGTTTGATCTGGAATCAGCCCTGGTGCGTGGTCAAATCCTGAATGGTGAGCCTCGTATCGACGGCCGCGATACCCGCACTGTACGTCCTATTAGCGTTCGTCTGGGTGTATTGCCCCGTACGCACGGCAGTGCCTTGTTTACCCGTGGTGAAACACAGGCCCTGGTTATTGCTACGTTGGGTACCAAGCAAGACGAACAAATCATTGATTCCGTCATGGGCGAATACCGTGACCGTTTCATGATGCACTACAACATGCCTCCGTTTGCCACTGGCGAAACCGGCCGTTTCGGTTCTCCCAAACGCCGTGAAATTGGCCACGGTCGCCTGGCCAAACGTGCGCTGGTTCCCACCTTGCCTAAACACGAAGATTTCCAGTACACCATTCGTGTAGTTTCTGAAATTACTGAATCCAACGGTTCTTCATCCATGGCTTCCGTTTGTGGTGGTTCTTTGGCCATGATGGACGCTGGTGTGCCAGTACAGGATCACGTGGCCGGTGTTGCCATGGGTCTTATCAAAGACGGTGGCAAGTTTGCCGTGCTTACCGATATCCTGGGCGACGAAGATCACCTGGGTGATATGGACTTCAAGGTGGCCGGTACCCAAAACGGTATTACCGCCTTGCAAATGGATATCAAGATCCAGGGTATTACAAAAGAAATCATGCAGGTTGCACTGGCACAGGCCCGTGAAGGCCGCTTGCATATCCTGGGTAAAATGAACGAAGCCCTTACCGGCTCACGTACTGAACTGTCCAGCTTTGCACCGCGCATGCTTACCATGAAAATCAACCCGGATAAAATCCGTGACGTGATTGGCAAGGGTGGTGCCACCATTCGTGCCCTTACCGAAGAAACCGGTTGCCATATTGATATCAGCGATGAAGGCGATGTGGTTATCTCTAGTGCCGATCTTGAGCAGGCTAAAGAAGCCGAGCGCCGTATTGCTGAATTAACCGCTGTGGTAGAGGTTGGCCAGGTGTACGAAGGTACTGTTCAGCGCTTGCTGGACTTTGGCGGTATTGTACAAATCCTGCCAGGTCGTGACGGTTTGCTGCACATTTCTGAAATTGCCAATTACCGTATTGCCAATATCAATGATGTACTTGCTGTTGGTCAAACCGTTAAGGTTAAAGTAATTGAAGCCGATGACCGCGGTCGTTTGCGTCTGTCTGCCAAAGCGCTGGGTGGCCTTGAGGGCCTGGAAGGTTCTGTTGCACCAACAGAAACTCCCACTGATGCTGAATAAGCGTCTTTAACAAGTGCTTCCCATGTTCTACTCCGTCCTTTTCGTTTCCATGCGCCTGCGTGAGAACGTCTGGGGCGGGTAGTACGGTCTGCATTACCACGCGGAAGCGTGGGAACCAGTAAGCAGTCGTGCGAGTAGATAAAAAAAACGCTATCCAGTAGGATAGCGTTTTTGTTTAGACGAAGTTTCATCACGATTTTAGTAGCCGTTATTAAACCACGCCTTGGTCAATCATGGCATCGGCAACTTTGCGGAAGCCTGCAATATTGGCGCCCAGCACCAGGTTGTGGGGCTGGCCAAATTCGTTGGCGGTTTCCGAAGCGGTAACATAGATGTTTTTCATGATGGTTTTTAAACGAACATCCACCTCGTCAAAGCTCCATTGAATCATGCTGGCGTTTTGGGCCATTTCAAGCTGGCTGGTAGCAACACCACCGGCATTGGCGGCTTTGCCGGGTGCATACATGATTTTTGCATTCAGGAATTCTTCAACAGCTTCTGGGGTAGAGGGCATATTGGCCCCTTCCGCAACCAGAATACAGCCGTTTTTAAGCAGTTCACGGGCGTCAGCCTGATTTAGTTCGTTTTGCGTTGCGCACGGGAAGGCCAGCTCGCAGGGAACCGACCAGACGGCATTGCGGCCTGCCGGGTAGCTGGAAACCGGGGTGTAAACCGCATCGGTGTGAATCTCGGCATATTTGGACAGGCAGGCGGATTCAGTTTCTTTAAGCTGCTTAAGCGTTTCCAGGTTGATGCCCGACTTGTGGTAAATAAAGCCGCGAGAATCGCTGCAGGTAACCGGCAGGGCGCAGTTCTGGTACAGTTTTTCTATCGTGTAAATGGCAACATTACCAGCCCCCGAGACCACGCAGGTTTTACCTTCAAGGGCCTGACCACTGGTGGTTAGCATGTTTTGGGCAAAATAAACGGTGCCGTAGCCGGTGGCTTCGGTGCGGGCCAATGAGCCGCCCCAGGGAATTTTTTTACCGGTGAAAACGCCTTCGTAACGGCCGGTAAGACGTTTGTACTGGCCAAACATATAACCAATTTCACGGGCACCAACGCCAATATCACCAGCGGGAACGTCGGTGGTAGGGCCAATGTGGCGATACAGTTCGTTCATGAAAGACTGGCAAAAACGCATGATTTCGTTATTGGACTTGCCTTTTGGGTCAAAATCGCTGCCGCCCTTACCACCGCCAATAGCCAGGCCGGTTAGCGAGTTTTTGAAAATCTGTTCGAAACCCAGGAATTTAATAATGCCGCTGGAAACGCTGGGGTGAAACCGCAAGCCGCCTTTATAAGGGCCAATGGCTGAATTGAATTCTATGCGATAACCTTTGTTGACCTGCACTTTTCCCTGGTCGTCGATCCAGGCGACCCGGAACATGATTTGACGTTCGGGTTCGATGATGCGTTCAATAATGTTGTGTTCTAGATATTGCTTTTCTTTTGCAAATAGGGGTTCAAGGGATTCCAGGACTTCTTCGACCGCCTGATAGAACTCGGGCTGGCCAGGACTGGATTTTTGCAGTTTGGTTAAAGTTTGTTGTTTATAAGACATGATTGCGGTGTTATATGAGTTTTTAGAATAAATAAATTTTGTCACTTATTATAAAAAGAAATGGCGCGACATAGTTGATAATTGTGCGCTGCAGTAATGAAAAAAAAATATTTTTTTGGATATGCTTTGTTTTGTCGCAAAAAAAGAGCCTTATCCAGAAAAAACAAGGCTCTTGTGTGGGGCGGGTGCAGGCAGGAAACTTAGGGTAGTGACAGGGCATTTATGCCTGCCCTGGCAATATCGGCATCTTCACTGGATTTTACGCCCGACACACCTACCGCACCAATAAACGCACCGTTAATAACCACCGGAACACCCCCTTCAAGCATGCCATCCAGCATGGGAACCGATAAAAAGGCAGTGCGGCCATTATTAATCACATCTTCATAGCCTTTTGACTCACGGCAGCCCAGTGCGGCTGTTTTAGCCTTGGCGGGGGCAATATGCGCTGAAATAGGAGGGGCACCGTCAAGGCGCTCAAGGCCCAACAGGTGGCCGCCATCATCAACAATGGCAATGGTAACCGGCCAATTATTTTTTTGGGCATGAGCAACGGCCGCAGCCAGCATTTTTTTTACGTCGGCGTGTTCAAGTACAGGTTTTGTTTTCATGATTATGGTTATCCTCTTGGTTAAACAAGGCAGGCTTGCCTGTACATGACAGGAAGGCTTTCAAGTTGGGGCGGTTGGGTTTTGGCAAGCGCCAGGCTAACTATGCATTATAGGGGGCTTTACCGGAAATAAATTCCTTTTCCGGTAAAACCGTTTTTGCTTAAGCAACCTTGCTAAGCGATGCTGCTTCATAATCTTTCAGCAACCGCTCTTTTTTGGCTGCCGCCTTACGCATATTATCCTCTTTAATATGACCATAACCACGAATGTCATCGGGCAGACGGGCCAGGGTAATGGCAATGTCAAGGTTGTTTTCGTTCAGGTTTGAACCAAAATCGCGCAGCATGTCCAGGTAATCCTTAATTAACTGCCGCTCCATTTTGCGCTCTTCGGTGTTGCCAAACACATCCAGTTTAGTGCCGCGCAAGCCTTTGAAATGTTGCAGCAGGCCAAATGCCTTCATCATCCAGGGACCATATTTTTTCTTGACCAGGTGGCCATGGCTGTCTTTTTTGCTGAAGGTGGGCGGTGCCAGGTGAACGTGAAGCTGGTAATCCTTGCCGGGTTCACCTTCAAACTCATGGCGTAACCGGTTCAGGAAGGCGGGGTCGGCATACAGGCGGGCCACTTCATATTCATCCTTGTAACTCATGAGTTTGGCCAGGTTGCGGGCCACCGCGTCGGTTAGCTGTTGCGAGCCCACACCCAGGCCCTGTTCCAGTTTGCGGATATGGCCTACCGCTTCGGTATAACGGCGGGCATATTTGTGGTCCTGGTAAGCGGTCAGGTGGGTTTCCAGGCGGGCAATCAGTTTGTCCAGGCTTTCGGGTATATTCACCTGTATGCCGGTTTCTTTGCTTTGCTGGCCGTTAAGTGGCAGTGAAGCGGTGCCATGATGGGCCAGATAGCGACCCCATTCGAAGGCATCCAGGTTTTTTTGTACGGCAACGCCATTCAGCTCTATCGCCCGCAGGATGTTTTCCAGCTTAAGCGGGATTCTGCCTTTTTGCCAGGCGTAGCCCATTAGCAAGGGGTTGGCAAAAATGGCATCACCCAGCAGCATCACGGCGTATCCGTTGGCATCCAGGAATTCACAATGATCCGGGCCCAGAATTTCTGTTAATTCGTGGGTGGTGGCAGCGCTGGGGTAGCGCCATTTCGGATCTTTGAACATTTCTGCCGTGGGGGACTTGGCACTGTTGATCGCGGCAAAGGTAATACCGTGTTGGGTTTTTGACGTGATTTCCTTGGAAGCGGCCACAATCGCATCGCAGGCAATAATCAGGTCGGCCTCTCCCATGCCAATGCGGGTGGCGTGCAGGTCGGAAGGGTGGTTGCCAATCTGGATATGGCTGACCACGGCACCGCCTTTTTGCGCCAGGCCGGTTACATCCAGCGCGTTTACCCCTTTTCCTTCAAGGTGGGCCGCCATGCCCAGCAGGGCGCCAATGGTGACCACACCGGTGCCACCCACGCCAGGCACCAGGATATTACAGGGGCGTTCAAGGCGCAGTTCGGCGGGCAGGGGAATACCGCCTTCTTTCTTTTCCACATTGCTAACGTTGATGGCCGGCTTGCGCACCTGGGCACCTTCGGCCGTGACAAAGCTGGGGCAAAAGCCTTTCAGACAGGTAAAATCCTTGTTGCAGCTGGACTGGTTAATACGTCGCTTGGTGCCCATGGGGGTATCGTGCGGTTCTACGGAAAGGCAGTTGGATTGCACGCTGCAATCACCACAACCCTCGCAAACCGCTTCATTAATGAAAACACGACGGGCCGGGTCGGGGTAGGTGTTGCGTTTGCGGCGGCGGCGTTTTTCGGTGGCGCAGGTCTGGTCATAAATAAGTGCCGTGGTGCCTTCGGTATCACGCAGTTCAATTTGTACCTCGTCCAATTGGTCACGATGGTAAACAGCCGGATTTTTCTGCATGGTCACGCCCTTGTATTTTTCGGGCTCATCGCTCACAATCACCACCCGCGTAATGCCTTCGGCCACCAGCTGGTCATTGATTTGTGGCACGGTTAAGGTACCATCGATGGGCTGGCCACCGGTCATGGCCACCGCATCGTTGTACAGGATTTTGTAGGTAATATTGGCCTTGGCGGCAATAGCGGCGCGAATGGCCAGAATGCCGGAATGAAAATACGTGCCATCGCCCAGGTTGGCAAAAATATGTTTGGTCCTGGTAAAGGCTTTTTGCCCAATCCAGGCCACGCCTTCGCCACCCATTTGCGAGAAGGTGTCGGTGTCGCGATCCATCCAGATGGTCATGTAATGGCAGCCAATGCCGGCCACGGCACGCGAGCCTTCAGGCACCCGGGTAGAGGTATTGTGCGGACAGCCGGAACAGAACCAGGGCTTGCGTTCCACCACCACCGACAGGCGCTGGTTTTCTTTTTCCTTGGCTTCAATCACCGCAATACGGGCCTTGATGCGGGCCTGGACGTCTTCAGGTAAGGGGTGTTTTGCAAGACGTTTGGCAATGGCCTTGGCAATAATGGATGGCGACAGCTCATGATTGGGCGGCAACAGCCATTTGCCACGCGGCACCGACCACTCACCGCCACCATCATCGCGGGCATCAAATTTGCCATACACATCGGGGCGCACGTCATCGCGCCAGTTATACAACTCTTCTTTCAGGGCATATTCCAGGATCTGGCGTTTTTCTTCCACCACCAGGATTTCATCAAGTCCTTGGGCAAAATTGCGTGCCCCATGTGCTTCAAGGGGCCATACGCAGCCTACTTTGTACAGGCGGATGCCAATGGCGGCACAGGTTTTTTCATCCAGTCCCAGGTCAAACAGGGCCTGACGCACGTCAAGATAGGCTTTGCCGGCTGTCATAATGCCAAAGCGGGCATTGGGTGAGTCAATCACGACTTTGTCCAGCTTGTTGGCCCGTACATAGGCCAGGGCGGCATACCATTTGTGGTTGTTCAGGCGTGCCTCCTGCTCAAGCGGGGTATCGGGCCAGCGAATGTTCAGGCCCCCGGGCGGGATGTCAACATCACTGGGAATAACGGTCTGGATGCGGTCCGGGTCAATATCAACCGAGGAACTGGACTCAATCACATCGGTGACGCATTTCAGACTGACCCACAGGCCCGAATAACGGCTCATGGCCCAGCCATGAAGACCAAAATCAAGGTATTCCTGCACGTTGGACGGGTACAGTACCGGTATGCCGGCCGCCTGCAAATCGTGTTCAGACTGATAGGCCACGGTGGAAGACTTGGCGGCGTGGTCATCACCGGCAATCAGCAAGACCCCACCATATTGCGACGTACCCGCATTATTGGCATGCTTGAAGACATCCATGGAACGGTCAAGGCCCGGCCCTTTGCCATACCACATGGCAAAAATCCCCTGTTTTTTGGCGTCGGGGAACAGGTTCAGCTGCTGGGAACCCCAAATAGAGGTGGCGGCCAGTTCTTCATTGACACCAGGCTGGAAAACAATATCGTTTTTATCCAGGTGCTTTTGTGCTTTCCACAGGGATAAATCGACATTACCCAGCGGAGAGCCCCGGTAGCCCGAGATAAAACCGGCGGTATCAAGTCCGGCTTTCAGATCCCGGCTTTTTTGAAGCATGGGCAGTCTGACCAGGGCCTGGGTTCCGCTCATGTAAACCCGGCCTTTTTCAAGGGTGTATTTGTCATCCAGGGTAATGGAATCAAGTGCCGCTTGAGCCGTTTTGGATAGGGGGGCATTCATTGTGTGTCTCCAGAATCTTTGTCTGTGAATTATTTCTATAATGATCAGCCAAAAACGCATTGTATGTATTATTAATACAATACCCCTTGTGGTGGTAAAAAGCGAATTGCACTGATGCTTGATGCAAAGTTTATCTTTTTTACGGGGTATCGTAAAATTAAAAATATCATTAACAGGTATCTGAAAAACAAATGTCTAAACAGGTAACGATCCGGCAGTTCCGGTATTTTGCGGCGGCGGCCCGTACAGGGCAGTTTTCTATGGCGGCGGCCGAAGAGCACGTATCACAATCAGCCATTACCAGTGCGGTACTCAGCCTGGAGGCTCACCTGAAGGTAACGCTGTTTGAGCGCTTGCGGCATGGGGTTGCCTTAACGGCCGCAGGGCATGATTTTTACCGCCATGTGCGTTTTGTGCTGGATGCCTTTGATGAGGCCCTGCATCGACCCGGGCAGCAAAACCATGGTGTATCCGGTGCGTTGCGGGTGGCGGCTTCCTATACCGTGCTGGGCTATTTTTTGCCTGAATTGGTATTGCGCTTTAAGAAAGCCAATCCGGGTATACAGTTTGACCTGGTGGATATGGAGCTGGCCCAGATGGAACAGGCAGTGTTAAACGGTGAAATAGATATAGCGGTGGGTTTAACTTCTAATCTTAAGGAAATGGATCGGTTTGAACACCAGGTCTTGTTGCGCTCGAGTCGTAAATTGTGGGTGTCGCCTTCACACCCGTTGGGCATGCGTGCTTCGGTTACACTACAGGAAATTGCCCCATACCCTTATATTCTGATTTTGGTGGATAATGCCGAAGAGTCCGGCCTGCAGTTCTGGCGCCAAATCCAGCTTGAGCCCAATATCGTGCTGAAAACCCGTTCCATGGAGGCGGTACGCGGGTTTGTGGCACAGGGGCTGGGGGTAACGATTCTGTCAGAAATGGTGTATAGGCCCTGGTCCCTGGATGGCAAAAGAATTAATGCGGTGCCCATTGAAGGCGGTGTGCCTGTGATGGAGGCTGGCATGTTCTGGAATAAATCGGTGCCTTTATGCGAAACGGCACAGGCCTTTAAACGTTTTTTGGTGTATGCATGTCATTAGTCAAATTGAAAAGCCAGTTGGGAAAATTAAAAAACAAGCTGGGAAAGCTGTTGTTTGCCATGGGCAGTGCCCCCATGGGTGTGGCAGTGGTGCTGTGGCTGCCGCTTTGGTTTGTGCTGGATAACTTCCTGATTGCCGGTATGCTGGCCATTTTTATTTCATTTTTGCTGGCCATGAGCGTGAGCCTGTACCGGCTGAATACCGAAAAGCGGGAAAAGAGTGAGCAGGATACAGGCGTTACCACGCAGGAGTGAACTGACCCCCTAAAGTTGGACAGTTAAAAACTAAGCAGCTTCTAAAACCTGAGTTCGGTATTGTACCGGACTCAAACCATTTAAGTTAAGCTTGATACGCTTGTGATTATAGTAGTGAATGTATTCCTCAATCCCAGCCTCCAGCTGTTCGATATTATCGAAGCGCTCCAGATGGAAGAACTCGGACTTCAGCGTACCGAAG
>NZ_JAENGP010000013.1 GCF_016595155.1 Advenella mandrilli
ATCGGCAGCCTGTATCCCAATAAACAGGAGTTCAAGGAAGCAGCACCTGCTGTACTGCGCGGCACCTTGCTGGGCTCCGCCCTGGGTATCCTGCCCGGTGGTGGTGCGGTATTGTCTTCTTTTGCCTCTTATACCCTGGAAAAGAAAATTTCCAAAAATCCCGAGCGTTTCGGCAAGGGTCACCCTGCCGGTCTGGCGGGCCCCGAGTCTGCCAACAACGCAGCGGCACAAACCTCCTTTATTCCATTGCTGACACTGGGTATCCCCGGTAACGCGGTAATGGCTTTAATGGTCGGTGCCATGACCATTCACAACATCCAGCCTGGTCCACAGGTCATGAGTAGCCACCCAGAGCTGTTCTGGGGCCTGATTGCCTCTATGTGGATTGGTAACCTGATGCTGGTGATTCTGAACCTGCCATTGGTTGGCTTGTGGGTCAAACTGCTGAAGGTGCCTTACCGTGTCCTGTTCCCGGCTATTTTGCTGTTTTGTACCATTGGCGTATATTCATTGAACTACAACGTGTTTGATATTTATGTCATGGGTATCTTCGGCATCATCGGTTACATCTGGACCAAGCTCAAGTGTGAAGGCGCGCCTTTGCTGCTGGGTCTGGTGTTAGGCCCAATGATGGAAGAGAACTTCCGCCGCGCGCTCTTGCTGTCCCGTGGTGACTTCCTGACCTTTGTCGAACGTCCGCTATCGCTCACGCTGTTATTGATGGCCGCAGGTCTGGTGATTCTGGTCGCCCTGCCATCCATCCGCAAGAAACGTGAAGAAACGTTTGTCGAAGAGGAATGAAGATAGTTAATTGGCTGTTTGCTGGCAAATAAACCTTGCCATGCAAAAAAACGCCCTTGATGTCATTCAGGCATCAAGGGCGTTTTTTTGTTCGGACTGGCAATATAAAGCGTGAATGTTTAAGCAATTTTGATAAGATAGTAATCAATTACTATCTTCAAGGTGATATATGGAAACCACGGGCAAGAAACTGACTGCGGCCGAGCGCAAGTCAATGACTGTTACTTCAGTTGTTGAACTGGCGGGTGTTCTTAATCCAGCAAATATCACAACTGCCGCCATTGCCAAAGAAATGAATTTGACACAGGGCGCCTTGTTCCGTCACTTTTCCAATAAAGAGGCCATCTGGGAGGAGGTGATGACTTGGGTTGAGCAAACCCTTTTCGGGCGGGTCATGAAAGCGATAGAGAGTAATCCACATTCTGCGGTGGCAGCACTGGAAAGCGTATTCATGCAGCATGTTGATTTTGTGCTTACCTACCCAGGGGTACCCAGGATCTTGTTTGGTGAATTGCAGCATGTCGAAGCCACACCCGCCAAGCGGATTGTTCAGGATTTAATCCAACGCTATGGAGAGCGCATCAAGCAGTTGCTTGAGCAGGGTAAGGCACAAAAAGAGATTGTTTTCGATCTGGATTCGGGGGCAGCGGCAACCCTGTTTGTAGGCACGCTCCAGGGTTTGGTGATGCAATCCCTGCTTGCGGGTGAGATTCAATTAATCAATAAAAATGCCCAATCGGTGTTTGCTTTGTATCTACGTTCAATCAGGAGCTAAAAATGGCCAGAATTTCCATGCGGTCAAGAAAACTGGGTCTGTTGCTGATCATTTTGCCCCTGTTGGTTTTATTTGCTTATGTGGTAATCCGTACTGGCCCTCTGGCACCGGTACCGGTTACGGTCACACAGGCCAAAATCCAGGCGGTTTCGCCAGCGGTGTTTGGGGTCGGGACGGTCAGTGCCCGTTCCACGTATAAAATTGGCCCAGTCATGACGGGCAGATTGCTTGATGTATCGGTCAATGTCGGTGACAGGATCGATGCGGGGCAGTTGCTTGGGGAAATGGATCCGGTTGATCTTGATGAGCGGATCCGTTCCCAGGAAATAGCGCTTAAACGGGCTGGTTTGCAGCATACTCAGGCCAAAGTCAAATTTGAACATGCCGGTGTGCAGCTTAAGCGTTACCGTAAATTGTTCGCTTCGCGTTCAAGCAGTGAAGAAAGCCTGAATATTATGGAACAGGAGTATCGGGTTACGCAGGCAGGGCTTGATGCGGCGGCAGAAGATATTACCAAGGCAAGGGCTGATCTGGATGCCTTGATGAACCAGAGAAAATCACTGCGATTGATTGCACCTGCCGGCGGCATCGTGACCTTGCGCAATGTGGATCCCGGTTCTACGGTGGTTGCGGGGCAGGCAGTGCTTGAAATAGTTAATCCGGCAGAAGTTTGGATTGAGGGCCGTTTTGATCAATCCAGTGCCATTGGACTAGCGGCCGATTTGCCAGCCAGTATTGTGTTGCGTACGCGCGGACATGAAGTGTTCCCTGGCAAAGTATCACGAATAGAGCCGAAGGCGGATATGGTTACTGAAGAAATGCTGGCAAAAGTGAGTTTCGTTTCTTTGCCTGAACGGATCCCCTCGTTGGGAGAGCTCAGTGAGGTAACGGTGCATTTGCCTGAAATAACCGGTTTTGTGGTTATTCCCAATGCTTCACTGGTGCGGGTAGGGAACCGGCAGGGTGTCTGGCGGGTAGTTGATAAAAAGTTGCAGTTTGTTCCCGTGGAGCTCGGTGTGATGGATCTGGACGGCAATGTGCAGGTCATGTCGGGGATACAGGAAGGCGACCAGGTTGTTGTATATAGAGAGAAAGCGTTGACGGCCAATAGCCGGATCCTGATTTCCGATCAAATTCCAGGGGTGGCAAATGATTAACCTGGCTTCCCGGGATATCTTGCACTCTTGGGGTAAATTTATTTTTACAGGTATGGGGTTGGGTCTGCTTATCGGGGTTACCCTGGTTATGGCGGGCGTATACCGGGGACTGGTTAGCGATGGCAAATCATTGCTGGACAATAGTGGAGCCGATGTCTGGGTTGTGCAACAGGATACACTGGGTCCCTATGCAGAACCTTCAAGCCTGAATGATGATGTGTATCGTGGCATCCTTGGTATTCCTGGTGTTGAACAGGCAACTAATATTACCTACCTGACCATGCAGGTTCGTCATAATGATACGGACGTTCGTGTGATGGTGGTAGGGATTGCGCCGGGAATGGCTGGAAAAACACCCGGCTGGCCCCGGTTTCTGGTGGCGGGGCGGCATATCACGCGCAGTCATTATGAAGCTGTTGCGGATATCGCCACTGGCTTGAAGCTGGGCGATAAGATAACTTTGCGTCGTAACCAATATACGGTTGTTGGTTTGACCCGGCGCATGGTGTCTTCAGGTGGTGACCCGATGGTGTTTATTCCCCTGAAGGACGCTCAAGAGGCCCAGTTCCTGAAAAATAACGAGGCCATCTGGCTGGATCGGCGTAAAACGCAGGCCAATCCCGAATTCAATCGGCCGAATGTGCCCGGTTTGCTTGACAGCATTCTTACCTCAAGAACCAGTAACCTGTCGGTCAATTCGGTGCTGGTGACCTTAAAAGAGGGAGTTGATCCGGTGCAGGTCATCACCAACATAGAACGCTGGAAATACCTGACGGCTTACGGGCGGGCAGATATGGAAGATATCCTGGTCGGTAAAATGATTGCCACATCAGCACGTCAGATTGCCATGTTTCTGATTATTCTGGCGGTCGTGAGCGCTGCGATTGTCGCTTTTATTATTTATACGTTAACGATGGATAAAATACGGGAAATTGCGGTGTTAAAGCTGATTGGTACCCGAAATTTCACGATCGCATCCATGATTGTGCAACAGTCCGTGGTGCTGGGTATTATCGGATTTGTGGTGGGTAAAATCACCTCCAGTTTTTCTGCGCCTTATTTTCCCAAGTATGTCCTCATCATGCCCGAAGATTCAATCATGGGTTTTGTGGCGGTGATGATTATTTGCATATTGGCCAGCCTGGTGGCGATTCGCATGGCATTGCGGGTTGATCCGGCTGAAGCGGTTGGGGGGTAATGTTAATGTCACAACGTGTTGGTGGTGTCAGGATCGAGAACCTGAAAAAGCAGTATGGACAGGGGGAAAATGCATTCCTTGCCCTTAAAGACGTGAATATGCAGGTTGCGCCCGGAGAAGTGGTAGGGCTTATCGGTCCATCGGGTTCGGGCAAAAGCACCTTGCTTAAATGCCTGGGGGCTATTATTGATCCCACCGAGGGAGTCATGAAGCTGGGTGATCAGGTCATTTATGACCAGGGTTGGAAAGTGCGTGATTTGCGCGCCTTAAGGCGCGATAAAATCGGTTTTGTCTTCCAGGCCCCTTATCTTATCCCGTTTCTTGATGTGGTCGATAATGTGGCTTTGCTTCCTATGCTGGCCGGCGTGCCCAATGGCCAGGCAAGGGAGAAGGCCTTGCATTTGCTGGAAGCGCTTGATGTGGCGCATCGGGCCCAGGCGATGCCCTCCCAGTTGTCCGGTGGTGAGCAGCAGCGGGTTGCCATTGCCAGGGGCCTGGTTAACCGGCCACCGATTATTTTGGCTGACGAACCGACTGCCCCTTTGGATAGCGAGCGGGCACTGGCGGTTATCCGTATCCTGAATGACATGGCCCGCGAGTATGAAACCGCTATTATTGTCGTGACGCATGATGAGAAAATCATTCCCACTTTCAAGCGTATTTATCATATCCGGGACGGGATTACCTATGAAGAGGCCGGGCAGGGGCGTCCCATCAATTGAGGGACGCTGTTGTTACGCTGTTTTTTCTTTTTGCCAGAAAACATCCTGGCGCCCGGCTTCTTTGTTAAGGATACGGGCAAGCATGAAAAAATAATCGGACAGGCGGTTCAGGTATTGCCTGCCGACATCGCTTAGGGGTTCGCGTTGGTCGAGGGCAACCAGACTGCGTTCCGCCCGCCTGCAAATGCTGCGGCAGGCATGAGACAGGCTGGCTTGCCGTGTGCCCCCCGGCAGAATGAATTCTTTCAAGGGAGGCAGTTCAGCCAGTGATTGTTCAATTTCTGTTTCCAGAAAAGTCACATGGCTTTCTGTCAGGGCAGAATAACCGGGCACACACAGCTCCGAGCCCAGGTCAAATAAATGGTGCTGAATGCGCTCCAGCGCGGCCTGGATGCCAGTAGGTAGTGGTTCGCAAGCAAGCAAGCCGATAAAGCTGTTGAGTTCATCAACCTGGCCGATCGCTTCAATGCGGGCATCATCTTTGGCAATACGGGAGCCGTCTCCCAGACTGGTTGTACCGGCATCACCCGTTTTGGTCACGATCGAGGTTAAACGGTCAGGCATGATAGATCCTTGTTCAGGCAGTTGATGGTGGGGCAAATAAAAAAGCCATCAAAAGATGGCTTTTTTATACTGCCAGAAAATTATTTTTTTTCTTGGGGAATAATGGTGACGGGGCAAACGCCTGCATTGATAATGGCATAGCTGACGCTGCCCAGGACGCCACTGAATACCGGGTTTGTACCACGAGAACCCATGACAATCAGTTCGATGCGGTCTTCGCCTTGGGCGCTATTGCGGACTTCGTCAACAATGCGCTCTTTGGGGTCACCGATATCCAGTTTAAGATTATAGGTAACGCCAGCCGCTTTCAGTTTGTCTTCAACGCCTTCGGTTGCTTCTTTGAAAAGCTGTTGCTGATATTCTTCAAGGTCTGATTTGTTGAAGAATGTTTTGGCATGAACGGTTCTGAAACTGGGTTGAACGTTAAGCAGTAGAATTTTAAAACTGGATACTTTTGCCAGGGAAATTGCCCAGTCTAGCGCCTTGACTGCGTTGGGCGAACCATCGAAGGGGACTAATATTGTTTTTGCCATTCATTGCTCCAAAGTTACTGTTATATTTTCAAGTCAAATTACAAGTACAACTCATATTCTAACGTAGTTTTTTACTAAGAAAAATGAAATGCCTTTAGGCCTGTAAAGTAATTCATTTTCTCTTTTTTAGCGTAATTTTGTGTACTATAAAACTATGGTTTTTCTTGTCGATAAGGAGTTTTCATGAAAAAAATGCTACTGGCGGCAACGCTGTGTTTTGCCGGTGTACTGGCGGCTGGCCCGGTATTGGCACAGACTGTGGCCAGTGCCACCGGAGAGGTGCGTCGGATTCAGGCAGATAAAGGGAAAATCGCGATTAAACATGGCGTGATTACCGAGTTGAAATTGCCAGCAATGACATTAATTTATAATATAGACAGGGTTTTATTGAAAGATATCAACCCGGGTGATGAGGTCAAGTTCAAGGCATTGCACCAGGACAATCAGTACATTATTATCGAAATTCGCAAGTAGTAAAGGCTATTGCGTAAATTGCCCCCGCAGGGCTGCCGTGGTTAATATGGTTGGCCGGATGCGGGGGCAATGTGTATTGGCTTTGCTGGAATTAAAGCACGTAATGAGCCAGATTGGGGCTTTGGACGGTTTCTTCCAGTTTGCTGTTGACGTATTCGGCATCAATGCGAATGGTTGCTTCATTGCTGGCCGTGGCATCAAAGGAAAGATCTTCCAGCAGTTTTTCCATGACGGTATACAGTCTGCGGGCGCCAATGTTTTCGGTGCGCTCATTAACGTCAAACGCCAGCTCAGCCAAACGCTTGATACCTTCATTGGTAAAGTCCAGATGGACATCTTCAGTCGCCATCAGGGCCGTGTACTGCTTGATCAGGGAATAATCGGTGCTGCTAAGGATTTCAACAAAGTCTTCGGCTGTTAACGAATCCAGCTCAACCCTGATCGGGAAACGGCCTTGTAACTCGGGAATCAGGTCTGAGGGGCGTGACAGGTGGAAAGCACCCGAGGCAATAAACAGAATGTGATCAGTCTTGATCATGCCGTATTTGGTGTTGACGGTTGTGCCCTCAACTAATGGAAGCAGGTCGCGCTGAACGCCCTGACGTGAAACGTCAGCGCTGCTTTGTGATTGACGTGTGGCGATTTTGTCAATTTCGTCCAGGAACACAATGCCGTTCTGCTCGGCATTTTTAACCGCCGCGTTGCGAATTTCTTCGTCATTGACGCGCTTTGCCGCTTCCTCTTCAACCAGAAGCTTGAATGCGTTTTTAACAGTCATTTTTTGTGTTTTCCGCTTGTCGCGGTTTAGTCCGGCAAACATACCCTTCAATTGCTCGGTCATGTCTTCCATGCCTGGAGGCGCCATGATTTCCATTTGTGGCAACTGTTGCGCCACGTCGATGTCAATTTCGAGATCATCGATTTTGTTTTCACGCAAGCGTTTGCGGAAATTCTGGCGGGCGCTGTTTTCTTCGCGGATAGGGTTATCGTTAGCATCACGGGCGGGCGCAACCAGCACGTCAAGAATGCGGTCTTCTGCGGCATCTTCGGCCTGGGTGCGTACGCGACGCATTTCCAGTTCGCGGGTTTGTTTGACAGAGATATCAACAAGGTCACGGATGATGGTGTCGACATCACGGCCCACATAGCCCACTTCGGTGAATTTGGTGGCCTCAACCTTGATAAAGGGAGCATTGGCCAGCTTGGCCAGCCTGCGGGCGATTTCGGTTTTTCCAACGCCGGTAGGGCCAATCATGAGGATGTTTTTAGGAGATATTTCGGTACGCAGGGGTTCTGCCACCTGCTGACGGCGCCAGCGGTTGCGCAGGGCGACCGCAACGGATTTTTTGGCCTTTTGCTGGCCGATAATGTTTTTGTCCAGTTCAGAGACAATTTCTTTGGGCGTCATTACGCTGGTTGTCATGAGGTATCCTGATTAAAGCGTTTCAACAACGTGATTCTGGTTAGTGTAAATACACAGATCACCGGCAATTTCAAGCGATTTTTTAACGATTTCGGCGGGCGTCAGGCTGGTATTGTGAAGCAGTGCCAGGGCGGCAGATTGCGCATAGGCACCGCCTGAGCCGATGGCAGCAAGGCTGTATTCGGGTTCAAGGACATCGCCATTGCCGGTAAGCACTAATGTGTGATCTTTGTCGGCCACAATTAACATGGCTTCAAGCCTACGCAGGGCGCGGTCGGTGCGCCAGTCTTTGGTGAGTTCAACGGCAGCGCGCATCAGGTGGCCCTGATGTTTTTCAAGTTTGGCCTCGAAGAGTTCCAGAAGGGTAAAGGCGTCGGCAGTGGCGCCGGCAAAACCTACCAGGACCTTGTCATTGTAGAGGCGACGGATTTTGCGGGCAGTGCTTTTGAAAACGATGTTGCCCAGTGTGACCTGGCCATCGCCACCAATGGCAACCTCGTTGCCGCGGCGAACACAAATAATGGTAGTAGCGTGAAATTGTTCCATGAAATTCTTCCTGTAGTTTCCGTAGATGGGGCTTGCAGGAAGAATTTCAAGGGAGGGAAAAAAAGATTTTTAATCCCCGTAAAGTTTTTGGCGTTTTTCGCGTCTTTCCTGGGCTTCCAGTGAAAGGTTGGCGGTTGGGCGTGCCAACAGGCGACGCAGGCCAATGGGTTCTCCGGTTTCTTCGCACCAGCCGTATTCTTTGGATTCAATAAGCAGCAGGGATTGCTGCACTTTCTTTAGCAGCTTGCGCTCACGGTCACGGGTACGAAGCTCCAGGGCGTGCTCTTCCTCGATGGTGGCACGGTCTGCCGGATCAGGAACAAACTGGGTTTCGCGAAGGTTTTCTGTTGTGGCATCCGCGTTATTGAGGATGTCTGCTTCCAGTGTTTTGAGCCGTTCCTTGAAGAACGCCAGTTGCTGCTCGTTCATGTAGTCCTCTTCTGGCATGGCGAGGAGCTGCTCTTCGGTTAATAACGGTTGTTCTGTGATTGTGTCGGTATTTTTAGCTGATTTAGTAGCCATCAAACACTCCGTTCAGTAGTACTGCTAATTAATCAAATCAATGAAGGCGTGTTCAGGAAGTATCAATTATTATATAAAGGATCGAGAACATGCCTTCACCGTGTGTTAAAAATTTACTACCAGCTTTAAGCAAGGCATTGCGTCAGGCCGTTGGTAAATACGTCTTTGGGCAATTTTCGACCAATGAAAACCATTTTATTGTAAGGTTTTTCTTTGGGGCCCCAGAGTTTTCCGGGTTCTGCACCCATGAGCATGTGCACGCCCTGGAACAGCATTCTTTGTTTGACGCCTTTCATATACAGGATGCCCTTGTAACGGTAAAGGTCGGGACCAAAAACCTGTACCACACCACTCAGGAATTCTTCCAGGCGTTGGGGATCGAAGGGTTTGTTGGAAGAAAACACAAAGGCACCGATTTCATCATCGTGATGGGCGTGATGGTGGTTATGTTCGTGATGGTGCTCATGATTGCAGTGTGCATCGCACTCATGATCATGGCCATGATCGTGATGATGGTCATGATGATCTGCTTGCTCGTCTTGCAGGAACTCCGGATCGATTTCCAGAATGCTGTTCAGGTTGAAGCCGGTGACATCGAGTATTTTGTCAAGATCGGCTTCACCAAAATGCACGGGCATGATTTGCGCGCGGGGATTCATGTGCAGCAGGCGATGTTTTAACGAGGCAAATTCTTCATCGCTGACCAGGTCTTTTTTGGAAATCAGGAGACGGTCTGCAAAACCCACCTGTTTCTGTGCTTCGGGTTGGGTATCCAGGGTTTGCATGCCATGTTTGGCGTCTACGACCGTGATGACGGCATCAAGACGGTAGTATTCGGCAATGTCATCATCCATGAAAAAGGTCTGGCAGACCGGACCAGGATTGGCCACACCGGTGGTTTCAATAATCACGCGCTCGAAATTGAGCTCGTTGTTGATACGGCGGTTTTTAAGGTCTGTAAGCGTCTTGAGTAAATCACCGCGAACCGTGCAGCAGACGCAGCCGTTGTTCAGTTCGATGATTTCTTCATCACTGTCCTGGACCAATAGCTCGTTGTCGATGCTTTCGGGCCCGAATTCGTTTTCGATGACAGCAATGCGCTTGCCGTGAAATTCGGTAAGGATTCGCTTGAGTAACGTGGTTTTTCCTGCACCAAGGAATCCGGTTAGAACGGTGACAGGAACCATTTTATTGGCTTGAGCCTGGGTAACAGTCATAATTTTGCTTCTTAACTAACATCGCAGGCAGACTTTGCTGCATGGCGAGAATTTTTAATATAATCGGGCAATTACATCACAGCTTTCATTATCTGGCAAACAGATATCAGTGTCTTTACAAAAAATTGAATCAATTTAGATATAAACCCTAATGCTGCCAGTACAACCCAAGGAAAAAGCGTTTTTGTGATGCAACATCCCATGATGGGGGCATTAATGCAAAATGCAAGGCCTGGGCCGGATTTTGCGTATTGAATGTATTAATGATTGTCTTTGGATTGGTTTTTTGCCTTGCATTGTGCGCAGGTGGCCCTGATTTCCGTTTCGTTGGATGTTAAGGAAAAACCGGTATTGGCAATCAGCTTTTTAAGCTGGCTACTGATTTCAGGCGCACTGATTTCAACGACTTTGCCACATTGTGTGCAAACCACCAGCAAATCGTGGTGATGGCTGTTGACATCGATACAGGCAGTCCAGGCGTTGACGGCATCAAGGCGGTGGATAAGCCCCTCTTCTTCAAGAAACTCAAGCGCACGATAAACGGTTGGTGGTTTGGATTTTGGGTGAATGAGAAGCATGGCATCAAGAAGCTCATAGGCTTTAAGGCTACGGGACTCTTCAAGCATGAGCCTGAGTACCTGCTGGCGGATGGGCGTAAGCCGTTTGCCACGAGACTCACAGAGCTGCTCGGCTTCAAGCAGTCGCTGGTCGACCGATTTATGCGAGTGAGAATGGGTATGAGTGGAATGCATGAACGTTTTTAATCGTAAAAATAATAAGTTGATACTTTAGGCCAATGTACCACGAAGCGAAAAAAGTATGTCGGCAAGCATAATTTTAATGACATTAGCCATTATTTTATGTTTTAATATGTTATATCATATCATTTGTTGATTTTTTTTACGTTTATTCAACTTTGCGCAACTGTCATGCAAACCTCATTATCCAGCCGCCCTTCCGTTCCTGTCCATGCCGCTAAGCAGCGGATTCAGTCCCCGTTGCTCGATTCCGCATTGGCAAGGGTGATTCAGGTCGGGCTTTTTCTGGCGCTTATGTGGGCAGTCACCGCTTATGTCATGGGCTGGGTTCCAGGGGTCAGCACACTGGTTTCAGGTATGACCCTGTGAATCCTGTTATCCGCCTGAATGATGTATCGCTCGGGTGGCGGGACAAACCGGTGCTCCAACATGTTTCGGGGCAGTTCAATCAAGGTACGCTTACTGCTATCCTGGGTGCGAACGGTGCCGGTAAATCCACGCTGGTTAAAGGTATCATCAATTTTCTCAAGCCAACTGCGGGCAGTATTGAAATTGCCCGGGCTTTTCGCAAGGAACTGACCTTGCTGCCCCAGCTTAGCGATCTGGATCGCAGCTTTCCCATTACTACCTACGAACTGGTCGCCATGGGCGCCTGGCGCCGGATTGGGCCTTGGCGACAATATGGCAAGGCAGAACGTATCCGTATCAGTCATGCGCTTGAAAAGGTGGGTTTGCAAGCCGTTGCCGACCAGCTGATTGGCAATCTCTCGGGCGGGCAGTTGCAACGGGCCCTGTTTGCCCGCTTAATGGTGCGTGACGCACAGGTATTGCTGCTTGATGAGCCTTTTGCCGCGGTTGATGAAGATACTTGTGAAGACTTGATGCGCATTATTTTGAACTGGCATGCCGAAGGGCGAACCATTATTGCCGTTTTGCACGATGTGGACAGGGTCAGGCAGTGTTTTCCCGAGACGCTTTTATTGGCCCGGCAAGTCGTGGCCTGGGGTAAAACCGCTGATATCCTGACCGAAGAAAACCTGCAGCAGGCCCGTCGCCTGTCCCTGGGTGGTTTCTAATGGGCTTATACGATATTTTCCTGTCCCCATTTGTCGAGTTCGGATTCATGAGCCGGGCCCTGTTTGGTGCCATTTTCCTGGCTGTGGCAACCGGTCCACTAGGCGTGTTTCTTATTTTGCGGCGCATGAGCCTGGTGGCTGACTCTATGTCACATGCCATATTGCCCGGGGTGGCGGCAGGTTTCCTGATTGCCGGGGTTTCTTTAACGGCTATGTTGGTCGGAGGGATGTTAACCGGTTTGCTGGTGGCCCTGCTGGCCGGTGTGGTGTCACGGCTTACCTCCCTCAAAGAAGACGCCAGTTTTGCCGCTTTTTATCTTATTTCCCTTGGGCTGGGTGTGGTGTTGCTGTCCCTCAAGGGGTCCAATATGGATTTGCTGCATGTGCTGTTCGGTTCCGTGCTGGGTCTTGATGATCAGGCTCTGCTGTTTATCATGGTGATCAGCAGCCTGACTATCTTGGTTTTGTCTTTAATTTACCGGCCCTTGATTATCGAATGCCTTGATCCCGGTTTCCTGCGCTCAGAGGGTGGGGGCGGGTCGCTGGTTCACATGATGTTCCTGATCCTGCTGGTTGTGAACCTGGTGGCTGGTTTCCAGGTGCTGGGTACCTTGATGGTGGTGGGCATGATGATGCTGCCGGCCGCCGCCGCCCGATTCTGTGGGCGCACGGTTGGCAGGCAGCTGGTGCTGGCCGCCGCCATTGGTGCCTTGTCAGCCTATGCCGGTTTGCTGGTTTCCTATCATTACAGTGTGCCGGCTTCATCCTCCATTATTCTGGTTGCCGGCCTGTTTTATATTTTGGGCTTGATGTTTGGCCGGCACGGTGGCGTTATTCGCAGTCACATTCGTTTTTTTAATTAATAACAGGATCTATTCATGAAATTCCAGACTTACCTGAAAGGGGTGCCAGCCATGGTGTTGGCGGGTTTGTTGGCCAGTGCCTTGCCCGTCCATGCCAAGGCCCCCATCGACGTGGTGGCCAGTTTTTCCATTCTGGCGGATATGGTGAAGACGGTGGGTGCAGATCAGGTCAATGTGGTTTCACTGGTGCCAGCCGATGGTAATTCGCATGAAGTTGAGCTGACGCCTCAGGATATCAAAAAAGTTTCTTCTCCCGATACCAGGCTGTTGTTTGTCAACGGGCTTGGTCTTGATAGCTGGACAGACCGTTTGCTGGCTTCTTCGGGTTTCCAGGGCAAGGTGATTGTGGTCAGTGATGGCGTGAAAGTGCGTAAACTGGATGAAGAATCCAGTCATGAGGCGCATGATCATGACGAACACGAACACGAACACGAACACGAACACGAACACGAACACGAACACGGGCATGATCACGGGGAGTTTGATCCGCACGCCTGGCAGGATCTGGCCAACGGGCAGGTTTATGTTCGCAATATTGCCCAGGCTTTGTCGCAGGTTGATCCCGAAAATGCCCCATTGTACGAGCGCAATGCCCAGGATTACATCCAGCAGATGCAGGCGCTTGATGAACAGGTTCGCAAGGTCATGGCAGACATTCCCGAGGGGCGTCGGAAAATCGTGACAACTCACGATGCCTTTGGTTATTTTGCCGATGCCTATGGGCTTGAAGTGATTGCTCCATTGGGTATCTCTACGTCGGCCGAGCCTTCTGCCAAGGCGATTGCAGAGGTCATCAGGCAAGTCAGGGAGCAGCAGGTACCTGCCGTTTTTCTGGAAAATGTGAAAAATAATAAATTGCAGGATCAGATTGCCAAAGAAACGGGCGCAAAAGTGGGCGGGATGCTGTATTCGGATGCCTTGTCCTCAACCGGTGAAGCCACTTCTTATCTGGGGATGATGCGTAGCAATATCCGGGTGATTACCGAGGCGATTAAATAATTATTTTTTGCGTTTGGCTCTTGGGTGTGCCTGGTCATAGGCTTTGGCCAGGTGCTGGAAATCCAGCCGGGTATAAATTTGCGTGGTGGATATATTCGCATGACCCAGCAGTTCCTGCACCGCACGCAAGTCCTGGGCCGATTGCAACAGGTGGCTGGCAAAACTGTGGCGTAATACATGCGGGTGGATCTGGCCGGGCACATCTGATAGCTGGGCAAATTTTTTCAGTTGCAGCTGAACGACCCGTGGCGAGATGCGTGCGCCGCGTTCCCCTAAAAAAAGGGCGTTTACATCGTTTTCAGGCGTGGCCGGTTTCAGCAGCGAAGGACGGGTCTGCAGCCATATTGAAATGGCTTCTTGTGCTTTCTTGCCCAATGGTGCCAACCGTATTTTATTACCTTTTCCCTTTACGGTTAATTCCTGTTCTGGCAAATTAAGCCAGCCGACCGACTCATAATTGTCTTTTTTAATGTAATGCGTGTCCAGTTGCACCAGTTCGGCCAGCCGCAGGCCGCTGGCGTAAAGCAGCTCGAACATGGCCTGGTCGCGCAGGTGGACCGGATCGTTTTGAAGGTTTCTGGCCGGATGATCCAGCAGAGCCTGGGTTTGCTCTACCGATAATGCTTTGGGCAGGCTTTTGGGCACCTTGGGGGTTTTGACATTTTTGGCTGGATTAATGCTTAATTTGGCCAGTGGTACCCACCATGTATAGAAACCGCGCCAGGCGGACAGAATACGTGCCAGACTACGAGGGCTCATTTGGCTGGCATGCAGGCGGGCAATGGCGGTGCGGATTTGCGGGTGTGTGATGGTGGCCAGGTCGGTGTCGGGATGCAGCCTTGCCAGCTGTGCCAGGTCTCTTCGGTATGCCGCCAGGGTATGGGCCGAATAACGCTTGTTGGTGTGCAAGTACGCCAGCCATTGCTCCATGGCGGCAGGCAGGCAATGGCGCATTTTATTTGATAAGGCGGCTTAGGCTGGCACTGGCTAGTTGCCCCAGTTTTTCCAGGAAAGCCGTACCCATGTCAGGGGTAAAGTGCTCTTCATGGCAAGAGCCAAAAACCAGCAGGCCAAATGTCCGGTCTTCTGTTCTCAGGGGGACAAGGGCCACCGAAGCGGGCTTTTCTTCAAGCCATTCATGGGCAGGCAGATAGCCCTCAGGACCACAATAAGGCTTTTCCAGTGAGTGGGCGTAAGCCTGCAGCCCGGCATCTTCATCAAGCTTGAGTTTTTTTGCCCGGAGCATGGGCAGATCCCACAGACGAAGGGATACATCAAGCTGTTCAAAGGCCTGCTTCAGGCTGGCAATAATGCTGGCAGGCAAATTCTGGCTGTTTTTTTCGGCCAGCATCTGAGTGCACCAAAGTGTCATGCTATTGCTGATGGAAGCGTTTGAGTCGGCATTGTGCATCAGTTCAGCCAGTTTCCACTCTAGTGCCTTGCTGCGCTTGCGCAGGGTCATGACTTGACGGGCACCTAAAGACAGGGTGCGGTCGGCATAAGGGTGCGGAATGGACAGGCTGGCAAACAGCTGGGCATGATCTTCAAAAAATGAGGGATTGTTTTTCAGGAAAATGGCCACTTCATCCGGCTCAAACGTTGTTTCTGACATAGGTTTATTCATCCTGTAAGCAAAAGTCTTTAACCAGTTTATCAATATCAACCTGACCTGAAAACACGGTGGTGGCCGGGCCGGTCATTTGCAAGCGGGTACCATCCCATTCAACGGTTAATTGCCCCCCCCGGGTCTGGACGTTGACCGGTGAGTCAAGCAGGCCCCGGCGAATGCCGGTGGCAACGGCGGCACAAGCCCCGGTGCCGCAGGACAGGGTTTCACCTACGCCACGCTCGTAAACGCGCAGCCGAATCTGGTTGCGGTTGATAATCTGCATGAATCCGACATTGACGCGATTGCCAAAACGGGGGTGGGATTCGATGAGTGGCCCCTGTTCGGCAACGGGAGCGGTATCAATATTGTCAACCAATAGCACTGCGTGCGGATTGGAAATGGCCAGCACTGACAGGGCCGCTGTGCCTGCATTGGGCAAGGGCAGGTTCCAGAGGGTTTCTTCATGCGCCTGGCAGTGGCTTAAATCTTCTGCGTCAAAGGGCAGGGCAGCCGGGTCGAAACGGGTCAAACCCATGTCAACGGTAACGCTATTGTTTTCTTTTTCTTCAAGAATGATCAGGCCGGTGGCAATTTCTGCTTTGAGCGGGTTGCGACGGGATAAGCGTTGTTCGTGTATAAAACGCACAAAACAGCGGGCACCGTTGCCGCAATGCTCAACCTCGCTACCATCGGCATTGAAAATGCGATAGCGGAAGTCGGCTTCAGGGTGGGAAGGGTTTTCCACCAGCAGAATCTGGTCGGCACCGATACCAAGCTGACGATGGGCCAGGGCGCGTGCCCGTTCAGGGGTCATTTCAATGGGCTGGCTAACGCCATCGATAACGATAAAGTCATTGCCCGCGCCATGCATTTTTGTAAATTGCCAAATCATAGGTGCCTGATGCATAAAAAAACCAAACTCATTATGGACTGAAAATTCCTAGTGTGCGGCTTTGTTGCCGGGTCTGTTTCAATAAAATTTTTCCTCGCCGTCGGGGCGGGTCTTGAAACGGCGATGGACCCAGTAATACTGGCTGGGTTCTTGCAAGATCCATTGCTCAAGTAAATGGTTGATGCGGGTGGTTGCCGCCTCGATGCTTTGTTCTCCGGGAAAATCTTTTAAGGGGGGCAGTACCTGGATATGATAGTGGCCGGTTGCCGGATCCCAGCGGCTGACAATGGGCACTACCGCCGCCTGCCAGGATTTGGCAATTTGTGCCGTGGTGGGCAGGGTGGCAGCGGGAATATTGAAAAACGGCACGAAAATGGAACCCTTGCGGCCAAAATCCATGTCGGGCAGGTAATAAACCGGCGTGCCTTCTTTCAGGTGGCGCAGCATGCCACGCACTCCTTCTTTGCGGCTGATCAGGTGGATCTCGTTGAAGCGGCCGCGCCCTTCACGAACAATATCGTCAATGTCCGGGTCGTGCTGCGGTGTATACATGGTAGCCGCTTTTTTCAGGGACATGGAAAGGCGGGTGGCAGCGGCATCAAGCGGTACAAAATGGGGGGCCAGCATCAGGATGGGACGTTTTTCCGCTAGGAGTTGTTCTATGTGTTCAAAGCCCTGCATATGGATGGTTGCCCGGATGTTTTCCGGTGAGCCGAACCAGAACAGGCCGCGATCGACAATGGATTGGGCTAGGACGCGGAAGTGCTCTTTTTGCCATTGTTGGCGCTGCCGGGCTGAGGCGTCGGGGAAACACAGTTCCAGGTTTTTGCGGACAATAGCGGCCCTGCGCTTCATGATAAGGGGTGACAGGGCACTGAGTAGCCAGCCAAGTTGCTGGCGTCTCTTGTGTGAAGTATTGCCAAACCAGCTGAAGATGGCATCAAGGAGTTTTCTTTTGGTGGATTTCATGCAATTGGAAAAAAGGCGATATAAACGCAAAGAACCATAAACAAGCAAGGTTTCAATATGGTTTTAATAAAAAACAATTTAACACATGCTGCAATTGGATGGAAAGGCGAGGGCCCTGAAACGGGAACCGGAGATGGACAACGGACATGCCCGGGACCGTCTTGGGCCGTTTTTAAACTATTTGCAAAAAATCTGTTAAGTAAATAGGGGCTTTGCTTGGAAAAATTTATAAATGTTTTAAAATGACCGGCAGTCGCTGAGTTAACCGACAACTTGCGGGGCGACATGGACTGGTTTCATAAAACACCGCTAAAGCGTCGCGCCTTTTGTTATTTCATCTGAAATAAGGGTGCTACGCGTTCTTACTTCCAAAACGTCGGAGTTTCTGACATTAATAAAAGGACGCTGTTAAATGGCTCAAAACGATTTTTTATTTACTTCCGAGTCTGTTTCTGAAGGTCACCCCGACAAGGTGTCTGACCAGATTTCCGATGCCATCCTGGATGCCATTCTTACCGAAGACCCGACGGCCCGGGTTGCTGCCGAAACCTTGTGCAATACCGGCCTGGTCGTGTTGGCCGGTGAAATCACGACAACGGCAAACATTGATTATATCCAGGTTGCCCGCGATACGATTAAACGCATTGGCTACGACAATACCGCTTATGGTATTGATTACAAAGGTTGTGCCGTGCTGGTTGCCTATGACAAGCAATCACCCGATATCGCCCAGGGCGTGGATCGCAGTCCTGATGAAATCCTTAACCAGGGTGCCGGTGACCAGGGCTTAATGTTTGGCTATGCCTGCGATGAAACACCCGACCTGATGCCCGCCCCTATCTGGTATGCCCACCGTCTGGTGCAGCGCCAAAGCGAATTGCGCAAAGACGGCCGCCTGCCATGGTTGCGTCCCGATGCCAAGTCACAGGTTACCTTCCGCTATATTGACGGTAAACCGGCAGAAGTGGATACGGTGGTGCTGTCTACCCAACATGCCCCTGAAATTTCACAATCTTCCATTCGCGAAGCGGTGATTGAAGATATTATCAAGCCCAGTTTTCCTGAAGGCCTGATTACCCCCAAAACCAAATTCCTGGTGAACCCAACCGGTATTTTCGTGATTGGCGGTCCGCAGGGTGACTGTGGTCTGACCGGGCGCAAGATCATTGTGGATACCTATGGTGGTGCCTGCCCGCACGGCGGTGGTGCTTTCTCGGGTAAAGACCCTTCAAAGGTAGACCGTTCGGCCGCCTATGCGGCCCGTTATGTAGCCAAGAACATTGTGGCCGCAGGCCTGGCACGCCAGTGCCAGGTCCAGGTCAGTTATGCGATTGGCGTGGCCGAACCCATTAATATCACGGTTTATACCGAAGGCACTGGCGTTATCCCCGATGACGAAATCGCCTTGCTGGTGCGTGAGCATTTTGACCTGCGTCCACGCGGTATTGTGCAAATGCTGGACCTGTTGCGACCTATTTACAGCAAAACCGCTGCTTACGGTCACTTTGGCCGCGCCGAGCCCGAATTCAGCTGGGAAGCCACCGACAAGGTCAATGCACTGAAAAACGCCCGTTAACGGGTTCATGCAAAGGGTGTTTTGCCATCTTTGGTGGCGAGACACTTTTTGAACTTTCAAGACCACGTTTGGGGTAAACTATTCCGAACATTTCCGAGGGGCGCTGCGACAGTTTTCCTGTTGTGCATGATTGGGATCATGCGCTTAACAGTGCAATCTGCCAGGCTCGGAATACATTTTTTCATGTAACGGCGCTCATCATTAACCTGCTTTGTAGTTGATGGTGAGACAAGCTCGCATTCATTACCAAAGCAGCATTTATTGGATTTTTTTACAATGACTACTGCTGATTATAAAATTGCTGATATTTCCCTGGCCGGCTGGGGACGTCGTGAGTTAAGCATTGCCGAAACAGAAATGCCCGGTTTGATGGCAACCCGTGAAGAATTTGCCGCTTCACAGCCCCTGAAAGGTGCCCGTATTGCCGGTAGCCTGCACATGACCATCCAGACCGGTGTGTTAATTGAAACCCTGGTTGCCCTGGGCGCCGAGGTGCGCTGGGCGTCTTGCAACATTTTTTCTACCCAGGACCATGCCGCCGCCGCCATTGCCGAGCGTGGCATTCCCGTGTTTGCGGTCAAGGGCGAGTCGCTTGAAGAGTACTGGCAATATACCCATCAAATTTTTGAATGGCCAGGCGAGCAGGCCAACATGATCCTTGATGACGGTGGCGATGCCACAACCCTGTTGCACCTGGGTGCCAAGGCAGAGAAAGACATTTCCGTGCTGGCCAACCCTGGCAGTGAAGAAGAACGTGTGCTGTTTGCCGCCATCAAGGCAAAACTGGCCACTGACGCGACCTGGTACTCAATCCGCCTGGCACAAATCAAGGGCGTGACCGAAGAAACCACCACCGGCGTTCATCGCTTGTACCAGATGTCACAAAAAGGTGAGCTGCAGTTCCCGGCCATCAACGTGAACGACTCGGTCACCAAATCCAAGTTTGACAACCTGTATGGCTGCCGTGAATCCCTGGTTGACGGCATCAAGCGCGCCACCGATGTCATGATTGCCGGCAAAGTGGCTGTGGTGGTGGGCTTTGGTGATGTGGGCAAAGGTTGCGCACAAGCCTTGCAGGCCTTGCGTGCCCAGGTGTGGGTTTGCGAAATTGACCCCATTTGTGCCTTGCAGGCCTCTATGGAAGGCTATAAAGTGGTTACCATGGACGAAGCCGCCGACAAGGCCGATATTTTCGTAACGGCTACCGGTAACTACCATGTGATTGACCGCAGTCATATGGAAAAAATGAAAGACCAGGCGATCTTGTGCAATATCGGTCACTTCGACAATGAAATTGACGTGGCCGCGATAGAAGACCTGCAATGGGAAGAAATCAAGCCCCAGGTTGATCACATTATTTTCCCCGATGGCAAACGCATTATTTTGCTGGCACAAGGCCGCCTGGTCAACCTGGGTTGTGCAACCGGCCATCCTTCTTTTGTGATGTCTGCGTCTTTCACCAACCAGACCATTGCCCAGATCGAACTGTTCACACGCACCGAGGCCTATAAAAAAGGCCAGGTCTATGTGCTGCCCAAACACCTTGATGAAAAAGTGGCTCGTCTGCACCTGAAAAAACTGGGTGTACAGTTAAGCACGCTGTCACCACAGCAGGCTGACTATATCGGGGTTCCCGTAGACGGTCCCTTCAAGCCCGATCATTACCGTTATTGATCAGGAAAAACAGGCAATCCGGCTATCCTGAAATATCCGGATTGCACATGCGTTACTATGGATTTATTGTATAAAAGCTGTCGTTAAGGCAGCTTCCCGATCCCGTTTTCTGGAGCAACAAATGTCATTAATACTTACCTGGTTGTTGCAGGCATTGGCGCTGATGGTGGTTGCCTATATCCTGCCCGGTGTCACGGTTGCAAGTTTTGGCTCGGCCCTGGTGGCCGCTGTCATATTGGGACTGGTCAATACAATTATTTATCCTGTCCTGGCATTCCTTACCATTCCCATTACCGTTGTTACCCTGGGCCTGTTCCTGTTTATCCTGAATGCTTTGTTATTCTGGCTGGCCGGCTCTATTTTCAATGGGTTCCAGGTAGATGGCTTCTGGTGGGCACTGGCCGGGGCATTAATCTATAGTATTATTTCAGGGATCCTTTTAAGTCTTTTGAATTAATATGAGTTCGTTTTCCAAAGAGTCATTCAGCCTGGAGTTTTTTCCTCCGCGAGACCAGGCTGGACGTGAGCGTCTGGTGGCTACGGCCAAACAGTTGCAAATTATCAACCCGAATTATGTCAGCGTGACTTTTGGGGCCGGTGGTTCAACCCGCGAAGGGACGGCAGAAACGGTGCGGCTGTTTTCCCAGATGGGTTACGACGCTGCCCCGCACTTGTCATGCATAGGGGCCGACAAGGCCAGCATTTGCCAGATTCTGGATGCCTACCGTGCAGAAGGGGTTCGGCGCTTGGTTGCCTTGCGTGGTGATTTGCCTTCGGGCATGGGGGTGGTCAGCAGCGACTTGCGTTATGCCAGTGACTTGGTGGCGCTGGTTCGCGAGCATTCCGGTGACTGGTTTCATATTGAAGTGGCCGCCTACCCTGAAATGCATCCGCAGGCACAGGGGTTTGAGCAAGACGTAGAGCACTTTGTGCAAAAAGTTCGGGCGGGTGCCGACAGTGCCATCACGCAGTATTTCTTCAATGCCGATGCTTATTTCAGTTTTGTGGATCGCGTGCGCGCCAAAGGCGTGGATATCCCGATAGTGCCGGGCATTATGCCCATTACCAATCACACGCAACTGGTGCGTTTTTCACAAATGTGTGGTGCTGAAATTCCGCGCTGGATCCGTTTGCGTCTGGCCGAATTCGGTGACGACAAACCGTCTATCCGCCAGTTTGGTGCGGAAGTGGTTACTAAATTGTGCCAGGAATTGATTGATAATGGTGCGCCCGGCATTCATTTTTATACGCTTAATAATGCCGAAGCCACCCTGTCTATCTGGGAAAACCTGAGTTACTGATTTTGGTTCGGCACGATTTGTTTTTTAAGAGACACCGGTTGAAAGACCGGTGTCATGTTGACACCCCTTTGAATAATGGGGCTTTTCGTGCAATCCGGTGCCAGTTCGCGAGTCCAATTATTTAAGCGGTGCATGCAGCCCGGATGGCGTCAGGATATAGTCAAGCGGGATATCATGCGACTCGGGCGTATAGGGTACGGTAATTTCCCCTTCATCCCAGGCAATGCCGATTTTGATGAAGGTATGTCCTTTTTCGTGCAACTTTGCCAGGGTGCGGTCATAATAGCCTTTGCCATAGCCAATTCGGTGTCCATCGCGGGTAAAACCCAGGGTGGGTACCAGTATGATATCGGCAGGCAGCGATTTTTCACTTAACTGCGGCTCGGGTATATTGAATTTGCCGGGGTGTAATGGTGTTGTTGCCGTCCATCGATAAAATTCCAGTGAACTGTCCGGTTTTGTGATGCGGGGCAGGCTAAGTTCATGGCCCTGCCGGTCCAGTTCGGTTAGCAGGGGGATCAGGTCAGGTTCTTCTTTGATGGGCCAGAATCCGGCAATCTTGCATGTAGGTTGCGGATGCCTGGTGACAAACTGGCTGAACCACGTCATGAAGTGCTGCCGTATTTGCTCACTGTATTTTTCACGGGTTAATGCCGTCAATGCCTGGCGGGAAGCCGTTAGCCATTTACGTATTTCCTGATTGTTCATGCGTGCGGATCGGGTTAAGTTCATAGGTACCGGTTTAGGGGATCAAAATGACAGAAAGTAATTATTCAAGAAAAACAAGAATAACACGTTGGAGCATATTCAAGAAACAGGCGTCCCGTTGGCAGATGGGCATGCTTCCGCTGCTGTTATTGTTAAGCGGCTGTGCCGAAACGTCCACGTCGGCCGCTGAAAAGAAAACTGAAGGCAAGCTTGCGTCATCTGTGCAGCAATCTTACGGCCCGCCGGCACAAGTGCCGGCCGCTTCACGCAATGCCGTGATGGCGGCCCATGAGGCCATGCAGGCAAAAAACTGGGCGCAATTGCCCGCACTGGCCCAGCAGGCCCGTGCCGATCAGGAACTGGGTGAATACCCCATGTTCTGGTACTTGCGCAACCAGATCAGAAGCCGGTCCGAATCGATTCCCGCGGGTGAAATTCTGGCTTTTCTTGAAAAAAGCCAGAATCCTTATTTGCATGAGCGTTTGAAAGCCGACTGGATACTAGAAGCAGCGCGCACTGGGGACTTTGCTACAGTGCGTCAATTAGGCAATGTGGATTTGAACAATTCACAGGTGAATTGTGCCATTTTGCATGCCCGGCATATGGGTAATAGCCGTGTTGGCGCCAGCCAGGCACTAGAGGCCTTCAGACCTGGCAATGCCTGCTGGGACATGATGAGACAGCTGTCTGCTGCCAATGTGCTGCAATGGGAACACATCCAGCCCCTGTTGCGTGATGACATAGAATACGACAATAAGGCAAATGCCCGGCGTTACGCGGTCATGCTGTTCAGTCCTGCGCAAATGAAAGATTATGATGCCTTAATAGCCAATCCTAAAGCCTGGTTGTCAGGTCAAAGCGGCAAGGCACAAAGCCAGGAGCAGGAAGAATTAAGAACACTGGCATTCAGCCGTTTGGCCAGACAAGATCGTGAGGGTGGTTATGCATTTTTGCAAAGTACCGGCAATACACTGGTTTCCGCTAAAAACCGGCAGTGGATCCTGACTCAGTTTGGCCTGGTTTCCGTACTGAACCTGGAGGACCGCTCGGACCAATGGTACCGTCAGGCCGGAGAAGGCTTTCGTTTAAGCGAATATAACCATGCCTGGCGAGTACGGGCGGCTTTGCGCCAGCCAACCATAGACTGGCCATGGGTGGCCAAAACCATTGGCATGATGCCGCCAGCGCAACAGCAGGAGCCCGTCTGGACGTACTGGACAGCCAGGGCCCAGCAAGCCATGGGTAACACGGCAGCTGCCCGCAAGGGGTTTGAAACGGTTGCCAATGACGATCATGGTTTCTACGGACAACTGGCGACTGAAGCATTGGGTCGCAAGATTACGCTGCCACTGCAGGCGCCCGCCAGCAATGCCGCCGAGCTGGCGCAGATCAAACAGAACCGGGGTTTGCAGCGTGCTGTCAGCCTGTTTAATTTAGACTGGCGACCCGAAGCGGTTGCCGAATGGAATTTTGCCATCAAGAGCCTGAATGACCGGGAACTGATGGCCGCTGCCGAATGGGCGGTGCAGGAAAGTGTCTATGATCGGGCCATTAACACCTCTTTGTTAACCCAAGGCGATATCAATTTCAGGCAGCGCTTTCTGGCGCCCTTCGAGGGCAAGGTGGGCCAACAGGCCAGGAACGTGGGGCTTGACCCCGCCTGGGTATATGGCCTTATCCGGCAGGAATCCCGTTTTGTGCCGGTAGCCCGTTCGCGGGTGGGGGCGGCCGGCCTGATGCAGGTTATGCCCGGGACGGCAAAAATGGTTGCCAAAAAGATTGGCATGTCCGATTTTTCAATGAGTGATGTTAATGAGTTTGACACCAATACGCGGTTGGGTACTTCCTACCTGAGCATGGTGAAAAGTGACCTTGGCAATTCCGAGGTGTTGGCCACGGCTGGCTATAATGCCGGACCGAACCGTCCCAAGCGCTGGCGCAGCAGTTTATCGGGGCCGGTGGAAGGTGCCATTTTTGCAGAAACCATTCCCTTTACCGAAACCCGGCTTTACGTAAAGCATGTCATGTCCAACGCCACCTGGTATGCCACCCTGTTTACCGGACAGCCCCAATCATTGGTGCAGCGCCTGGGTACGGTTACACCCTAGTCATGATGGGAGCTGGTTTAAGTGAGAAGTAAAAAAAACAATAGCCTGGAAGGCCTGGATGTTTATATTGTGGGCGGTGCGGTCCGTGACCGCTTGCTGGGCCTGCCCGAAGGTGATAAAGATTGGGTGGTGGTGGGGGCCAGCCCCGAAGACATGAGCGCACGCGGGTTTATTCCCGTGGGTGGTGATTTCCCGGTGTTTCTGCACCCTCACACCAAAGAAGAATACGCATTGGCCCGTACCGAAAGAAAATCAGGGCGCGGTTACCAGGGATTCACGTTTTATACCGGCAAGGATGTCCGCCTGGAAGACGACTTGAAACGGCGTGATTTAACCATCAATGCCATGGCGCAAGACAGGGAAGGCCATATTATTGACCCTTTAAACGGACAGGCGGATTTGCAGGCACAGCTGTTCCGCCATGTCGGTGATGCATTTATCGAAGACCCGGTCAGGATTTTGCGGGTGGCCCGTTTTGCGGCCCGGTTCACCCGGTTCAGCCTGGCAGAAGAAACCCGCCAGCTATGCCGTCAGATGGTTGATAATGGCGAAGTAGATGCCCTGGTGCCCGAACGGGTCTGGAAAGAAATTTCCCGTGGCATGATGTATGAAAAACCGTCCCGGATGTTTGCTATGCTGGCTGATGTCAATGCGTTGCCGCGCGTCATGCCGCAATTGGTCTGGAATCCGCAGATAGCTGCCTTGACCGATGCCGCCCAGGCATGGGGCTTACCATTGCCATCACGTTTTGCGCTGGTGTGCCTGGGCTCTCCGGAAGTGCAAGCACTGGGCAAACATTTGCGCGTACCTAATGATTGCCTTGATTATGCCCGTTTGTTGCCACTGATTTTGCTGGGGCTGCAAGCATGGCAGGCGCAGGAAAATGAACATGATTTGCAAAAGGCGGATGATATCGTTGGGCTTATTGAGCGTTGCGATGGCCTGCGCAAACCAGAACGTTTTATGGATTTGATACAGGCCGCGGCATGTGCCGGCAAAACCGGTTTTCCCTTGCCGGATACCGCAGCCATACAGCATGGTGACGTTCCCGTTGCTTTCTGGCGTATTTGCCTGGAGCGGGCAAAAGATATTGATGCCGGTGCCATTGCGAGGGAATACGCAGGGCAAGCGGCTCAAATAAAAGAGGCGGTCAGAAAGGTCCGTGTTGAATCGGTTTATGAGTATTTAATTCAATCTTAAAGCGTATGGCGACGGTCGGCTCGGGTGAAACCAAGCAAATCTTCGCCAATATCAAAGCCGATCGCCAATACCTTGAACAGTTCCCCCATTTCCGCCTCGGAAACCAGTTTTTGTACCGGGGCAATTTCTTTGGCATAGCGTGCCACGTCTTGCGGGTCCAGTGCTGCCAGCAGGTCCATTAAACCGCAATTAAGCAGGAAATTGGCCTGGGAGGTATAGCCCAGCACTTCAAGGCCGCTATCCAGGGCGGCATCGGCCATGGCCGTAAAATCAACGTGGGCGGTAATGTCCTGAATACCGGGATAAATTAAGGCGTTGTCGTGGGCGTGATGGCGCAAGTGGCACATCAAAGTACCCTGGCTGCGTTGTGGGTGATAGTATTCCTTTTGCGGAAAACCGTAGTCAATCAGAATGGCCACACCTTTCTTTAGCCAGTTCCCCATTTCATTAATCCAGGCCTCTGCCTGCAGGTTTACTTCAGAAGCATAAGCAGGAAAAACCGGCATGCGGGCAGTGATTTTTTCTGCCATTGCCGCGTTCGCAGGCTGTTTAAACCAGGTAAATTCCCCTGCCTCGTTCAGGGAGACATGTTTTTCCGCCAGGGAGCCGTCTTCCTGCCATTCAAACAGGTTGACGGGCATGGCATCCAGTACCTCATTGGCAATCACGCAGCCCTCAAAGTGTTTGGGCAGGGCATCAAGCCATTGCACCTGGCCGTTAAAATCAGCCAGTTTTTCCTGTTGTCGGCTTTTCAAATCGGCAGATAATTCAAGTATGAAATATTTGATAGCAGGGTTATTGAGCGTGGATAAAATATCATAAGCCAGCTTGCCCGTACCTGCGCCAAATTCAAGAATGGCGGTGGTGCCGCTTGCCTGCAGCACTTGCTTTATTTGCCTGCTTAACGTACGGGCAAACCAGGGGCTTAATTCGGGGGCGGTTGTGAAATCACCTGGTAGTCCTTGTGTTATGGCCTGATTCTGGTAATTGCCCAGCTTGGTATTGCCACTGGCGTAATAACCCAGGCCTGGTGCATACAGGGCTTCATGCATCCACACCTGGAACGGAATGCTGCCCTGTTGGCCAATCAGCTGTTTTAAATGGGTAGCCGTATGGGTACTGTGCTCAAGAGAGATGGGGTCAATGTCAGGAAAATGGTTCTTGCGTGGGATATGGGACATGATGGTGGAATCAATAAAATAAGCTGACACTATTGTATATAAAACATGATGCAACAAAGCGCATTCCATGGCAGCGTTGTAATTGCGTGTTTGAAGGGCGATATTGTATTTTTTGATTTTTCGCAAAGCTACTTATGTCGATAAGATTTATATTCCCAATTAAAACCTATAATAATAATCATTATCATTTGCGATAATTGATCAACGGTGTTATTTTAATAGAGATTTTCTACATGAGAAGCCATACTTTTACCAAAATTTCCCTCAGTGTCCTGGTCGCTTTTTCCATGGCTGCCGTTAGCGTATCCATACCTGCCCTGGCACAAACCAAAGCGGCAGCGCAAGTCCAGGCACAGCAAAAAATCGCCATTCAAGATGTCCTGAAAACCTATGCGGGGCAGGCCCATCAGTTTTATGCCAACAGCGTGAAAGATCTTGAGACGCTGCAAACGGCCATCAATGCTTTTGCCAGCCAGCCAAACCAGGCTACGCTGGACGCAGCCAAGGCGGCATGGCTGCAGTCACGTGAAAGTTACGGCCTGACAGAAATCTTCCGCCTGTCCGAAGGTCCGATTGATGCAGAAGAAGGTTGGGTGGCAGAAGCCTATGGGGCGCTTGAAGGCCAAATCAATGCCTGGCCCCTTGACGAGCACATGATTGATTACACGCTTGATGCCGATAACAAGCGTACCAGCGGCAATATCATTGATACTATTGGTAAATTCACACCGGGCGGCGAAGAAGCCGCAGAGGTGGATGTGACTGAAATCACCGTTGAAGCCATTACCGAGCTTAATGAAAATGGCGGAGAGGCCAATGTGGCATCCGGCTATCACGCTATTGAGTTTTTGTTGTGGGGCCAAGACCAGGATTACAACAATTTCCTTGAAGACAAAATTACCAAGGGTGCCAAAACGGCAGGGCAGCGCCCGTTAAGCGATTTCACCAGCGACCCGTTCGCCAAACGCCGTCTGGCTTACCTGCAGGCAGCCACCAACAAGTTATTGGCAGATGTCAAAACGGTAGCCGAAGCATGGGATAACAAAGTGGATGGCCATAAAGGTTTATACCGTGCCGCTTTCCTGTCAGCGCTAAGTGGTAATAATGCCGATAAAAACATTCCCGCTGAAACCGCCCTGCTCCAGGTGCTGGCAGGTATGGGGGTATTCATCAAATCAGAACTGGCTAACGAGCGCATTGCCGTGGCCGTGTTAACACCCAGCGAAGAAGACGAGCATTCCTGCTTTTCTGATAATACCCATCGGGATATCGTACGCAACTATGAGGGTTTCAAAGACGTATTGCTGGGGCAGCTTAATGGCAAAAAAATTGGCCCTGCGCCCTATGATGCCCTGGGCCAGGCAGAAAAACAAACCATTGACAATTTAATGGGCAAGATAGAACAGCGTCTTGAGAAAATGGATACCCTGGCAAAAACCAGCATGCATTTTGATTACCAGATTATGCCCGAGCATAAAGAAGAGTCAAAAAACATCGTTTCCATGAAAAACGACATGCGTAAACTGGGTGACCAGATGGTTCCGGTGGCATCGGCTTTTGATATCAAGTTAAGTGAAGAAGATGTCACTGATGCTGAAGAAACCCAAATTTAACGTGTATTGATTGATAAGGAACGGGTTGTGGCTGTGCAGATAAAGGGGCTGGTGTTGTTAATGGCTTGCGTTTTGGCCGGTGGCAGTCATGCTGGGGCCTTGTCTGGCATGGCCACCGCGGTTTCAGCCACACAGGCGGAACTATCCAGTGAAGAAGAACAGGACAGGCTGCTTATTGGCCGTTCTTTTTTTACTGTTCCCTGGGTAGCCGCACCCAGTGCCACCACCGCCCGTGACGGGCTTGGCCCCTTGTTTAACAGTAATACCTGTGCCAGTTGCCACCAGGCCAAGGTGGCTGGGCATCTGCTGAATGACAAGCATGAGCAAAGCAGAGCCTTGGTGGTCAAGCTGTCGCAACCGCAAAAACATGCGCTGCGCGATAAAACCACCATTACGGTACCCGATCCGGTTTACGGTTCTCAAATTGCCATTAACGGGGTCAGTGGTGTTTTATATGAAGCCACGCCCGGGCTGGACATGCAGGTGAAAACCGTGGTTTTCCCCGACGGCACGGAAGTTGGTTTAAGCTGGCCGGTACCTTATCTGAAACGCTTGAATTACGGGCCTTTAAGCCCCGATACCCGTTTAAGTTTGCGGCTGGCCCCCATGCTTAACGGTACCGGCTTGATAGAGCAAATACCCGAACAGGCCATTCTGGCCGGTGCCGACCCCAATGACCAGAACCGGGATGGTATTTCGGGCAAAGCCAACTGGGTGTATGACCCTTTGCTGCAAGCCTTCAAACTGGGGCGCTTTGGCCATAAGGCAAGCCAGGCCAGTGTCATGATGCAAACGGCCGATGCCGCTGCCCATGATATGGGTTTAACCAACCCTTATTTTCCTGAAGAATTGTGTGGCAGTACCCAGGCCGCCTGTTTGCAGGCACCGGCGGGCAGGCCGTCGGCAAGGGGGGAAACCCTTGATTTGCCCATGCACCGGCTGGAAGCCATCAGCTTTTATGTCAACCACCTGAACGGCTCGCCCAAACGAAGAAGTGATGTTTTGCCGCAAGCGCTGGCTGCGGGCAAGGCGCTGTTTCAGGCCGTTGGCTGTGTCCAATGCCATCGCCCCTCTTTTAAAACACAAAAGGGGCAAACCATTTACCCTTACAGTGATTTTTTATTGCACGACCTGGGGCCTGCGCTGGCCGATGCCCGCCCCGAGTTTGATGCACAACCCAATGAATGGCGTACCGCACCTTTATGGGGGAGCGCCGAAAAAGTCCGCCAGGGCTGGCGTTTTTTGCATGATGGCCGTGCCGCCAACCATCTTGAGGCCATTTTGTGGCATGACGCAGAGGCTGCGGCATCACGTCAGGCATTTATGCAGCTTAATGCCACAGAACGGGAACAACTTATCCAATTTCTGGAATCTTTATGAAAAAAGTCGCCGCCGTGCTTACCTTGTTCTGCACAAATCTTGCCTTTGCAGCCCCGGATATTTCCGGACCGGTGGCTTCCGTGTATGACAGGGTGATCGTGCACAATGCCAACAATAGTGTGCAGGCATGCAATAATTTTAAAGTTAAATTAAATGAAACAAAAGACGGTGCAGCTGCCGAGGCACTTGATACCGTTTTCAAACAATTGCTGCTGTCCTGGAAAAAGGTGGAAGCCAGCTATATGGCGGGTGAACTGGACCATGACTATCTGGATACGCCCCGTTTCATTGATGTGTTTCATAACAGCAATGAAGACTTAAGCGCCATTATGCAACGCCAGCTGGCTTCTTCCAGCCCGCCAGCCAAAGCATTGTTCAAGAATTCATTCAAAACGGTCAATGCCCTTGAGGCCGTGTTGTACGCCGATACGCAACTGTCTGCCCGTGAACTGTCGTTTGCGGCGGTAATGGCTGACAGCATTTGCGGGCATTTGCAGGATATTGCCACGGTATACACCGACCAGCGCGAGGCTTTGCTGGCCGACCCTGAAAAGGCGCTGGCCTTGTATACCCATGCCCTGTCCAACAGTATCTTTGCCGGCAAGGAATGGCGCATTGCTGATCCGGCCGGTTTAAGCCGGAAATATAAAGACCAGCCCAATGCCAAACGCAGCGAGTATGCCTTAAGCGGGCACAGCCTGGCTGCTATTAAGGCGGTGTTTGAAGTGCATCAGGCCATGATGGGGCAGCAGGATTATGCCAACCTGGCAGACGTCATCAAAATGTACCAGGCCAATGAACTGGCAGAAGCCATCAATTTGACACTTGAGCAGATCATGCAACAGATTGGCCAGCTTGGGCAGCAGGCGTTTGCCTTCCAGCCCGATTTAACCCGCCCGCTCTATGATAGTGCCGGGCAGCTGTACAGGCACTATTATGTCAGCCTGCTTAGTGCCCTGCCCATAGTGGGTAAAATCCTGGAAGCCGACGGAGACTGAGCATGCCATGGGATTATGTGCTTGAATCGGGGCAGCGCCTGTTCTGGCTTTACCTGCTTTCTTCGGCATTGATTGCGCTGTTGTTTACCGGTTTCAGGGTGATACGGCAACAGGGCTTTGCCATCCGGCAGTATTGGCTGCATCCCAGTGCCTTGCTTGATTACCGCTATTTTTTTGTCAGCTGGTTTATCAAGGTGTTTATGCTGGCCCCTTTGCTGTTGTCGGCCAAAAGTATTGCCTTATGGACATTCCAGCTGGCTTCCCCCTGGCTGTTGCGGCCGGATTGGCATCTTTCTTATGAATCACTGGCTTTGCTTTATACCGCCTGCCTGTTTGTGGCCAGTGACTTCTCCCGTTACTGGCTGCATCGTTGGCTGCATACCAATAAATGGTTATGGCAGTTTCACAAAGTACATCATAGTGCACCGGTGCTGAATCCGCTTACCTTTTACCGGGTGCACCCGGTAGAAAATTTCCTGTTTGGCTTGCGTTACGCGCTCAGTGCTGGTGTGGTGACCGGTTTGTTCATGACGCTGTTCGGGCCTCGTTTAAGCCTGATGACCATCATGGGTAGTAATGGTTTTATTTTTGTTTTTTCTTTGCTGGGCAGCAATTTACGGCACTCCCATGTGTTTCTGGGCTATCCGGCCTGGCTGGAACGTGTGTTTATTTCTCCGGCCCAACACCAGGTGCATCACTATAGCCGTTATGCCCGTTTCAATTATGGCGGCTATCTGGCGGTGTGGGACTGGCTGTTTGTCTCTTTAATGCCTTCGGGCAAGGCGCAGCGTAGTGACCGGTTTGGTTTTCAGGCGCAGCAAATGAATGACTATCGCACGATACCGCAACTGCTGTATGCGCCTTTTGTTTCCTGTTATCGTTTATTGAATTATCATGCAAAAAAGAAAACTGTTATTGATCGCCGGACTTCTGATGGGGGCGGCAGCCGCCACGGTGCCGCTGTGGCAAAACCGGGTGCTGGCACAATTACCGGCGCCGGCAGGCCATAATCCTGAAGAGGAAAAAATCGCCCTGGGCCGCCTGCTGTTTTTTGATGTGAACCTGTCAAAAAACCGGACTCAGAGCTGTGCCACTTGCCATGATCCGGCCCGGGCATTTAGCGATGGCAGAAGCAATGCCGGCAAGGGCATGGTATCGTTGGGTGATGATGGCACCTCTTTTGGCAATCGCAATACGCCCACTGCCATGTATGCCAAGTATGCGCCCGATTTTCATTTCAACCAGAAAACCGGGCAGTATGTGGGCGGGCAGTTTCTGGATGGCCGTGCCAACGATCTGGCGGCACAATCAGGGCAGCCACCGCTGAATCCGGTGGAAATGAATATGCCCAGTGTGGGCAGTATTATTGAGCGGCTTAAAAACAATCAATACTATCTTGATAATTTCCGTCGCGTTTATGGGGAACAGGTCTGGGATAGCGAGGAAACCGCCTACGAGGCCATGATGCAGTCACTAGCGGCCTTTGAGCGTACCAGCCAGTTTGCGCCTTTCAATTCAAAATATGATAAATACCTGCGGGGCGAGTATGAGTTGACGGTGCTGGAAGACCTGGGCCGTACCCTGTTTTTTTCCAACCAGAATGTGAATTGTTCAGTGTGCCATAAGCTGCGTGCCGAAGATGCGCCTTTTGAAACCTTCAGCAATTACGAGTATCACAATATTGGGGTGCCCCGTAATGAAGATGTGGTGGCTTTGAATAAGCTGGCACAGGATTTTGCCGATCATGGTTTGCTGGAGAACCCGCTGGTAAGCGATGAGGCCATGAAGGGCAAGTTCAAGGTGCCTACCTTGCGTAATATTGCCATTACCGGCCCGTATATGCATAACGGGGTGTTTAAGGATTTGCGTACGGTGGTGCTGTTTTATGACAAGTTCAATAATCCAGAACGCAGTGTTAATCCTGAAACGGGGCAAGTCTGGGGTGAGGCCGAGGTGCCTGAAACCGTGAATTTGAAGGATTTGCGGGCCAATGTGTTAAGCGATCGCAAGGTAGATGCCCTGGTTGCGTTCATGAAGTTGCTGACCGATGAAGAGTATGAGCATTTGCTGGAGCAGGATGAAGCGGTGAAATAATTTAAGCTTGTATTATTTGTTAATCGTTTGCTCGTTTCATGCTCCGCGTGGGAAGGCATACAACTGTTTCCACGAAGCAGAAAAATTCCCCTCCACAGAGGGGAATTTATTCTAAGGTCACCAACAGCCGACTGCTCAAGAACGGCTGTTGCACAAAACGCGTCTTGTCGACAATGCTTACAGCGTTCGGGCAATAATCTCTTTCATGATCTCATCGCTGCCGCCATAAATCCGCCCGATGCGGGCATCGATCCAGGCCTGGCCAATGCCGTACTCTGACATATAACCATAGCCGCCGTGCATTTGCAGGAACATGTCCAGCAGGCGTCCTTGCATGTCGGTGGCATTCAGCTTGGCCATGGCGGCTTGGGCCGGAGACAGGGCCTTGTCCAGGTGCAGTGCGATGCAGTGGTCTACAAAAATCCGCAGCATGGTGCTTTGGGCCTTGGCTTCGGCCAGTTTGAAACGGGTGTTCTGGTAGTCAAACACGCTTTGCCCGAAGGTTTTGCGATCACGGGTATAGGCAATGGTTTTTTCCAGAAACGATTCAATGGAGGCTGCTGCACGCACGGCAATCACCAGGCGTTCCTGGGCCAGTTCGTGCATCAGGTAGCTGAAACCGGCATTTTCTTCACCCAGGCGGTTGCTGACCGGCACTTTGACATTATCAAAAAACAGCTCGGAGGTATCCTGGGCATGCAGGCCTATTTTTTCCAGTTTCCGGCCTTTGCTGAAGCCAGGGGTGTTGGCATCAACGCAGATTAGGGAAATGCCTTTGGCGCCCAGATCGGGGTCGGTTTTGCAAACCACAATCACCAGGTCGGCATTCAGGCCGTTGGTAATGAAGGTTTTCTGGCCGTTAATAATATAATGGTCGCCCTCGCGTTGGGCTGTGGTCCTGACCGCTTTCAGGTCGCTGCCGGTGCCGGGTTCGGTCATGGCAATCGCGCCAATGATGTTGCCACTGGCCATGGCTGGCAGCCAGCGGTCTTTTTGTTCTGGCGTACCGTAGCGGAAAATATAGGGGGCGACAATTTCCGAGTGCAGGTTAAAGCCCGGGCCAGTGGCATTGACCTTGCCCATTTCTTCAATCAGTACGGCAGAGTGGCCAAAATCACCGCCACCGCCATAGGGTTCGGGCAGCATGCAGTTAAGCAAGCCTTCCTGGCCCGCTTTGGCCCAAACTGATTTGGGCACAATCCCGTCTTTTTCCCATTGCGCATGAAAAGGGCTGATTTCCCTTTCTATAAAGCGTTGCACCTGGGTGCGGAAGTGTTCGTGGTCGTCCCGGAATACGGTTCTCATTTGTCTCTCTCTCTTTTGTAAAAATGGAAGGAATGGGTTCAGATACTGTAATTGGGATTGCCCAATGATGATTCAACGGTTCTTACCAGGGTAATCAGCCTGGGGGCGATATCTTCGTCAATATGTTTGCTTTCTTCGCTGTAAACCGGCACCGAAGCGGCAAACATCCAGTATTCGTTGTCGATGGGTTTTCTCAGGGGCACGGCAATGGCATCAATTTCACGATGGAAATCACGATGCCCACGGCAGAAACCCAGTTTTTCAAGGTCATTGGCGGCGTCTTGCAGGCGCTCTTCAAACCATGCCCGTTGGCCTGGATATTTTTTTTCAAGGTCTGTCAGGTAGCGCTCGCGGAACTCTGGCGGGATGGAATTGATATAGGCACGGCCAGTGGATGTTTTTGAAATGGACATGCGTACACCCACTTCCGGCCGATATATTTTGCTATTGGCACCTTGTGCGATTTCTACGTAACACATTTTGCTTTTGCTGCCCATGACCAGTTGCACCTGGCCTGAAATGTGGTTGGCCAGTTCCTGCATGAGGGGGCGGGCAATCTGGCGGATGGTCATGCGTTGCAAGACGGGCGCTGACAGGTTTAACAAACCGGCACCGGGCACAAATTTGGACAGGCGGTCAGAGTAGCGGATTAAACCGTACTCACTTAAGGTATCCAGCAGCCGGAACAGGGTAGGTTTGGGCAGGCCTGTTTTTTCACCGATTTCTTTGGCACTGAGCTCATATTGAACGGGCGAAAAACAGTTGAGGATATTAATGCCCCTGGCAAGCGCACTGACCAGTTTGCTTTCATCTGGGGTTTCTGAAGTAGACATTGTTTATTCTCTTTATAAATTAAATTATTTGCGATTTAATAAAATTATGATACATTAATATCAAAATATCAATTAAATTATTTAAATAATGAGACATAAGTTTCATTTTAAGGAGATAAAATGGAAGAAGCCGTAATCGTTGATGCCATCAGAAGCCCGATTGGCCGTTCCAAGACCGGTGGTGCCTTTACCCAAATGCATCCCACCGATTTATTGGCGCAATTGTTAAAGGGCCTGGTTGAGCGTAACAAGCTGGATCCGGCCATGGTAGATGATGTGATTACCGGTTGCGTCAGCCAGGTAGGGGCGCAGTCCGGCACACCGGGTCGTGTGGCATGGCTGGCAGCAGGCTTTCCCGAACATGTTCCTTCCACCACGATTGACCGCAAGTGTGGCTCAAGCCAACAGGCCGTGCATTTTGCGGCCCAGGGCATTATGGCGGGAGCTTACGATATCGTGATTGCCTGCGGTATCGAGTCCATGAGTCATGTGCCTATGGGGGTGTCCCGGTTAGATCAAAACCCTTACGGTGAAGAATTCCTGAAGCGTTATGAGCCAGGTCTGGTGTCACAGGGCGTATCGGCTGAATTGGTGGCGGCAAAATGGGATATTTCCCGGCAAGAGCTGGATGAATACAGTGCCCGCTCTCATGAACGGGCGCATCAGGCCCGGGAAACTGGCTTATTCAAACGTGAAATTTTACCCATCAATACCGTTAATGGCGTGGTGGATCAAGATGAAACCATCCGCCCCGGTACGCAGGCCAGCAAATTGGCCGAACTGAAATCTCCCTTTGAAAATGAAGCCATCTCGCAACGGTTTCCGCAAATTGGCTGGCATGTCACGGCAGGTAATGCCTCGCAAATTAGTGATGGGGCAGCAGCCATGCTTATCATGAGCCGGACCATGGCTGAAAAACTGGGCCTGAAACCCCGTGCCCGTTTCGTGGCGTTTGATGTGCGGGGTGATGACCCCTTGTTAATGCTAACCGCACCCATCAGTTCCAGCCGCAAGGCCATTGATAAAAGCGGCCTGAAGCCGGCAGATATTGATCATATTGAGGTGAATGAAGCCTTTGCCAGTGTGCCTTTGGCCTGGCAACGCGAGTTTCAGCTTGATGAGGCGAAACTGAATCCAAGAGGCGGGGCGATAGCGCTGGGGCATCCTTTGGGGGCTTCAGGGGTGCGCTTAATGACTACCATGTTGCATGCGCTTGAAGATAATAATCAACGCTATGGCTTGCAAACCATGTGCGAGGCAGGTGGCATGGCAAATACCACCATTATTGAAAGATTAAACTAATTGAAAATAGAATAAGGCAGGAGATACTTATGCAGTTGCAGGAAAATATGTCGGCAGTAGTAACGGGTGGCGCATCAGGCCTGGGCCTGGCTACCGTAGAAAAACTGCTCGCTAAAGGCGTGCAGGTGGTCATCGCCGACCTGAATGACAAGGGGCAGGAAGTGGCGCAGCAGTTGGGGGCGGGGGCCTACTTTGTCAAGGCGGATGTTTGCGAGCCGGAACAAATGAAAGCGGTCATTGAGAAAGCGGTTTCATTGGCTCCTTTGCGGGCACTGGTGCATTGTGCCGGATACGGTGCCCCCATTCGGGTGGTTGAAAAAGACGGTGAGCCAGGCGATCTGGCAAAATTTGAATCCATTATCCGCGTTAATGTGATTGGTACTTTTAACTCATTGCGTCTGGCCGCAGCGGCCATGGCTAAAAATGAACCGTTGGATGGTGAGCGTGGCGCTTGCGTGTTAACGGCTTCGGTGGCGGCCTATGAAGGGCAAATTGGCCAGATTCCCTATTCTTCGGCAAAAGCCGGCGTTGTGGGCATGACACTGGTGGCGGCACGGGATCTGGCGCAACGCCAGATCCGTGTTAATACGATTGCCCCCGGTTTGTTTGATACACCGTTGTTATCAAAACTGCCAGAGCATGTGAAATCGGCGTTGGGCGCATCGGTGCCACATCCGGCGCGTTTGGGCTTTCCGTCAGAATACGCCTCATTGGCGGTGCAGATGCTGGAAAACGCCATGCTTAATGGTGAAACGATCCGGCTTGACGGTGCCATTCGCATGACACCCCGTTAATTTTTTTAAACGCTAACATGACCAATGGCCGGTTCCGCTTATTAAATCATAAACAGTTGCGGTGCCGGTTTGCAAAATAGTAGCAACATTCTGAATTTTTACAGGAGACTAAAATGAAGAAGGTAACAAGACGTACGGCAGTATCCATGTTGTGTGCGGCAGCGGTGGGCATGAGTGCCCTGCTGACGGCAAATGTGCAGGCAAGTACGGGCAATTATCCCGATAAATCCATTCGTATCGTCGTTCCATACCCGCCGGGTGGGGGAACCGACACCATCGCCCGCATGATTTCGCACGAACTGGCCACAGAGCTTGGCGCAACCGTATGGGTTGAAAACAAACCAGGGGCCAGCGGCACGATTGGGAATCAGTCGGTTGCGAGGGCAGACCCTGATGGCTATAGCGTATTGCTGGGCATTACGGCACTGGTCCAGGCGCCCTGGTTGTATAAAAAATTGCCCTATGAGGTCAGTGATTTGACACCGGTGTCACAAGTAGCGCTGTCCTCTGATGTATTTGTGGTGAAAAGTGAGCTTCCGGTTAATACGATGGAAGAGTTTATTGAACACGTGAAGAAAAATCCGGGTAAGTATTCTTACGGTTCTTACGGCAATGGCACCTCTTCCCATTTGCATGGTGAACAGTTCAAAGTGATTAACGGTATTGATCTGATGCATATTCCTTACCGGGGTTCAGGTCCTGAAGTGACCGCCATGTTAAGTGGTGAGCTGACATCGGCCTTTATTGATATCACGGCGATTAGCCCACATCTTCAGTCTGACAAATTCAAGATTCTGGGTGTGACCGGTTCAAAACGGTTAACCTCTTTGCCAGAGGCCAGGACATTTAGTGAAATGGGTATGGATGGCTTCAATGCCAATGGCTGGTTTGGGTTCTTTGTGCCGGCAGGTACGCCAGAGCCGATTGTGAACCAGCTAAGCGAAAAAATCCAGAAAGTCATGAAAATGCCAAAAATTCATGACCGTTTAACCGATATGGGCCTGATTCCTGTGGGTAATTCTGCCGCTGAATACGCCAAAATCGTTAAAGAGGATTTGGCCGAATATGGCAAAGTTGCAAAGGAAACCGGTATCCGGATGGATTAACCCGGAATATGTTGGTAAATGGCAGATTCATCAGGAGACAATAACGTAATGAGCCCAATCAAGAATAAGTTCTGGCCTAAAGGGGTACCGGCCACGGGGACTGTACCGCATGTAACGCTTCCCCATTATCTTGAAACCGCTGCTTTGCGATACCCGGAAAAAACCGCAATTGTTTATTGCGGCAGGCGGATCACTTACCGTGAACTGAAGCAATACACCGATGCGATGGCCGGGTTTTTGCAACAGAAAATGCAGCTGGGCAAAGGCGACCGTGTCCTGTTGATGAGCCAGAACTGTCCGCAGTTTGTGATTGCATATTATGCCGTCTTGCAGCTGGGGGCAGTGATTGTACCCGTTAATGCTATGTGTACCACTTCTGAAATCCAGTACTATATGTCTGATAGTGGAGCTCGCTGTGCCTTTGTTGCCCAGGAACTGCTAAAGCAGTTGGCCCCTTGCATGCAAAGCAATCAGGAAGGTGGATTGCAGCACGTCATGGTGCATGCTTATCGTGATTTTGTAGAAGATCTTGACGACCCTGACTTGCCTGATTTTGTGAAGCATGGCAGTGACTTTGCACTCACTGATGGCATGGTTTTGTTTTCAGATGCTCTGAATGCCGGTTTGGTGGCTGAACCGGTACAAACCGGCCCCGATGATTTTTGCGTACTGCCTTATACATCAGGAACAACCGGCAAACCCAAAGGGTGTATTCATACCCATGCTACCTTATTGGGGTCATTGGTGAATTCAGCCATCTGGCGTCATTTGCATGCCGAATCGGTCATGCTTTCCGTCGCGCCCATGTTTCATATGCTAGGCATGCAAAATGGCATGAATATGCCCATTATGCTGGGCGCCACACTGATTATGATGCCGCGCTGGAATGCCGGTCTGGCATTGAAACTCATGGAAAAACATCGGGTTTCGGTCTGGACGGCACCGCCCGCGATGGTGTTGGATTGTTTTTCGCAAGCCGATGCCCTGCAGCGTGACTTATCCAGCCTGGCCCTCTTGTCAGGGGGGGGGGCAGCCATGCCGGAAGCCATTGCCGCCATGCTTAAAGAACGGTTTGGCATTGTTTATAACGAGGGTTATGGCATGACGGAAACTGCTTCTTTCCTGCATTGTAATCCGGTTGAAAACAGCAAGCGGCAGTGCCTGGGTATTCCAACCCAGGGGGTGGATTCCCGTATTGTTGATCCGGCCACCTTGCAGGAGTTACCGCAGGGCGAAGTGGGCGAACTCATTACCAGTGGGCCGCAGGTCATGAAAGGCTACTGGCAAAATGAACCGGCCAACAAGGAGTCTTTCCTTGAACGTGATGGCCGGATATTCTTTCGTACCGGTGACCTGGCACGGATTGATGAAGACGGTTATTTTTTCATGTGTGACCGCCTTAAACGGATGATTAACGTATCGGGTTATAAAGTCTGGCCCAGTGAAGTTGAAAATACGTTTTATGACCACCCGGCCATTCATGAGGTATGTATTGTTGGTATTCAGGATAGCGTTAAGGGTGAGACGGTCAAAGCGCTGGTGGTTCTGAAACCGGAATATGAAGGCAAGCTGTCTGCGCAGGAACTGATTGCCTGGGCCAGGGAAAATATGGCGGTTTACAAAACCCCCAGATTGGTTGAGTTTGTTGATGAATTGCCAAAATCCAATACCGGCAAAATCATGTGGCGTAAACTACAGGCAGAACAAAACAACCCATTAGGAGAAAAGGCATGACTCAGGTTTCAGGCGCACCACTGCAAGGGGTCAGGGTGCTGGATTTAACCCGTTTGCTACCGGGCCCGGCTTGTGCCATGCATCTGGCTGATATGGGCGCCGAGGTGGTTAAGGTGGAAGATACCGGTGCCGGTGATTATGCATGGGCGGCTTTGCGCTCCCAGGTAAACCGGAATAAACGGGGCTTGCAGCTTGATCTTAAAAAAGAAGAAGGCAAGGCCTTGTTTCTGGACTTGTGTGAAAAAGCCGATGTGCTGATAGAAGGCTTCAGGCCGGGTGTAATGGAGCGCCTGGGCGTTGGCTATGAAACGGTAAAGCAGCGTAACCCGGCTATTGTGTATTGCAGTATGACTGGTTATGGGCAAACCGGCCCATACAGCCAGGCTGCCGGTCATGACATTAATTATATTGCCCGGGCAGGCGTTGCCGATCAGGTAGGTAATGGTGCAGGCAAACCGGCACTGTCCAACTTGCCTTTGGCTGATTTGCTGGGTGGAGCGTCTACCGCCACTATTGGCATACTGGCTGCCCTGTTTGATGCGCAACGCACTGGCAAGGGCCGCTTGGTGGATATTTCCTTTTCCGATGGGATACTGGCTTATGCCGGTTTGCCGATGGCGGCACTCAATGAATTCGGTCAGGCTACCCCAGCCGGCATCACCAAGTTAACGGGGGCGGAAGCCTATTACGGCTTTTATGAAACGGCAGATCATCGTTATATTGCCGTTGGTGCTTTCGAGAAAAAATTCTGGGATGAGTTTTGTGAGCTGATTGAACGGGAAGACTTGAAACCACTGCATGGTACGCTCGAACCGGAAAAAAGTGATTATGCCAGGCAAGAGCTGGGCCGTTTGATTGCCGCCCACGACTTCGCCTGGTGGAGCGCCAAACTGGACGGCAGTGATTGCTGTGTCACGCCTGTTTTAAATTTGAATGAAACAGCCTGTGATGAGCACTTTAAAGAGCGTGGCATGATTATTGAGTCAAGCAATGAGAAGGGAGTAACCGTACGGCAACTGGGTAGTCCGTTCAAAATGAGTGGTTTTGAGTTTTCCATTCACACGCCATCACCCGCAGCGGGACAGCATACTAGAGAGGTGTTGCAGGACTGGGGGGTGGATACTCAGCGTATCAGGAAATTGCTTGATGAAAAGGTGGTTGTTCAGGGGTGACGTTTATCGGATTTGCGCGTAAAACCCCGTGGTTCAGGGCGGGGATGTAAGCGCGGACGGCGAAGCCGTCCTTCCCGTTGTTGTCATCGCTCATAGAGCAGAGTATGATTGATTCATGCAACGACTTCAAGCCTTTAAATTTGAATTGATGCCAAACGGCGAACAGCAGCGCGCCATGCGCCGTTTCGCTGGTTCGTGCCGGTTCGTCTATAACAAGGCGCTGGCGATGCAAAAAGAGAACCGCGAGGCCGGCAACAAGTTCATTGGCTATGTGCCGATGGCGGCCAACCTCCCAATCTGGAAACGCGAGACCGGCCAAGAATGGCTCAAGGATGCGCCGTCACAGGCATTGCAACATGCCTTGAAGGACTTGGAAAAAGCCTACAAGAACTCTTTTGCCAAACGCGCCAACTTCCCGCGTTTCAAGCGAAAAGGTAGCGGCGACCGCTTTCGCTACCCCGAGCCGAAACAGATCAATCTCGATCAGGACAACAGCCGCATTTTCTTGCCCAAACTCGGTTGGCTGCGCTATCGCAACAGCCGCGAGGTGCTGGGCGAGGTGCGCAACGCCACCGTGAGCCAGTCGGGCGGCAAATGGTTCGTGTCGATTCAAACCGAACGGGAAATAGAGCCACCTTTGCCAACCGCGACAAGCGCCATTGGCATTGATGTCGGCATTGCCCGGTTCGCCACCATGAGCGACGAAAACTATATCGCGCCGCTCAACAGCTTCAAGCAGCATCAGCAGCGCCTGGCTCGTTACCAGCGCCGCATGAGCCGCAAGGTCAAATTCAGCAACAACTGGAAAAAGGCGAAAGCCAACGTTCAGAAGATTCACACCAGCATCGCTCATGCCCGGAAAGACTTCCTGCACAAAGCCACCATGACGATCAGCCAAAACCACGCGCTCGTATGCATTGAGGATTTGCAGGTACGGAATATGTCCAGGTCTTCCAGGGGCAGCAACGAACAGCACGGCAAGAGGGTGAAGCAGAAGTCCGGTCTGAACCGTGCCATTCTTGATCAGGGCTGGGGCGAGTTCAGGCGGCAACTGGACTACAAGGTGTCGTGGAATGGCGGCATACTGTTGGCCGTGCCGCCACACGATACCAGTCGCACTTGCCCGTGCTGCGGTCATGTATCGAAAGGCAATCGGCAAACACAAGCGAAATTCTTGTGTGTCGATTGCGGCTACGAAAATCACGCCGATGTCGTTGGCGCGATCAATGTGTTAGAGCGGGGATACCGCTTGTTAGCCTGTGGAGAGTTGGCGCAGTCAGGCCGCTCGATGAAGCAGGAACCCGCCGAAGCGACTCAAGCAGTTTTTGTTTGAGCGCCGTAGGAATCGCCGCCCTTTAGGGCGGGGAGGATGTCAAGTATGCATTCTCACGCAGTGAGCGTGGTAATGAGGGAAATGGGGTATTAACGTAATAAATAGATCTATTTCGAGGGCGATAATTTTGTTAAAGATAAAGCCAAGGAAGGCGGAAATAGTATTACATAAATAAAAAAAGGGAATCGTTATTAACGATTCCCTTTTTGTTTAAGCTTTAATCAAGTGGATTGATTACGCCCAGCTTCGAGCGGTAGTTTTTTTCTTGCCCTGAGAAAAAGACTCTTTGCCGCCTTTGCTAAACGGACGGTCGCTACTACGTGATGCTGGACGGCCTTCTTTTACCGGGCGATCACCACCGAAGCCACCGCGAGCGGGGCGGTCACCAAAACCCGCCTTGGCAGGACGATCACCGAAAGAAGGGCGGTCACCACCGAAGCCGCCACGGGCAGGACGGTCGCCATAAGAAGGACGATCGCCTTGGGCGGCGCGGGCAGGACGGTCACTAAAAGAAGGGCGCTCTGCACGGGCAGGACGATCACCAAATGAAGGACGCTCTGCGCGGGCAGGACGATCGCCAAATTCAGCGCGGGGTTTGTCAAAAGATCTTTCCTGATCGCCTTTTCTCATGGAAAAGCCTGAACGGGACTGGTCTTTAGCTTTGTTGAATCTGCGCTCTCCGCCACCATTACGGCCACCGGCGCCTTTACCACCACCTTTGCGTCCGCGTGTGCTTTCTGCGGTTTTGGTGGGCTCAAGGCCTTCGATGGTTTCAGCGTTCAGGGTTTGACCGATGAAGTGTTCGATACGACGGATTTTGTGTTTTTCGCTATGGGTTGCCAGCGTGAAAGCCAGACCGCTTCTGCCAGCACGGCCGGTACGGCCAATACGGTGAACGTAGTCTTCGGCCTGCATGGGCAGATCATAGTTGATGGCGTGGCTGATGCCCTGTACGTCAATACCACGGGCGGCTACGTCGGTGGCAACCAGAACACGCAAACGGCCACGTTGCAGCTGGGTCAGGGTACGGGTACGCTGACGCTGGTTCATGTCGCCATGCAGGGCTGATGCCGAGAAACCTTCTTCGTCAAGACGGTCAGCCAGTGCGTCTGCACCGCGTTTGGTGGCAGTGAAAACAATCGCCTGGTCAACGGATGCGTCACGCAGCAGGTGGTCAAGCAGACGCATTTTATGTGATGCATCATCTGCGTACAGCAAGGTTTGCGTAATATTGGTGTGTTTTTGTTTCTGGTTTGAAATATCAATGCGTTTTGGCTCATTCAGCATATCAGCGGCCAGACGGGCAACCGAACCTTCAAAGGTCGCAGAGAACATGAGGGTTTGACGGTTGGCCGGTGTTTTTGCAACGATACTTTCGATGTCTTCAATGAAGCCCATGTCCAGCATGCGATCGGCTTCGTCAAGAATCAGGGTGTGAACCTGTGACAGGTTAACGCGCTTGGCATTCAAGTGGTCGATTAAACGGCCCGGTGTGGCCACCAGCACGTCTACGCGACGGGATAGCATCTTGATTTGGGCACCATAGGGCATACCACCCACAACGGTGGCAATACGCAAGTCCTGAATGCCTTCGCCATAGGTTTTGGTGGCTTCAGCTACTTGCTGGGCCAGCTCACGGGTTGGGGTCAGAACCAGTACCTGTACGCCGGCGCCTTTGTTGGCGGGCATGTTGGCAATGCGGTGAAGAGAGGGCAGCATGAATGCGGCGGTTTTGCCACTGCCGGTTTGGGCAGAAACAATCAGGTCATGCCCTTCCAGTGCCTGGGGAATAGAGGCGGACTGTACTGAAGTGGGTTCGGTATAACCGGATTTTTTCAGTGAAGCCAGAAGAATGGGCGATAAACCAAGAGTGTCGAATGACATAAGTGTCCTTAAAGTGTTAAGTAACAAGCCTGGGGATGTGTCTGTTTTGCGCAGAAACATCAAATACCACAGGCATGAACGAACACGATAGAACGCGCTTCATGCGAAGTATGAATGTGTGAGCAAACAGAAAACGAAAGGGGTAATGCCAGACGAGTTGTTGATCGGAGCATCGAGCCGACCGGATCAACCAATGGATGTATTTAAACAGCGTAGGTCAGGAGGTAGGAGCGATGATGATTGGCATATGGGCTACATAAACAATTAGCCATTAATTAACGATATTAACTAATTAACTGCTGAAATAAAAATTGCCAATCAATTTGCAGTAAGAAGACAATAATAAAGGGTTTTTACTAACTTGTAAAGCTAAAAAAACATTAAATCAGATATTTAAGGCAAGTTGTTGTATTTGTTTTGTGCCATTTTGTTTCAACGACCAGTTGACCGGGGGCAATTCATGAGCTGAAAGCCACGTATTACAGGCCTGGAAATGGCCATTGCCAAGAAAGGGTTCAGGGGGGCGGCTGGCCGATAACGGAGAGGGGTGGTTGCTTTTCAGGATAAGGTGGCTGCCATTGCCTGCCATAATCAGGGGGATCTTGCTTTGGGCATGGGCGCCCCATAACAGGAAGACGCAATGTGCCTGGTTGGCAAGATGGCTGATGACGGCATCGGTAATGCGGTGCCAGCCCAGTTTTGCATGGGAAGCAGGCTGGCCGTTTTCAACGGTGAGTACGGTATTAAGCAGCATGACACCCTGGCTGACCCAGGAATCCAGGTTATTTCCTTCCAGTCTGATGCCCTTGTATTCCCGGGCCAGTTCCTTGAAGATATTGCGCAGGCTGGGCGGGGTTCTTAGCTTGTCCGGGACGGAAAAAGCCAGCCCTTGTGCCTGGCCTGGGCCATGGTAGGGGTCCTGGCCCAGGATGACGACCCGGGTGTCTTCAGGCCCAAGCCGCTCGAATATTTTTAATGGTGCTGCCGGATAGATAATAGCCCCTGCCTGCAAGCGTTGGTGCAGGAAAGCGTTGATGTTTTCCAGTACCGGTTTAAGCGATGGCTGGTTAAACAGCGCCTGCCAGTGGGGATGGCAGCGTATAAGCTGATCGGACAGTGAGCTGTTAAAGCAGTTTGAAACAGTCATTCAGATGGTTGCCAATGCGAGGGTCAGGGCTTGGTGGTAGGCCGGTTTCAGACGGTTCATCTGGTTTAGGTATTTATGCCATTCGTCGGGCGCATCGCTACTGCTAAAGCGGGGCTTGCCCCAGGTAGAGCCCGGAAAGTGCCGGTCTTGGCTGACACGGGGAATAATGTGCCAGTGCAAATGGGGCACCACGGTGCCGAACTGCGCCAGATTGATTTTATCCGGGTTGAGTACCTGTCGCTGAACCGATTCCACACAAAAAACAAAACGCATGAGTTGCATTTGTTCGGCAGGGGAAAGGTCGGTCATTTCCTTGACGTGTTGTTGCCAGATAACACGGGTATAGCAAGGGTAGTCCGTCTCGGCGGCGTCAATAACGCGAACCTGCTCATTTTGCCAAATGAGCGGTTCATCGCTGGCCCTGCACAATACGCATGAGTCAGTCATTGGATTATTCCCGGATGAAATCAGCCAGTGCCAGGCCCGGGTCGGGTTCGCGCATGAAGGCCTCACCAATTAAAAAACCATACACATGATGGTCTTTCATTTTTTGAATGTCTTCATGTGAGTGAATGCCGCTTTCAGTAATGACGGTGCGGTTTTCGGGAATGAGTGGTAAAAGATCCAGGGTGTTCTGCAATGAGGTTTCAAAGGTGCGCAGGTTGCGGTTGTTGATGCCAACGAGCGGGGTTTTAAGCTCTAGGGCCATTTCCAGTTCGTCACGATCATGGACTTCAACCAGCACATCCATACCCAGTTCAAATGCCAGTTTTTCAAATTCCCTGAGTTGTTCTTTGGAAAGTGCAGACACAATCAGCAAAATGCAGTCGGCACCCAGGGCGCGGGCATGAATGATCTGGTAGGGATCAATAATAAAATCCTTGCGCAATACAGGTAGCGGGCAAGCGGCCCGGGCCTGGCGCAGGTAGTCGTTGGAGCCCTGGAAAAACTGGACATCGGTTAAGACAGACAGGCAGGCCGCACCGTTGGCGGCATAACTGCGTGCGATGTCTGGCGGGTTGAAATTTTCCCGGATGATGCCTTTGGACGGTGAGGCTTTTTTGATTTCCGCAATGACGGCTGCCTTGCCAGCATCGATTTTTTCGCGCAGGGCATTGGCAAACCCACGGACATCCTGCCGGGCCTTGGCTTCGCGCAGCAAGTCCGCTTCGCTGCGGATTTGCTTCTGGGAAGAAACCTCTTCTTTTTTGACGGCCAGTATATTGGCTAAAATATCGCTCATGAGTTGAATTTCCTTGTGAATGCACAGAATGCTTCCATTTTAGCCTTTGCCGCGCCGGAAGCAATCAATTCACGTGCCTGGTTTATCCCATCCTTGATGGAGTCGGCCTTGTTGCCGGTATAAATGGCCAGGCCGGCGTTGAGGATAACAATATCCCGGGCAGGGCCTTCATGGTTATCCAGGGCCTCACGCATTTTTTCCAGAGACTCTTCCCGGTTGGCTACTTTCAGGCTGCGATTGGAAACCATTTGCATGCCAAAATCTTCGGGGTGGATTTTATATTCGCTCACAACGCCGTCTTTCAGTTCGCCAACCAGGGTGGCGGCGCCCAGAGAGGCTTCGTCCATGCCATCAAGACCGTGGATGATCAGGACATGATTGGCGCCCAGTTGCTGCAAAACACGAACCTGGATGCCCACCAGATCGGGGTGAAAGACGCCCATCAGCTGGTTGCCAGCCTTGGCAGGGTTAGTCAGGGGACCCAGGATATTGAACATGGTACGAACGCCCAATGCCTTGCGTACTGTAGCAACATTTTTCATGCTGGCATGGTGGTGGGGCGCGTACATGAAACCGATGCCGGTGTTTTCGATACATTCGCGAACCTGTTCGGGCAGCAGCTCGATATTGGCACCCATGGCTTCCAGGGCATCGGCGCTACCAGAAGAGGATGAGGCGCTGCGATTGCCGTGCTTGGCAATTTGCACGCCTGCCGCTGCGGCAACAAACATGGCGGTGGTTGAAATGTTGAAGGTATTGCTGCCATCACCACCAGTGCCGCACATATCCAGCAGGTCATTGGTATTGTCCAGGTGGACCGGTGTGGCAAACTCGCGCATGACAGTTGCCGCGGCAGTCAGTTCACCAACAGTTTCCTTTTTAACCCGCAGGCCCATTAACAGGGCACTGGCAATTGTGTCGGGAACTTCGCCATTCATTAACTGGCGCATCAGGTACAACATTTCGTCATGGAAAATTTCGCGGTGTTCAATACAGCGGGTCAGTGCTTCGGTATAAGTGATTTTCATTTTTTGTCCAGATCCAGAAAGTTTTGCAACAGGGCGTGCCCATGCTCGCTGAGTACCGACTCGGGATGGAATTGCACGCCGTAAATGGGCAAGGTTTTGTGGGCGACACCCATGATTTCACCGTCTGCGGTTTCGGCGGTGATGGTCAGGCAGTCGGGCAGGGTTGCGCGTTCGATAGCCAGCGAGTGATAGCGGGTAACCGTGAAGGGAGAGGGCAGGCCCTTGAAAACATCGGTGCCAGCATGGGTGATGGGAGAAGTTTTGCCGTGCATGATTTGTTGAGCACGGATAATACGGCCACCAAAGGCGGCACCGATGGACTGGTGCCCCAGGCAAACCCCTAGAATGGGTTTTTTGCCGGCAAAGTGTTTGATCAGGTCCACTGAAATACCCGCCTCGGCAGGCGAGCAGGGGCCGGGTGAAACACAAATCAGGTCGGGGTTCAGGGCGGCAATTTCTTCAACCGTCATCTGGTCATTGCGCACGACCTTAACGTCTTCACCCAGTTCGCCAAAATACTGCACCAGGTTATAGGTGAAGGAATCATAGTTATCAAGCATCAGTAACATTGTTGTTATCCTTTTTTTGTACGGTTAAACGGGTTGGTCAAGGCCGTACTGAACCTGTTCGGCCGCACGTAAAACAGCGCGTGCCTTGGCTTCGGTTTCGAGCCATTCTTTTTCGGGGTCGGAGTCGGCCACAATGCCTGCCGCAGCCTGAACGTAAAGCATCCCGTTTTTAATCACGCCGGTACGAATTGCAATGGCTACATCCATGGTGCCGTTGTAGCTTAAGTAGCCGGCAGCGCCACCGTAGACACCACGGCGTACCGGTTCGAGTTCGTCGATGATTTCCATGGCCTTGACCTTTGGTGCACCGGTCAGAGTGCCGGCAGGAAAGGAGGCGCGCAAGACATCAATGGCACCCATGCCCGGCTTGAGTGTGCCCTTGACATTGGAAACCAGGTGCATCACGTGTGAGTAGCGTTCGATATTCATCTGGTCGGATACTTCAACGGTACCGGTTTGTGCGACACGTCCCACATCGTTGCGGGCCAGGTCGATCAGCATGACATGCTCGGCAATTTCCTTGGGGTCGGCCTTCAGCTCTTCGGCCAGTGCGGCATCTTCTGAAGGGGTTTCACCACGTTTGCGAGTGCCGGCCAGCGGACGGATGGTAATAGAAGACTGTTCCTGTTTGTTTTCATCAAGAAAAACCTCCTGGCGCACCAGGGTCTCTGGAGAGGAGCCCACAACGTGGAAATCGCCAAAATTCCAGAAGTACATGTACGGAGAGGGGTTTAGTGAGCGCAGGGCACGGTACAGGGATAGAGGGGAGTCGCGGAAGGGCTTGGCAATGACCTGGCCGACCTGGACCTGCATCAAGTCACCGGCAGCAATATGTTCTTTGGCTTTGAGGACCGCATTGAGGTAGTCCTGTTTTTTGAAGTCACGGATTTCTTCGGTGACCATGCTGGGCAGACTGTAAGGGATTTCAATGGGTTTACGCAGCATGGCGCGCAGTTTCAGAAGACGCTTCTGGGCTTTGCTGTAGCTTTCAGGGACGGCCGGATCGGCATAAATCATCAGGTAGGTGCGTCCGATCACGTTATCGACAATGACCAGCTCATCAACCTGCATCAGCATGATGTCAGGAATGCCTTCTTCCTGTCCATGCGGGAAAGGTTTGACGGCAGGGCCCAGGCTGGGTTCTATGTTGCGGACGGTATCGTAGCCGAAGTAACCGGCCAGGCCACCGGCAAAACGGGGAATGCCGGGGCGGGTGGCCACCTTGAAGCGCTGCTGGAAAGACTTGATGAATTCCAGCGGGTCTCCTTCATGGGATTCCACCACCAGGCCATCGGTAATGACGTCGGTGTGCTGTCCGTTTGCCGTGATAACGGTTTTGGCAGGCAGGCCAATAAATGAATAACGCCCAAACTGCTCACCGCCCACGACCGATTCCAGCAGGCAAGTCATGCGACCCGCTTCTTTGCCGGTATGGGCCAGTTTGAGGTAAATACCCAGGGTGGTATCCAGGTCCGCGTAGGTTTCCTTGACAATCGGAATGCGGTTGTAGCCTTGTGCTGCTAATGCGTTAAATTCAATTTCAGTCATCATAGTGGTCTCGTTTTTTTTCAATTAGACCGGGCAAAAATAAAAAACCCGGCCTAGCCATACAGGTTACCGGGAATTTATTTACTGCTTGATTGACGTTAAGGATGCGTGGACGCGCCTTTTACTTGAAAATCCCGGAACACAAACGCCACCAGCGCCAATAATTGGCGCAATAAGAAGAAGCGAATGCATTAAAAGGGGTTTTCATGGGCGTTACTGTTTTCCTGAATCTATCATTGATTTGCCAGCCATTGGGCCGCGCTAGTCATATCGTCAATAATAGCATCTACTTTAAGGGTTTGTACACTGTTTCCTTCGTTATATCCATAAGGCAGGATTAATACCGGCATGCTGGCAGCTTGCGCTGCCTGTACATCGTTAATCGAGTCGCCAATGAATACGCAGTTTTCAGGCGGATGCCCCAGCTTTTTACAGGCATGTAATAACGGTTCTGGATGTGGTTTTTTTCTGGCGCAGGTGTCACCGGACACCACTGTGTCAAAAAAACCGATCAGGCCGGTTTGAGTTAACAGGGGCAGGGTGAATGCCTCGGCCTTGTTGGTGACCACAGCCAGTTTGAGTCCTTGCGCCCTCATGGCTTTCAGGCCGTCGATGACACCGGGGTAAACCGTGCTGTTATCGCCATTGACCAAGTGGTAATGCCGGTTGAAAATTTCCCGCGCCTGGTTGAAGACCTCAGGGGGAAGTTCTTTTTTTTCAATACTGGCATTAATGGTGCGAACAATCAGATTGTCGATGCCTTTACCCACAAAGCTGGCAATGACATCTTGCCCCAGAGCGTGCATGCCCAGTTCAAGGCGCATGGCATTGGCGGCATGGGCAAGGTCGGGGATGCTGTCTACCAGGGTTCCGTCAAGATCGATAAGAACGGCGTTGATGGTCATGCCCTTCCTTTACAGTGAAGTGGCTGACGCGGCTTCGCCTTTGGCGATTTCGCGACGCATTTGTGCAATGATGGAGGCATAATCGGTTTGGCCGAAAATAGCCGAACCGGCTACAAAGGTGTCTGCACCGGCGGCACGGATCTGGGCGATATTGTCGATTTTCACGCCGCCATCCACTTCGAGTAAAATGGGTTGGCCGCCTGCGTTTTGCCATTGGTTAATGCGTGCTCTGGCCTGGCGCAGTTTGTCCAGCGTGTTGGGAATGAAACTTTGTCCGCCAAAACCCGGGTTGACTGACATCAGCAGGACGACATCAAGTTTATCCATGACATGATCCATGAAGGCAAGTGGGGTGCCCGGGTTGAAAACCAGGCCTGCCTGGCAGCCATGATCCCGGATAAGGCCCAGGCTACGGTCTATGTGCCGGGAGGCTTCGGGGTGGAAAGTGATGATATTGGCCCCTGCTTTGGCAAACATGGGGATCAGGCTGTCAACCGGTTCACACATCAGGTGGACATCAATGGGCGCGGTGGTATGCGGGCGAATGGCTTCGCACACCATTGGGCCGATGGTCAGGTTGGGGACATAATGGTTGTCCATGACATCAAAATGGATCCAGTCGGCACCGGCTTGAACGACATCGCGGACTTCTTCGCCCAGACGGGCAAAATCGGCGGATAGGATGCTGGGCGCAATTCGGGTAACATGCTGTATTGACATGATGATTTTTCGTAGTTAGAGATGGTGGAAGTACAATAAGCGGTTATTATTTCACATAAAATAGAGTGATCATTCATTCAGGAGAATTCTTTTGAAATCTGATAGCATCGAGGTTGAAGTCATTGCGCAATATCTGCCGGAGCAATCGGATCCTGAAAAAAGGCAGTATTTTTTTATTTATACGGTTCGTATCAGGAATAACGGTTTGTTTGCGGCGCAAATTATTAGCCGGCACTGGACTATCAAGGATGGCAACGAGCAGGTCCAGGAAGTCAGGGGCCTGGGGGTAATTGGGCAACAACCCCTGATTGCCGTAGGAGATACCTTTGAATACACCAGCGGTTGCCCGCTGAGCACGCCTTACGGCACAATGAAAGGCAGTTATCATTGTGTGGGTGAAAACGGGGTACCTTTCGATGTGGATATCCCTGAATTCGTGCTTACCGTACCCCGCACCTTACATTAAGAATTAAGAACGGAAAAAAATAATGATGAAACTTCGTCTTCTGGCCCTTTCAGCCGGTTCGGCTGTTTTGCTGGCTGCCTGTTCAGGCAGTGCCCCTTATGTCCCGGGTGAAAGCCCTGAAACGGTTGCGATTGACGCGCCCTTGACGGTGCCTGCGCTGTCATCATTCGCACAAACCGCCGAGCGCAAACTGTCGGGCCAGTATACCCGTGTGTCCTGGTCCGACTTGCCGGGTTGGGATCAGGAGCAGGTTGACAATCTTTGGCTAACCTTGGTAAACAATTGCCGGGGGCTGATGCGACCCATTTCCGGGTCCCTGACAATCCCGGCGCGTGCCACCCCACAAGCCTGGCAGCCGGTTTGCAAGGCCGTTGCCGAATCGGGTCAGCCGGTCCGCAGCAATAATGCCGCTTTTGTAAAAAATTTCCTTGAAACCCATTTGCAACCCTGGAAGGTATCCGGTGTAAATGGCAGCAGTAACACGGTCACCGGTTACTATGAACCGGTGGTCAGGGGCTCCCTGTCGCAAGGGGGGCAATACCAATGGCCCATGTATGCGCCACCGGCAGACTTGTTAACCATTGACCTGGGTGGCGTCTATCCCGAATTGGCTGGCAAGCGTATTCGGGGCAAGCTGGTTGACAATAAAGTCGTGCCGTATGATACGCGTGAGCAAATCAATGCCAGCGCCAACAAGCCTCCTGTCATTGCCTGGCTCGATGACCCCGTCGAAGCATTTTTTCTGCAAATTCAGGGTTCAGGCCGTGTTCTGCTTGATAATGGTGAAACCCTGCGCCTGGCTTATGCCGACCATAACGGCCGCCCTTATACTTCCATTGGAAAATGGCTGGCCGACAAAGGTGAAATAGCCATCAGTCAAGCATCCATGCAAAATATTAAGGCTTGGGCCAAGGCCAATCCCGGCCGGGTTAATGAAATGTTAAATGCCAATCAGGCCATGGTGTTTTTTCGGCCTGAAAAGGTCACTGATGAAGCCATTGGGCCTAAAGGGGCGTATGGGATTCCTTTAATTGCTCAAAGGTCGGTAGCGGTTGATCCCGTTTTTGTACCGCTGGGTTCACCCCTGTTTTTATCAACCACCCAGCCGGGTTCTAACACGCCATTAAGAAATGTGGTGTTTGCCCAAGATACGGGCGCTGCCATCAAGGGCGCTGCCCGAACCGATTTTTTCTGGGGCAGTGGTCCGGAAGCTGGCAATTTGGCTGGTAAAATGAAGCAGCAAGGAGAAGTTTGGATTTTATGGCCTAAACAGGCTGGAGCACCGAGTGCAAGATGAGTAAATATGATGTAGTGGTTTGCGGGGGCGGTATTGTGGGACTGTCCTGCGCGCTGGCTTTGGCCAGGCAAAGAGTCAATGTGTGTTTGTTGGGCCCCAGGAAAAAGCCCATGGCTAACCTTGGTGAGCAGTATCATCCAAGGATTTATGCGGTTTCTTCAGCCAGCCAGTTGTTTCTGCAAGAACTGGGTGTCTGGAATTCCATTCCTGGCGAACGCATTGTGCCGGTAGAAAACATGGAAATCCATGGTGACCGGGACGGTATGGTGGTGCTTGATGCCTGGCAGGCGGCACAAGCCGAACTGGCCTGGATCATGGAATCGGGTGAAATAGAACAGGCCTTGTTCCAGGCGGTGCAAATATTTGGCGTGCCCTGGGTTGACGACAAAATGCACAGTTATTCACCTGGGCAGGTCATCACAGAAAAAGGTAAAACGATACAGGCTGATTTATTCATCGGGGCTGATGGTGCCCGCTCCCCGTTACGTAAGGCTACGGGCCTGGCGCATGAAGCAAAGCCTTATGGGGATACCGGGCTGGTCTTGCAGCTCACCACTGAAAAACCGCATTTGAATACGGCTATCCAGTGGTTCCGTCCCAATGGCATCCTCGCCTTCCTGCCATTGCCCGATACCCGTGATGGCCATCAGGTTTCCATGGTGTGGTCATTGCGCGATGAACAGGCTAACGTGCTGCAGGCCATGAGTCCTGAGCAGCTGGCTGCAGAATTGCCAGGGCAGCTTGATGAAATTACGCAGGGCAGGTTGGGCAAGGTCAGTGTCCGCAGCCCTTTGTATGGTTTTCCACTTACTCTTGAAAAAGCCAAAATGACCGCACCGGGTATTGCCCTGGTGGGGGATGCCGCCCATCGGGTGCACCCCCTGGCAGGCCAGGGCCTTAATCTTGGCTTGGTTGATGCGCGGGTTTTATGCAGCACCTTGGCCCACAAGGAACCTTTTCGCTCTTTTGGCGATCTTAGAGTACTGGAACGTTATCAAAATGAACGTGCCGAAGCCATTCTGGCCATGCGCCTGGCTACCGATGGCCTGCACAAGCTGTTTGCCCTGCCATCATCGGGGCCTTTGGCGCTGTTGCGCAATGCCGGCATGGATGTGGTGCAACGCTTGCCGTTTGTCAAGCAGCGTCTGATTGCGGCGGCTTCGGGGCTTTAATTTATAGTTATCAAAGGCAGGTAGTTACCTGCTTTATACAGGAAACAGTTGGAATGAAATTGTATGTGAATAAATGGGCACGGCTCAAGGCTTTGTCGCTGTGTTGCCTGCTGGGCTTTGCCTCGTCACCGGCTTTGGCACAAGAAGCAAACAACACAACAGACAGCATTAAAGAAGCCATTGCTTCGGCGTTTGAGGTAGAAGTAACCGCTGTAGAACAAACTCCCTATGCGGGGATTTATGAAGTCCAGATGGGTACCAATATTGTTTACACCACTGAAAAAGCTGATTTTGTGATTGCCGGCAACCTGATTGATGCCAAGACCAAAAGCGATGTCACCAGTGAGCGGGTGGCTAAATTATCTGAAGTGCCTTTTGATACCTTACCGGTTGAACAGGCCGTTAAACGGGTTATTGGTAACGGTGAACGAAAAGTGGCTATTTTTGAAGACCCCAATTGTGGCTATTGCAAAAAACTCTATAAAGAGTTCGATGGCGTCGATAACGTGACCGTGTATACGTTCCTGATGCCTATCCTGGCGCCGGACTCTATGGTAAAAGCCAACAATATCTGGTGTGCCAAAGATCAGGCCCTGGCATGGGGAAACTGGATGGGCAGGAACGTGTCCCCGCCAACGGCAAAGTGTGAGGAAGAAACCCCCATTAGCAGTATTCTTGCCTTGGGTAAAACGCTGGGTGTTCAGGGTACGCCTGCCATGTTTTTTGAGGACGGCAGTCGCGTCAATGGTTATATGCCAGCAAAAAAAATTAATGAAGTACTGGACCGGCAAAGCCAGGTGGTTAGCCAGAATTAAGCATCAACACGACATTGACACATAAAAAAACCGGCCTGTAAAAGCCGGTTTTTTTTATGTGTATGAAAACGGGTGACGCAAAAGCTCGTGAACCGACTTTACCCGCAAGTCAACATAAGCTGGACGGATTTTATGCGTTGAGCTGAAGGGGGTGCCGGCATTGAAAATATGCACGGTTTTCAGGTGCAGCTGCTTGGCAATCTTCAGGTTTTTCAGGGTGTCTTCAACCAGGATGGTGTCGGTGGGTTTGCACTTTAGCAGGCCAAGCAGTTGGTGCATTAATGCGGGGGAAGGTTTGGGTCGGAAGGTGCCTTGCAGGCGCATTTGGTCAATGGAACAGATGCCGGCAAAGCAATGACGGATGCCCAGGGTATCAAGGACCGAACAGGCATAATCGTGTGGGGCATTGGTGAGGATGTATTTGATGCCGGGCACATTTTGCAATAATCTGGCCAGATTTCGTTCTGGTTTGACAAAATCGGGCGCATGAAAATCGTGGCTCATGTGCAGGAATTGCGAAGCATTGACACCGTGATGGCGTTCCATGCCAATCATGGTGGCACCGTAGCGTTCCCAGTATTTCTGCCGCAGTGCGGTGGCCGGCACAAAACCAATGCCCAGGGCTTTCATGATGGCTTTGGTCATGCTGACATCAATTTGGGCAAACACGGCATGAGAGGCATCGTGCAGGGTGTTGTCCAGGTCAAAAAGCCATACACGGCCGGTTTTTTTGTGTATGGCTTTTGCGCTTAACGGTTTGATCAGGCTGGAACAGGCCATGCCTAAGCGGTAATCATGGTGCCCACGCCTTTATCGGTAAGGATTTCCAGTAGCAGGCAATGCGGAACACGGCCATCCAGAACATGGACTGAGTTGACGCCATTTCTGGCGGCATCCAGTGCCGATGAGATTTTGGGCAGCATGCCGCCGGAGATCGTGCCATCGGCGAAAAGCTCATCAATAACCTTGGCGGAAAGACGACGCAGCAAATTGCCCGACTTGTCGAGGACACCCGGTGTATTGGTCATCATGAGGAGTTTTTCGGCCAGCAGGACTTCGGCTATTTTGCCAGCCACCACGTCGGCATTGATATTGTAGACATTGCCGTCTTCGGGATCGTAACCAATAGGGGAAATGACCGGAATAAACTGGTCATCTTGCAGGGCCTTGACCACGGAAGGGTCGATGCTGGTGATATCGCCAACAAAGCCGATATCCAGGGGTTCATCGGGATTTTCCCGGTTGGGCATTAATTTTTTGCGTGCCTGGATGAGGCCGCCATCCTTGCCAGTCAGGCCAACCGCCTTGCCACCGGCTTCGTTGATCATCATGACAATGTCTTGCTGGACCTGGCCGCCCAAGACCCATTCAACCACTTCCATGGTATCGGCATCGGTAACGCGCATGCCCTGGATGAAGTTGCCGTCTTTGCCCAGGCGTTTGAGGGCGCTGTCGATTTGTGGGCCACCCCCGTGAATCACAATGGGATTCAGGCCGATAAGCTTGAGCAGAACAACGTCGCGGGCAAAACTGCGTTGCAGGCTTTCTTCGGTCATGGCGTTGCCACCATATTTGATGACAACGGTTTTGCCATGAAAACGGCGAATATAAGGCAGCGATTCGGAAATAATATCCGCTTTTACGGCAGGCGGAACAACATTGATATCCTGTGGCAAAATGTCGGTCATTTTTTTGGTCACAAATTAAAAAAAGTTAAACGGAATCAGGCTTTGGCAAGCGTATCCTGCAAGGTTTTTTCAAAGATGGCTTTATCATAGTTGCCAATAAAGCGTTTAACAATATTGCCTTGCCGGTCTAGCAGGAATGCGACGGGCGTAAATTTAATATCGTCAAAGGCTTTGGCTACGCTGCCATCTTTGTCAAGTGTAACCGTAAACGGCAGATTGTTGTCACGGGCGTAGTTTTTAACGAAAGGCTCGGGGTCGTAGGCCATGGCAACGGCGATGGTGTCGTAGCCCTGGTCTTTGTATTGCTTGTAATAGGCAATGGTGTCGGGCATTTGCTGAATGCAGGTAACACAATTGGTTGCCCAGAACTTAACCAATACGACCTTGCCTTGCAGGTCACTGGTCTGGAACTGCTTGCCCTCGAGACTGGTAAAAGTAACATTGGGGGCGGCTTCGGTTGAGCTTAGGGTAAACCAGACGCCTACGCCAGCCATGGCAATAACAAGGGAAATAATAAATTTTTTCATCAGTTCAATGGATAGGTTTGAGTCGAGGAAGGATTAACTTCTGTGCCAGGGACTGTCATGCTGCCGCTTGATGAGGTAACAGATGAATTGCTGGCGGTACCTGACCCTGAAACCAGGTCAAACACCTTGACAACCCTGTTAACACCGCTGACACCCGCCGCCGCGGAGGCAGCACGGTCTCCTTCAATGGGAGAAACCTGACCCATCAGGTAGACAACACCCCGGCTGGTAGTGATATCAATGGTACTTGATGGGACATTTTTGGTGGTGAGAAGTTCCGTTCTGACCTTGGAGGTTATCCAGCTGTCATTGGCACGGGTGCTGAAGGCGGCTGGTGGCGCAACCACCACTTCATTGAGCACGGTTTTAACATCGGGAACACCTTTGGCAATAGCTGCGGCCTGTTCTTTAGCGGCGATGGTGGTGGCTTCGCCGGTTAACAGTACCCGCTGGTTGTAGGCCATGGCATTGATGCGAACCGTGTCTTTGAGTGCTTCACCAATACGACTTTCGGTACGTATACCAATGTTTTTGTCGGTCAATTGCATGCCTGAAGTACGACGGTCGGTAGCAACCACGGCTGTGGTGGTTGCCGCACCGCCTACCAGCAAGGGGACGCATGCGGATAGCAGGGTGCTGGATCCCAGGACAAGAGCAAGTAAAGCGGTAGGGCGAATAATGCGTGCTGCACGCTTTAATTTCATGAAATATCTCCTAATAAGAATGCATCAATACCATCACACAGCACGTGTAGCAACAAGCCATGTACTTCCTGTATGCGCATGGTGCGATCGTGGGGGACACAAAGATGAACATCGAAATCGGTAAGCATGTTGGCAATGGCGCCGCCATTTTTACCGGTTAAGGCGATGACTGCCATGTTCCGTTCGTGTGCGGCCTGGATCGCCTTAATGACATTGCTTGAGTTGCCGCTGGTGGACATGGCAACCAGAACATCACCGGGTTGCCCCAGTGCCTGTACCTGGCGCTCGAAAATGACATCAAAGCCATAATCATTGCCCACAGCAGTCAGGATAGAGGTGTCTGTATTCAGGGAGATGCCGGCAAACGGAATGCGGTCGCGCTCGAACCGTCCGACCAATTCGGCAATAAAGTGCTGGGCATCAGCGGCGGAGCCGCCGTTGCCGCATGCCAGTACCTTGGCATTGTTGCTGATTGCCTGGACTAATATATCAATACTTTGCGCAATCGGTGATAGGAGTGTGGACGCGCTGTTTTCCATGGTCTGGATGGCGTCTTGAAAGTGTAAATTGATTCTGGTAGAAATATCCATGATCCTGATTATCGCACGAGTGCTCAAAAATACCTGTGATTAATGCATTAAAACGTCAGTGGCAATGCAGCTGTTTGGCTGCGGTGTTCTGTGATTTTATCAGGTTGAGCGCGTTGTGGTTCAAAATGCATGCCTGATCCATTCTATCTGTTCATGATCCATGCAAACAGCATCAAACCGGCATAAGGGGGGGGTGCCCCCGAAGTATCTGTGGCTGAGCAACGGGAGATAGAACGCGGCACTGGCTCGTAACCGTCTTTGTTTGGCGGGGGTAATGCTGGCGGCAGCACCCCCGAACCCCTTGCTATTGCGTAACCTGATCTCTATAAATACCAGCACCTGGCCATCCATCATGACGGCATCAATTTCTCCAAACCGGCAAGCCAGGTTTTGTTCCAGCATTTTCAGACCCTGTTTTTCAAGATATTCAATGGCTTGTTGCTCTGCTTGCAGGCCCGTGGTTTGTCTGGCCGACAATTTATGCTCGTAAAAAGGTTTGCGGGTGGCTAGTTTGCCTTGTGGACGGGCTTTTGCCCGCTTTTGCTGGGCAGCCAGAGCAAGTTCAAAAATGGTATTGTCATGTGAATGGGTCATTTTTTATGGGAAGTGTTTTTTTTTGCTGTCATAGGAAGTGATCAGCGATAATGTCGGCTGGGATTACATGGCAGTTATTTTTACAGAAAGAGAGCACTATGGCGATAGAAGAGGGACCTTTTTATGCAGTATGGAAAAAGGTAATGGCAGATCTGGAACAGCAAAGCTGGCCGCAAGCTTGCCTGTATGTGGTGGCAACCCCCATTGGCAATCTGGCCGACATCAGTCCCCGGGCGGTTTTTGCCCTGAATCATGCTGATGTGATTGCCGCTGAAGATACCCGTTTATCCCGTGTCCTGCTTAATGCATGGGGAATCAATACGCCCCTGATGGCTGCGCATCGCCATAATGAAGCCCGGGCGGCACAGGAAATTATTCGCCTCCTGCAAGAAGGCAAGCGTGTGGCTCTGGTATCGGATGCCGGTGCGCCGGCCGTCAGTGATCCGGGCGGGCGTATCGTTCGTGAAGTCAGACAGCAAGGTTTGTTGGTCAGACCCATTCCGGGGGCATCTGCGGTCATTGCCGCGCTGATGGGCAGTGGGGTCAGCAGTGATGAAAATCCCACGTTCGCTTTTGCCGGATTTGTTCCGCAGAAATCGGCGGCCAGGCAGCAATGGCTGCGTAAATGGGCGGCGCTGGATGCGCCGGTGGTTATGTTTGAATCACCGCACCGTATTCTGGCTTTTTGTCGTGATTTGCTACTGGTGTGCGGTGCCGAGCGCCAGTTAACCGTAGCTCGCGAATTAACCAAGCGCTTCGAGCAGATAGTCTGCCTGCCGATTGGCGAACTTGAAGACTGGTTTGCACAAGACGCCCATCGTCAGTTGGGTGAGTTCGTGCTGATCCTTGATGCGGCACCTAAGACGGATGACGATGAACGGATGCTGAAGGCAACCGAACTCTTGAAGGTATTGCTTGAAACGGTTTCGGTGAAAGATAGCGTAAAAATTGCCACCCAGTTAACCGGACTGGCGCGTGATGTTGTGTATTCACGCGCCCTTGAATTGAAAGATGCTTAAAGCATGGTTTTGCCGGCTTTTCTGCCTTTGGCGTTGTTCTTGATAAGCTCAACCTTGACTTTATCGCTGCCTTTATTCACGATACCCAGTTTTTTTGCTGCACCAAAAGACAGGTCAATAATGCGATTGCCATGGAAAGGGCCGCGATCATTGATCCTGACCATAATGCTTTTACCGGTAGAGACCCGGGTAACCTTGACCACACTGTTCAAGGGTAATTCTTTATGAGCGGCGGTCATTAAGTTCTGGTTGAATTTTTCGCCATTGGCCGTGCGTTTGCCATGAAAGCCGGGGCCGTACCATGAGGCATTGCCAACCTCGGAAAAATCGGTAATATTATTGGCAAATGGTACATAACGTTTGCCTTTGACGGTATAGGCACGGGCATGGCTGCGGTGTGACGGCTGGGCCTTGAAGCGGGGGCCAGGTGCTGGCGTGGTTTCCTCTGGCTGGCTTTCTGTGACTGCATCAGTTTCTGCAGTATCCAGGCTGCGCAGGTTTTCACCATAAGCCCTGTCATAGCTGCTTTCCGGAAAAATGCCATTGGCCGTAATTCTGAAACTGCCGGCTTTTAGTTCTTTGACAGGGGCAGGTTGCGTAATTTCTTTGGCTTCAATGACATCTGTCGGATGTTCTTTTTCACTGGTACTGGCATGGGTGCTATATGATAAAAATGTCACACATAAGGCCAGGAAAAGGGGTTGATGCTTTAGAGTCTTCATGTAAGGTTCTTTGGTACTTGTGAACGATGTCGAACGCGTATGGGTCGATGTGAACTAAAGCGCTTGGCCAGTTCTTCTGCTACGTATACAGATCGATGCTGTCCGCCAGTACAACCTATGGCGACGGTAAGGTAGCTACGCGTATCCTGCATGTAAGACGGCAACCATTTCTGGATGTATGCAGTGATATCGTTAATGATTTCAGACACGCTATCAAATTGCGATAGCCATGTTGCTACGGGCTCATCGCGACCGGTAAGGGGACGTAAGTCCTTGTCGTAATGAGGATTAGGCAAGAATCTTACATCAAAAACCAGGTCCGCGTCACTAGGAACTCCCTTTTTAAATGCAAAAGATTCAAAAGTTAGTAACACATTGTTGTTATCAGGAATCACCAAATCCTTGATCCAGGCCCTTAATTGGATCGGGGTCAGGTCGGTCGTGTCAATGACATGTTCGTGCTCCCGCAGGGGGGCCAGCAGTTCGCGTTCATGGGAAATGCATTCACCCAGTGAAGGGGTAAAACCGTTCTTGACCTGCAGCCGATAGGACAGAGGATGCCGGCGACGGGATTCGGAATAGCGTTGTTTTAATGTCCGGTCATCGGCTTCAAGAAAAATAACCTGCAGAGGCGTGCCCATGGTGCGTATCGCGCTAATGACATCGGGCAAGTTGGCCAGTTCTCCGGGAGACCGTACGTCAATGGCAACAGCTACTTTTTCAAAACCGTCTTCGCGTGCGCTGGCAATAAAGTCATGCAGGAATTTAACGGGAAGGTTGTCAATGCAGGTATAGCCCTGGTCTTCAAGCTGGCGGATGGCCACTGATTTACCCGAGCCGGAAATACCGGTAATAATTACGACATGAAACATGTTTTTTGTATGAAATCAATTAGTTGAACTTCATACAGGATAAACAATATTTATTACATTAACAATAAGGATTGAAAAATGTATGAATTGTTAACATTTGCCGGTGTTTTGTTACTCTAGATTGCTGTTTGCCATAATGGCTTGTGCCTGCCTTTCCATGAACTCACCCAGGGTATCTATGCCCCTTAGCTTGAGAATGGTATTGCGGGCAGCTGCCTCGACCAGGACTGCCAGGTTTCGGCCTGCGGCCACTTGCAGCATGACCCGGCGAATGGGCAGGCCCAGTAGTTCCTGGGTTTGGTCCTGGATGGGCAGGCGTTCAAATTTTTCACTGTTGGCACGCACCAGGTGCACGATCAGTTTGAGCCGCATTTTACGCCGTACCGCTGTTTCACCAAAAATGGTACGGATATCCAGCAGACCCAGCCCCCTGACTTCAAGCAAGTTGCGTAGCAGATCGGGGCATTGCCCTTCTATCATGGTTGGATTGGTGCGAGAGAACTCGACCGCATCATCTGCGACCAGGCCATGACCACGGGAAATGAGTTCAAGGGCCAGTTCGCTTTTGCCCAGGCCGGATTCTCCGGTAATCAGGACGCCCATTCCCAGGACATCCATGAAAACCCCGTGAATGGTGGTGGTAGGCGCAAAGCGCTTGCCAAGATAAATGCGCAGGACATCGATAAGATGGGCGGCATCATGCTGGCTGGACAGTAAGGGGATCTGATTGCGCGAACAAAAGGAAGTCAGCTCAATGGGCGTGTCAAGACCCTCGGCAATAATGACAGCGGGAACGCCGCCTTCGGCCAGTTCAATCAGGACTTTTTCCCGAGCGGTATCTTTGAGTTTTTTATAGAAAACTAGTTCTTCCTTGCCAAAAACCTGTATTCGAGAAGGATGGACAACATTAAGGTGACCAAGCAGATCGGCGGCGGCGGTGTTGGACTCGGGTAATTGCCGGTTACCGGCATCCATGCCCGCAATCCAGGTCAGGCCCAGTGCTTCAATGTTCTCATCGACAAGTTCTTGGATACTTAACATGGCCATATTCAGGTGGATTGAGTGAGAAGGTCGTAAATTTTGGCAGGATCATTCTCGGAGAGCAGCTGATGGCGAATGCTATCGTTGGACAGGACACGGGCGACTTCCGCCAGAATTTCCAGGTGTTGCTGGGTGGCGCTTTCAGGCACCAGCAGAATAATCAGCAATTGTACATTCTGCCCGTCGGGGGAATCGAAAGGAATGGGGTTTGCCAGGCGCATGAATGCAGCAGTTGCCTGCTTCAGTTTTGAAATGCGTCCGTGCGGGACGGCAACACCGTGCCCAAGTGCGGTAGACCCCAATCTTTCTCTTGAAAACAGGCTGTCGAAGACAACCGAGCGTGCAATACCCTGATTGTTTTCAAACAACAGGGCGGCTTGTTCAAATGCCCGCTTTTTACTGGTTGCGCTTACATCAAGAAGCGTGTTTTCGGGAGTTAAAATTTGCGTTAATTGATTCATACATCGGATTATATGATTTTCTTGCAGAAAGTAGCAATTTCTTTAATATGTTTTGTGCACTAAAAACCCAGCCTGGTGGCTGGGTGGCTGCAAGATATTGATATTGCATTGAATTTATGCGATAGTCATGCGTTTTGTTGAGTCATTCGAATGATCTTGCAGTTTGGATTTGTGCTTGATGACAAGCCTGTCCGCTTTATCGCTCAGAAGATCAATGGCTGCATAAAGGTTTTCTTCTTCGGCTGAGCAATGAATATCTTTGCCAGGAACACGCATGGTAATTTCAGCGATATGTTTAAGAGGCTCAAGAGACAAGATTACCTGGGCATCAATAACTTGGTCAAAATGCTTGAGGACACGCCCAATTTTACTTTCGACATATTCCTTGATGGCAGGGGTAATTTCTAAATGACGGCCGCTGATACTTATATTCATATAATTGCTCCATTGAGTAATTTAAACCGCATTGTGCATGCGCAGAAAAACTTAAGGTGTTTGAATTTTTAGAAGACTCATCTCGCTTTTAAGTTAGTCATAACTCTAGTTTATAGATTATTTTTTTTAAAGCAAGTGCCTTAAATCAAACATTTCCCATTTACATTTTGAAGTGCTCGCCCAGATAAACCTTGCGGACTTCCGGATCTTGGATAATGGTTGCGGGAGCGCCATCGGTAAGTACCTTGCCTTCGCTGATAATATAGGCACGATCACAGATGCCCAGCGTTTCACGTACGTTGTGATCGGTAATCAGGACGCCGATATTGCGGTTTTTCAGAAAGCGGATGATGCGCTGGATTTCAATGACCGCGATGGGATCCACACCGGCAAAAGGCTCATCAAGCAAAATAAAGCGCGGATGGGTGGCCAGGGCCCGGGCAATTTCCACCCGACGGCGCTCACCTCCCGAGAGGGAAAGGGCGGCATTATCACGGATATGGGTAATTTGCAATTCAAGCAGCAGGTTTTCCAGCTGTTCTTTAACCTGTGTCCGGTTTAGTGGTTTACCGGTTTTCTGGTCATATTGCAACTCAAGTACGGCCTTGATGTTTTCCTCTACCGTAAGCCGACGGAAAACCGACGCATCCTGGGGTAAATAAGACAGCCCGATCCTGGCCCGTTGATGGATAGGCAGGCCGGTAATGTTTTTTCCGTCAATTTCGATACGTCCGAAGTCGGCGGGTACCAGGCCGACAATCATGTAGAAACTGGTGGTTTTGCCTGCGCCGTTTGGACCCAGTAAACCCACCACCTCTCCACTTGATACCGACAGGGAAACATCGTGGACGACGGTTCTGCCATTGTAGGTTTTACGCAGGCCAGTTGCCTGGAGCAGGCCTTTGGAGCCGGGAGAAAGGGTATTCAGACTGGAGCTGGCGGACGTGTTCATGCAGAAAAAATAATTTAGTTAAGTGTGCTGGGCATGGGTTTGTTATTGTATTGCTTTCGGCAGGCCTCGGTTGCCTCATCGGCGGCCGATTGAGGCTTCACAACAGAACGAACCCTGCCGGGCTCGGTGGCTTGCGGGCCACCCTGTGCGGCATAGGTGTTGTTCTTATTGTTATAAATAACCACCTCACCCCTGACCGTGTCAAGTAATTTGCCGCATATGTAACGGTTGACAATGGCATGACCGATCATTTTGACCGTGTCATCCTTGCCGTTATATTCGGCACGGTCACCTTCCGAGCGGATGGTTTCATAGGTTTCCGGACGCTCTTCGAAGATACGTACTTTGCCACTGTTGACGGTGGCCGTACCATGCTGAAAGCCCTGGGCATCCTCCTGGATTTTCAGGGTATCTGAAGTCAGCCTCATTTGGCCTCTGGTAAGAATGACATTGCCATTGAAAATGCTGGTTTTGGTTTTGTCATCGTAACTCAGGGTGTCGGACAGGACCAGGGTTTCCGGTTCGGCTTGTGCGTTGGCGGCAGGCGTGGTGGTTTGTGCCAGTACTGGCGCATTTAAAATCAGCAAGGGGAAGATCAGTTTTATCAATGACGCTTTCATGGCCGGGTATTCTCTTCAGGGGCTTGGTCGGTATTTGACGATTCGGAAGGCAAGTCTTTATTCGAGATAGTAACATCTGTATTGGCATAAACCTTCAGTTCGCGGGTTTGGTTATTGTAGGTCATTCCCTTGCCGTTCATGCGGGAATTTCCCTGTATGACGGTCGCAGGCTTGTCGGTCTCAATAATATCTTTCTCGGGGTAGATAATCAGCTCACTGCTGGTGATGTCCAGCGCTGACGTATCTTCAGAGGGAAAACGGTGCAAATGGGCATTGCCCCGCATCAGGATGGTTTTATCGTTATTGAACATGGTGGCCAGGTCTGCCCGCCCGGTTGTAATGGCGGAACCCGGGCGCTGTCCGGTGGAAATGGCGTTGACAATTTCATACGAGTCATTATGGGGGAAATGTTGCATGGAGTCCCCTTCGAGACGGTTTTTGGGAACACCATCTGGGTCTGAGCTGAGCATGATGAAATGGTCTGACCAGGCATCGGGTTCATGCGAGATGCGGGCAGGCTGATCCAGTGGGATGGATCGCTGTGCATAATCGGCCGCCCACCAGGTCATCATTACCAGGCAGAGCAGCATGAACAGGGCAATAAAGGCTGGCAGGCGTTCTTTCATGTTTATTGAATAACGGGTCCGGTCAGGCGGGTTGAGTGGAAATACTGGCTTAACGCACCCTGTGAGGCCAGGATCATATCGCAGCACTCTCGGACGGCGCCGGATCCTCCAGGTAATGAAGTGACCCACTGGGCTGCCTGGGTAATATACGAGGGGGCGTTGGGGACACTGATGGACAAGCCGGATTTATGCATGGCCGGCAAATCTATAATGTCATCCCCCATAAAGGCCATTTGCTCCAGTCCAATGCCATGACGGTCGGCCAGTTCATCTAACATCTGGCTTTTGTCCCGGATATTCTGGTACAGCTCACCAATACCCAGTTCTGCCGCGCGACGGGGTACAACCGGGCCTTCGCGGCCGGTAACCAGGGCAACAATCACCCCGCTTTGTTGCAGCATTTTCAGGCCATGGCCATCAAGAGCATGAAAGCGTTTGAATACTTCGCCGCTTTCTCCGTACCACAGGCTGCCATCGGTCAGCACGCCGTCAACATCGAAGGCGACCAGTTTGATGGTGGCCGCAATGTCCCGAATATGGGCGGGCACTTTGGAAAGCACCAGGGATTCGGCAGGATGGGGAATAGATAAAGTGGATTTCATAAGTCTTCAGATAACCTTTGCAACCATCAGGTCGTGCATGTGCATGGCACCCACCAGGGTACCTTGTTTGTTAACAACCAGCATATGGCTGAGTTTGTTTTTTTCCATCAATGATGCCGCATCAACGGCAAGTTCATCGGGCGTAATGCATTTTGGATGGGAGGACATGACCTCATGCATGGTGAAATGGCGGATATCGCCATGGCGGACAATGAGACGACGCAGGTCGCCATCGGTGAATATGCCGACGGGCTCATGTTTGTCATTGATGACCGCAGTCATGCCCATGCGTTTGAGTGACATTTCTTTCAGGGCCTGGGGCAAGGGGATGTCTGGGTGAACCAGAGGCAGATCATCCCCCTGGCGCATGACATCCCTGACATAGGTAAGCAAGCGGCGTCCCAGGGCACCCCCCGGGTGGGAGCGGGCAAAATCGGATTCGCCAAAATCGCGGACCTCCAGGCAGGTAACTGCCAGGGCGTCTCCCAGGGCCAGTGCAACCGTCGTGCTGGTGGTGGGGGCGAGATTCAGGGGGCAAGCCTCTTTTTTGATGCTGGCATCCAGAAACACATCACATAGTTTGGCCAGGTCAGAATGAGGATGGCCACAAATGGCGATCACCTTGGTGCCTAACCTGCGTATGACAGGCAGGACGGTTGACAATTCGTTGGAGTTGCCGGAATAGGAAATGGCAATCACAATATCCTTGCCAGTGACCATGCCCAGGTCGCCATGGACGGCTTCTCCGGAGTGAACAAAAAAACTGGGTGACCCGGTAGAGGCCAGCGTGGCAGAAATCTTGCGACCAATGTGCCCGGATTTACCCAACCCCATCACAACCACCCGCCCCTGGCAATCAAGGAGCAGGGCAATCGCTTTGCTGAAGTTCTCGTCAAGACGATCGTGCAGATCCATGAGGGCCTGTGCTTCGGCCTGAATGGTCCGGCGTCCTGAATGTAGGGCCTTTTCGGAAGAGTATTCAATTTTCTGTATCATCTCGTGATTTTAATCATATCGGGAATACTAAAACATGGATTTGCCAATTTCACTGAAAAAACCGTATTCCATGCGGGCATGGCCCTATAATGTGGTGAAAATCAGCGACTTATATATCAATTTTTTGGAAAAGTGTAGTAGATTATGGAAGACTCGTCAGGTCCCCTGTTGGGGACACCCTTGTCAGGCGCTGCCCCCAAGGTCATGTTATTGGGTTCCGGAGAACTGGGCAAGGAAGTGACCATTGCCTTGCAACGGTTTGGTGTGGAAGTGATCGCGGTTGACCGCTATGAAAACGCGCCGGCGCAACAGGTAGCCCATCGCTCGCATGTGGTGTCCATGACTGACAAAGAAGCGTTAAGGCGTATTACCCTGGCAGAAAAGCCAGATGTGATTGTTCCCGAAATTGAGGCGATTGCCACCGATCTGCTGGTTGAACTGGAAGATGCCGGTGTGGCAAGGGTGATACCCACCGCGCGGGCAGCCCAGCTGACCATGAACCGTGAAGGTATCCGCAGGCTGGCCGCTGAAACCCTTGGACTGCCCGTATCTCCCTATCAGTTTGTCGACTCCCTTGAAGCACTTGGGCAAGCCATCAATAATGGCATTGCCTACCCCTGTGTGATCAAGCCAGTCATGTCTTCGTCCGGCAAGGGGCAGTCAGTCCTGAAATCTGCCGATGATCTGGAAAAAGCCTGGCTGTATGCCCAGGAAGGAGGTCGCACGGGCAAGGGTAGGGTAATTGTTGAAGGGTTCATTAATTTTGATTATGAGATAACCCTGTTAACGGTTCGTTACCGTGATCCCCACAGCGGCCAAATCCAGACCGCTTTTTGTGAGCCGATTGGCCATCATCAGCTTGATGGTGATTATATTGAAAGCTGGCAGCCACACCCCATGAATCCGCTGGCCCTGGAAAAAGCCCGGGAAATTGCCAAAACCGTGACTGATAGCCTGGGTGGTTTGGGCGTGTTTGGCGTGGAACTGTTTGTGGCCGGTGATCAGGTCTGGTTTTCTGAAGTCAGTCCGCGGCCTCATGATACCGGCATGGTGACCATGATCAGCCAGGAACAAAGCGAGTTTGAATTGCATGCCCGTGCCTTGCTGGGCTTGCCCGTTAATACGCGCTTGCGTCAACCGGGGGCGAGTAGTGTGATTTACGGTGGCGTTCAGGCCAAGGCCGTAAAAATTGCCAATGTGGCGCAGGCACTGGCCGAAGAAGGAACCGATATCCGCTTGTTTGGCAAACCCGAGTCCTTTGTGAAACGACGCATGGGCGTGGCCCTGGCATCGGGGCAAGACGTTCAACAGGCACTGGAAAAAGCCAAACGTGTTTCCTCGACAGTGACGATTTCAGCGGCAAGCTAAGGTCTGGCGCAATAGCTGTGTTTGCTCTTTTTTCGTTATTTTCATCCATTTACCTTAAGAGGCCATGATGACCGATCCCCATGAACTTGTTCGTAATGCGATACGAAGTGTGCCTGACTGGCCCAAGGAAGGCGTTACATTTCGGGATATTACGCCCGTGCTTCAGGATCCGCGAAGCTTTCGTGCCTTGATTGATATTTTTGTTTACCGTTACATGCGCCAACGCATGGATCTGGTGGCCGGGGTGGATGCCCGTGGATTCATTATTGGTAGCGTGCTGGCTTACGAACTGAACCTGGGCTTTGTACCCGTGCGTAAAAGTGGCAAATTACCCTTTAATACCGTTGCCGAAGAATACAAGCTGGAATATGGCAATGCCAGTGTCGAGATGCACACTGATGCCGTATTGCCTGGCCAGCGGGTATTGCTGGTGGATGACCTGATTGCCACCGGTGGTACCATGGTGGCGGCCAGTCGTTTGTTGCAGCGTCTGGGGGCTAACGTGGTCGAGGCCGCTGCCATTATCGATTTGCCTGATTTGGGCGGCTCCCGGCAGATACGGGAAAGTGGTCTGTCGGTTTTTACGGTTTGTAAATTCTGAAAAAAGAACAAAAAACGGAGCAACTTCAAGTGCTCCGTTTTTTTGCTTGCCGACACTGCTTATAAAAACAGTTTGTAGGCAGGGTTGTCGGTTTCCTTGATGAATGGGTAACCAATGGTAGAGAGGAATTCCCGGAAGGCTTTTTTGTCTGCCGGTGGCACCTGGATACCGACCAGTACACGGCCATAATCGGCCCCTAGATTACGGTAATGGAACAGGCTGATATTCCATTCCGGACTCATGGTGTTAAGAAATGTCATTAAGGCACCCGGGCGCTCGGGGAACTCAAAGCGGTATAGCACTTCATTTTCCGCCAGGGACGAATGTCCGCCCACCATGTAGCGCAGGTGTGACTTGGCCAGATCATCAGCGGTCAGGTCCAGGACATCAAATTTTTTGCGGCGTAGGCGGTCAGCCACTTTTTCAGCTTCTTCCAGCGAATTGATCTGAATGCCAACAAATACGTGGGCCTTCTTGGAGTCTGAGATCCGGTAATTGAATTCGGTCACGTTGCGAGCGCCCAGCGCGGTGCATAATTGCTTGAAACTGCCCTTGGCCTCGGGCATGGTGACGGCAAAAATGGCTTCTTTGGCTTCACCAACATCGGCACGATCAGCGACGAAACGCAGGCGGTCGAAGTTCATGTTGGCACCGGAGGTAATAACGGCAACGGTTTTGTTTTTCCATTTGTTTTCGGCAATATAACGTTTGGCGCCAGCCAGGGCCAGTGCGCCAGCCGGTTCAAGTACGCTGCGGGTGTCCTGGAAAACATCTTTAAGGGCGGCGCAAATGGCATCGGTATCAACGGTGATGAAATCATCAACATATTCCTTGACCAGCCGGAATGTTTCGATACCAACCTGTTTAACCGCTGTACCATCGGAAAATAGCCCAACATCGGCCAGGGAAACGCGTCGGCCGGCCCGGACGCTACGAATCATGGCGTCGGAATCTTCGGTTTGGACACCGATAATTTTTATTTCGGGGCGTAACTGCTTGATATAGGCGGCAATACCGGCAATCAGGCCGCCACCGCCAATGCCCACAAAGATGGCATCCAGTGAGTTGGGTTGCTGGTGCAGGATTTCCATGGCAATGGTGCCTTGGCCTGCAATCACAAACGGGTCATCAAATGGATGAACGAAAGTGAGATTTTGTTCTTTTTGAAGGATGAGTGCGTGTTCATACGCATCCGAAAAGCTGTCACCGTGTAACACGACTTCTCCACCTAAGCGCTTAACCGCTTCAATCTTGACTTTAGGGGTAGAGGTGGGCATGGCAATGACCGCGCGACAACCCAGTTTTTTGGCAGAAAGAGCAACGCCTTGGGCGTGGTTGCCGGCCGATGCACAAATCACGCCATGAGCGCGCGCATCGGCAGACAAATTGGCCATTTTGTTGTAGGCTCCCCGGATCTTGAAGCTGAAAACGGATTGAGTATCCTCACGTTTAAGCAAAATTGTATTCTGGATACGGGCAGAAAGCAGTTTTGCAGGTTCCAGTGGGGTCTCGGTGGCGACATCATACACTTTTGATGTCAAAATTCGTTTTAAATAATCTGTGGACATGTTGGGGGAGATAAGAATCAAACAATATCTTACAGATTAACATAGCACCTTCAGGTTTGCCCAGACTTGTTTTGAGACAGGTTCCTAAAATTTTTACACAGGTAACAGGTAGTATGGAAAATGAAATGATGGGAGCCGTGCAATGGCTGCTGCTTACATTGGCTTTGCCTGCAGTGGGATTGCCGGCTATTTTTATTATTGCCCTGGTGTCGGCCACCTTGTTGCCCCTGGGCTCTGAACCCGCGGTATTCGCTTATCTCAAGTTGTCGCCCGATATGTTCTGGGCTGCTATCCTGGTTGCAACGGTTGGTAATACGATTGGTGGTGTGGTGTCCTACTATATGGGGTATTGGGCCAAAAAAGGGGTGGATCACTGGAAAAAAACTCACCAGCATGCCGATGGACAGAATGCGGCAGCCAGAGCTCAGCAAAGGCGTCGCAAGCAACAGAAACTGGGTGGCACCCATTTCAGGAAACTGGCGGTGTATGTAAGAAAAATGGGTCCCTGGGCCTTGTTGTTTTCCTGGTTGCCCATTGTGGGTGACCCGTTATGCAGTGTGGCGGGCTGGATGAAACTGCGCCTGTTGCCCTGTATTTTTTATATGGCCATTGGCAAATTTGCCCGATATCTCATCATGACGGCAGTTTTATTACGTCTGTTTTAGGATAAAGCCGGATTACGGTCATCAATGACGGGTTCTCCGCGTAAAATAGGCGTTATCCTCAGATAAATTTCAAATTCATCCAGCCATTTATTAGTATGAACGCACCTATTAATACCCAAATTTTGTCAGAAGCAGAGCAAACCGGCCCTGTCCGGCGTTTGCGTGAGATTCCTTATAATTACACCTCCTTTTCAGACAAGGAAGTGGTTGCCCGTTTGTTGGGCGGTGATGCCTGGGACCTGTTGTCCGATCTCAGGGGCGTTCGTAAAACGGGTCGCTCTGCCCGCATGCTGTACGAAGTCTTGGGTGATGTCTGGGTCGTTAGACGCAACCCTTACCTCCAGGATGACCTGTTATCCAATCCCAAACGGCGTGGCCTGCTGATAGAAGCGCTTAACCACCGCCTGAACGAAATAAACCGTCGCCGGGAACCTTTAAACAAAGAAAGTGATAGCAAGGTACAGGAGCTTCTCAGACGTGCCCACAAGGCGGTCATCGAATTTGAAGCCGAGTTTGAGTATACCGAAACCCTGCGTGCCGAAGTGATGCAGGAAATGGGGCGTATCACCCACAAGGACAATATCAAGTTTGACGGTTTGTCACGGGTTTCCCATGTTACCGATGCCACCGACTGGCGCGTAGAATATCCCTTTGTTGTCCTGACCCCCGATTCCGAACTGGAAATGGCCGCCCTGGTGCGTGCCTGTTTCGAACTGAAACTAACCATCATCCCACGAGGGGGTGGTACGGGTTATACCGGTGGTGCTATTCCCCTGTCATGGCGGTCGGCTGTCATCAACACCGAAAAACTCGACGCCCTGTCGGCCGTAGAATCCACGGTCTTGCCCGGGTTGCAAGAACCTGTCGCCACGATTCTGTCGGGTGCCGGTGTGGTTACCAAACGGGTGGCCGAGGCGGCGGAAGCGGCCGGCTTTGTATTTGCGGTAGATCCAACCTCTGCCGAGGCCTCCTGTATTGGCGGCAACGTGGCCGTGAATGCCGGTGGCAAAAAAGCGGTATTGTGGGGAACCGCCCTGGACAACCTGGCCTGGTGGCGCATGGTTGACCCTGATGGCCATTGGCTTGAAGTGACCCGTCTTGAACACAATATGGGCAAAATCCATGATGCCGCGCAAGTCCGTTTTGAAGTGAAATGGTTTGATGGCCGTTATGCACCGGGTAAAAAAGAACTGCGGACAAAAATTATCGATATCGAAGGCAGTGCTTTCCGTAAGGTGGGTCTGGGTAAAGACGTTACCGACAAATTTCTGGCCGGTTTGCCTGGTGTCCAGAAAGAGGGCTGTGATGGCCTGATCACCTCGGCACGCTGGGTGTTGCATCGCATGCCCAAGCATACCCGCACGGTCTGTCTTGAGTTTTTCGGGCAGGCCCGCGAGGCGGTGCCCTCAATTGTTGAAATCAAGGACTACCTGGATACCGAAGGCCGTCAAACCGGCGCCATTCTTGCGGGCCTTGAACACCTGGACGAGCGTTATTTGCGGGCCGTGGGTTATGCCACCAAAAGCAAGCGTGATGCCTTTCCCAAGATGGTCCTGATTGGCGACATTGTGGGTGATGACGAAAATGCGGTTGCCGCAGCCACCAGCCAGGTGGTGCGCCTGGCCAATGGCCGCAGCGGAGAGGGTTTCGTGGCCGTCAGTGCCGAAGCACGCAAGAAATTCTGGGCTGACCGTTCCCGCACAGCCGCGATCGCACGTCATACCAATGCGTTTAAAATTAACGAAGACGTTGTGATTCCCCTTGATCGCATGGGTGAATACACCGAAAAAATTGAACGCATCAATATAGAATTATCCACCCGCAACAAACTCAAGCTGGTTGAAGCGCTTGAGGCTTTTCTTGAAACAGAATTGCCGGTGTACAAGCCGGAGGATTTTCTTGATGAGGAATTGACCCGTGCAGAAGTGATTGGCAGCCGCATTGAAGAGGCCCGTGATGTGCTGGGCTTGACGGCTTCCCGTTGGTCCTGGTTGCTGAACAATATGAATGACTCCCTGGCGGGCAGCCTTGATAAACTGTCCCTGCTGGGCATGGATGAGTTGATGGGAGTCCTGAAGCAGCGTTTGCAGGATCAGCCTGACTGCCGGATTTTTGATGTATTGCAAGACCGCACGATCCGCATTTCCTGGAAAAAAGAAATCCTGGCCAAAATGGAAGTGATTTTCTCAGGTGCCGACAGGGCTGCGGTCCTTACCGAGATGCAGGCGATTCATGATCGCGTCCTGAAAGGCCGGGTGTTTGTTGCGCTACATATGCATGCCGGTGACGGTAATGTGCATACCAATATTCCGGTTAACTCGGACAACTATGAAATGCTGCAGGAAGCCAATGAAACCGTTGCGCGTATTATGCAAATTGCCCGCGACCTGAATGGTGTGATTTCCGGTGAGCATGGCATTGGCCTGACCAAGCTGGAATTCCTGACTGAAGCCGAACTGGCCCCGTTTCGCCAATACAAGCAGGAAATTGACCCTGAAGGGCGTTTCAATGCGGGTAAGCTGTTTGCGGGCGCTGACCTGCGCAATGCCTGGACGCCCAGTTTCAATCTGTTGGGTCATGAATCCCTTATCATGAAGCAAAGTGATATTGGCGCTATTTCAAGCTCTATTAAAGATTGCCTGCGTTGTGGCAAATGCAAGCCGGTCTGTGCCACGCATGTGCCAAGGGCCAATTTGCTGTACTCGCCCCGCAACAAGATTCTGGCCACTTCCCTGCTGGTCGAGGCCTTCCTGTACGAAGAACAGACCCGTCGCGGTATTAGCTTAAAGCATTGGTCTGAGTTTGAAGACGTAGCTGAACACTGTACTTTATGCCACAAGTGTTATAACCCCTGTCCGGTGGATATTGATTTTGGTGATGTCAGCATGAACATGCGGGCTGTCCTTAATCGCATGGGCAAGCAATCGGTGCGTCCTGGCAAAACAGCCGCGATGTTTTTTCTGAATGCCACAGACCCGACCACCATTAATGTGACCCGCAAGGTCATGGATATTGGTTACAAAGCACAGCGTTTGGGTAATGAAGTCCTGAATTCGGTCGCCAAAAAGCAAACCGCCCATCCACCTGCCACGGTTGGACGAGCCTCTTTGCGCGAAGAGATCATTCATTTCGTGAACAAGAAAATGCCAGGTGGCTTGCCCAAGCAAAGTGCTCGTAAACTGCTGGATATCGAAGACAAGAATTTTGTGCCGATTATTCGTGATCCGCATAAAACCAGTGCCGATACCGAAGCAGTATTTTATTTCCCCGGCTGTGGTTCCGAGCGCCTGTTTTCGCAGGTGGGGCTGGCAACCCAGGCCATGCTGTGGCATGCCGGGGTACAAACCGTACTGCCACCCGGCTATTTGTGCTGTGGCTATCCGCAACGCGGTAATGGCCAACTGGACAAGGCCGAACAAATCATTACCGATAACCGGGTTCTGTTCCACCGGATGGCCACCACTCTGAACTATCTGGATATCAAAACCGTTGTTGTTAGCTGTGGTACTTGTTATGACCAGCTTGAAGGCTACGAATTTGAAAAGATATTCCCGGGGTGCCGCCTGATTGATATCCATGAGTATCTGCTTGAAAAAGGCCTGAAACTGGATGGGGCCACTGGCAAACGGTATATGTATCATGATCCTTGCCATACCCCCTTAAAGCTGCAGGACCCGATGAAAACGGTGAAGTCCTTGGTGGGCGACACCACCATCAAGGCCGATCGCTGTTGCGGAGAGTCTGGCACACTGGCGGTCAGCCGCCCCGATATTTCCACCCAGATCCGTTATCGCAAAGAAGAAGAGTTGCGCAAGAACTCGGCCGCCATGCGGGCCGATGGCTTTGCCGGAGAGGTCAAGCTGTTAACGTCCTGCCCCTCCTGCTTGCAGGGGCTGGCACGCTATCAGGGCGATATCGCCATTGATGCCGATTACATCGTGGTGGAAATGGCTCGTCACATGCTGGGTGAAAACTGGATGGCCGATTATGTCAACAACGCCAACACAGGTGGCATTGAGCGTGTTCTGGTGTAGGGGCTTCTAAAGCTTCTGGCTTGATCACAGGCAAGGGTTATAACAACCCTTGCCTTTTTAATGCCTGGTGAATGTGTTGGGCAAAAGTGGCGGCACTGGGCTGGTCCCCGTGAATGCATAGGGTATCTGCGCGTATGGGTACTGGTTTGCCGGAAAGCGCAATAACATGGCCTTTTTCCAGCATGGTAATTAACTGCTGTATGGCTTGCCGGGGGTCGGTAATAATGGCGCCGGGCGTGCCACGGGGGGTAAGCGTGCCATCATCCTGGTAGCTGCGATCGGCAAATACCTCGTGGGCAACCTGCAGGCCCATTTCCTGTGCAATGAATGCTTGCCGGCTGTTGGCCAGGGCATATAAAACCAGGGTGTCATCAACATCCAGCACGGCTTGTACAATCGCTTGTGAAAGGGCGTCGTTATTGGCGGCCATGTTGTAAAGGGCACCATGGGTCTTGACGTGATGCAGGCGGGTGCCCTGGGTTTTGGCTACCGCCGCCAGTGCACCAATTTGTACCACCACCAGGTCATAGGCCTGGTCGGGAGAAACGGGAAAAGCCCGGCGTCCAAAGCCGGGCAGGTCGTTCAGGCCTGGGTGTGCGCCAATATGTACATGATGCTTAAGGGCGCTGGCTACCGTCTTGCGCATGATGTGGGCATCGCCACCATGAAACCCACAGGCAATATTGACTGAAGTGACGTGGGGCATAACCGCTTCATCGTTGCCCATGGTCCAGCCGCCATAACTTTCACCCATATCGCAATTGAAATCCAGTTTTTTCACTGTGATGGCTCCTTTCTTTGGCAATTTGACTAATTGTGTGAAGTTCTCCATCATAAACTTGCTTCAGGCGCAGATGGATGGTTAAAGGTAACATTGTGACAATCGCTGTGCAATGATTGCCAGCTGATTTTGCAAAGTCATGAATTTTTCTTCCCGATCAAGCATTAATGCCTGGGCTGACTCCAGTTCCACCAGGGAAAATGAGAGGTGCTCGCCGGGCAGCAATTGTGCCAGTACCGGCAGGTCGGCTGAAATAACATTGGCCATTTTGGGATAACCCCCTGTGGTTTGCCGGTCAGCCATCAGGATAATGGGGTTGCCATCTGGGGGGACCTGAATAGAACCGAATACCGTGGGTTCAGATAAAATTTGCAAGGGCGTGCATAAGGCCAGTGCGGCCCCTTGCAAACGATATCCCATGCGTTCGGATTGAGGGGTGATCCTGAAGGGTGTATCAAGAAACCGTTCATGGGCTTGCCGGGTGAAATGATCCCAGTGATAGCCCTTGATGACCCTGATACCGATTTTTTTCTGCAAACCCAAATTGGCAGGAAGATAAATTTCAAGCTGCTTGAAAAAATCCTGTAGGGTTTGCCGGTGTTGGGGGGCCAGTGGTTTGTTGATTTGAATGCAGTCCTGCTTTTGCAGTGCCCGCCCCAGATAGCCACCCAGCCGGTTTTTAAGGTCGGTGCTGCAACTGCCCATTCGTTCTGATAGCTTAAATCCGCCATGGACGGCCAGGCAGGCACGAGCCATGGGTGGAAACTGGCCCTGCCTGAAATGCAGGGTTTGGCCGGCATGTAGCAGAAAAGGGCGGTTTAGCGGTATGGGTGTGTTGTTGGCAAAGGCGTGTACGGGCGCGCCGCTTAAAGCGATGCAGGCATCTTCTTCAAATAATAAGCTGGGACCGGTCAGGGTGATTTCCAGAACCGCCTCTGAAGGCGAGTTGCCCACCAGTAAATTGGCCAGTCGCAGGCTGCTTGGGTTCATGGCACCGCCAACGGGTACGCCAATTGATTGAAACCGTTGCCTGCCTTCATCCTGAAAAGTGGACAGCAGGCCCGGGTTAATAACCTGGATGCTCATGGCGATTGTTCTTTAAATAAGTAAATGTTTCCTTGCTGATGGACTTGAAACGAACCGTGTCGCCGGGGGTCAGTAATGAGTGGGGTGGGCGATCCGGATTGAACAGTGTAATGGGTGTTTTGCCAATAATGTGCCAGCCGCCCGGAGACGCCTGGGGATAAATGACCGTTTGCCGGTTGGCGATGGCTACTGAACCGGCTGCGATGGCCAGGCGTGGGGTGGCCAGGCGGGGCACATCCAGCTTTTGATCCAACAAGCCCATATAGGGCATACCAGGGGCAAAACCCAGCATGAAAACCCGCATGGCCCGGGAGGTATGCATGGTAATCAGCTGTTCAATAGTGCACTGGAGTTTTTTGGCTAGTAAATCAAGATCAATACCATATTCAGGGTCATAACAAACCGGGATTTCAACCGCCTGTTCCGGTCCCGACGTAGATGGGGTGGCTGGCTGGAGCAGCAATGAATCCAGGGCCTGGCAAAGTTTGTAAAAAGGCGCCTTGCCCCAGCAGGAAGGCTGGTAATGAATGCCCACGCAGTTGAAGGCGGGAACAATGTCGTTAATCCCGGGTAACCGGGCATTGGCAATGTTTTGGGCAGCCTGCAGGCAAAGTTGACTTACCTGGGTGCTAATGCCTTCATGCCTGAAGCGAATGATGATGCAGGTATCGCCTTCAGGCGTGAATTGCCAGTTTTTTTGATGAACGGGTGTCGGACTCATTAATAATGCTATCGGGGGGGAAGATGATGCTGAAGGTGCTTCCCTGGTTGATTTCGCTGTCTATGACCAGTTTAGCATTATGCCGTATTACGATGTGTTTGGTAATGGCAAGGCCTAGCCCGGTACCGCCCGAAGCCCGTGAACGGCTTTTGTCAACCCGGTAGAAACGTTCGGTGAGGCGGGGAATATCCTGTTTGGCAATGCCCAGTCCGGTATCTTTGACACTGAAAACGGCATGGCCCTTGTCATCTTTGCGCCAGCTTACCGTAATGGTGCCGTCAGCGGGCGTATAACGGATGGCATTGGTCATCAGGTTGCTGATGGCCGAGGATATTTCAGTTTGCTGGGCATGAATGGCCAGCTCTTCGTCAATATCAAAAATGAATTTGTGTTTGCCTTTGGACAATGAATGGGCTTGTTGACCGGCAGATTCAATTAACTGGGCAAGCACCAGCTTTTGCCCGCCGCTTGCCTGGGTGGATTCCAGGGTGGACAGGGTAAGCAAGTCGGCAACAATGGCCAGCATGCGCTGGGCCTGCTCATGCATGAGCGTTTCATATTGTTTGCGCTGCTCAGGAGAAACCGCTTCAGGGGGCAAGTCTTGCAGTGTTTCCAGAAAGCCGATCAGTACGGTAAGCGGCGTGCGGATTTCATGTGAAACATTGGCCACAAAATCCTGTTGTGTGGTGCGTAGCTTTTCCAGCTGCGTGATATCCTGGCACAGCATCAGGATACCTTCCTCTGAATACTGGTTCAGGTCAAATTTAAGGCAACGGAACTGGCCGTCAGATTCCATGTGGGTGACAAACGATTGGCTCCAGTCGCGGTTTTGCGCATAGTCAAAAAACTCCGGTAAGCGGAGCAGGTTGAAAATATTATAGCCCTTGTCCTGCTCATAGCTCAGGCCCAGCATTTTTTCCGCCAGGCCGTTACACCATTCGATATGGAAATCGCGGTCAAGTGTGATAGCGGCGGCTGGCAAGGCCTGGGCGGCGGATAAAACGCTGTGGGACAGGTGTCTGAGTGCTTTTAGCTCATTGCCACGAAAACGCAGTAACTTGTAAAGTGGGGTGACAATATCGTCATATTTCCCAAGATCGGGAGAGGGCGGATTTTCGGCGTCTTTAGCCCATTTGACGGTAAGTCGAAAGTGCTTGTCTTCAAGGTAATAGTAAGCGGCAAAAATAAGCCCAAGAGAAATGATTCCCCAATAACCCTGTGCCAGGTATTGAATGCCAATGCAGAACAATATTGCGAAACAAAGCCATAGCAAAGGTTTTATCCATCTCATGATAATCAACCATCGGGCCTGACTGCCCAAAATAACGTAAATGAAGGGTAAAGAACAGGCCGCCTTGTGGTCTGCCAAAAGGATTTTATCGCATTCTGCGGTATTTATTGCGGGAGACGGGTGGTAAACCGATAGCCGCTGCCACGTACGGTCTCAATCAGGCCATGATGTCCGGAAGGCTCAAGGGCCTTGCGCAAACGGCGAATATGGACATCAACGGTTCTTTCTTCAAGAAAAACGTGATCGCCCCACACCTGGTCAAGCAATTGACTACGGGTAAAGACGCGTTCCGGGTGCGTCATGAAAAAATGCAACAGGCGGAATTCGGTGGGGCCCAGGGGCAAGTTGTTGCCATTGCCGGTAATACGGTGAGAAACCGGATCCAGCTTCAGGCCGGCAATTTCAATTTCATCATCGGTTAATTGTGGTGCCCGGCGACGTAAAACCGCCTTGATGCGTGCCATGAGCTCTTTTGGTGAGAAGGGTTTGGTAATATAGTCATCGGCACCGCTTTCAAGACCTTCAACTTTATCTTCCTCGGCACTTTTGGCCGTGAGCATAATGATGGGAATGTCTTTGGTTCGATCATCGGCTCGCAGGCTTCGGGCCATACTTAAACCCGACGCGCCAGGAAGCATCCAGTCCAGCAGGATCAGGTCCGGGAGCTCGGCATTAATCAGGATTTTTGCCTGTTCAGCGTCAAGGGCGCGTAAAACTTTATGCCCCGCAAAGGATAAATTGACGGAAATGAGTTCCTGAATTGCGGGTTCATCTTCTACTACTAGGATCGTGCTTGCCATAATGAAGTAAAATTTAAAATGGTACCAATGTTAAAATGCAGTATTTATGTATAGCACCTATGGTATTGCTTAATTATGTCATGTTTGTGACAACTCTCCGTTTAAATAAGATTATTGTATGAAACCTGATACGAACCAAGAAAGCAGCGAAAACTCTACCACTCATTTCGGCTTTAAAACCGTTAGTGAATCTGAAAAGGCCGGCAAGGTGGCGGAAGTCTTTCATTCTGTGGCTGCCCGTTACGATGTCATGAATGATTTTATGTCGGCGGGGTTGCACCGGGTCTGGAAAGTATTCACCATTGGCCGTGCCAATGTTCGCCCTGGCATGAAGGTGCTGGATATCGCAGGTGGCACCGGAGACCTTGCCCTGGCATTTGGTAAAAAAGTGGGCGATACCGGAGAAGTCTGGCATACCGATATCAACAGCTCCATGTTAAGTGTGGGCCGGGACCGCCTTATCGACAAAGGCGTGGTTTTGCCGACCGCAGTTTGTGATGCCGAATACTTACCGTTTCCCGATAATTATTTTGATTGCGTTACCGTGGCCTTTGGTTTGCGCAATATGACCCACAAAGATCTGGCGTTGGCCGAAATGTTCAGGGTGCTCAAGCCGGGCGGAAAACTGCTGGTTCTTGAGTTTTCCAGGGTTTACAAACCACTGGAGCCTGCTTATGATTGGTACTCATTTAATATATTGCCCTGGCTGGGTAAAAAAATTGCCAGCGATGAAGATAGTTATCGTTATCTGGCCGAATCCATTCGCATGCATCCCGACCAGGAAACATTGGCTGACATAATGCGTGAAGTTGGCTTTGAGCGGGTGCAGTATTTCAACCTGACTGCAGGCATTGCCGCTGTGCACGAGGGGATCAAACTGGGTTGAAACCAGCCGTGTCTGGGTCAACAATAAGGCAAAGCATGTTTGGTCGTAGTATTTTGAAACAACAGCCTTGACTTTTTAGCGGTTTTTACTTGTTAAAACGTTCAGCTTTTTGTAAGATTAGTCCATTCGCTTGCGAAAGCAGGCTTGGTTATATACAAGGAGCTGGTTTTAATGACTAAGAAATGGTCTAAATTTTTAGCCGCGGCATTGGTGGTGGTATCAACCTCTACCATGCTCACGGTTTCTTTTGATGCCGAAGCGCGTCGTATGGGTGGCGGTAGCAGCTTTGGCCGCCAGTCCAGTAATGTTACCCAAAAACGTGCGGTAACGCCACCCCCAGCAGCAGCCAATACGACACAACGCTCTGCAGCGGCTGGCAGTTCAGCGGCAGCAACGGGTGCAGCGGCGCAAAAAAGCGGTTTTTCCCGTTTCCTGGGTCCGATTGCGGGCATAGCCGCTGGTTTGGGTATTGCCGCCTTGTTATCCAGCATGGGGTTGGGGGGCGCATTTCTTGAGTTCCTGTCCAGCGCAGTCCTGATTGGTATTGTTATTTTTGCCATCATGTTTATTGTCCGCCGTTTGCGTGGCGGCGCTGCAAAGCCAGCCATGCAAGGTGTTGGTGGCAATAATACGTATCGCCAAAACCAGCAGCAACCCATGTTCGGCCAAAAACCGGCCATGCCTGCTGCTGACCCGGCTCCGGCTTCAGCGCAAGCCTTTACACCGGCGTCAGTTTCAACGGCCGCCCCTGAAGTGGTGGCTGCCGAAAACCCCAATGTTGATAAAACCTGGTTTGTACCGGCCGATTTTGACACCCCTGCTTTCTTGCAGAGTGCCAAGCAACAATTCAAGGCTATCCAGGGTATTTGGGATAAAGGCGATATTCCTGCGCTTAAACAATACCTGACTGATGACCTGATTGCCGAGCTGACGCCTCAAATTACGGCTCGTGCCGGTCAAAGTGAGACTGAAGTGGTGTTGCTTAATGCAGAAATGCTGGGTATTGAACAGGTGAATGATGGTCATCTGGCCAGTGTGCGTTTCTCTGGCATGTTGCGTGAAGAGGCCAACACAGCCGCATTCCGTTTCGAAGAAGTATGGAACCTGTACAAACCCGAACAGGGTGGTTGGCTGTTGGCGGGTATTCAGCAAATCCCAGTTGAAAATGCTTCTTGATATCTGATTACCATGCCTGCTTTTAATTAATCAGCAGGTATCCCAAAACAATAACGGCGCCTTTTTATCCAGGCGCCGTTATTGTTTCTGCCTAGGCCTGTTGCTGACTTGCCTGCCTGTATTGCCGGTTCGGGCCAGGTTTATGGCAAGACCATGACAAAAAAAAGGTAAACTTGAAGTTTGTTTGCCAAACTGTTTTTTCTGCCGGACACACCACATGTTCCCCTCTTTTCTTCATCCTAATCAGGTTTCCGTAAATCTGCTTAATGCTTTACTTAACCGAGAGCCGTGGGCCAAGGATAAGGTTGCCGCTCATGCGGGTAAAACCGTACGGATTAATATCGCCCGTTTTTCATTTTTGTATACCCTGCACTATGATGGCTCATTAAGTGTGGCTGATGCCGCAATTGTTCCCAACGTCAGTCTTTCTTTGCCTGAAGATAAATTCAGTGAATTGCCAGACGCCATCCGTAATCGTGATAATCCGCAGCTTTTGTCTTCCTTGCTACACCTTGAAGGTGATGCCGGCCTGGCACAACTGGTGTCTGACCTGGCCCGTGATTTGCGTTGGGATATTGAACATGACCTGACGCGCATGGTGGGTCCCATTCTGGCAAAACGGCTGATGCAAGGTTTTGGCTTTGTCCGGGAAAGCGGTCAGGAGCTGGTTCGTCGGGGAACCGAAAATGTAAGTGAATATCTTTCCCAGGAAGCACATGTGGTACTGTCACGTCCCGCTTTTGAACGTTTTCAGGTACAGGTGAAGCAAAAAAACAAACAGTTGGATGAGCTACAAAACAGACTCCGGGCACTGCAAAGCAAACGAAGTGACCGGGGTATGTCATGATTGTGACTTTTTTTCGTTTAATCAGGATTATTTTAATTTCAATCCGGTATGGCCTGGATGAGCTGGTGTTAAGCGGTATCAAACACCCGATTGCGACCAATTTGCTTAAAGTTGTGCGTCTTGGGCGCAAGTATAAAAAACCGCGTGGCGAGCGTTTGCGCCTGGCGCTAGAGTCATTGGGCCCGATATTCGTTAAATTCGGGCAAGTCCTGTCTACCCGGCGCGACTTGGTTCCCCACGATATTGCCGATGAGTTGTCTGCCCTGCAAGACAGGGTGCCACCTTTCCCATCGGAACTGGCCATCGCAAGTATTACCAAGGCGTTTGGAAAATCTCCCGATCAACTGTTTGCCCAATTTAATCCAGTGCCGGTGGCATCGGCTTCGGTTGCCCAGGTTCACCGGGCCGTCTTGCATGATGGGCGGCAGGTGGCAGTCAAGGTGCTGCGGCCGGGCATGCTCGATGTCATTGAAAAAGACCTGGCTATCATGCGGGTTTTTGCTGGCCTCATACAAAAGCTGCTGGCAGACGGGCGTCGCATGAAACCCAAGGAAGTAGTGGCGGAATTTGACAAATATCTGCATGATGAACTGGACTTGCAGGTTGAAGCGGCTAATTGCAGCCAGTTAAGACGTAATTTCTCTGTCGATCCCGAGCGTAGCCAGCTTATTATGGTGCCCGAGGTCATCTGGGAGCTAACGTCCAAAACGGTTTTTACCATGGAGTGGATGGATGGCATTCCAGTTAGTCAGGTTGAGCGCTTGCGAAAGGTGGGGGTGGATATTAAAAAACTGGCTCGCATGGGGGTGGAAATTTTCTTCACCCAGGTGTTTGAGGACGGTTTTTTCCATGCCGACATGCATCCTGGCAATATCATGGTGTCTGATCAGTCCGAGACCCTGGGTAAATACATTGCCCTGGACTTCGGGATTGTGGGTTCCCTGTCAGAATTTGACAAGAATTATCTGGCACAAAATTTCCTGGCTTTTTTCCAGCGGGATTATCGCCGGGTGGCACAGCTTCATATTGAATCGGGCTGGGTGCCGTCAACCACACGCGAGGAAGAGCTTGAGGCAGCGGTCCGGGCGGTATGTGAACCGTATTTTGATCGTCCCCTTGCGGAAATTTCATTGGGGCAGGTGCTAATGAGACTGTTCCAGACCTCGCGTCGCTTTAATGTCGAAATTCAGCCACAGCTTGTCCTGCTGCAAAAAACCCTGCTTAATGTCGAGGGAATGGGTCGTGAACTGGATCCCGAACTGGATTTATGGAAAACTGCCAAGCCTTTCCTTGAAAAATGGATGTGGAACCGTATTGGACCCAAAGGGCTCATTGAGCGTATCAAGCATGAAGCTCCCCAATGGTCGCATATTATTCCCGAATTGCCCCGTCTGGTGCATGCCAGCCTGGCCCGGGACCATAGCCATCCGAAGATCAGGAAAGAGCTGGAAAAACTTAACCAGACGCAGGCAAAAACCAAGCGGGTATTAACGGTTGTGGGTATTGTGCTGGCCCTGAATGCGTTTCTTTTCTTGTGGCTGGCGGTCAATGCGGGCCTGTTCAATCAATAATGAAATGAGGCAGTAATGGTGATTCGTTTTGAAAAAAAAATCCTCAGCCGTGAGCAGTGTCTGCTGGCGCTGGAAAAGGGAGAGTTCAAGCGCCCCCTGGTGTTTACCAATGGGGTCTTTGATATTTTGCATCGTGGGCATGTCAGTTACCTTGATCAGGCTGCACAATTAGGTGCCACACTGATTGTGGCTGTCAATACCGATGAATCGGTGCGTCGCCTGGGCAAGGCACCCGACCGTCCCCTGAACAGGCAAGAGGACCGTGCGGCTTTGCTGGCGGCATTGGGCTGCGTAACGGCCGTTACCTGTTTTTCTGAAGACACCCCGTTAGCACTGATAGAACAGCTTAAACCCGACATTATTGTCAAGGGGGGCGATTATGAAATGGAAAAACTGCCAGAAACGGCAAGGGTAAAAAGCTGGGGTGGCAAGGCAATTGCCATTCCCTTCGAGTTTGAGCGTTCCACCACTTCCCTGGTTAAAAAAATCAGGGAAGCAGGGGCAGGTGCCTGAAGCGGATAACTAGAATTTGAAGTGTGAAACCGTCGTGCCACTAAGTGGTTTGATCCAGGTTTCAAACAGGGATTCGGTTTCGAAGGATGCGGCCGTGGTACGGGTAATACGTACTGCGGTCATGACAGGTGCCTGACCAACTACGGCAATCAGACGGCCGCCGATGGCAAGCTGGTATTTTAAAGAATCGGGGATATTAGGCAAGGAGCCGGTAACCAGAATCGCATTGAACTCGGCAGAGCCCCAACCAGTGCGCCCATCGCCTATTTCAACCGTGACATTGCCGATTTTTTCACGCTGCAGGTTTTCTTTGGCGAAGGCGGCAATATGCGTGTCGATTTCGATACTGAGAACCTGGGAGCACAAGCGGCTGAGCAGGGCAGCCTGAAAACCTGAGCCCGTGCCGATTTCCAGTGTTGCATCAGTGGGCTTTAATTGAAGCTCTTGTGCCAGGCGGGCTTCCAGTTTGGGTGACAGCATGGTTTCGTGGGTATCAATTCCATTGACTTCCAAAGGAATTTCAATGTCGGAAAAGGCCAGACTCTTGTAGCGCTCGGGAACGAAATTCTCGCGTGGCAATGAAAGCATGGTTTCAAGCACCGCGCTGTCAAAAACATTGGCCGGGCGGATTTGCTGTTCCACCATGTTAAAGCGGCTTTGTTCAATTAAAGATGTTGGGGCATTCATATTGGCTACTTGTAATCATTCAAATGAAATTTAAACCTATTGTACTAAGATCATTAGGGTTTTGTCGTAATCCTTACCACCATGCATGAAAATGTTGCACGGGGCCATGGCCGCTGCCAACTGTCAGGAGGTCTGCCTTGGCAATGGCGGCAAGCAGGTATTTTTTAGCCTGTTTTGTGGCTTCGGGGATGTTTTTATGTTGAGGCAACAGAGCGCAAATGGCCGCTGACAGGGTACAGCCGGTACCATGTGTGTTTTTGGTGGCAATGCGCTGTCCGGGCAGCTCTATCATTTTGTCACCGTTATACAGCAAGTCGATCGTGTCGTTGCCAGGAAGGTGTCCACCTTTGAGCAGGACCCATTTGTTGTCGCGGTCAGACATCAGTTTGCGCAGTTTTTCGGCGATGAGGTACATTTCCTTCAGCGTCTCGGCCGGGCGGGCATCAAGCAGGACACCCGCTTCGGGCAGATTGGGGGTAATCATGGTGGAAAGCGGGATAAGTGCCTCTTTTAAGGCATGAATGGCATTTTTTTCCAGCAGTACATCTCCGCTTTTGGCGACCATGACAGGGTCTAGCACAATGTACTCAGGCTTGAATTGGGCCAGTTTTTCGGCCACCGCCAGGGTGACTTTCTCATGGCCCAGCATGCCTATCTTGACGGCGTCAATGCGTACATCCTGAAAAAGGGTGTCCAGTTGCAGGGCGACAAATTCGGGGGTGATGGCCTGTACACCGGTAACGCCCTGCGTGTTTTGTGCGGTAAGGGCAGCCACAACCGCACAGGCATAGGTGCCCAGTGCACTCATGGCTTTGACATCGGCAAGTATGCCCGCGCCGCCGGAAGGGTCCATCCCGGCAATGGTCAGTGTATTGTTAATCAAGTTCAGTCCGTCCAGTTAATTCATGTTATTCGTCAGGCCAGTAATGATAACTTAAAATCCGGAATAGTTTGTGTGGCTAGCCTTGCCGGATCAGCTGTTTGGCCCGTTGTTGAATGGATTGCAGGATGTTTTTCAGCTGTTCCTGTTCGTCCTGTTGCAAGCCGTCTAGCAGGAATTGGTTGCGGGCCTCCATGCCGGGTGCAATTTCCTGATAGACCGCACGTCCTTTTGGGGTGACTGAAATGATCAGGTTGCGCTTGTCGTGTTCATCGACGGTTCTGGCCACCAGGTTTTTTTCTTCTAACCGTGCAATGGCGCGGCTAACCTGCATTTTATCAAGGCTGGCATGAAGGGCGATATCGGTGGCCCGCATGTGTTTGCCCTGGTTGAGGGCAAACAGTACACGCCAGTCATCCCGCATTAAACGATGGCGCGCCTGATAAACAGGGGCAATGCCCTGGCTGACTAGTTCGGCCAAGGCACTGATTTGGTAGGGAAGGAAGTCGTCCAGATTCAGGTTCATGTTGGGAAATTGAGTTAATAAATAATAGTAACAAAGATGATGAATTGAATGATACTCAAAAAATAAAAAATTTTTAATAAATGATTGATTTTTATTAATTATTGTTGACATTAAAAAAGAATAATAGTTTAATAGTAACTGTGGTTACTAATTAAACCGACTTTTAAATACACGTAAAAAATTTACAGAGGCAAATATCATGGCTATTCAAAAAATTCATCACGTTGCTTATCGTTGCAAAGATGCAAAAGAAACCGTACTTTGGTACAAGGAAAACCTGGGTATGGATTTTGTATTGGCGATTGCAGAAGACAAGGTCCCTTCAACCAAGGCTCCCGATCCTTATATGCATATTTTTATGGATGCCGGTAACGGAAATGTCCTGGCCTTTTTTGAGGTGCCTAATTCTCCGCCAATGGGTCGTGATACCAATACCCCTGATTGGGTTCAGCATATTGCTTTCCAGGTTGGCAGCGTACAAGAGCTGGAAGAAACCAAGGAAAGATTGCAAGCCAATGGCATCGAGGTGCTGGGCGTTACCGATCACGTGATTTTTAAATCCATTTATTTCCGTGATCCTAACGGCCATCGTTTAGAGCTGGCTGCCAAAACGTCCACGCCGGAAATGGACCGTAAACTGGATGAAGTGAAATGGGAAATGCTGGAAGAATGGGCCCAAACCAAAAAAGCGCCCAAGCATGCCGCCTGGTTGCACGAGCCTGAATTCAAACAGTAATATCTGCTTTCATGGAAAAAGCCCGCTGCAAGGTGGGCTTTTTCTATTGGACAAACAGTGAGCGGGCATCGGTAAAACGTTGGGCAAAGTAGCGATTACTTAAAGAATCAACCCTGACCTTGCCATTATTTCGGCTTGATGGAGCGTGTACGAATTGGTTATTGCCAATATAAATGCCCATATGGGTATAGGGACCCGAGGTATTGAAGAAAACCAGATCGCCTTTTTTTAGGGACGATTTGGAGATCGACCTTGAAACGCCGGCAATGCTTGAAGTTGTACGGGGCAGTTTGACATGGGTGGTTTTATTGAACACATAGTTGACAAAACCGCTGCAATCAAAACCTTCTTCGGGGTGGTTGCCTCCATAACGATAGGGGGTACCAAGATAAGACAGGGCGTTGTTCAGCACGGGTTGCCGCTTGGCGGGATCAACACGGGCGTATTTGGATGAGCCTGCAAGTTTTGGACTGCTGGAACAACCGGCCAGCAACAGGGCACAAATAAGCGCGGAAAGAAAAAAACGGATAGACATGACGGCACCTTTGGCAAGAAAGTGTGCTAACAGTATCGCAGGCAATAGGGGGTTTTTAAAGGTTTGGGCTTGTTAATTAAGCATTTAATTTAAAATATATTGTTTTAAAACAACTAATTAGTGCATTATTTTAATGTAATAAATCAATTTTTCAATCAATGAAAGCATGCAGCCTGTTGGTTTTGCCGGGCGAGCAGAGCGGGTATTTTCCTTTAATCATGAAATCATGGCAAAGCACGTATAATGAACCGGATGATTAACGTGGGAAACAAATAATGAGTGAACAGAATAAATTTGATTTTGATTTGTTTGTAATTGGTGCCGGCAGTGGTGGCGTCCGGGCTGCGCGTATGGCGGCTCAAACAGGTGCACGGGTTGCCGCTGCCGAAGGGGCTCCTTTGGGGGGCACCTGCGTGAACCTGGGATGCATTCCCAAAAAACTGTACAGCTATGCCGCCCATTATGCGGAAGCCTTTGAAGAGTCCCACGGGTATGGTTGGGAAGGTGAAAAACCGGTACTTAACTGGGAAACCCTGAAACGGCAAAGGGCAACAGAAATCAGCCGTCTTAACGGCGTTTATGAAAACCTGTTCAAGGGTGCCGGTGTGGAGCTTATCCGTGGCTGGGCAACCCTGCAAGCCCCGCACACTGTCAAGCTGGATAATGGCCAGACTTATACCGCCAGGCATATCCTGATCGCGACCGGTGGCAAGCCAACCGTTCCCGATGTGCCGGGTAAAGAATATGTCATCACGTCTAACGACATCTTTGATCTGCCCGAATTTCCACAACGTTTGCTGGTGGTGGGTGGGGGCTATATTGCCTGCGAATTTGCCTCTATTTTCAATGGGCTGGGTGCGCGCGTGATTCAGCTTTATCGCTCCGAACAAATCTTGCGTGGCTTTGACCGTGAAGTCCGTGACTTTGTGGCCGATGAAATGCGCAAGTCCGGTGTTGATGTAAGGGTCAATGCCAATATTGCTTCAATTGAAAAAACCGCCGAAGGCCTGAAAGCAACCCTGGAGGATGGCTCAGTATTGGTGGCAGACCAGATTTTATATGCAACGGGCCGTGTACCCAATATTAATGGGTTGGGTTTTGAAGCGCTAAGCGGCGAAACCGGTAAAAAAGGCGCGATCAAGGTTAATGCGCGTTATCAAACTTCAATTCCATCCATTTATGCGCTGGGTGACGTCACCGACCGTATCCAGCTGACACCGGTGGCCCTGGGTGAGGCCATGGTGCTGGTTGATGATTTGTTTGGTGATGCACAAAAGAAAATGAGCTATGAATATATACCCACCGCCGTGTTTACCCATCCCAATATCGGGACGGTGGGTTATTCAGAAGAAGATGCCAAAGAAAAATTTGGTGATATCCGGGTGTTCCGTTCTGAATTCCGCCCACTCAAACACACATTAAGTGGCAGCACTGCCCGTGTATTCATGAAATTGATTGTGGAAGTGGCGACCGACAAGGTGGTTGGCATGCATATGGTGGGTGATGATGCCGGTGAAATCATTCAGGGCTTTGCCGTGGCTGTTAAAGCCGGGGTGACCAAGGCCGGGTTTGACAGCACGATTGGCATTCACCCTACTGCTGCTGAAGAGTTCGTGACTATGCGAGGCTAGCCTGGCTTCAATCACCAGGGTATAAAAGTTGCAAAAATTACGTATACCTGCTTTTTGGTTAATTAATTTTTTAGCAACTTGTCTAGTTAAATTGTTCAAGGGAATTGCTGCGAGAGCAGTAATTCCCTTTTTTAATAAATAGATAGATAGGGATATTTTCAGTTTTAACTTGTCTATTTTTTGGCGATAAAAAAGCCGGCAATATTGCAGAATTGTCATAATTTATTAACCGTCCTGTCACATCCAGTCTTTAAGATGCAGCCATCTCATAAAAATTCCTTTGTTAAAAAGGCAGCAAAATGGCTACATCAATTCAAGTACAGAATCTGAATAAAACCTTTGGTTCAAAACAGGTTTTATTCAATATGGAACTGGATGTCCCCAAAGGGGCCATGGTGGCACTGATTGGTGCTTCCGGTTCCGGGAAATCAACCTTATTACGTCATCTGGCCGGTCTTGTCAGTGCCGATCGTCAAAGTGGCAGCACCATTCACGCACTTGGCAAGACCGTGCAGGCCAATGGCCACCTGAGCCGTGACGTGCGTCGTGTCCGCTCCGAGATTGGCTATATTTTCCAGTAGTTCAATCTGGTGGGGCGCTTAAGCGTTTTACAGAACGTATTGCTGGGCTGTCTGGGTCGCATGTCCCGTTTGCGTGGCACATTGGGCCTGTTCAATCATGAAGAAAAAGAACGCGCTTTACAGGCACTTGAGCGGGTAGGCCTGCTAGAGCATGCTTATCGACGCGCCTCAACCCTTTCAGGCGGGCAGCAGCAGCGTGTGGCGATTGCCCGTACGCTGTGCCAGCAGGCTGAAATTATTCTGGCCGATGAACCTATTGCATCACTGGATCCGGAGTCTGCCCGTAACGTGATGGATGCCCTGGCCGATATCAATCAAAAAGACGGCAAAACCGTCATTGTCACGCTGCATCAGGTGGATTATGCGGTGAAGTATTGCAAGCATGCGGTTGCCCTGAAAGAAGGCAAGAAATATTTTGATGGCCCTATTAACGGCCTGACCAATAGCTTCCTGAATGATTTATACGGTGCCGAGCTGGGTACCAACCTATTGTTCTCCGATCATCAGGAAAACCGGGAAAAACAGCCCGAGGCTTCCATCAAGGAAGTGCAACGCAAAGTTGCATAATTTAAATTCAAACTAAATAAATGTTAATGAAAAATCTCTATAAAACCTTAAAAACCCTGCCTGTAGTTGCCTGTCTGGTGGCGGGTGCCGCCCATGCACAAGATGTTAAAGAACTGAATTTCGGCATTATTTCAACCGAGTCTTCCCAAAACCTGAAAAGCAAATGGGAACCTTTGCTGGAAGATATGTCACGTAAAACCGGCTATCAGGTAAAAAGCTTCTTTGCCCCCGACTATGCCGGCATTATCCAGGGCATGCGCTTCAATAAAGTTGACCTGGCCCTGTTTGGCAATAACTCGGCCATGGAAGCCGTGGACCGTGCCAAGGCTGAGGTGATCTACCAGCTGGTTAGTAAAGATGGCCAGCCCGGGTACTGGAGTTTGCTGGTTGCCCATAAAGACAGCCCTGTTAACAGCGTTGAAGACATGCTGGCACAGGCGGCGAACCTGAACTTCGGGAACGGTGACCCGAACTCTACGTCGGGTTATCTGGTACCGGGTTATTACGTGTTTGGCAAGAACAATGTTGAACCCAACAAGATTTTCAAGCGTTCAATGAATGGCAATCACGAAGTCAATGCCCTGTCTGTGGCCAATAAGCAGCTTGATGTTGCCACCTTTAATACCTCTGGTCTGGAGCGCCTGAAAAACAGCCATCCCGATAAGGCGGAAAAGCTGAAAGTGATCTGGCAATCCCCCCTGATTCCCGACAATCCGATTGTATGGCGCACAGATATCTCCGATGAAACCAAAACCGCCATTAAGGCCTTCTTTGATGCCTATGGTGATGAGGCGGCCGAATTGGAGGTATTACATGGCATGGACCTGTCCAAATTCAAACCTTCCAACAATGACCAGTTATTGCCCATCCGTCAATTGGACCTGTTCAAGCAGCGTACGGCGATCATGGGTAATGAAAAGTTAAGTTCCGGGCAGAAAGAAGAGCAAGTCGCTCCTTTGGATGCCGAGCTGGAAAAAATCTCATTGCGTATGAAAACGCTTGAGAGCAGCCAGTCCTGAAATAGTTGTATTGCACTATTCATTCATTTGTATTTATAACCTGAGACCAGAGATAAACGATGATTAAATCTATTTCCCAGCGTGTAGGAATTTCCCTTTTGGCGGCAGCCCTGACAGCCGGTGCGGCCTATGCCCAAGATAAAAAGGAAATCAATTTTGGTATTATTTCCACCGAGTCTTCACAAAACTTAAGGCAGTTGTGGGATCCGTTCCTGGCTGATATGTCCAAAAAAACCGGTTATGAAATCAAGGCTTTCTTTGCGCCTGATTATGCCGGCATTATCCAGGGCATGCGTTTCGATAAAGTTGATATTGCATGGTATGGCAATAAATCGGCCATGGAAGCGGTTGACCGCGCCAATGGCGAGGTGATTTACCAAACCGTTGATAAAGATGGCAAGCCCGGTTACTGGAGCCTGCTGATCGCGCATAAAGACAGCCCGATCAATAATGTGGAAGACATGCTCAAGAATGCCAAAAGCCTGAATTTTGGTAATGGTGACCCTAACTCTACCTCCGGTTTTCTGGTACCCAGCTATTACGTTTTTGCCCAGAACAACGTTGACCCCAGCAAGATTTTCAAGCGCACCGTGAATGCCAACCACGAGGTCAATGCCCTGTCAGTGGCCAATAAACAGGTTGATGTGGCTACCAACAATACCGAAAGCCTGGATCGCCTGCACGCATCAAACCCTGAAAAAGCGGCACAAATCAAGGAAATCTGGCGCTCTCCATTAATCGCTTCCGATCCGATCGTATGGCGTAAAAACCTGCCTGAAGAGGTCAAGACAAAATTTACCGAGTTCTTTGACACCTATGGTGACAAACCCGAAGAGCTGGCTGTCTTGCATGCCTTGAGCTGGGCCAAGTTCAAACCTTCCAGCAATGACCAGTTGCTGCCTATCCGTCAGCTGGAACTGTTCAAACAGCGTAACCAGGTGGCTGCTGACGAGAAACTGTCAGACGCGGACAAACAGACCCAGTTGAAAAAACTGGACGAAGACCTGGAAAAACTGGCTGCCAGCCTGAAAGCAATGGATGCGAAACAGTCCTGATTGCCGTAGCAGGATTTGAAAAGGTGCGTGGCCTGGTGCCATGCACCATAAATACAGAAAAGATATGACAACACTTACTTCACAAGTAAATTTACAAAAGCCGCAGCGTAATTCCCTGCTTAGCCTGTTGGGATGGGGCCTGGTATTGGCGATTCTGGCCTGGTCCTGGAAAGGGGCGGAAATGAATCCGGTCCAGCTGTGGAAAGACGCCGGAAACATGATGGAGTTTGCGGCCGATTTTTTTCCGCCAGACTTTGCCGACTGGCGCTTATATTTGCATGAAATGATCATCACGATCCAGATTGCCGTATGGGGTACGGTGCTGGCGGTGATTGCCGGTATTCCGCTGGGTATTCTTTCATCGGCCAATATCGTGCCGTGGTGGATTAATCAGCCGGTACGCCGCCTGATGGATGCCTTGCGCTCTATTAATGAAATGGTTTTTGCCATGCTGTTTGTGGTGGCGGTTGGTCTGGGGCCTTTTGCCGGAACCCTGGCGCTGTTTTTGGGCACCACCGGAGTGCTGGCCAAGCTGTTTGCCGAAGCGGTTGAATCGATTGATCCCGGTCCTGTTGAAGGCGTGCGGGCCACCGGTGCCAGTGCCTTGCAAGAAGTGATCTTTGGTGTGATTCCGCAGGTTATGCCCTTATGGATTTCCTATGTGCTGTACCGCTTTGAGTCAAACGTACGTTCGGCCACGGTGGTCGGGATGGTGGGTGCCGGTGGTATCGGGGTCTTGCTGTGGGAGGCAATTCGTGGTTTTCAGTTTGGCCAAAGTGCAGCCATCCTGCTGATCATTATTGTCGCGGTTAGCGTGATCGACATGATTTCCCAGCGATTACGCCGTTTCTTTATTTAAGCTTTAAGGGATAAGGGGCAGGTAGAAACTGCCCGTTTTCAAACATGAACTTGTATAGACAGGAAGGTCCGGTTTATTTGACATTGGCAGCCACGCTCAGGGCGGAGCTGTCCATTTATCAGGCAGGTGATTTCCTGCCCGGTGAACTGCCTTTGGCCAGACGTTTTGCCGTGAATCGGCATACGGTACGCCGGGCGCTGGATGTGCTGGTGCAGGAAGGCTGTGTTTTACGTATCAAGGGAAAGGGAACCCAAGTGCTGAACCGTCCCATCCCTTATCCGGTCCAGGCCAACAGTGCGCATAGCGATGCGCTCAGTGCCATGGGTTATAGCGCTAAAGCCCGTTTGCTTAAGGTTTACCAGCGCAGCCCCAGCGCGGATGAAATCAAACATCTTGAGCTGCGCGAGGGTGAAGATGTGCTTGAGTACAAAACCCTCCGGTTTATCGAAGAACAGCCGGTCAGCCTGATCAGCCATCACTTTTCAACACGCTATGATTTTTTATTAAAGGATTATGCCAAGGGCTCCATGCGGTCTTATCTGAAAGAGCGGGGGTGTGAACTCTCCCGTAAATTCAGCCTGATCGGTGCCCGCATGCCCACGGTAGATGAAGCCAGCCGCTTGCTGATGTCCCAGCAGCAACCGGTATTGACCATTCAGACCTTATCCCAGGATCAACATGACAGGCCAATGGAATTGTCCTTCAGCGTCAGTCGTGCCGATCATTTTCAATATCAGGTTTTTATTAATGGAGTCAACGAGCATGACAGCTCAAGCAAATAAAACGTTGCGCCAGCAATGGATGCAAGTACTGGCAAAGGCCGGTGATGCATTAATGTCTTTTGAAACAGCATTGACCCGTAGCGCCTACCGCAAAATCCGTGCCCCCGAAACCGGCATGGTCATGGTAAGGGGGCGCAGCGGTGGCACCGGACAGGCTTTCAATGTCGGTGAAATGACCGTTACCCGTTGTGTGGTTCGTTTGGATGATGGCAGTACCGGGTACAGCTACATTGCCGGGCGCAATAAACAGCATGCCGAGCTGGCTGCCCTGGCCGATGCCCATTTGCAGGGCAATGAGCAGGCGCACTGGATGGCAACCTTAATCCAGCCGCTACAACAACAGCAGCAACAGCAACGTTTGCAAAGAGAAGCAGATGTAGCCGCTTCTAAAGTCAGTTTCTTTACGATGGTTCGCGGAGATTAAAACAATGAACTCACACTATTTGAAACCGGCTTTTGACAATCCGGTTAGCGGTTCCCAGCAAAGTTTCCGGCTGGCCCTGAAGGCCATGGCCGAACCCGGCCTGCCTTATGAACTCCGTCTGGTTGAAACGCTGGATACGCTGGCACCGGCCAGTTATGCCCTAGCCTTGACCCTGCTTGATAGCGATACGGCGGTATGGCTGAGCCCGGCACTGGATACACCTGCCATCAGGGCCAACCTGGCTTTTCATTGTGCCTGCCCGGTGGTAGAACAGCCCCAGGATGCCGACTTTGCCCTGATGCTGGCCGCTGAAACGGGGGTTATTGCGAGCCTTAATGCGGGAACCGACCGCGACCCCGAACTGTCCTGCACGGCCCTTATTCAACTGGATTCTTTTGAGGGTGGCTTGCCAACCCTCTGGCAGGGGCCTGGTATTGAAACGCAAAGACAGCTTTGTTTGCCGGTGGATAAGGCTTTCTGGCAAATCCGTCAGGCAGTGACTGCATTTCCTTGCGGTATTGATATGTTTTTTATTGCCGGTGAGCAGATCATGGCCTTGTCACGCAGTACGCAAGTCAACTTTCAGGTGGAGAATTAACCATGTATGTTGCTGTAAAAGGTGGCGAAAAAGCCATTGATCACGCCCATTACCTGCTGGCAAAAAAACGTCGTGGTTCTACCGACATTCCCGAGCTTGAAGTGGCGCAGATTCGTGAACAAATGAGTCTGGCGGTGGCGCGGGTCATGACCGAGGGCTCTTTGTATGATGAAGAGCTGGCGGCACTGGCCATTAAACAATCGGCGGGTGACTTGCTGGAAGCGATTTTCCTGCTGCGTGCCTATCGTACGACCTTGCCCCGCTTTACCGAGTCAGTGCCATTGCAAACCAGTGAGATGCAAATGGAGCGCCGTATCTCTGCCACTTACAAGGACTTGCCGGGCGGACAATTGCTGGGCCCCACGTTTGACTATACCCACCGCTTGCTGGATTTCACCTTGCTGGCAGAGGGGCAGGCCTTACCCGAACCGTCACAGGAACCTTTGCAGGCCGAGCCTTGTCCCCGAGTACTTGAGCTGCTGGAAAAAGAAGGCCTGATGCGGGTTGAAAAGAACAGCCAGGCGGACGTGCCGGATATTACCCGTGAGCCGCTGGATTTTCCCACTAACCGGACGCAGCGCTTGCAGGCATTGGCCCGTGGTGATGAAGGCTTCATGATGGCACTGGCTTATTCAACCCAGCGTGGCTATGGCCGTAACCACCCCTTTGCCGGTGAAATCCGGATTGGTTTTACCGAGGTCTGGATCGAGCCGGAAGAACTGGATTTTGCCGTGCCGCTGGGTGATATTGAAGTGACCGAGTGTGAAATGGTAACCCAGTTCATTGGCTCCAAAACCGAGCCGGCCCAGTTTACCCGTGGTTATGGGCTGGCCTTTGGGTACAACGAACGCAAGGCCATGAGTATGGCGCTGGTGGATCGTGCCCTGTGCGCTGAGGCACTGGGCGAGGAAATTACCTCACCGGCCCAGCAGGAAGAGTTTGTATTAATGCATTGTGACAACGTAGAGGCGGCCGGATTTGTTTCACACTTGAAGCTTCCGCACTATGTTGACTTCCAGTCAGAGCTGGAACTGATCCGCAAAATGCATGCACAAGAGCAGTCAATAAGTGAAGAATATTCTATACAGGAGAAGCAGGCATGATAAGCAGCCTGGAACACCAGAACCGTCCGGCCCAGGCAGAAGGGTATAACTTTGCCTATCTTGACGAACAAACCAAACGCATGATTCGCCGTGGCCTGCTTAAGGCTGTGGCTATCCCGGGTTATCAGGTGCCTTTTGGCGGCCGTGAAATGCCTTTGCCGTATGGCTGGGGTACCGGTGGCATACAGGTAACCGCTGCCGTACTGGGTGAAGAAGATGTGCTCAAGGTCATTGACCAGGGAGCAGACGACACCACCAACGCGGTGTCCATCCGGCGCTTTTTTTCCACCACCGCCGGAGTGCAAACAACCGAAAGAACCGGAGACGCCACGATTATCCAGACCCGTCACCGGATTCCCGAGGCCGAACTGAAAAAAGACCAGATCATGGTGTATCAGGTACCTATTCCCGAGCCCTTGCGTTTTATCGAGCCTTCGGAAACGGAAACCAAGACCATGCATGCCCTGAATGATTACGGTGTGATGCATGTGAAATTGTATGAAGACATTGCCAAGTTCGGCCATATTGCCACGGCCTATGCCTATCCGGTGATGGTGGATGAGCGTTATGTGATGGACCCGTCACCGATTCCCAAGTTTGATAACCCCAAACTGGACATGAGTCCGGCCCTGATGCTGTTTGGTGCCGGTCGTGAAAAACGGCTGTATGCGGTACCTCCGTATACCCGGGTCAGCAGTCTTGATTTTGAAGATCACCCGTTTGAAGTGCAAAAATGGGATCAGAGTTGTGCCATATGTGGTTGCGACCATTCTTATCTGGATGAAATCATTGTAGATGACCAGGGCACCAGAGAGTTCGTGTGTTCGGATACCGATTATTGCGGCCAGCGGGTTGCAGAGCAGGAGAAACAGTAATGGCGGCATTACCTTCAATTATTGAAACAACACAAAGCGCAAGCAGGCAGCCTTTGCTTGAGGTAAGGGAACTGGGCAAGCTGTTTGGCCCCGATAAAGGTTGCCAGCATGTTTCCTTTGATTTGTATCCTGGCGAGGTGCTGGGCATTGTGGGTGAATCCGGTTCCGGTAAATCCACCCTGTTAAGCGTTTTGTCGGGTCGCAGCCAGCCCCAGGATGGCAATATCACCTACTGCAATAAGCAGGGTGAGCTGGTTGACCTGTACAGCAGTAGCGAAGCCGAGCGTCGCACCCTGCTGCGTACTGAGTGGGGCTTTGTTGAACAGAATCCGCGTGATGGCCTGCGTATGGGCGTGTCAGCCGGTGCCAATATTGGCGAACGTTTAATGGCACAGGGGGTACGTAATTACAGTGCCTTAAGAGAGCAGGGGCTGAGCTGGCTGAATCAGGTGGAAATTGATGCCAACCGTATTGATGACTTGCCCCGCACCTTTTCGGGCGGGATGCAGCAACGCTTGCAAATAGCCCGTAACCTGGTTTCCAGCCCCCGTCTGATTTTCATGGATGAACCCACCGGCGGGCTGGATGTATCGGTACAGGCCCGTTTGCTGGACATGCTGCGCCGCCTGGTGCGTGAACTGGACTTGGCTGTGGTCATTGTGACCCATGACCTGGCCGTGGCCCGTTTGCTGGCCGACCGTTTAATGGTGATGCGTCGTTCACGAGTGGTGGAAAGCGGCCTGACCGACCAGATCCTGGATGACCCGCAGCATCCTTATACCCAGTTGCTGGTTTCATCTGTTTTACAGTCTTAAGGTGAGTGTGATGCAAACAATTGTTGAAGTTGAAAATTTAAATAAAACCTTTACGCTGCACCAGCAACAGGGCGTTGTCCTGAATGTGTTGAAAAACATCAGTTTCAGCGTACAGGCAGGGGAATGCGTTGTCTTGCACGGTCATTCGGGGGCGGGTAAATCAACCCTGATGCGTACGCTGTACGGTAACTATTTACCTGCCAGTGGCAGTATCCGTATTCTGCATCGGGGTGGCATGTTTGACATGGTGGGGGCCGAGCCGCGTGAAATTATTGCGGTACGTCGCGAAACCATGGGTTACGTGAGCCAGTTCTTGCGGGTGATTCCACGTGTAACGTGTCTGGATATCGTGATGGAACCAGCGCTGGAGCGGGGCTGGAGTACTGAAAAGGCAAGCAGCCGGGCCAAGGCCTTGCTGCAGCGTCTGAATATTCCCGAGCGTTTGTGGTCATTGGCGCCCGGCACGTTTTCCGGTGGTGAGCAGCAGCGGGTCAATATTGCCCGTGGCTTCATGGTTGACTGGCCGGTTTTACTGCTGGATGAACCCACGGCTTCGCTCGATGACGTTAATCGTCAGGTGGTGCTGGATTTGATCACAGAAGCCAAACAGGCGGGTTCGGCGCTCATTGGTATTTTCCATGACAAGGCTGCCCGTGATGTGGTGGCCGACCGTTATATCGATATGAATGCCCAGGAGTCCAGTCATGCCGCATGAACAGATTTACACGAATGCAAAAATTGTCACGGCCGATGACGTCTTTACCGGTACGGTAGTGGTTCGCGATGGCCTTATTAGCGAGATCAGCGAAGGAAAGAGTCAGCTTTCGGCCGCCCAGGACTTGAACGGTGACTATTTGATGCCAGGATTTATCGAGTTGCATACCGATAATCTGGAAAAATACATGAACCCCCGCCCGGGTGTAGACTGGCCTTCAGATTCTGCCGTACTGGCCCATGATGCGCAAATTATCGGCTCAGGCATTACCACGGTGTTTGATGCGCTATCAATTGGAGATGTGAACCCCAAGGGCAACCGTATGATGCAATTGCCACGCATGGTAGATGCCATTGGCAAGGCTAATCAGGGCGGCCATACGCGTGCTGATCATAGACTGCATTTGCGTTGTGAGGTCAGTCATGAAAAAACCCTTGAGGTTTTTGAGAGTCTGGTTGACCATGAGCTGGTCAAACTGGTTTCTTTAATGGACCACACGCCCGGGCAGCGCCAGTTTGTCAAATACGAGAAATACCGTGAGTATTATCAGGGCAAATATCACCTGAGCGATGCCGAGATGGAAAATTTTATTGTTCGCCAGCGCATCAATGCCGAAAAATACAGTGTTGAGTATCGTCGCAAGATTGCCGGTATTTGCCAGGAAAAAAACCTTTCCATGGCCAGCCATGATGATGCCACTCATGAGCATGTGACAGAGTCGGCCGGTTTTGGCATGCAAATTGCAGAATTTCCCACCACGCATGAAGCGGCCACGCTTAGCCATCAGTTGGGCATGAAAGTACTGATGGGGGCGCCCAATATTGTACGGGGCGGTTCCCATTCCGGCAATATTGCCGCCGCAGATCTTGCCGGCCATGGCGTACTGGATATTCTGTCCAGCGATTATTATCCGGCCAGCCTGTTGCAGGCGGTTAAAAAGCTGAGCGAATTGGAAAATGGTTACGATTTGCCCAAGGCCGTCGCCACCATTAGCCTGCTGCCGGCACGCGCCGCCAATTTGAGTGATCGCGGTGAAATCAGGCTGGGTTTGCGGGCGGATCTGGTTCATGTCGCACAGGCCGGTTCTCAGTTTGTGGTGCGTCAGGTCTGGCGCGAAGGGAACAGGGTGTTCTAATGGCGGGAAAACTGGTTTACATGGTAGGGCCTTCGGGTAGTGGCAAGGACAGCCTGTTGCAGGCTCTGGAAAACGGTTTGCCAGACGATTGCATCATCATGAAACGGGTCATTACCCGACCTGAAAACTCACCGGGTGAAGTGGCGGATTCGGTCTCGATGCAAGTATTTGAGCAGATCGAGGCCGAGGGCGGTTTTTCCATGAGCTGGCGGGCCAACGGCCTGGCCTATGGTATTCCGAAAGACCTTGACCGTCATCTGGCGGAAGGAAAAACGGTATTGGTTAACGGTTCGCGTTCTTATTGTACTCATGTAAGCCAGTTATATCCCGATGTCATTATCGTGCTGGTTGCCGTCAAGCCCGAACTGCTCAGGCAACGTCTGGTCAACCGGGGGCGGGAATCCTTGCAGGAAATCACCTTGCGTTTAGAACGTAACAGCTGCTTTGAGCAAGTATTGCAAAATAAGCTGTCCTTGCAGCAACTCAGTTTCTTTCTTTTGGACAATTCCGGTGATTTGAAGCAGGCGGTTGGGCAATTGCGCGATAAACTGGAAATATGGTGTAGTGCCGGGATGCAATCGGATAAAAGTCCGTTGTTATCTTAATAACGGCTATTAAGAAGTCCTGCCCCGGCATGCAAGTCGGGTTTTTGCTCTGGAGTATTTGATGAAATTGACATTTCTGGGCACCGGCGATGCGGCCCAGGTACCTGTTTATAACTGTCAGTGTCCGGCATGCCAGCGGGCTGGCCAGGATGAGCGGTTTGTGCGCAAGCCATGCAGCGTGCTGGTACAAAGTGGTGCAGGGCAATGGCTGGTTGACAGTGGCCATATGGATTTATGCCAGCGTTTTGCGCCAGGTACGCTAAGCGGTATTTTGCAAACGCACTATCATGCCGACCACGCACAAGGCCTGTTGCATTTGCGCTGGGGTGTGGGAATGCGTATCCCGGTTCATGGTCCGTTTGATGAAGCCGGCTTTGCCGATTTATACAAGCATCCGGGTATTCTTGATTTTTCGCAGCCTTTTGCGGCATTTGAAACCCGACAATTGGGCGCGCAACTGCAGGTAACCGCCTTGCCGTTGGTGCATTCAAAACCCTGTTTTGGTTATTTGTTTGAGGAAGGGGAAAGGCGCATTGCCTACTTGACCGATACGGTCGGATTGGGGGCGGATACGTATGCTTTTTTAAAACAGCGGCCCCTGGATTATTGCATTGTAGACTGTTCCCATCCGCCTCGCGATACGCCTCCACGCAATCACAATGACCTGAACACGGCCCTGAAAATGGGTGAGGGCCTGGCGATTGGTACCTTGCTGCTGACTCATATAGGCCATGAAATGGATAACTGGCTCATTAACAATCCCGCCTCCCTGCCGGCTAATGTCAAGGTGGCCAGCGACGGACAAGTTCTTAAGGTTTGATATTGTTTCTTATAGATGGTTTAATAATATTCAGGTTCATGCCCCGTTAATCGGGGCGTTATTTTTTAATCTCCGAAGTAAACAAACAGGAACAACACATGCTGGAACCCTTGTCCTATTGGCTTAAAGCCTGGGAATATGACGTGACGGAAAACGAGGCCACCTGGATTGCGCTGGGCTTGATTTTCATTACAACCGTTATCATTCATTTCATCCTGCATTATGGGGTGGTACGATTTTTGCGGGCGCATATGCAAAAATCCCCGTATCTGTTTTTACAGCTATTAAGCCATTCTCGTCTGCTCAGCCACGTAGTCTTTTTTATTCAGGGGATCCTGGTCGGTATACAGGCCAATTTATGGCTATTACAGGGAAGGCTTCTGAATAGCATATTAATTGCCGTGCAAATATGGACATATATTTATGCACTGCTCGCCTTGTTTTCAACGCTGAATATCCTGCTGGACTGGTGTTATAAAAGGCAGGTGGCCACACAGCTTCCTTTAAACGGGATTTTCCAGACCATCAAGCTGGTCGCTTCCATTGCGGTGGGTATTTTCATTGTTTCCCTGCTTATTGGCCGTTCACCGGTTATTTTGCTTAGTGGTTTGGGTGCCATGACGGCGGTCTTGATGTTGGTATTCAAAGACCCCATTCTGGGTTTGGTGGCAGGTATACAGTTGTCGGCCAACCATATGCTCAAGCTGGGTGACTGGCTGGAAATGCCCAAATATAATGCCGATGGCGCGGTGATTGATGTTGGCTTGACAACGGTCAAGGTCCAGAACTGGGACAACACGATCACCACGGTACCCACTTATGCGCTTATTTCAGATTCGTTCAAGAACTGGCGGGCAATGTCGGAATCGGGAGGGCGCCGTATCAAGCGTTCCGTTAATATTGATGTGACCAGCATTAATTTTATCAGTGAGACAGAAATGAAAAAGCTGGCCAGAAGCCGTTTGTTGGCCAGCTATATTCTGGATAAAAGCCGGGAGGTTGAAAAACACAACCAGGAGCATAACTGGGACTTAAGCACGGCCCTGAATGGCCGGCGGTTAACTAATATAGGTACTTTCAGGGCCTATTTGGAAACGTATTTGCGCAATCATGCCAATATCCGCAAAGACATGACCATCATGGTCCGGCAGTTGGCCCCCACTGAAGATGGTGTGCCTATTGAAATTTACTGCTTTACCAATACCGTGGCGTGGGTTGAATATGAAAGTATCCAGGCTGATATTTTTGATCATGTTTTTGCCGTGGTTCCCGAGTTTGGGCTGCGCCTGCATCAATCGCCCACCGGGCATGACTTTGCGTCGATTGCCCGGAACTTGTCCGGTGTAGCAGAAAAGCAAAGCCAGTCGGCCTGAAAGCAGGGCCGCTGACAGTTGGGAGAATTGGGTATTTACGTATAAAAAAGCCAGGTAATGACCCGATTCAACCACGGCGCGATTGCCGCGACTTGAACAGGAAAGTGCTCTGCTATAATAGATTGATATTATTTTTACCCGAAATGGGTAAATTTTTTCTATTGTTTTATAAGAAAATCCATGTAGGAGATTGAAAATGGCTATTTCCCGTCGTGATCTAATGAAAGTGGCCGGTATTTCCGGTTTGGCCGCCATGGCCCCTGCTTTTGTGCGTGCCCAAGATAAAAAACTGGAAAAAACAGATGTCTCAATCGCGGTAGGTGGCCAGGCGCTGGTGTATTACCTGCCGTTATCCATTGCTGACATCAATGGCTACTTCAAGGACGAAGGCCTGAATGTGAAAATCGCCGACTTTGCCGGCGGTTCAAAAGCCTTGCAGGCCGTGGTGGGTGGCAGTGCCGATGTTTGCTCCGGTGCGTTCGAACACACCATTAACCTGCAGGCCAAGAAACAGTTTTACCGTTCTTTTGTGCTGCAGGGGCGTGCGCCCATGATTGGCCTGGCGGTGTCCAAAATGAACATGCCCGATTACCAGTCGCCGGCAGACCTGAAAGGCAAAAAAATCGGTGTCACGGCGCCGGGTTCGTCCACCAATATGCTGGTTAGCTTTTTCCTGAAACAACATGGCTTGAAAGATTCCGATGTGTCTATTATTGGTGTCGGTGCCGGTGCTGGTGCCGTTACTGCCTTGCGTTCAGGGCAGATTGATGCCATCAGTAACGTAGACCCGGTACTAAGTATTCTTGATTTTGCGGGGGATATCCAGATTATTGCCGATACCCGCAGCCTGCAGGTTACCGAAGATATTTTTGGCGGCCCCATGCCTTCAGGCTGCCTGTATGCGTCACAACGCTTTATTGATGAAAATCCCAATACGACCCAGGCGTTGGCCAATGCCATTGTAAAAGCCGACAAGTGGATCCAGCAGGTGGGGGTCGATGAAGTTATGAAGGTGGTTCCCGAAAATTACCTGTTAGGTAATCCCGAGGTGTACAAGCTGGCCTTGACCAAAAGTTTCGAGGGTTTGTCACCCAATGGCCTGATGAACGAGAAAGGTCCTGAAACGGCCCTTAAAGCATTGGCCAGTTACATTAAAAACTTCAACGCTGAGGCGATAGATTTGTCCAAATGCTGGACCAACGATTTTGCTGAAAAAGCCTAAAACGCTTAAATCAATATGTCAGAACCTGCATTATCAATGGATAAAATCACGTGTACCTTTGTGTCACGTGATAATAAAAACGAAAAATATACCGCGCTACGTGACGCCACCTTGCATATCGCACCGGGTGAGTTTGTCTCTGTCGTGGGCCCAACCGGTTGCGGCAAATCAACCCTGCTTAATGTAGGGGCCGGTTTGCTGGAGCCGTCTTCCGGTACGGTCAAGGTGTTTGGCCAACCCTTGCAAGGCATTAATCATCGGGCGGGGTACATGTTCCAGGGCGAGGCACTTATGCCCTGGCGCAGTGCGATTGAGAACGTGATGGCCGGGCTTGAGTTTGCCAATATTCCCAAAGAACAGGCTCGTTCCCGGGCCATGGATTGGCTGCAGCGGGTGGGTTTGTCACATGCCGTTAACAAGTACCCCCATCAAATGTCGGGGGGTATGCGCAAACGGGCCATGCTGGCGCAAACCATGATTCGTGACCCCGATATTATCCTGATGGATGAACCGTTTTCCGCCCTGGATATCCAGACCCGCCAACTCATGGAAAACGAAGTGCTGGAAATCTGGATGAGCCAGCGCAAGGCCGTTTTGTTCATTACCCATGATCTGGATGAGGCGATAGCCATGAGTGACCGGGTGGTTATTCTTTCGGCAGGCCCGGGAACGCATATTATTGGCGAGTTCAAGATTGATTTGCCCCGGCCCCGTGATGTTGCCGAGGTTCGTTCCCATACCCGCTTTACCGAGCTGCACAAGGCAATCTGGGATGTCCTGCGCGAAGAAGTCCTGAAAGGGTATGATCAACAGAAACGGTCCTGATATGTGGAATTCAATTAAACCTAACACGCGCAACTTCCGGTTGTGGCAATTTATTATTCTGGCGTCAATACTGGGTATTTGGTATTTCGCTTCCCTTAACGACAACGTGGCTTTCTTCTTCGGCCGGCCATTTGGGGTGGCACAAACCATCTGGGACTGGTTTATTGCCGATGGCAATATTTACCGGCATTTGGGCGTTACCTTAAGTGAAACCCTACTGGCTTTTGTGATTGGTACGGTTTTCGGGATGCTGTTTGGCTTGTGGCTAGGCCTGTCTAAAACCGCCAGCCTGGTGCTTGATCCGTTCCTGACGGCACTCAACTCTATGCCCCGCGTTATTCTGGCGCCTATTTTTGCCATGTGGTTTGGCCTGGGAATCTGGTCAAAAGTGGCGCTGGCCGTGACACTGGTGTTTTTTATTGTGTTTTTTAACGTGTACCAGGGCATTAAAGAAGTTAGCCCTACATTGCTTGATAATGCAAAAATGCTGGGTGCCAACCGCAAGCAATTGCTGCGCCATGTTTATTTGCCTTCGGCAACCAGTTGGGTATTTTCAAGCCTGCACGCGTCGGTAGGCCTGGCCTTTGTGGGGGCTGTGGTGGGTGAGTACCTGGGTTCGGCCAGCGGGGTGGGTTACCTTATTTTGCAGGCCGAAGGCACCTTCGATATCAATACGGTGGTGGCCGGCATTATTGTGTTAACCGTGTTTGCGCTGATCCTGGATTTAATGGTCAGCCTTACCGAGAAACATTTCCTGACCTGGAAACCCACGTCGGGCGAAACCGAGAAGTTATAAGCGATAAACGATTAGTAATTTAAACGAGTCCGTTTTTGCAAACTCACCAGATCCTCCTGTAGCCGGATGGTACACGCCGGCAACAGGAGGATTTTTTTTGGGAGCTTTTCTCCCTGCATTTTTTTGGCTGAATGGGATTCACGGCTTGCAAGGTGGACATATCTGGTTAAGATATTACCTTAACAAAGCATAGTTTGAGTTAATAACAATATTTATTTTTTGCTGGATGAAAATGACAAAACAAATCAGAATTGCGGCCATTCCCGGAGATGGTATTGGTAAAGAGGTCATGCCCGAGGGCTTGCGCGTATTGAAAGCGGCACAGGAAAAATTTGGGCTGGATTTGCACATAGAAGAATTTGAATGGGCCAGTTGTGATTATTACGCCCGTCACGGCAAAATGATGCCTGATGACTGGTTTGAAACCCTGCAGCAGTTTGATGCCATTTATTTTGGTGCCGTAGGTTGGCCTGATACCGTGCCAGACCATATTTCCCTGTGGGGGTCTTTGCTTAAGTTCCGGCGTGATTTTGACCAGTACGTTAACTTGCGTCCGGTCAAGCTGTTACCTGGCGTGCCATGCCCGCTGGCCAACCGGCAGCCCGGCGATATTGATTTCCTGGTCGTACGTGAAAACACCGAAGGCGAATATTCGTCGGTAGGCGGAAAAATGTTTGAAGGCACCGACCGTGAACTGGTATTGCAGGAATCGGTCTTTACCCGCAAGGGCGTAGACCGCATTCTGAAATATGCCTTTGAACTGGCGGCCAGGCGCGAACGTAAAAAACTCACGGCCGCCACCAAATCCAATGGCATTTCAATTAGCATGCCTTACTGGGATGAACGGGTGGCCTTAATGGCGCAAGAATACCCACAGGTGCAATGGGATAAACAGCATATCGACATTCTTTCTGCCCGCTTTGTGCTGCAGCCCGACCGCTTTGATGTGGTGGTGGCCTCTAACCTGTTTGGCGATATCCTGTCCGACCTGGGGCCGGCATGTACCGGTACGATTGGCCTGGCTCCTTCGGCTAACCTGAACCCAGACCGTACCTTCCCGTCCCTGTTCGAACCGGTACACGGTTCTGCCCCCGATATCTACGGGCAGAACATTGCCAACCCGATTGCCATGATCTGGTCCGGCGCCATGATGTTAGACTTTTTCAGCGAACAGAATACCGCCTGCGCACAGGCCCATGATGCCATTATGGCTGCGATTGAAACCATTCTGGTGCAAGGGCCCAAATCCCGTGACCTGGGCGGGTCGGCCAATACCACAGAAATTGGCAGGGCGATTGCCAGCCTTATTTAAGCATTGGCCAACAAGGAAAAATAATGAGCAAGAAACGGATCGCCATTGGCGCCTTGGGGGGCACCATCAGCATGACAGCCAGCCCGTCTGGCGGGGTCACTGCCACACTGGGTGCCCGGGAGCTGGCGCAAACCGTGCCGGGTATTGCCAATATGGCAGAACTTAGCCTGCAGACCCTGGAAAAACTGCCCAGTGGTTCTATCCGTTTTGAGCATCTTTTCAATTGCCTGGCATGGGCCGAAAAAGAAGTGGAAAAGGGGGCTGCTGGTGTCATTATTACCCAGGGTACCGATACACTTGAAGAATCCGCCTTTTTTCTGGATCTTTTCTGGCGCCATACCCAGCCCTTGGTATTGATGGGAGCCATGCGCTCGCCAGAAGCGCCCGGTGCTGATGGCGCTGCCAATTTGCTGGCTTCGGTAGCGGTTGCCTGCAGCCAGGCATCCGCCAACAGGGGGGTGCTGGTTGTCATGAATGATGACATTCATGAGGCGCGGCATGTACGCAAAGTCCATTCAACCCGGGTTAACGCCTTTGAGTCACCGGTATTTGGTGTAGTGGGGGTGGTGCTTGAAAACCGGGTGCAATATTTCAGGCCAACGGTTCGCAAGCCGCAACTGCCCATTCCGGCCAGTTTCAACAAGAAAGTATTGCTCTTTGAACATGCGATAAGCGATGACCCTGATATTATTTTGCTGGCGCTTGAACATGCCGCATACCAAGGGGTGGTGATTGCCGGATTCGGCTCGGGCCATGTCTCTGAACCCATGCGCAATGTGCTGGTGGCGGCTGCCGGGCGGATACCGGTGCTGGTCTGTTCCAGAACCGCTGCGGGCAGTACCACCAACGCGGTTTATGGTTATAAAGGGGCAGAAATAGACCTGCAGCAAAACGGTGTTTTAATGGGGCAGTGGTTGTGTCCCCGCAAGGCTCGCCTGTTACTTGCTGCGGCACTTTGGAATGACTGTAACAGGGAACAAATAAAAGAGCTGCTTGGCCAATGGGGTGCAAGCCAATGACATCGGGGAAAACATGAGTATTTTCAGCTATTTTTTAATTGCCATTGTTCTGGGCATCTTGTTTTTGGGTATTGGGCTGATTGCCTGGCGGCTGATTAAGCGGGCGATAGGCATACCCAAGGAAATTGACAAAAGCGAAGTGGATTGACCTTTTACTTTATTGGCAGGCCTGGCCAATAAAGTAAGGGCCATAAAGTATGGTTAATTGTTTAAAAAGGGTTCAAGCAGGGTTTGGGCCAGTTCAACCTGGTCAGCCTGAACCATCAGGATCTGTTCATTCAGGCTTGTGGATACCGCGCCAGGATACATGGAGCTGAATCCACGCCCTGAAATAATAAAATTAATATCATAGGCAGTCATTAATGAAGAAATGACTGCGGCCTCCGGTTCGGACTTCATTGTATAAATGGGGATCATGTCCATGGCAGCCTCATTAGTCCAGTAACAAAAATAGAGTTTATTTTTCAATTGTTTAAGTGTATTCTATACGAAATGGCCATTGGGGTTAATAAATTGGCTTTCCTGTTTTTACCTTCCGGAGGTGCAGCATGAAAAAAGCATTTATTTTTATCACCACTTTTGCTGTCATGGGAACTGGTTTTTTTTCAACACCGGTTGTCGCTGCCAATTTTGAATATTCTGCCCCCCTGGAAACAGGGTTCAAAAACACTCAAACCAATAATGGTGAGTTGAAATTCCAGAGCTTCGAAAAGGATAAGCTGGAAGACAGAACTGCCAGGATAAATTGCGTGGGTCCTTGCGATGATCGTAATAAAACCCTGTTATTTCTCCAACATCAAACCATTACCAATCTTCCCCTAATTACCGGCACATCAGAGCTGGTCAGCTCCTCCAGTGTTAGTAACCAATCTGTTCATGTCAACCATGAAAGCACGGGTAATGAGGCGGTTGGCAATGCCCAGTGATGTTTTTCGGGTGGTTATTCTTTGATCGCCTGATGAATCTTAAAGGGAAAGCATAAACCTGCTCGCCAGCTTGGCTTGAATGCAGGTTTTTTATTTTTCAGTCTTGTTTATTTTGGAACAGCCCGGTCTTGCCTGAATTTAAATGCGATCAGTCCCAGAGCCAGCAGGCCCATGCTAATACAAAAGATAATAACGGCCGATAGCAGACCAAAAGCATCGGCCAATAGTCCAACCGAAACAATGGGCATAATGGTTCCCAAATAGCCAATAAATAAATAAGTGGAAAAAAGAGGACCCCGGTTTTCAGGGGTGCTGAGCTGCCCCACAATGCCAAACGTAGCCAGCAGGGTGGCACCGTGAGCCAGTCCTGCCAGGATATCCGAAACCACAAATAACAGGATGGAATGGGTACTTATAGTTAGCCCCAATGCCAGACAGGTCAGTAACAGAAACAGCATCCCCAGATATAAAGTCTGGTGCAGGGGTAGGGACCTGAGCACGAATTGGGTGCAGCCGGAAATGAACAGGACAGAAGCAATCGCTGTTCCGCTAACGGCAGGACCGCTCCAGGGAATCATTTCTTCAAGAAAAGAGGGGGCCAGTGAACCATAAAGGCTGAATATGCCAAACGCGGCAAAAGCAGTCATGGAAATAATCAGGAAGAGTGGCCTGGAGCCAGGCTCTGCCGGCATCTCAAGTTTGGGCAGGAAAGAAGGGCGGCCCGGTTTGCTTTGTATTTCTTGCCTGACAGATCGTAAACCATAAAGAATAACAATGCTGGGCACCAGGACGGTTAGGTAGGGGGTGACCAGCGGATAGGGTAAAAACTGGGCAATCCAGCCACTGATGAACGGCCCCAAGCCAAACCCAGCCACACTAACCATAGAGGCAATTTGCCCTGCCCTGGATTTGTGGCTGGTCGGCAGAACCTGGCTCATGCCAAGTATGGCTGACGTGCTAATCATGCCCGAGGCAATGCCTATGGTTACCCGCCCCAGGCCAAGCAGGAAGGGGGAAATGGCCAGGGCGGAAATACCCAGGCCAATAATGGAAAAAACCATCCCCCCTTTTAGAACGGGTAAAAAGCCGTAGTGGGCGGTTACCTTGCCCAGAAACAAAAGGGTAACCAGGACACCCATCATATAGGCGATGAAAATATAGGTGATTTCGCTGGGCTGCAGATCCCACAGGGCTTGATAAAACGGATAGAGTGGGCTTGCCAGGGCAGTACCCATGGTACCGGCACAAAGCGCGGCACCGACCCAGGCAAAGGGTCTCCAGGTGGTTGGCATGGTCATTAAGGAGAGAAGAAAGAAGGAACCAAAGTGTACCTTAAGTTTTTGCCAGACTACCATGATCAGGCCAGGGGGATCTTGAACCTTTATGTTTTCCTGCCTGGAAACTACTCGTGAAAAGTCACGAATTCTTCCAGTGGCACCCGGGTGGTCACCAGGTTATTGGCCGGGTTGGACGTATCTTCATAGCCAAGGGAAATGCCACAGACCAGGGTTTGTTCAGCCGAAATAGCCAGATGCTGTTTGACAATGGCCGGGTAATTGACCAGGGCGACTTGCGGGCAAGTGTGCAGGCCCAGGGCGCGAGCGGCAATCATGATGTTTTGTATGAACATGCCGGTATCCAGCCAGCTGCCTTGTTCCATGTCACTGTCAAGCGTAACAAATAAGACAACGGGCGCATCAAAAAACTCAAAGTTGCGGGCATGCTGGCGTTGCATGGCAGCTTTATCGCCTTTCTGGATACCCAGAATATTGTATAGTGACCAGCCGTTTTCGCGACGCCGGGCTAGGTAGGGTTCACGCCATTCTTTGGGGTAATACTGGTATTCGCATTGGTTGGGCGTGCTGGCATGGAAAGCATCAAGCAGGGCTGCTGACAATGCATCGCGGGCCTGGCCCGAAACGACATGTACTTTCCAGGGCTGGATATTGCTGCCACTGGGCGCACGTGAGGCGGTTTGTAGCAGGGTGTGTAATAGTTGGGCCGGAATGGTATCTGGCAAAAAGCCTCGGATACTTTTACGGCTGGTAATGGCCGCTAAAGCCGTGTTTTGGGGTAATTGCTCAATCGTGTCCATGTATATAAAATGCCTGATTGGTAAAAAACGGACATAGTCCGTTTTTTATTAACGATTATTGAAATTGGCCGGTCGTTTTTCAATAAAGGCATTCATGCTTTCCTTGCGACCTTCCAGTGCAAAACTAGCATAAAGCATTTTTCGCCTAAAGGCGAGCCCTTCATTTAAAGACCGGTTCAGGGCTGCTTTCATATCAATCAGTCCATAGTTGTCGCTTTGCCCATGACCGGGGTGTCCCAGCATGAAAGATCAGTCGAGTTGGAAGGATTTGGCTTCCTCACGAAGCATGAATTTTTGCAGTTTGCCACTGGGGGTGCGGGGTAAATCGCTTCTTATCTCCAGTTTCTCGGGGAAATACTGTTTAGCCACTTTTTTCTCAGTCAGGTATTGAATCATTTCTTCAAAAGAGAAGCGGGCACCTTCTTTCAGGGTTACAAAGGCACATGCCCTTTCGCCCAGGCGCTCATCGGGGAAGCCTACAATGGCAACCGAGGCGATGGCAGGGTGCTGGTAAAGCAGGTTTTCAATTTCAACAACAGGAATGTTTTCGGCACCGCGAATAACAATGTCCTTGCTGCGGCCATTAATGCGGATATAGCCATCCTGGTCCATGAAGGCAAGATCGCCAGAGTCAAACCAGTCATCGTCGGTTAGTGCGTTAAGTTCGGGTTTTTTGTAATAACCCACACACTGGGAAGCACCCCGTACCAGCAGGCGTCCGGTTTCACCTTGCGGCAATTCATTATCGTTGCCATCCACAATTTTCAGTTCAATGCCGGGTATGGCCTTGCCGTCACTAATACTGGATTTTTCCAGTGCCATGGTGGGTTCCGTAATCGTGATCGCACCGTTTTCGGTCATGCCCCAGGCCGAGCATACCGTGAGGTTCATGATTTTGTGGGCACGCTCTATCACAATGGGAGGAATGGGCGCGCCTGCGCAGCAGAATTTGGTAAATTGCGGGGAACGGGGCGCTCCCTTTTCAGTGGCATTGCACATGTCTTGCACAAAGGGGCTGGAGGCCATGCTGAACGTAACCGCTTCGTCTTTAATGATTTGCAGGGCGATATTGGGGGCCCAGCTGTCCATGACAACCGTGGTTGAGTTCAGGACGATAGGTAGCATGGCCAGATAGCCATAACCGGTAAGGTGCGCCATTGGAGAAGCACCCAGGATAATTTCGCTGTCTTTGAGTTCAAGCGAGTCCATGAAGCCGTCAAGGGCGGCAAGCAGGGTGTTGGATGTGTGCATGACCGCTTTGGGTTCACCGGTGGTGCCCGACGTAAACAATAAGAGAAGAATGTCATTGGGTTTAACGGGGTCGGCAACCAGGGGGGCGGCGGAGGTATCGGCAAGCAGACGTTTGTCGACACTGTTTTCTCCTTCACCGCCTAGCACCACAATATGCTGCAGGGAGTCTATGGTTGGCAGCAGGCGCTCAGCCATTGCTTCGTAATTGAAGTTTTTGTAGACAGAAGGAACAATAAAAATCTTGGATTGAAGAAATTTCAGCATATAGCTTAATTCGCGATCGCGAAAAATAGGCATCAAGGGGTTTGCCACTGCACCAATCCGGGCGCAAGCCAGAGAAATGGCAATAAACTCCCAGCTATTGGGAATCTGGAAACTGACGACATCAGAACGCTGGATTCCCAGGCGGATAAGGGATTTGGCAATGCTGTCTATGCGCTCATTTAACTGGCGATAGGAAAGCCGTACGGGCTCATGCTTGCTGCCATCTACTGTATAGGCAACAATGGCGGTTTTATCGGGCTGTGTTTCCAGTGCCTGTTTGAAGAAGTGTTCGATAGTCCTGTTTTTCCAGAAGCCGTTTTTTATCATTGTTTCTTTGCGTGCATCAATCAGGGATGTGTCAAATTTCATGATCTGTCTCGAGGGTAATAGTCGTGGATGAAAGAACCTAATGCTGGATAGATATATGTTTATTATTTGAACATAAGTAAACATATTTGCATAATTCTTTTTATTATTCTTCCCTATTGGCGACAATTAAAATACTGGTGTTTTCCCTTTGTTTTGAGTTTTTTATCTATTAGCAGGCCAATTTTGTTGATCTTGGGTAAAGATTGTGTAATTATAGTTATTAGGTAAATATATTTACATATATTCTATAAAGGTTGAAGAGGCAATATGGAATTTTCAATAACAGAAGATCAGCGCGTGTTGGTGGAAAGTGCTGGCAAGTTTGCCCGTGAGGTACTGGCCCCGGGCTATCAATCACGCGATAAAACCGGACGCCTGGAGCGGGATATTGTGCGCCAGATGGGTGATTTGGGTTTGCTGGGCGTGGAAATGCCCGAGGCTTATGGTGGCCTGGACATGGATTGTGTGACCAGTGGCCTGCTGCTTGAGCAGCTTTCCGCCTCGGATTTCAATATGGCTTATGTCAGCTTGCTGGTGTCTTTATGTGGCCAGATCGTTAACCGTTTTGCCAGTGAATCACTTAAGCAGGAATGGTTGCCCAAAATCATTACCGGAGAAAAATTGATTGCGATTGCCCTGACCGAACCCTCGGCTGGTTCGGATGCCGCAGCGTTGCAATTGAAAGCGGTCAAAGAGGGCGATCATTTTGTCTTGACGGGTGAAAAAACGTCCATTTCCATGGCCGACCAGGCCGATGTGGCCGTGGTGTTTGCCCGTACCAACAGCGATATCAAAGGGGCCAAAGGTATTAGCGCTTTCCTGGTGCCCATGGATCTGCCCGGTATTACCAGCACCGCTTTTGATGACTTGGGTACGCGTTGCGTGGGCCGGGGTTCAATGTTTTTTGATGGGGTCAAAGTGCCGGCCAGCCATATGCTGGGCGAAGAGGGTAAAGGCTTTACCCAGGTCATGCAGGGTTTTGACTATAGCCGGGCGTTAATCGGGCTGCAGTGCCTGGCGGTGGCGCGTGCCTCTTTGGATGAAACCTGGGAATATGCCAAAGAGCGTGAAACTTTTGGCAAGCCTATTATTGAAAACCAGGGGGTCAGTTTTCCGCTGGCCGAATATGAAACCTATTATCAGGCGGCCCGTCTGGTTTGCCTGGAAACGCTTTGGCTTAAAGACAATGATTTGCCCCACACCGCACAGGCAGCCATGTGCAAATGGTGGGGGCCCAAGCTGTCTTACGACATTATTAACCAGTGCCTGCTGTTTCACGGTCATGGCGGTTATGCCAAAGACTTCCCTTATGAACAGCGTTTAAGGGATGTGCTTGGCCTGCAAATTGGCGATGGTACGGCGCAAATCATGAAAATGATTATCGCCCGTTCAAAAACAGGCCTTAAATTAAGTTAAAGCCTAAAGTTTAGACATATTGTATTGCAAGGTATTGATGTAATGGATCATGGCCAGGCGATCATCAAAGGAAATGTTTTTCAGGGCCAGGTCATAAAACTGATGAATGGGTTCGGCCAGGTTTTTCCAAAGCTCTTTTCCTTTGGGGCTTAAGGAAACTTTAATAGAGCGGCGGTCTTCGGTGCTGGGCGTGCGGGTGATATAGCCATCACGTTCAAGACGGCCAAGCAGGCCGGTCAGGTTCTGGCGGGTAATCAGCAGGTAGCGGGACAGTTCATTCACGCTCATGCCATTTTCTGCCTTGGGCCGTGACAGGGCACCCAGCACCGACCATTGCTGGGTGGTTACACCAAATTCCTCCAGCGCCTGTGTGCCTTTGGTATGCAGGGTATTGGCAGCCTGGAAAAACCGGAAAAAAAGCCGATTGTTGATTTCATAAATAGCTGCTTCTTTGTCTTGATCGGAAGTGGTCATGGTTGTTTGGTAAGAAATTGGTTCATTAAGCATATAGACTTATTTTAGTGGAGAAACACGATGTTTGGATTAAAAGATAAAGTTGTATTGGTGACAGGTGGCGGTGGTGGTATTGGCAGTGCCATTTGCAAGCGTTTTGGCCAGGCCGGTGCCAAGGTTGCCGTGGTGGATATCAACCAGGAAGCGGGTGATAAAACCGTGGCGCAAATTACGCAAGCTGGTGGTTTTGCGCAAACCTTCCTGGTTGATTTAACCAGTCAGGCATCGGTTATTGAATGTGTGAATAATATTGAAAGCATGCTGGGGCCAATTGATGTCCTGGTCAACAATGCGGGCTGGGATCGTGCCGGTAATTTCCTGGATACCAATAAAGAACTGTGGGAAAAAATCGTGGATATCAACTTTTACGGTGTGCTGTATATGCATCATGCCGTATTAAAAGGCATGTCTGAACGGGGTAAGGGCCGTGTGGTTAATATTGCTTCGGATGCGGCTCGTGTCGGTTCCAGTGGCGAGTCTGTTTACGCCATGTGCAAAGGTGGCCTGATCGCCTTTTCCAAAACCATTGCCCGTGAACTTGCCAGAAAACAGATCAACGTTAACGTGGTGTGCCCGGGCCCGACCGATACCCCCTTGTTCCGTGATTTTTGTGGTGAGGGTGAGTATGGTGAAAAGCTGCGTAATGGCCTGACCCGCGCCATTCCTTTTGGCCGCCTTGGCCAGCCCGAAGACCTGGCCGGTGCGGTGGCCTTCCTGGCCAGTGACGAGGCCTCCTTTATTACCGGGCAGGTTATCAGTGTTTCAGGTGGCCTGACCATGGTCGGCTAACCGATTATTAAATTTAAAATTTAAAACAATTTTCCAGTAAAGAGAGACTCATCATGTCATACGAAAAAATTCTGTACGAAGTCAATAACGGCACGGCCCGTATTACCATTAACCGCCCCGAGGTGTATAACGCTTTCGATGCACAAACCTGCGAAGAATTGATTGATGCATTCAAGCGTGCCGATGTAGATCGCAGTGTTGGCGTAGTGGTATTGACCGGAGCCGGCGATAAGGCATTTTGTACTGGCGGTGACCAGTCAGGCAAAGATGGCGATTACGGTGGCCGTGGCGTGATTGGCTTGCCGGTAGAAGAATTGCAAAGTGTGATTCGCGATATTAACAAGCCGGTGATTGCCCGTGTGAACGGCTTTGCCATAGGTGGCGGGAATGTGCTGGTGACGGTATGTGATTTGGCCATCGCATCAGATAAAGCGCAAATGGGGCAGGTTGGCCCCAAGGTGGGTTCGGTTGATCCGGGGTTTGGCACGGCTTACCTGGCACGTGTGGTGGGTGAGAAAAAGGCCCGTGAAATCTGGTATTTGTGCCGTCGTTATACAGCCCAGGAAGCCTTGCAGATGGGGTTGGTAAATGCAGTGGTGCCGCACGATCAGCTGGACGAAGAGGTACAGAAGTGGTGCGATGAAATCAATGAGAAAAGCCCGACTGCCATTGCGTTGGCAAAACGCTCATTCAATGTGGACAGCGAAATGATTCGTGGCATGTCTTCACTGTCCATGCATGCCCTGAAACTGTATTACGATACCGATGAATCCAAGGAAGGGGGCAATGCATTCCGAGAGAAACGCAAACCCGAGTTCCGTAAATATGTGAAGTAAATATCGCCAATTCTGCCAGCGTAAGGGTGCTGGCAGAATATATTGAGTTGGCAGCAACCGCAGACAATCAATCAGGCTACCTTAGGCGCTTCAAATTGCTTGCCTGCGGTTTTATTACTCCGCTTCGGGTATGTAAATCATGCGACCGTCATTCAGCCGGTAAGTGACACCGGCCCGGGCGCCTTCACCCTCGCCAATTTCATTGCTGGACTCATAGCGGGTCATTTCCTTGCCTTGCTTGATGGTCATTTTCATTTGATCGGTGCCGGGTGATTCGATCACAATCACATCTTCTTTGGCATACGGGTTAAGCGGGTTCTGCACAATCACAATCATCAACACCCCAATAACAACCAGGAATACGTCAATCAGGTTAACAACCGACAGCAGCGGATCATCATCTTCTTCGTTTAAAAACCTCATACCTGTGCCTCTTGTGCCTGTTCTACCTGACGCAGTTCCTCAAGCAGCCAGCGCCGCCGGATGGTTAGCACCAGATAGCTCAGGCTGGAACCGATCAGGGCAATAATAACCGCAGAAAAGGCAACCACCATGTTTTCACCTACACCTTGCGTGTCCTGGCGGGTCAGGGCCAGCAGGGCCGGTCCCATGGGAATCATGGTGGCAATCAGCCCCAGCATGGGCGTATTGCGTGAGGTAATCCGCAGCCATTCCAGCCGCCGCATAATCCATAATTCAAGATCATCGGGCTTGCCACCGTTTTTTTTGTAATGAGCCAGCAGAACGGATTGATACTTATTGCGTTTTTTTTGCCATGCTTCGGCAAGTAAGGCGCCCAACGCCATGAAAGAATAAACCAGTGCCAGCAGGATCAGGAACATGACCGGGATAAAGAATAAATGGGAAAGCTGATAGAGCCAGTGTTCAAAAGATGTCATTTCGGATAGTGATTAAAAAAGGTAATGCGGTTGGTAAATTGGTTTATATATAAAATAAATGGCCATTAATCAGGTTGACGGTTAATGGCAGCCGTTTTCTGGTTGCGCCGGTGTTGCAGTAACGCTCCTGCGAACAGGCAGGCAAAAATGAATGAAAGACCAATGGCAAAAATCATATCTTGCTCATCGGGCGGGCTTTGCTCAATTTTCTTCATGACTTTGCCGCTAATGGTCTGGCTGCTGTTTGCGCTGTTTTCATTCAGTTCAATGTCAGGCTTGTTTTGCGCAGCCGGCTCTTGGGCAGCGGGTGTTGCGCCGGCTTGCGCTGCCAGTCCATAACCGCCCAGCTGGCTGTTGATGAATTCAGCTGTGATGGGGTTTTGGCTTAGCTCATATGTTTCATGCAATTGCTGCCAGCGCTGTTTCAGGGATTGTTGGGTTGTCGCATCGGCTTGCCAGTAATCTTTGCGAATGGCTTCGGCCATGCGCTCAATCAGCTGGGCCTGGGCATTGGGGTTGTGCTGTTCAAACCATTGGTTCATATTCATGTCCAGGCTGTCCTGTACATAAACATCGTGCATATGCTGCCATTGGTCATCACGGATACTTTGCGGGTCCATCACCTGCCAGCCCCACATATTATTGATGGTTTGTTCAATTTCAAGTGTGCCAGCATAGTTTTCCTGCTGCATATGGTTAATCCAGTGCCGGTTGGTATAACGGCTGCGTATTTCCTCGGCAATGAAAGAGGCGCTGCTTTGGGCACTGGCGGTTTTACCACGCTGGTCACTGACCAGCAGGGTAGGGCTTTGCCCGTTAAGGCTGCGAATGGCAACAGACAGGCCGCCCAGAAATTCAAAGGGGTGGTCGGTTGAAAGCATGCCGTGCAGATTGGATGAGCGGGAAAAGGCGGCAGCCTGGGTGTTTTCCAGCTGCAGGCTGAATACAGGCTGTTGACTGTTGGCTTTTTGCCCCCACAGGCGGTGACTGAATATATAGCCCTGGGTATTCAGAAACTGTTCGGCCAGTTCTGTTTCATGTTCCCAGCTGCTGTTTTGCAAAACGCGATGCGTCAGGCCAGTGCCATATTGCCCGGGCTCATTGCCAAAAACACGGCTGCTGGCATAGATCATGGCCTCTTCCTGGTTTATGCCCTGTTGCAGCAATTTCTGGTAAATGCTTTGGGTATTGTGGTAAATGGGGTTGTCGGGTTCGTCCAGTTGCGCCAGTTTTTCAATGGCTTCAGACAGTTTGCGGATGAAGCTGTCAAACTGGTCACGATAGGTACCGGTTACCTGAATGACGGCATCAATGCGGGGACGTTTCAATTGCGCGGCCGGAATAATGTCAAAATGGCTGAGGGAGCCGTTGGTCAGCCATACCGGTTGCAGACCCAGTGCATGTACTACTTGGGCCTCCATGCCGCCCAAGGTGCGGATGGCATCGGAAGACCACAGGCTGAAGGCCATTTTGGTGGGCAAATCGCCGTTGTTTTGCTGGCGGTATAAGGCCAGCAACTTATCCAGTGCCGCTTCGGCGGCTTCCCATGCCGATTTTGACGGGATTTTGGAGGCATCAAAGGCGTACATGTTTTTGCCGCTGGTGATTTCTGGGTCGCGTATGGAGTCACCACCGGTACCCGGGCTGGTAAAGCGCCCGTTTATGGCTTTAATCAAGGCGGCGGTTTCATTGCTTGCCTGCAAATTGGCGGCATAGCGTGTGGCCTGCGCCAGGATGGGGAGATATTGTTCCTGTTCTGCCTGTGACAGGGCCTGCCAGTGAGGTTGTTCTGTTTCAGGCTTAAACAAATGTTCGTGCAGTAATTGATAGGCGGGTGATTGCCTGATTTTTTCGTTATCCCGGGCCATGGTTTCGGCATGGTCAAGCTTGAGGCTGTCAAACCAGGGTTTGCCCAATTGCTGCAGGACGGTCAGGGTAAGGGTGTCCGCTTCCGGGTTCAGGCCAAAGGCATGCAGGCCCAGGGGAACCGAGCGTGCCGCCAGCTGGTGCAGATGATGGTGCAGCACACTGAAAAATGCCGTGAAATCTTCACGGATGGCGGCTTCAGTCAGGTTAAGATCTTTGTTCAGATGCTGCTGAATGACGGCCGCCGTGATGGCTTGCATGGTTTTATCACGGATAGGGCCGTCTTCCAGCTGTTCATATTCGTGCATTAAATCATGCAGCTCTTTCAGTTCATCATGCAGGCCGGAAGGAGAAAATGCGGGGGTATGATGGCTGATAACCGTGGCCCGGCCCCGCCGTTTGGCCTGGATCGCTTCACCAATATTATCCTGGATATACGGATAGAATACGGGCAGGTCATTCAGCACCAAGTGCGGGAAATCAAAGGCGGATAAACCGCGATCCTTGCCCGGCAGCCATTCCTGTGAACCATGTGTGCCAAAATGGATAAGCGCATCAGCCTGGTATTCATGCGATAAATACAGGTAAGTGGCCAGATACTGATGGGAGGGCACCAGATGCTTGTCGTGATAATCGTGGGCCGAGCCGCTGCCACGGCGGGGTTGCGGCAAAATAGCCAGATTACCGGTAAGCAGGCGTGGAATAATGAATACGGGTTCGCCATTTACCTGGTAAATATCGCTGGAGTCATAGGGGCTGCCAGTCTCCGCCCGTATTTTGTCTGCCGTGGCTTTGGGCTGGCTGTTCAGCCAATGATAGTACAGGCCAACCGACAGGGTGTCGGCCATGCCCGCTTTCAGCAATTCAGGCCGCAAGGCAGGCTGGTGCTGTGCTTTGAGTAAACGCTGTAACTGTTCTATCAGGGTTTGCTCATCTTCTATCGTCTCAAAGCGGTAGCCTGCCTGTTGCATGGCAGGAATCAGCGAGATCAGGCTTTTCGGGATATTCATGCCGGTCGCCGCAATGCTTTTGTCATTATCGGGATGGTTCCACACCATCAGGGCCACTTTTTTATCTTGATTGGGCAGGTGTTGCAGGGCAGCCAGTTTGCGCAGGCGCATCAGCAACTGGTCTATCTGATCGTTCAGCGGCACAATGGTGTCGCTGCGTTTTTCACTGATGACAGTGGGTTCAATCAGACCCCAGGTTTCCGGCAGGGCAAGAAATACGGCGACCTGATTCAGGTTAATGCCGGAGGCTGCCTGCTCCCAGCCTTTGCCGGGTTCGTTTACACGATAGCTGAAGCTCTGGATAACGGGGATGTTTAGACTTTCAAAAAGACGGGTATTGTCGGCTCCCTGTATATGGGTCATGTTTACCAGGGCGTGGATGGGCAGGCTTTTCAGAAACGCTTCTTTTTCTTCGCCGGACAGGTTTTCCATCCAGAAAACCAGAGGGCGGATTCCCATGCGTTCTGCCGACTGCACCATGTAATCAATCACTTCGGTTTGCTGGGCGCTGAACGTACCTTTGCTTGCCATGAAACCAATGCTGGTATTGCTGAAATGCGATTGCCTGTTTTCATGTTGTTCATAGTCTTGCAATGAGTTGGACAGGCGGGCATCTTGCGCATGATAAAAACCGGTTTTGCCGAAGATAACGGGGGCCGGTATGTGTGCGGTGGCTTCCTGGTGCAGGAAGGCATGCAGGTATCTGAACATGGCAGACCAGTTTTGCGCCGTGCCATTATCATAATATTGCCGGATCGTATCCACTGTTTTGCCGGGTATGCCTGCATGAGTGCGGGCCGGGCCGCTGGCTTGCAGCCAGGGGGTTATGCCGGCTTCAAGATAGGGCAGTGCTTTCTTCTGGATGATTTGCCAGTCTGGCTGGCGGGGGCTGTCAATCAGAACCAGACTGGCCTGGCCGATGGCCTGCTCCAGTTGAGGGGCAGGAGTGGTATCTGCATAAATGTATGACAGTTCGAGTTTGGCCTGACGGGCAAATTCATTCATTCTGGTGTATTGGGAAGCATGATTGAATTGCGTTGTTAATATCAGGATCTGGCTGTTTTGCTGTGCGTTTGCCAGCGTGGCAAAAAACAGGAAGATACCTGCCCAGGCGGACAGGAGCAGGTGTTTCAGTGCTGTTGTTTTCATCAGAATGACAGTGTTAAACCAAGGTTAAGGCGACGGCCAGGTTCGGCATAGGTATTGACGGTATCTTCATCAATGAATTTTTCATTGCTCAGGTTTTCAATACCTGCGGAAACCCGCAAGTGTTTATTAAGCTGATAGCCTGCCTGCAGGGAATAAACCCGGGATGCTTTCTGTTTGTTGGTGTTGTTGCCGGCATCCATGTATTGGGTACCGATGTATTGCATATGGGCGCCTAGTGTAAGCTGCTCTGTAGGGGTCCAGCTCAGGCCTGCCGAGCCAGAGTGACGGGGAGTCAGGGTCAGGTGCCTGTCTTCATGATCACGGGCATTCAGGTAGTTGTAGCTTATTTTTAATTTTAAACGGTCTGTTAATGCATAGCTGGCACCCAGTTCGGTCCCATTGTAGCGGGCACGTTCAATATTATGGTAGGTGCCCAGCTCCAGGCCGCGCTGGCCGCAATAGTTGGTGCAGGTATAGGCAATCTTGTTTTTGACTTTATTACGGTAGATGGTGCCTTCAAGGAAAAGGCGGTCGGTTTCGTAAATGGCTGAAAACTCTATATTGGTGCTGGTTTCCGGGGCCAGGTCAGGGTTGCCGTGTACGGTAAAAAAACCGCCCCTGCCGCTACCGGTATAATCGGACGACAGCTGTTTCAGGGTAGGTGCCTTGAAGCCCCTGCCAATACCGCCTTTAAGGGTAAATTGCTCACTCAGGTCGTATACCGTGTACAAACGCGGACTATGATGGGAACCAAATTTTTCATGGCGATCAAGACGGTCGCCAATAATGACAGACCAGTCGGGTGTAATGGCGATTTCATCCTGAAGAAACAGGGCGGTGTGGATTAACGATGTTTTGCCTGAACCGGTGAAACCGTCATCTTCAAGTTTTTCTTTGCGCCATTCTGTACCCGCAGTCAGCAGGTGACGTTGTGCCAGCGGAATGTTAACCCGTAAATCGGCAATGGTTTCCGTCAGTTTCTGGATGTCTTCATTATTTGTGTCATTGCGGGTGTTGGTACGCTCAAGATCGGAGTTATAAAGATTGGCCTGCATTTTTCCCCACGACCCTTCGCCCTGATAGCCAAGGGAGGTTTGCCTGCGCCGGATATCGTCGTAGCTTGCGTATTCGTGTTGTGAGCTTACCGGGGGCTTGCCGGGTTGGCGAATGGTTTTGGTTGCAATAGCGTGACGTATATTGTCTTCATGTCCGTCTAAATGGTCAAACGTAAGTTCATGGCCAGGCGTGATGACCCATCTTAAGCCAAGACCGGCCTGATGCGAGCGCAGGCCTTCAAGGTATGAGGGGAACAAGCCATTGGCTGTAGAGGGCATGAGTACTTCACCCTGGTATTTTTTCTCACCGTACATATTAAGGAACAGTTTGTCCTGAATAAGTGCGCCACCGGTAGACGCGCTGAATATATAACTGTTACCGGACGGATCACTGATGCCGTTGCTGAAATAAGAGGAGATTTCACCGCTCCAGGCGTTTTCAGGTTTTTGGGTAATGATGTTAATGGTACCGCCCAGGGCTTCTGAACCATACAGGGAAGACATGGGGCCACGAATGACTTCGATGCGTTCGACCTGGCTGGCGGGAATCCAGTTCAGGTCCAGGTTGGAGTGGGCAATCGCATTAATGGAAGGGGTGATACGGCGGCCATTGACCAGTACGAGAGAGTATTTGCTGTCCATCCCCCTGAAACTGACACCTTTACGGTTCATGCCAATGCCGGTAATGGTAACGCCAGGAACGTCACGCATGGCATCGGCAAGATTGCTGACCGGGCGGTCTTTTAAATCATCTGCCGTAATAACGGAAATGGAAGCAGGAGCATGACGCAGGCTGTGTTCGGTACTGCTGGCGCTGATAACAATCGTATCAAGCGTGACAGTTTGCGTGTTGGTGGAAGTGGCGGTTTGTGCCAGTGCGGTTTGTTGGAACAGGACAAGGGCGCACAGGGGTGCGAATGGTCGGATGGGAAACATGATAAGGAACGAGAATGACTGCTATTTCTGAAAAGTTATTGAAATGTTATAACGTATCATTATTTGTTGCAACTTTTTATTTTATGAATCAAAAAATGAATGGTTTTTTCTTTTGCCCCCAAAAACCCGATCAGGAAACAAAAAGTAATCTGTTCGTTTGAAATATCTCTTTGTTTTCATATGTTTAGGAGTATTCTGTAATTGCTGGTCGGTAGCAATGCAGATCAGGGTTTATTTTTTCAGGGAGGTGCAAAATGAGGAAAACATTACTTATTCTGGCTTTCGCCAGTCTGGGGTGTGGCTTCATGAGTGATAGTGCCCGTGCAGCCGGTCCACCGGTAAAAGCAATGAATGAGGTATTGGTTAATGTGGATGGCATGACTTTATATACTTACGATAAAGACAGGGGCATGGACGGTAAAAGCGTATGTAATGACCGCTGTGCCGAGAATTGGCCACCGCTTTTGGCTGCCCCCGATAGCAATGCGGAAGGAGATTACAGCATAATCATGCGCGATGATGCAAGCAGCCAATGGGCTTACAAGGGACAGCCATTGTATCTGTATAAAAGAGACATGAAACAGGGGGACATGGCAGGAGATGATGTCCAGAATGTTTGGCATGTGATTAAACAGTAGTGTTATTTTGGCAGGGCTCTTGAGGCAGTCATGTCAGTTAAGACCCCATAACGGCTTAACGGACGGATTTGGTTTTTTGTTTCAGTAGCCTTGCTATTTTTTTGCAAAAAGGAGCAGGATGATGAGTGCTGCAAATGCAAACACGGCAGGAAAGGCAGAGGTCAAACAGGCTATACAGCGCTGGCAGGATGCAATACAAACAAGGGATGTTGAGCAAATCATGGCAAACTATACGCCTGATGTCGTTGCTTATGATGCGGTCCTGCAGTTGCGTTTCAATGGAAAAGAGGCTTATGGCAAGCATTGGCAATTATGCCTTGAAATGTGCACCAATGACATGGTATTTGAGCCTGCCGAGGCGCATATTTCCGTGAGCGGAGAGCTGGCGCTGATGTATTGTTTGATTCGTTGCGGTGAAAAGGATGAAAGCGGCCAGCAGAATGTCGCCTGGATGAGAATGACAACCGGCTATAAGAAAGTGGGTGGACAATGGTTAATTGAACATGAGCACTTTTCTGCACCGTTCGATATGATGTCTATGAAGGCTTTGTTTGATCTGGATCCCGATAACGAACATAAAGTCAGGTCAGTGCCTTCGGGCATGAACACGGTAACACCCCATTTGGTGTGTGCCGGTGCTGGCAAGGCCATCGAATTTTATACAAAAGCCTTTAATGCAAAAGAAATATCCCGCCTGGCCGGACCGGACGGTAAGTTGATGCATGCCGAGATCCGTATTGGTGATTCGGTCGTCATGCTCATGGACGAGAACAAACAATGGGGGGCACTGGGCCCGGTTGCATTGGGCGGCTCACCGATGACGGTACATTTATATGTGGACAATGCCGATGCGATGTATGAGCAGGCCATTGCTGCCGGGGCAACCTCTGTTATGCACATGGATGACACTTTTTGGGGAGACCGTTATGGTGTCATTAAAGACCCGTTTGGGCATAACTGGTCTATGGCAACGCATATGCGGGATGTGAGCGAGGAAGAGATCCGGGAAGGTGCGAAGGGGTGCGCCTGACGGTTATTCGCGTAACTGTTTTTTGTGGGGCTTGGCAGCCCCCGGGAAATTGCCTCCGTAACACCTGTTTGTTTCAGGGTTTTGGAGGCAATTCCAAATTTTAAAGCCTGGCTTTATTTTTTTGCATCCAATGCGGCAGAAATCTGATCAATATTCTGTTGCATGGATGTCAGGCCTGCGCTACCCAGAATGTACCAGTTGTACGGGTCTACATAAACAATCTGATTGTTCTTGGCTGCACGGGTTTGTCCAATAATGGATTTTTCCAGTACTTCCTTGCTGGATGGTTTGTCTGTGTTGCTGCCAGTGGCTGCGTGGCGATCAATCACAAACAGCCAGTCGGGATCGGCTTTGGCAATATCTTCCAGCTTGAAGGGGTGGCGGTCTGTGGTGGAAAGGTCTTTGACAGCGGCATTGGGCGTAAAGCCAAATATGTCATAAATCATGCCAAAGCGGGAGCCAGGCCCAAAAGCGCTGGCTTTGTCACCGATTGACAGAATCATCATGGCATTGCCGGCTTTGGCTGATTTGGCTTTCAAGGCATCGATGGATGTATTCAGCTTATCCAGGGCTTCGGTGGCCTGTGCTTCCTTGTCAAAGAGCTTGCCCAAAGTGTTCACGTTGCGTTCGATGCTTTCCAGGGGTGCTTTCGTATCAATACTCATGTCCAGGGTTGGGGCAATTTTAAGCACGTCATCAAATTTGGCGCTGGAGCGGCCGCCAACAAAAATCAAGTCCGGGGCAACGTTGCCAAGCGCCTGATGATCGGGTTCAAACAGGGTACCTACCCTGGGGATACTTTCTTCGTTATAAACAGCAAGAAATTCGGGAAAGCGCGAATTGGCCACTGCACTAGCCTGAATGTCCAGTACTTGCATGTTATCCAGGGTTGGCAAATCAAAAACGGCTGTTTTAGCGGGTTGGGCCTTGACGGTGGCCTCGCCTTTGGCATGTTGCACCTTTATTTGTGCATCTTGTGCCATAGCATGCCCGGTAGCCGTGGCAAACGTGATGGCCATCGCCGCCTGCAACAGGGTGAGCCATTTTGTTTTGTGTAACTGGGGCTTCATTAAAGTATCCTTATATTGTGTAGGGTAAGAGGTAAATATAAGTGGTAAAAAACACCACAAGCAAACTGGAGGCAGTTTCCTTCAGTCATATAAAACAGAATGGGAATCATTCTCCCTGAAAATTTTTTGCTTGTAAATGAGAATTGTTTTTATTGTGGTATTTTGTGTTTTTTCAGCAATTGGATTGTCGTTCCTGTCGGGAATCCCGCATTTTTGAAACCATTCCTGACTTCATTAGTCTTATATAAGAGTAAGTAAGGCAGACATTCTTTTATGCGTATGGCTGGTGCCCGTGCAATTGGTATCAGCGCCACTTTCATTAAATCCTGTAAGCGGTAGAATGAGTTAATCACACATTCATGTGAGGAGCGGTGCCGGCTTGCCCGCGCGGATGATTTCCCAGTCATATACGCGTCATATAAAAGCTATAAATTTCAATAATTATTTAAGGAGTTGTTTTCTTATGACGGAAAATTTATCTGAACACACCCAGCGTCTTTATGCAGACATGATAGACAGTTTTGATGAAGAGCTGGAAATGGAAATGGATGATAATCGCCTGGATGATGTGTTGGGTGAAATGCCAACAGGCGATGGCATGGACCGGAGGCTTTATTTCCGTGAACTGTTGCGTTTGCAGGGTGAGTTGATCAAGCTGCAGGATTGGGTGGTTGCCCAAAAGCTTAAGGTGGTGGTTATTTTTGAAGGGCGTGACGCTGCTGGTAAAGGGGGCGCCATCAAACGCATTACGCAGCGTCTTAACCCCCGTGTTTGTCGGGTAGCGGCCTTGCCTGCACCCAGTGACCGTGAACAGACTCAATGGTATTTCCAGCGCTATGTTTCCCATCTTCCTGCCGGTGGTGAAATCGTCCTGTTTGACCGTAGCTGGTATAACCGCGCAGGGGTTGAGCGGGTTATGGGTTTCTGTACCGATGAAGAGCTTGAACAGTTTTTCCGTGATGTAACCGAATTCGAAAAAATGCTGGTGCGTAGCGGCATTGTCTTGATCAAGTACTGGTTCTCGATTAGTGATGATGAACAATACCGCCGCTTCCTGATGCGCATGCATGACCCACTGAAGCAATGGAAACTGTCTCCCATGGATCTGGAGTCACGTCGTCGCTGGGAGGCTTATACCAAGGCTAAGGAAGAAATGATGGAGCGCACGCATATTCCCGAGGCACCATGGTGGGTGGTTGAGGGGGTAGACAAGAAACGGGCTCGCCTGAATTGCATTTCACATTTGCTGTCGCAAATTCCGTATGGTGAAGTAGCCCGCGAGCCCATTGAGCTACCCGCGCGGGAGCATCACCCTGACTATATTCGCAACCCGACGCCAGCAGAAATGATCGTGCCTGCCATTTATTGATGGTTGGTGGGGCTATTGCCTGAAAAGCCGGAGTAACAATAATACGAATCTCCGGCTTTGTAAAAATACTCGATTGGGCGGGTAAACAGTCAAGCCCCGTTTCGGGCTTGTGAGTTGTTTGGGGAAGTTAATATACGCTACTGCGTGTGCCTGTTTTTCTGCTGGCCGCTTCAGGCTTGAATGCGCGGGCCAGTTTGGTTGCTGCGTTTACTAGCAAGCTTGTATCCACACCTACTGCGACAAAGCGGGCACCCAGCTCAAGATACTGGTGGGCCAGGGTTTGGCGCAGATCGTTTGGCGCGTGTTCGCCATCAATTAGCAGCCAGTCAAATCCGGTGCCCGCCAGGGCCTCGGCGGCATAGGGGTCGGCCAAGCCAAGCCAAAGCCCGATTTGAGGCTTGCCCTGACGCAGTGCCTGCTTGAAGGTGTTAATAGGGATTTGCATGAAATATCCTTAAATCAAAGCGAAATAATAATATACCTTGCGAAGCATCGCCAGTATTGGGCAGATTGCCGGGGTTTGCGATGACAGGATGGACTTTGGCTTGATGCGGCAGGCTGAAAGGTTTGCCTGGAAGGGGGGCTGGCAACAGGCTCATAACAAAAAATATGGTGCATTTTTTGTTATGACAGAAATTTGTTACCATAAAGCAAAAACGCCAACTTATACAAGTTGGCGTTTTTGGGAATTTCTGGTGGCCTGGGGCAGAATCGAACTGCCGACACAAGGATTTTCAATCCTCTGCTCTACCGACTGAGCTACCTGGCCGTGAAAGATTTAAATATTACACCATCATTTCTATTTCTGTAAAGCCATGAGGTAAAAAACCAACTGAAAAGTGATTTAAAAGTGTTTTTTGTTGTGAATGTGCATCATTTTGCTTTTGTGTTGGTATTTATATGCCCGTTTTCTGGAATTAACCCCCGGTTTAGTGCCCGAATCATAAAAAAGGGTGTTTTCATCATGATTTTTATCAAGGACTGGCATGATAGTGCTTAAAAAGTTGTCAAAAATCATACAGATATAACAAAATAGCTGGCTCGGCATTATAATAGACACAATTCTTTCTTAATTGACTTATATACCATATGTCACTTGATGTCCTTACTTTTGGCCTGAATCATCATTCCGCACCGGTTTCGGTGCGTGAACGCGTGTCTATGTCCGGCGAGCTTATTCGCCCGGCACTGGACGGCCTGCGTTCGGCTTTTGGTGGCTCACTGAAAGAAGCCACCATTCTTTCTACCTGTAACCGGACAGAAATTTATTGTGCCGCTTCGCCAGAAATAGCCGAGCACGTACCGCGTTGGCTGGCAGATTTCAACACCCTTGAAACAGGCATCCTGAAACCGCATCTGTATCAATACAATAAAGACCAGGCGGTTCGTCATGCATTTCGTGTGGCTAGCGGGCTAGACTCCATGGTATTGGGTGAAACCCAAATCCTGGGGCAAATGAAAACCGCCGTGCGTGCGGCCAGCGATGCCGGCGCAATGGGAACCCTGCTAAACCAGTTGTTCCAGAAAACCTTTTCGGTTGCCAAAGAGGTTCGTACCCAAACCGCCATTGGCTCAGAGTCCGTTTCCATGGCCGCTGCGGCAGTCCGTCTGGCGCAAAGGGTATTTGGCGATATTTCCAATACCAAGGTCCTGTTCATTGGGGCCGGTGAAATGATAGAGCTTTGTTCGGCTCACTTTGCGGCGCAACATCCAAAATCAATGGTTGTGGCCAATCGTACCCTTGAGCGGGCAGAAAGCCTGGCCTGCAAGTTTGATGGCAGCACCATGAAGCTGGCCGATTTACCCAATCGCCTGGCTGAATTCGATATCGTGGTTTCCTGTACGGCCAGTTCCCTGCCCATATTGGGTCTGGGAATGGTGCAAAAAGCGTCAAAGGCCCGTCGTCATACCCCCATGGTCATGGTAGATCTTGCCGTGCCCCGGGATATCGAATCCGAAGTGGGCCAGCTTAATGATATCTATCTGTATACGGTCGATGATCTTGGCCGTTATGTGCAGCAGGGTAATGATTCCCGTCAGGCCGCAGTGGTACAGGCAGAAGCCATTATTGACGGCCGCGTGCAAAATTTCATGCACTGGATGCAATCCCGCGCTGTTGTGCCGGTTATTCGCGACCTTAATGAAGGTGTCAATCAAATCAGTGCGGCAGAGCTTGATCGTGCCCGTAAAATGCTGGCAAAAGGTGAAGATCCCGAAGCGGTTCTTGAGCAGTTTGCCCGTAGTCTTACTCAAAAAATCCTTCATGCACCCATGGTTGCCTTAAACCGTTCACAGGGTGCCGAACGCGAACAGCTTCTGGGCTGTTTGCCTAAATTGTTTCCTGTTCAAAAAAACGAACATTAGCGCTGTTGCATTTATTGCCATAGCGCTATTGTTCCGTCCATTTTTTCCTTTCTTTCCCATTTCGAGTTATTTATGAAACAGTCCATGCGTTCCCGTCTGGAACAGCTGTCCCAACGTTTAATAGAAGTAGATGCCCTGTTGGCTGAACCGGAAATTGCCAATGATATGGACCGGTTCCGTAAGCTGTCCCGTGAGCGTGCTGAAATTGATCCAGTTGTTGAGTTGTTCAAAAGCTATGAGTCAACCGAGGCTGACCTGGAAACCGCCATGGAAATGATGTCAGACCCGGAATTGAAAGAGATGGGCGAAGAGGAAATGAAGGCAGCAAAAGACAGGATTGCAGCGCTTGAAGAGGCCCTGCAATTGGAATTGTTGCCCAAAGATCCTGATGATGGCCGGGGTGTTTTTCTTGAAATTCGGGCAGGTACCGGCGGTGATGAAAGTGCCATTTTTACCGGAGACCTGTTCCGGATGTACAGTCGCTATGCCGAAGAAAATGGCTGGAAAGTAGAGGTCATGTCCGAGAATCCTTCAGAGGTGGGTGGATACCGGGAGATTATTGCCCGCATCGATGGTGATGGGGTTTACGGACGCCTGAAATATGAATCGGGCGCGCATCGTGTGCAACGTGTTCCCGAGACCGAATCGCAGGGCAGGGTGCATACATCTGCCTGCACGGTAGCCATTCTTCCCGAGGCCGATGAGCTGGCCGAAGTGGCCTTGAATCCAGCTGATTTGCGTATTGATACTTTCCGGGCCAGTGGTGCGGGTGGCCAGCATATTAACAAGACTGATTCTGCCGTCCGTGTTACGCATATTCCAACCGGTATTGTGGCTGAGTGTCAGGATGACCGCTCACAACACAAGAACAAGGCCAGGGCTTTAAGTGTGCTGGCCGCCCGCATTAATGATATCCAGCGTCAGGAACAACAAGCCAAAGAATCGGCCGAGCGCAAGAGCCTGGTGGGAACCGGAGACCGTTCAGAGCGCATCCGTACCTATAATTATCCGCAGGGTCGGGTAACCGATCACCGTATTAATTTAACCTTATATAAACTACAGCAGATCATGGATGGCTCTTTGGATGAGCTTACCGGCGCCCTGATTGCCGAGCGTCAGGCAGAGTTGCTGGCACAACTGGGTGATCATTAATGTTTAAGTGCAGGCGTTAATGGATACGGTTCGTTCGGCAATTGCCCAGTCTGGTTTGCCATTGCTTGAAGCCAGAATGATTGTGGGGCATGTATTAAATGTGTCCCGTGCCTGGATGATTGCGCATGATACTGATACTATTCCTGCGGACCGTTTGTTGCAAATCCAGGCTATGTGCAAACGCCGGCTTTCCGGTGAACCTATGGCATATATACTGGGCCAGCGTGAGTTTATGGGCCTGGTTTTCAAGACAAACCCTTCGGTGCTGATCCCGCGTCCCGACACAGAGCTACTGGTAGAAACCGCGATTAATCTGGTGAAAGACAGGGTAGATGCAACCGTACTTGATATGGGAACGGGTAGCGGTGCCATTGCGGTTTCTATTGCCCATTATTGCCCGCAGGCAAAAGTCATGGCTTCAGACAATAGTGCCCAAGCGCTGGCCGTCGCCCGGGATAATGCCCATAATCTTGGTGTGCCGCTTGTTCTTATTGAAAGTGACTGGTATGCGCAAATACCGTCCGGCAAATTTGATCTTATTGTTTCCAATCCTCCTTATATTCATTCTGCAGACAATCACCTGGAGCAGGGGGATCTACGGTTTGAGCCACCGCAGGCCTTGACTGATTTTAGTGATGGATTAGCTGCTATCCGGATAATTATTGCCGGTGCGGGCGGTTTTTTACATGCGGGTGGCTGGCTTTGGCTTGAACATGGCTGGGATCAGGCGGAAAATGTCCGGGCGTTGTTAAGAAAGGCGGGGTTCGTTAACGTCGACAGTCGCAAAGACTTATCGGGGATAGAACGGATTTCTGGTGGCCAATGGGTGCTTCCAGCGTAATAATGGGTAATTTCAGAGTAAAATACTCGGGTATTAATCTGTTCGGGTAGAACAGTTGTTTAAACGTTGATTAGGTGAAAATATAATGAGTGAAGTACAGGATTTTATTCGCGAAACCGTAACCGAACACACCGTGGTTCTTTTCATGAAAGGAACTGCCCAGTTTCCACAGTGCGGTTTTTCTGGCAAGGCAATTCAGGTTTTGCGAGAGCTGGGTGTTAAAAAACTGGTAACAGTCAACGTGCTGGAAGATGCCGAGGTTCGTAATGGCATTAAAGAATACTCCAGCTGGCCTACCATTCCACAGCTGTATGTTAAAGGTGAGTTCATTGGCGGCTCGGATATCATGTCTGAAATGCATGCCAGTGGCGAGCTGAAAACGGTTCTGCAAGAATCAGGCGCCCTGGATGACTAAACGCCGGCTGGTTGTTGGCATTACTGGCGCAACAGGTTCGATTTACGCGACCCGTCTGCTGGAGCGCGTTCGTGAAGTCCCGGATGTTGAAACGCATTTGGTCATTTCACCGCCTGGGGTGTTGAATATTAAATATGAGCTGGATGTGGATCGGCAAGCTGTTTTCGATCTGGCAGACCATGTTTATAACTTCAGGGATGTCGGGTCGGTGTTGGCCAGTGGTGCTTTTGCCACGGCAGGTATGTTGGTTTTACCCTGTTCAATGCGAACGCTGGCAGCAGTGGCGCACGGTTTGTCAGATAACCTGATTACCCGTGCGGCAGATGTTCATCTGAAAGAACGAAGACGCCTGGTGCTGGCCGTTCGCGAAACTCCTTTCAATCTGGCGCATTTGCGCAATATGACTCAGGTAACGGAAATGGGCGGTATTGTCTTTCCTCCGTTGCCAGCGTTTTATCATCATCCCAAAACCATTGATGAAATGGTTGATCATACCGTTGCACGTTTGTTGGCGTTGTTTGATATTGATGTGGGTGGTCCCGAATGGGAAGGTACCTGATTGGCAGAAATGCGGGTTATTGCTAACAATTCCCGTATAAAAAACAGCCCATAAAGTTGAATGCGGTATTCAATTTTATGGGCTGTTTTTTTATCGGTACCCGGTTTTTGCCACGTGCCCGGGAAATCGGTCCCGGACAGGTGGTTGCTGGCTTGGCTTTTTGATCGTCAGCATTGTAATGTTTGGTGATAAATCTCTTCAGGCTTGACCTGTAGTTGTCTGGGAGTCGCTAAGTAATTTCTGTTTTCGGGTTTCCTGTAAGGCATTCAGGCCATAGTGTGTGCAAACCAGAATGGAATAAACAGGCATGATCAGGGAAAACGGGGGGATAAGGGCAATGGCAGCGCAAATAAGGCCAATAAGCCAGAAGCCCTTATTGTGTTTTTTCAGGATGAAGCTGCGTTCCTGGGGTGTCGCGTGCTCAACAATGGCGTCAAGGCGGCTCATGTGGGAAAAGGCGTAAGCCCCCCAGAATAACGACAATACAATAGGCATAAAGGGTATAAACCACAAAGGCAGGGTAAGCAGCCAGCCAATAATAAAAATAGAAGACACTTTAATAGCATTGGTAATGCTGGTGGTTGTCGCGTTTATGCCTTTGCGTTCCAGATCGGGATAATTAAACTGGCTAAGCTGTTTAAGTGCCATAGGCATAATTACAATAGAGGCAAAGGCAAGGCCGATAATGCCGCTAATGGCGCATAAAGCAATAAAAGAGAACAGGCCGGCCAGCCAGTCGCTCATGGTATTAAAACCCCAGCCGGATAAATGGCTGGATGCTGCCTGAAACCAGCGCCATGAAGAAGCGCTTTCATAAAACCAGTTGTCGAGTGGTGACCAGGCAAAAGACAATAAAAAAATAGCTGACAGTAGAGCTACAAGAAAAGGCAAGATAATGGCAAAAAGCATTTTGGGGCGTAACTGCGAAACAAAGCCCTTGCGGAATGCCTGGTTTAGGCCGGAATAAGAAGTTGCTGGCATATATGATGGTAAATAAGAAAATAAATAGACTGCCACACTATATGCAGCTCATATAGTGTTAATCAAGTAATAAATGCCAGGATAAAGAAAAAAGCATTTCAGAATAATTCCCTGGGCACCGGCAAAAAACAGACCATGTTGCATTGTTGCAATAAAAACACAAAACTTGAAAAAGCAACAATTCTTAAATAAAACAATGGCTTGCGGTATTTGGTGTAAAATACCTACAGAGATTGCAAGAAAAAGCTTGCCAAGTCGGGCTTTGGTCCGCTATAGTTACATTCTTTCGCAGCAACAGCACTAGGGTTTACCCCAAAACGCCAAGCAGCGAAAAGAAACGAAGTCCGGGTTTAAATGATTTAGGTTTAGATGCGGGCAACGTGAAGGTAGTGGGTCTGGTTCAGTTGGTTTTATAAAATTGGTCCGGTGGTTTAAAAAGAACGGTTTTAAAATCTTTTAAAAAAGTTCTTGACAAACAAAGCCCAATGCTTCATAATCTCGTTTCTCTGCTGCTGACACAGCAACGCAGTCAAGTCAGTCTGGTGTAGTAAGCCTTCGGGTTTCAAGCCGGGTTGAGCTGAGTGCAACAAGATCTACTGTAAAGCAGATTTATGTCAGCCTCATGACCGTTGGGTCATGTTGTATGCTCTTTAACAATATAACAGCCGATAAGTGTGGGCGCTTGGAATGTAAGAGGCCGCACCAGCGA
>NZ_JAENGP010000014.1 GCF_016595155.1 Advenella mandrilli
TGACGACCATAGCAAGGTGGACCCACTCCTTCCCTTCCCGAACAGGACAGTGAAACGCCTTCGCGCCGATGATAGTGGATGGACATCCGTGAAAGTAGGTCATCGTCAGGCTCTTTATTCAAAAAAACCCCTTCAGAGATATCTGAAGGGGTTTTTTATTGCCTGGCCGTTATTGCCCGGCTGTTTTTAGTTCCGTATTAATAGCAAGGCCGGTATCATGACCCGGCAGATTCCTGCCACTTTAAGAAACCCTCAACCACAACGTCCAGCGGCAAACGCACTGGCCGGATGGCTAGTGCCGGTAACGGATACGAGACATTAAAGAAGGTGTTGCCGGATGACATTGGATATCCACCCAGCCAGCCACACTGTTAATAAAACTCTTATAAAATCATGTCAAACTGGGTCTGGCAGGTACGGCAGGCACAAAAAAACGGGCTTGTGCCCGTTTCTTATACTTGTGCTGCCTGGCCTGCTTACTTCAGGTGCGTGCTAACCAGCTTGGTCATTTCAAACATGCTGACCTGTTCTTTGCCAAAAATGGGGCGCAGTTTATCGTCGGCATTGATATTGCGGCGATTTTGAGGATCTTGCAGATCATGTTTTTTAATGTATTCCCAGATTTTTTTGGTAACTTCTGTGCGAGGTAGTGGTTCGCTACCAACAACGGCGGCCAATTCGGTGCTTGGTGTAAGGGGTTTCATAAACGCTGCATTTGGCTTGCGTGCAGGTTTTTCCGATTTAGTTGTGGCCATGTTTGGACTCTCCTTAAAGGCAGGTAGTTATATAGTGTATGTAGTAGAGAATAACGTGTAATAGGAAGCTTGCCTAGTATTTTTTACAGTATATTTTGCTTAAAATGGTTTTTAGGCCTTTGTTTTTGAAAATTATACTTTATTAACCATTGTTGTGTGTTTATGGCCGATTTAATGGGGTTTTAGTAGCATCACTAATGGTTAAGTTAAATTTGAAGGGCTTACTGTAATCTTGGGTATAAAGTGCTTATTTTAGTTATAGTGCATAATTATTCAATAGAAATTCTGCTTTTAAAATTCAATCATGCAAATTACTGATCATTCAATTACCTTAATACGTCCCGACGACTGGCATCTGCATCTACGTGACGGGCCTGCCCTCGAGTCTGTTGTTGCCGATAGTGCTCGGCAATTTGCCCGTGCTATTGTCATGCCTAATCTGCGACCGCCAGTGACAACTGTGGCATTGGCGGCGGCTTATAAATCAAGAATTGAAGCAGCGTTGGATAAAACGGGCTACCAAGGCAATTTCCAGCCCTTGATGACTTTATATTTAACCGATAATACCTCGGCAGAGGAAATTCAAAAAGCGGCTGAGTCAGGCTTTATTCATGCGGTTAAATTATATCCAGCGGGTGCCACTACTAATTCGGATGCTGGTGTTACTGATTTGCTTGGAAAATGCCAGCCTGCCCTTGAAGCCTTGCAAAAGCATGGGATGCCCTTACTGGTTCATGGTGAAGTCACAGACCCGTCGGTAGACCTGTTTGATCGCGAAGCGGTTTTTATTGATCAGGTAATGATTCCCCTGCGTCGTGATTTTCCTGAGCTAAAGGTGGTGTTTGAACATATCACGACTCAGGAAGGCGCCCACTATGTGCGTGATGCGCATGGTCCGGTAGCGGCAACCATTACGGCTCACCACCTGCTTTATAATCGTAATGCTATTTTTACGGGTGGTATTCGCCCGCATTACTACTGCCTGCCCGTTTTAAAGCGTGAAAAACATCGTTTGGCCTTGCTTGAGGCAGCCACCAGCGACAGCACACGCTTTTTTCTTGGTACAGACAGCGCCCCGCATGCCAAAGGCCTTAAAGAGCATGCCTGTGGCTGTGCCGGTTGCTACACCGCCGTGCATGCCATGGAGCTTTATGCTACTGCCTTCGACTTGGCCGGCAAGCTGGATAAACTGGAGGCCTTTGCAAGTCTGAACGGGCCTGATTTTTATGGGCTACCCCGCAATCAGGAAAAAATTACCCTGGAACGCGCAGAATTTACCATTCCGCTAGAGTTACCCTATGCGGACAATGCTACCCTGGTGCCGCTGGCGGCGGGTGAGAGCTTGAACTGGAAAATGAAATAATTGGGTGACTGATGTCTGGCAATTCCGGGCTTGTTAAAGTGATTCGGGATTGCTAGCCTAATCGGTCTTAAGTGAATGGTTGTTTTGGATTGGTCAAATTCCCAATCTAAATGGAAAGACGAATTGATAGGCGTTCCCTTAGCTAAAAATGAAAATGAAAATTACCGAAGAATGCTACAAAAATGTAGATGACTACTTTAATCAGCTTTTTTTGAAAGAAGATGTCATTCCTGAAAAAGTGCTGGAGCATTGCAAAAGTCACCATCTTCCAGCCATTAACGTGGCGCCCAACCAGGGTAAGTTGCTTCAGATGCTAGTCAGGATGAATCGGGCGCAACGTATTCTGGAAATTGGTACGCTGGGGGCATACAGTACCGTTTGGATGGGGCTGGCTTTGCCCGACAACGGCCGCCTTGTTACCCTGGACTTTGATGAAAACTATATCAAGGTTGCCCGTGAAAGTCTGAATATCGCAGGCTTGCAGGACAAAGTGGACATTAGGCAAGGCGTGGCTGCCGATACACTGGCGCAAATGGTAAAAGACCAGGAAACGCCATTTGATTTTATTTTTATCGATGCAGACAAGGAAAACAATCCAGTCTATCTGGAGTATGCCCTGAAGCTGTCACGTCCGGGCACTGTTATTGTGGCTGATAATGTGGTGCGTCAGGCCAAAATCCTGGATGATAGTGGCAAGGCGGATAATATCCGGGGGCTGCGCCAATGCTTTGAGGATATGGCGGCCAACCCCCAGCTTACCGTGACAGCCTTTCAAACCCTGGGTTCAAAAGGCTGGGATGGCCTGGCAATTGCTATTGTTAAGCAATAAGGTCTTCAGGCCAGCCAATATGTCTAGCTGCCTTCTTTTTTGGCTTCCAGTTGTTCCCAGCGGTCAAAAAGAGTAAGCAGTTCATCTTCCAGTTCTTGCAGCCGAAGATTGATACCATTGGCGGTGTCTGAGCCGTCCTTGTACAGTTCCGGGTCGGACAGTTTGGCGGTCAGTTCAGCTTGTTCTGTCTCCAGTGTTGAAATTTCTTCAGGCAGGGTTTCAAGTTCTTTCAGTTCCCAGCTGCTAATTCGTGAACGGTTTTGGCGTGGCTTGGCCTGAGACGAATTGTTAGCGGCCGGCTCTTCGGCTTTTTTGTCTGTGCTCTCAGGCTTGCCAGCCAGCCTGTTAGCTACTTCGGCTGGCCGTTGCTCCAGCCAGTCATCATAGCCGCCTACGTAATCCCGCCATTGCCCGTCACCCTCATAGGCAATGGTCTGCGTAATCACATTATTCAGGAAGGTGCGGTCGTGGCTGACCAGTAAAACCGTACCATTGAAATCTTGCAGTAATTCCTCAAGCAATTCAAGGGTTTCGATATCAAGGTCGTTGGTGGGCTCATCCATGACCAGGATATTGGCAGGCCGGGCAAACAGCCTTGCCAGCAGCAATCGGGCCCTTTCACCGCCTGACAGGCTGGAAACCGGAGATTGTGCCCGTGCCGGTGAAAACAGGAAATCGCCCAGGTAGCTCATGACATGTTTGCGTTGCTGGCCAATTTCAATCCATTCACTGCCTGGATTGATCACCTCGGTGAGAATGGCATTTTCATCCAGTTGTTCACGCATCTGGTCAAAATAGGCAATCGACAAATTGGTACCTAGCTTGATCTTGCCTTCAGTAGGCACAAGTTTGCCCAGAATAATTTTAAGCAACGTGGTTTTACCGGCACCGTTAGGACCAATCAGGCCAATCCGGTCACCACGTATGATGGTGGTGGAGTAGTTTTTGATAACGGCTTTATCGCCAAATGAGTGGCTAATGTTTTCCAGCTCAGCCACCAGTTTGCCTGATTTTTCACCTACAGAAACGGCCAGATTGACATTGCCGACGCGCTCTCGCCGTTCGCCGCGTTCGCGGCGCAGGGATTCAAGGCGTCTTACCCTGCCTTCATTGCGGGTGCGACGGGCTTCCACTCCCTTGCGAATCCAGACTTCTTCCTGGGCCAAAAATTTGTCAAAACGTTCATTTTGCTGCTTTTCGGCTTCCAGCCATTCTGCCTTGCGTGCCTGCCATTGGCTGAAGTTGCCCGGAAAACTGTGTAGCTGGCCACGATCCAGTTCAATGATGCGTGTGGTGACGGCATCAAGAAAACGGCGATCGTGGGTAATAATAACGCAGGCTGAGCGACAGCTTTGGATCATTTGCTCAAGCCAGAGAATGCCCTCAAAGTCCAGGTGGTTGGTGGGTTCATCAAGCAGCAGAAGATCGGGGTCTTCTATAAAGGCGCGAGCCAGGGCAATGCGTTTGCGTGTGCCGCCAGACAGCCCCTTGACCTGGGCATCGGGATCCAGGCCCAGCTTTTCAATAATCGCACTGGCGCGGGCAGGACGCGCCCAGTCTTCGGAGTCCAGGATATCGCCACAGATATTTTCATAAACGGTTTGGGTGTCGTTAAGAATGGGTTCCTGCTCAACAGTAATAACACGTAGTGAGCTCATTCTGGAGACTTCGCCGTCATCGGCTTCGGTGCGGCCGTCAAGAATGCGTAGCAGGGATGATTTGCCAGCGCCATTGCGGCCGATCAGACCGATTCTTTCGGACTCCTGGATGGTAAGGTTGGCATTGTCTAGCAGGGCGTGGTGACCATATGCAAGATGTGCATTAATAAGTGTAATAAGAGTTTGTGCTGCCATAAAGTAGATCAAGAAATAAATTAGATAAACGTTTTTTTATTCTTTTGGGATAAAAGGACTTTAACACCTTTGCCGGGAATAAGTCGGTTAAAATGCTTTTCTGGCAAAGTGGGTTGGGCAATCGCGGGGGTTTATCCCTCGAGGAACGTCCGGACTCCGCAGGGCAGGATAGCGGCTAACAGCCGTCCGGTTGCGTAAGCAACCGAGGAACAGGGCCACAGAGACGAGACTGCAGCGTGGGCACGCAAGTGCACTGATACGGCAACTTCCGTATGGCATTGCCGCAAGGCAATAACGCAGCAGGGTGAAACGCGGTAACCTCTATCCGGAGCAACATCAAATAGGCATGCGTCTGGCTTTGCCAGGAAGGGCGGCTCGTTCAAGCATGCGGGTAGATGGCTAGAGCGCATCAGCAATGATGCGCCCAGAGGAATGATTGCCAACCAGTTTACTGGTTTACAGAATCCGGCTTATAGGCTCACTTTGTCAGTTCTTTTCTTACACACTAAAATTCCCCGTCCCTTTAGGGTGGCTAGGGGTATCGTGTGTGGGATTTTGCTGAAAACTGTTAAGAAATGATAAGAATTAATAAACAGTATTTACAGTATCTCCCATCTTACTTTCACTTTGTTTTTTAAGGGCTTGATTTCTAAAGGGCTTTCTATTTTATGTTTTTGTAAGAACGCGCTAAGTCTTTGTTGTCATTGAAAAAAGTCAATAAATAAAGCTTGACCAAATATCGGCCTTGTCTTAAAGTGGGGAAAAGTAGGGAAATGTGGAAAAAAGTGGGGGAAAAGTGGTTTTCCAAGGAAATAGTGCGCTCACCTTAGATGCCAAGGGACGGATGACCATTCCGGCCCGTTATCGTGATGCACTAATGGAATCCGCCCATGGCGCCTTGACTATCACCCGCAATTTTGATGGTGGTTTGCTTATTTATCCCCGCTTTGTGTGGGAAGAAAAGCGTGAAACTATTATGCAATTGCCTATGTCCGCCCGTCATGTCCAGCGTATGTTGCTGGGTAATGCCCAGGATGTGGATATAGACGGGTCAGGGCGAGTTCTTATTGCTCCCGAATTGCGCACTGCCACAGCAATGATTAAAGACGTTGTTTTAGTTGGCATGGGCAGGCATTTTGATCTTTGGGATGCCCAGATGTTTGCACAAATGCAGGCGGCTGATATGGCCAAGGGTTTACCAGAAAGTTTGGATGATTTTTCATTGTGATGTCAGAAAGTTTCGTACACAAGACCGTTTTGCTTGGGGCAACTGTCAATGCGCTGGTACACGATGAGTTTAATGTAAAGGCCAAATGGATTCACGATTTGTTGCCGACCGGTAATAAGCAAGGTGTTTTCGTTGATGGCACATTTGGCAGGGGGGGGCACAGTCGTTATTTGCTGTCCCAGCTTTCCCCTAATGCAAAATTGTTTGTTTTTGACAAAGATCCCTTGGCAATGGCGTCAGCACGTCAATTGCAGCAGGAAGATTCCCGGGTTGAAATTATTCATGGTGGCTTTTCTTCAATGGAAGAAGAGTTGCGTCAGCGTGGCATTAGCCAGGTGCAGGGCGTTTTATTGGATTTGGGGGTTTCTTCCCCACAGATAGATGATGCATCCAGAGGTTTTTCCTTCATGCGTGAAGGGCCGCTGGATATGCGAATGGATACCAGTCGTGGCATCACTGCGGCTGAATGGCTGGCACAGGCCAGTATTGAAGAAATGAAGGAGGTTATAAAAAACTATGGCGAAGAACGGTTTGCTTTCCCGATTGCAAAGGCGATTGATCATCGCCGCCAATCCAGCCCTTTGTGCACCACGCTCGAACTTGCCGAGCTCGTCTCAACCGTCGTCCGGACGAGGGAAAAAGGTCAACATCCGGCCACACGCACCTTTCAGGCTATACGGATTCACATCAATCAAGAGCTCGAAGAGCTGGCGAACACCCTCGCGTCAATTTTAAGATTGCTTGCGCCAGGTGGCAGGATGTCAGTAATCAGCTTTCATTCACTTGAAGACCGAATGGTAAAACAGTGTATTGCGGCAGCGGCAAATCCGGGTGCCGAATTTGCACGTTTGCCCTTGCGTGAAAGCGAGATGCCTCAGCCTGTCCTGAAAAATATAGGCAGGGTACTGGCGACCGATGCTGAAGTGGCTGGCAATCCCCGTTCCCGCTCGGCGGTATTGCGGGTGGCGCAAAGAACGACAACTGAATTGACGGATGCCGATGCCTTTGTCAGCAGGCCGCTTAGGTTGGGTGGACAGTCTGGCAAGCGGAGAGCATTATGGCGCGGCTAGGTTTATTCCTATTGGTGGGGTGGTTTGTTTATAGTGCTATTTCGCTGGTGTCGGTGCGGTATCAACAGCGCTTGTTGTATGTTGAGCTTGGTCGTGCCCAGGCAGTAGAAAATGATCTGGGTATTGACTGGCGTTATTTGCAACTTGAGCGAGCAAAGTTAACCGCCAATGCGCGTATTCAACAAGTAACCACTCAAAAACTGAATATGCAAATTCCGCATATCGGTCAAATTATTTACATCAAAGATTCTGAGCTGGCGAATAATCCGGCCTTGCCTGCAGCACAACAGAGTCATCAATAAAAGGGAGGCCCAATGCTCAAATTCGGCAAAAACAAAATCCCTGAGTTGTTCAAGCGATCCAGAGAAAATACGTATTCCCATCATTACAGCAGCCCGGTTTTGCATGTGCAAATCCCCAGGTGGCGTGCGCGCATCCTTTTTTTTCTTATTGCCCTGGGTTTTCTGGCGGTGATTGGCAGAGCCCTGTACATTCAAATCATGAGTACAGAGTTCTTGCAGGCAGAAGGTGACAAGCGTTTTGAGCGTACCTTACAGTTGCCGGCCAGCCGGGGGTTGATTACCGACCGTAATGGCGATTTTCTGGCAACCAGTACACCAGCGGTAGCGATCTGGAGTGTACCCGAGGAAACCAGCAAGGCAAGTGCCCGGCAGCTTGGTGATTTGGCTAAACTGCTGGATATGCCCCTGAAAGATCTGCAAGAAAGACTGAAAAACCTGGATAAAACATTTGTTTATCTGAAGCGGCAAATTTCGACAGACATTGGCAAAGAGATAAAAGTGCTGGATATTCCAGGTATTCATTCTTTACCCGAATCCAAGCGCTCTTATCCGCAGGGTTCCTTGACGGCGCATGTGGTTGGGTTTACCAATATCGAAGATAAGGGGATAGAAGGTATTGAACTGCAATTGAACGATGAATTGCAGGGCAAGCCGGGTTTGCGTCGGGTGTTGCGTGACCGTATCGGACGTATTATTGAAGATGTTCAGGAAGTCGAGCTGGCAACAGACGGTGCCGAAGTTAAATTGACCATAGACGGACATATTCAGCTCCTTACTACCCAGGCACTTGAAAAGGCCATGGAAAAGCATGGTGCCGAGTCGGTCGGGGCGGTGGTCATCGATACGCAAAATGGTGAAATCCTGGCGATGGTCAGTTTGCCATCTTATGACCCCAATGAGCAGTCACAACGTAAAGGTGCCGCGCTCCGGAATCGCGTCATTACCGATACCTTTGAACCAGGCTCCATTATTAAACCGCTGGTTGCCGCGTTGGCACTGGATGCGGGTGTCATTACCAAAAACACCCTGTTCAATACGGGTACGGGTTCATACCGCTATCAGGGCGCCACTATTACCGATGTCAGTTCCCGCAATGGTACGTTGAATGTGTCCGGAATTTTACGCCGCTCCAGTAATATTGGCATGACCATGATTGCCGAGCGTTTGCGTTCGGAACAAATGTGGACCGTATTCAATGCGCTGGGTTTCGGGCAGGTTCCCAATACCGGCTTTCCCGGTGCCGCTTCGGGTCGGGTCCGCTCATGGGAGCGCTGGAAGCTGATTGAAAAGGCAACCATGTCCTATGGATATGGATTATCGGTGTCGTTGTTACAAATCGCCAAGGCGTTTACAACGCTGGCCCGTGACGGCGACATGATCTCCCTGTCATTGATTAAAAATGACAAGCAACCCACCAGTATCCAGATATACAAACCGCAAACGGCCCGTAATGTAAGGGCCATGCTTGAAGAGTCGTCCGGTCCCGAGGGTAATAAAATTCAGGCGATGGTTAACGGTTACCGTATTGGCGGAAAAAGCGGAACCGCAAGACAAATTGTCAACGGACGTTATAGCCGCTCTGATTACAGGGGTTCATTTGTTGCCGTAGCGCCTATTTCAAAACCCAGAGTTGTTGTGGCAGTAACCGTGAACAGGCCGAGAAAAGGGGGGTATTACGGTACGCTCACTGCAGGACCGGTTGCGGCAGAAATCATTGAAGGCACTTTGAAGTATCTGACGGTTCAGCCTGATTTGCCGGTAGAGCCTGCGCTGGAAGCAAAGAGCCCGAATAATACAAGCAGGAGAAACCGGGGATGACCGTACAAGACATATTGCATTGGCTACAACAGCACGTCGCACCCACCGTGCATCTTCAGCTAAACTCCAGGGACATCACTAAAGGAGATGTTTTTGTTGCCTGCACAGGAACGTCACAAAACGGTGCCGCGTATATTAAGGATGCGATTGCAAACGGTGCAGCAGCCATTTTGCTGGAGCAATCCCACGACAGGCAAGTGCTATCCGGATACCCGGTGCCAGTATTGACCGTGCCGGGTTTGCGTCAATTGCTGGGTGAACTGGGTGATACCTGGTACGGGCACCCATCAGAGCAGGTTTTTGTTATTGCCGTTACCGGTACTAATGGTAAAACCTCTTGCGCCACCTGGCTGGCCAGGGCACTTACCGCCAATGGCGTGCCATGTGCCACTATTGGTACGCTGGGTATGGTCTTGCCCAATAACGATAATTTGGGTGGTTCTCTAACAACCCCTGATGTACTTACCTTGCATCGTTTACTGGCAGAATTGCGAAACCGGGAAATCAATGCCGTTTCTATCGAGGCTTCTTCTATTGGACTTGACCAGGGGCGTATGGACGGATTGCGAATCCAGATTGCCGCCTTTTCCAATCTTACCCTTGATCACCTGGATTACCATAAAGACATGGGGCAATACGAGCAGGCCAAAATGCGCCTGTTTCACTGGCCTGGCTTGCAACATGCAGTCATTAACCTTGATGATCCGGCTGGCGAACGCATATTTCATGATTCCCATGCTGAAAATACCATTGGCTATTCGTTAAAGAATCATGCCAAGGCAAAAATTCTTGCTAAAGAACACCGCTTTTATGATTACGGGCTGGCTTTTGATTTATTCAGTTCGCAAGGTGAAGCGCAGGTATTAACAAGGCTGCTGGGCGAGCACAATATTTCCAATTTGTTGCTGGTAGCCGGTGTTTTGCAGGCCATGGGCTGGGAATTGGCCGATATCGTCAAAACCATCAGCCTGTTTGAACCAGTTCCCGGGCGTCTGCAGATTGTGAAAGGTCTTGATGCAGAAGGCGAGACTGGCATGCAGCCGTTGGTGGTGGTGGATTACTCTCATACACCAGACTCGCTGGAGCGAGCACTGGATGCCTTGCGGCCAACCGCATTGGCCAGGAAAGGGCGGTTGATTTGTGTTTTTGGCTGTGGCGGTGACCGTGATAAAGTCAAACGTCCTGTCATGGGGAAGATTGTCTCGCAAAAAGCCGATCTGGTTTATGTAACCAGTGACAATCCCCGAACCGAAGACCCCGAACAGATCCTGGCCGAGATACTTGTTGGCATGCCTAGCGCCCCCAATGTTTTGCCTGACCGGGCCAGTGCCATTTTGCAGGCGGTTTTGCATGCCATGCCAACTGATGTGATTTTGGTGGCTGGCAAAGGACATGAAACCTATCAGGAAATTAATCATGTCAGAACCAATTTTGATGATCGTGAGTGGTCAGTGCTGGCACTGGCTTTGCGCCATGCCACCGGCGTCTCAAGCGATTCACGCAGTGTGGGCAAGGGGCAGATATTCATCGCCCTGCAAGGTGAAAATTTTGATGCCCATGATTTTCTGGATAAAGTTCAACAAACAGGCGCCTTGCTGGCGGTGGTCAGTCGTAAAAATCCGCTCATAGATCTGCCCCAGGTGCTGGTTGCCGATACAGGCAGGGCACTAGAGTTGATGGGTAAAGCCTGGCGCTCCCTGTTTGATATTCCGGTTATTGGGGTTGCAGGCAGCAATGGCAAAACAACCACCAAGGAAATGATTGCCTCCATTCTGGCGGCACATGTCGGCCCGGATCATTGTATTGCCACAAAAGGCAACCTGAATAATCAAATTGGTGTCCCGTTAAGTTTGCTTGGCCTGAATGAAAATCATCAGGTCGCGGTGTTTGAACTGGGTATGAATCACCCGGGCGAGATCCGTCTCCTGACTGACCTGGCCAGGCCCACGGTTGGATTGGTGAACAACGCGCAAAGGGAACACCAGGAGTTCATGCAAACGGTAGAAGCGGTGGCGCTTGAAAACGCAGATGTGATTGCTGGACTGGATCTTAGTGGGGTTGCCGTTTTCCCTGCCGACGAGCCTTATACCGCCTTATGGGAGGACATTGCCGGTAACCGTCACCGGATTTTATTCGGTTTTGGTGAACAGGCCGATGTCACCGCCCAAGAACTGGAGGCTGATAGTAATGGCAGCCGTTTCCTGCTGGTAACCCCCAAGGCTTCTGGTCGGGTTTCATTGAATATTCCCGGTCATCATAATGTGCGCAATGCATTGGCAGCCACTGCCTGTGCCCTGGCAATCGGGATACCTTTGGATACCATTATCATTGGGTTACAAAAATTTAGCCCCGTAAAGGGACGAATGCAGGGATTTGTGCTTTCTGACGGCACAAAACTGCTTGATGACTCGTATAATGCAAACCCTGATTCCGTTCGTGCAGCCATCGATGTCCTGTCACAATTGCCTGGGATCAAAATTCTGGTTTTGGGTGATATGGCCGAAGTAGGTGAAGATGGTCCGCAAATGCATGCCGAGGTAGGTTTTTATGCCAAAGAAAAAGGTATTGATTACTTGCTGGCTTATGGTGATGCATCCATGCAAACCGTACAGGCTTTTGGTTCACAGGCAACGCATTTTGAAGACATTCATCAGATGGCACCGCACATCAGAAATCTTAAACCGTTAAATATTTTAGTGAAAGGATCACGATCAATGCGTATGGAGCGAGTCATTGCAGACTTGCAAAAAGCTTCATCCATTGAAGGGGAAAAAGATGCTGTATGAGTTATTCAGGTGGCTGTCTGAAAGTATCAGCGGCTTTGGCGTATTTGAGTATATTACGCTGCGCGCCATGTTGGCATGCGCCACTGCCTTGTTTATTGGCTTGTGGGCCGGCCCGCGTGTCATCCGTAAGTTAACCGAGCTTAAAATTGGCCAGGCAGTTCGGGCCTATGGGCCCGAGTCGCACTTGGTCAAAAATGGTACGCCCACCATGGGGGGCGTGCTGATTCTTATTGCCATTGCTATCAGTACTTTATTATGGGCAGATTTAAGCAACCGGTTTGTCTGGGTGGTTATGCTGGTTACCTTCGGGTTTGGGGCAATTGGCTGGGTTGATGATTATCGCAAGGTGGTTCATCGTAATCCTGAAGGCATGTCCTCGCGAGAGAAATTTTTCTGGCAGTCATTAATTGGCTTGATTGCATCGGTATATCTTACTTTTGCCGTTTCAGCACCGGCCAATGCCGATTTATGGCCCTTGTTTAAAGAATGGGTCTTAAGCGGTTTCACCATGCCATTGCCATCGCGTGCCGACCTGATTGTGCCTTTCTTCAAAAGTGTCAGCTACCCACTGGGCGTCTTTGGTTTTGCTGCGTTAACCTGGATGGTTATTGTGGGTACCAGCAATGCCGTCAACCTGACCGATGGCCTTGATGGCCTGGCCATTATGCCAACCGTCATGGTGGGCGGTGCCTTGGGTATTTTTGCCTATATTGTAGGGCGGGTTGATTACTCCAAATACCTCCTGTTTCCTTATATTCCGGGGGCCTCTGAAATGTTAATCCTGTGCGCGGCCCTGGCGGGTGCCGGATTGGCATTCCTGTGGTTCAACGCATATCCCGCCCAAGTGTTTATGGGTGATGTCGGTGCGCTGGCCCTGGGTGGCATGCTGGGCACGGTTGCCGTTATTGTCCGGCAGGAAATTGTCCTGTTTATCATGGGGGGCGTGTTTGTGGTAGAAACCCTGTCGGTCATGATTCAGGTGATCTGGTTCAAATACACCAAGAAAAAATATGGTAGCGGGCGTCGCATACTTCGGATGGCCCCTTTGCATCATCACTTTGAAGTGGGTGGCTGGAAAGAAACCCAGGTGGTAGTGCGTTTTTGGATTATCACGATGATGCTTGTGCTACTTGGTTTGGCAACCTTGAAATTACGATGAATACACAGTCAGAAAACAACGTTTTGTCTTTTCCCTCTTTGGTCCTGGTTCTGGGGCTGGGGGAAACCGGGCTTGCAGCCGCTTTATGGTGCTTGCGTAATCAGGCACGTTTGCGCATTGCCGATACCCGGCCCAACCCGCCAGGCCTTGATACGCTGGATGCGACCGGGCAGCCTTTTGAAAAATTTCTGGGTGAGCCATGTTTTGACAGCCAGGTATTGGACGGTGTTGAAGCAATAGTCTTAAGCCCGGGCCTGGTACCTTCCGAGCCGCATCTGGCTGCTTTTCTAGATCTCGCGCGGCAACGGAATATTGACATAGTGGGTGAGATTGAACTGTTTTCCCGCGCATTGTCGCAGTTAAGACAAACCCGGGGCTATGAACCCAAGGTGCTGGGTGTTACCGGTACAAATGGCAAAACTACGGTTACGACCATGGTCCGGGACATGTTGCAGGAAGCCGGGCTGGTTGCCGTGGCAGCGGGTAATATCAGCCCTTCTGCCTTAACCGCGCTTATGATGGCACTTGACGCTAATGCCTTACCCGATGTCTGGGTGCTTGAGCTATCCAGCTTCCAGTTACTGACCGTTAAATCCTTGCAGCCTGATGCGGCTGTCGTGCTGAATATTACGCAAGACCACCTGGACTGGCATGGCAGTATGCAGGAATACACGGATTGCAAGGCAAAGTTGCTCACAATGAGCCAGGTCGCCATTATCAATCGCGATGATGAAATGGTCAGTGGCATGGTTGAATTTGCCAATGACCTGAATGTGCGTTCTTTTGGTGAAACAGAGCCGCTCCTTGATCAGGATATGGGTCTGGAAGACAGCAACGGCATGCTGTGGCTGGCCGCTGGCAGTGTTGATGAGTTCGATTTGCCCGAAACCGGAGGCAGAAGAAAAAAGAATCTGGAGCGTCCGGTTAGAAAAAATGGCGTGCTTAAACGGTTGATGCCGGCCGATGCGATGCAGGTGAGAGGCCGGCATAATGCCCTGAACGCCTTGGCAGCGATGGCCCTATGCCGGGTTCTTGATCTTGGCTGGACGCCATTACTTAATGCCTTAAGAAATTATGAGGCAGAACCGCACCGTACCAATTTTGTCAGAAGTATCAAGGGTGTGGATTTTATCAATGACAGCAAGGGCACCAATGTGGGCTCTACGGTTGCCGCGCTTAAAGGTATGGGACGCAAGGTGGTGTTAATTGCCGGTGGCTTGGGCAAGGGGCAGGACTTTTCGCCGTTGGTTGCACCGGTTTCGCGTTTTGCCCGTGCCGTTATTCTGATCGGACAGGATGCCTGTGTGATTGAACAGGCTCTGGCGCCTGCCGGGGTTCCGTGTGTTCATGCCGCATCGCTTGAAGAAGCGGTAAGCGTTGCGCTGGATCATGCGCAGGAAACTGATGTGGTGCTGTTGTCACCCGCCTGCGCCAGTATGGATATGTTCAACAATTACAACCACCGTGGCCATGCATTTATTGATGCCGTTAACGAGTTAGCCCTTGAAAACGGAGAAATTGCATGAGTTTGATGAGAGAGTTTCGTTCCAGTGTCAGTGCCGTCAAGCCGGGTCGTACGACTATGCGCAATTATGACTTGCTGCTGGGCGTTGCTGTCTCTGCTTTGTTGCTGTTTGGTTTGATCATGGTGTTTTCCGCTTCTATTGCGCTGGCCGATGGACCCAAATATGCCAATTTGGGTCGTTATCATTTTGTTACCCGTCATGCTATTTATATAATGGTTGGGATTATTCTGTTTTCCCTGACGGTTACCGTGCCCATGAGTTTCTGGGAAAAAAACGCCTTCGCGGTTTTTCTGTTTGCATTACTGCTGCTGGTACTGGTACTGGTGCCGTTTATTGGCAAGGAAGTCAATGGTGCATCACGCTGGCTTCCCATCGGTCCGGTTAATTTTCAGCCTTCTGAATTCATGAAATTTGCCATGCTGCTGTTTGCTGCTGATTACACGGTGCGTAAACAAAAATATATGCAGGACATTGGTCGTGGTTTTATACCGATGGTCGTGGCACTTGCTGCGATTACGGTGCTGTTGATGCTTGAACCCGATCTGGGGGCATTAATGGTAACAATGGCGATTGCCGTTGGCATACTGTTTCTTGGCGGCATTAATCTTGGCCTTTTCGTTTTTGCCATGGGCGTATTGGCTGCCTTGTTTGTAGCGATGATTATTTTTGCACCCTGGCGACTGGGGCGGATAATGGCCTATCTGGACCCCTTTCATGAATCGAATGTGCAGTCCACTGCCTATCAGCTGGTGCACTCCCTGATTGCCATTGGCCGAGGCGAGTGGTTTGGGGTTGGTTTGGGTTCAAGCATTGAAAAACTGCATTATTTACCTGAAGCGCATACCGACTTCATTATGGCAGTGGTAGGAGAGGAATTGGGTTTTGTCGGTATCCTGTTGGTGGTGCTGCTGTTTTTTGTCATTGTCAAAAAAAGCTTTGAGATTGGCCGCTCTGCCATCGCGATGGATCGCGAGTTCAATGGCCTGGTGGCTCAGGGAGTTGGCATCTGGTTTGGTGTGCAGGCATTTATTAATCTGGGGGTTTGCCTGGGCTTGTTGCCCACCAAAGGCCTGACTTTGCCTCTGGTTAGCTATGGCGGTTCTTCTATTGTCATGAATCTGATTGCGGTTGCCGTGTTAATGCGGGTTGATTACGAGGTCCGTCAAATGATGCGTGGCCAGCCTGTGAATAAAGAAAGTAAAAGGTCGTATCCATGAAGCAGCCAACATTATTGGTCATGGCAGGCGGGACAGGCGGGCATATTATGCCAGGCCTTGCCGTGGCGCATGAAATGGAAGCACGTGGCTGGCAGGTTGTCTGGTTGGGAGATCCCTCCAAAATGGAAGGCAAGCTGGTGCCCGGGCATGGTTTTACCCTGGAACCCATGGCTTTTTCAGGGGTGCGTGGCAAGGGCCTGGCCGCTCTTGTCAAATTGCCGTTCACCTTGTTGCAGGCCAGCTTTCAGGCCTGGCTAAGCCTGCGCAAAATAAAACCTTCTGTTGTATTGGGAATGGGCGGCTATGTCGCTTTTCCTGGTGGTATGATGGCTGCTTTGCGCGGTATTCCCCTGGTGGTGCATGAGCAGAATGCGGTGGCCGGCACCGCCAATAAATGGCTGGCCAAGGTGGCTACCCGTGTGCTAACCGGGTTTCCCGGCGTATTGCCCAAAGGGAAAATGGTGGGTAATCCGGTACGTAAGGATTTGTTGGCAACGCCAAGTCCGGCCCAACGTTACGCAAGTCGTACGGGGCGGCTGAGCATTCTGGTGGTGGGTGGCAGTTTGGGCGCGCATGCCCTGAATACCGTTGTGCCCCAGGCATTGGCGGGCATTGCGCCCGAACAGCGCCCTCATATTGTGCATCAGTCGGGAACCCAGCACCTTGATACACTTGAAAGAACCTATGCCGATTTGGGTGTGCAGGCTGAGTGTGTGGCCTTTATTGCCGATATGGCAGCGGCCATGTCAGTGGCAGATCTGCTGATTTGCCGCGCAGGTGCCATGACAGTCGCCGAAGTGGCGGCGGTAGGGGTGGCTGCCCTGTTTATTCCCTTGCCACATGCCATTGATGATCATCAAACGGCTAATGCGGCTTGGCTTACCCGTGAAGAGGCGGCATGGACCAAAGCGCAAAAAGAATTATCAGCCCAATGGCTGGCTTCCTGGTTGCAGGAAAAAACACGTCATGAATTGCAGGCAGTTGCCGAAAAAGCAAGGCAATGTGCCCGGACTGACGCCACGCAGGTTATTGCCGATGTGTGCATCAGTGTAGTTAAGGATAAAAAATGAAACACAGGATAAGAAATATCCATTTTGTAGGTATTGGCGGTTCAGGAATGAGTGGCATTGCCGAAGTAATGCTCAATCTGGGCTACCGCATTAGCGGCTCTGATTTACAAGAGTCAGCTGTCACGCGTCGTCTGGCCAATTTGGGCGCAATGATTCATATTGGCCATCAGGCTGAAAACGTACAGGAAGCCGATGCAATTGTCACCTCTACAGCGGTGGCTAACAGCAATCCTGAAGTGCTTGCCGCCAGGGCCCGGCAAATTCCTGTGGTGCCCAGGGCCATCATGCTGACAGAATTAATGCGACTGAAACGCGGGATTGCGGTTGCAGGCACGCATGGCAAAACCACTACGACCAGCTTGGTGGCCAGTGTGCTGGCTGCTGCAGGCCTTGATCCGACTTTTGTGATTGGTGGCCGCCTGAACTCGGCCGGTGCCAATGCGCGTCTTGGACAGGGTGACTATATTGTTGTGGAAGCCGATGAATCGGATGCATCGTTTTTGAATCTGTTGCCGGTCATGGCTATCATTACCAATATCGATGCTGATCACATGGACACTTACAGTCATGATATTGCCCGGCTGCGTAGCGCTTTTGTTGAGTTCACCCAGCGCCTGCCATTTTATGGCAGTGCCATCCTGTGCAATGATGATGACAACGTCCGTAAAATTATTCCCTTTATCTCTCGACCGGTAACCACCTATGGCTTTGGTGATGATGCCCATTTTCAGGCGGTCAAGGTTCGGGCAGAAGGTATTCATATGTGTTTTGACGTCATTCGCCGTATCAAGGTTGATGAGTGGTTGCCAACCTTAAGCGTTACCCTGAATTTGCCGGGACGCCATAATGTGTTGAATGCCCTGGCCGCGATTGCCGTGGCAACCGAGCTTGATATTTCTGATGAAGTTATTGTTTCAGCCTTGAAAGGCTTTAACGGTGTCGGGCGCCGGTTTTCCTATACGGGAGATTTCAATATCCCCGAAGAAAAAGGCGGTGGCCGGTTTACCGTGATTGATGATTATGGACATCATCCGGTAGAAATGGCCGCCACCATAGAGGCCGCGCGTGGTGCCTGGCCTGAACGGCGTCTGGTGCTGGCTTTTCAGCCGCATCGTTATACCCGCACACGCGATTGTTTTGAAGATTTCGTTAAAGTTTTAAACAGTGCCGATGCGGTTGTCCTGACCGAGGTTTATGCAGCCGGAGAAACGCCGATTGTGGCCGCCGATGGCCGTGCCTTGACCCGGGGAATTCGGGTGGCTGGCAAGTTGGAACCTGTATTTATTGAAAATATAAATGAAATGCCACAGGCGATTATTGACTTTGTCAGGGATGGCGACGTGGTGGTGGTAATGGGAGCAGGATCAATTAGCAAGGTCCCCGGCCAAATAGGAGAAATGGCATGAAACATGAATTTGGCAAGGTTGGGGTTTTGTATGGCGGCCATTCAGCCGAGCGAGCCGTTTCCCTGCAATCGGGTGAAGGTGTTTTGTCTGCCTTGCAAAGTAAGGGGATTGATGCCCACTTGTTTGATACCAGTACACACAACCTGGCAGAGCTGGCGGCACAAAATTTTGATCGTGTTTTCATTGCCTTGCATGGTCGTTACGGAGAAGATGGCACGTTGCAGGGGGTGCTTGAGTTATTGGGCATTCCCTATACCGGCAGTGGTGTGATGGCTTCAAGCCTGGCAATGAATAAAATCATGACCAAGCGGATTTGGCTTGAGCAAGGTTTGCCCACGCCAAAATACAAAGTGGTCAGGAATCTGGCCGAGACCGATGCCGCCTGTGCGGAACTGGGCCTGCCCCTGATCATCAAGGCTCCTCACGAAGGTTCAACGCTGGGCTTGTATAAAGTCAGCCAGCAGGATGAGTTGCATGAGGCCTTCAATCAGGCAATTAACTTTGATCATGAACTATTGGCTGAGCAGTTTGTGGTTGGTCGGGAGCTTACCATTCCTGTCGTCGGTGCCGGTGAAGATGCCCGGGCCTTGCCGGTCATTGAAATTTTTGCCCCAGGTGGCAATTATGACTTTGAACACAAATATATTTCCAACGATACGCGTTATGAGTGTCCAGCCAACTTGTCTGTTGAATTGGCCAGCAGGATTCAGGAAATTTCCGTACAGGCCTATCGGGCGATTGGATGTGAAGGATGGGCACGGGTTGATATTATGCTTGATGGGCAAAACCAGCCCTGGTTGCTTGAAATCAACACCTCTCCAGGCATGACCAGTCACTCCCTGGTACCCATGGGGGCGAAAGCGGAAGGAATGAGTTATGCCGACTTGTGTGTATTCATCCTGTCGCAGGCTTCGTGCAAAATACACAGGCCTGTGCCTGAACACGGATAAGCGGGATGTAAACAGTGCTGAATAATGCCCGTGTAACCAACCTCATTGCAAATGTTATCGCAATAATGGCCGTGATTATTTTGATCGCGGGGGGCATCTATTGGCTTGCGCATCGCCCGATGTTCAATTTGTCGCGCATTACGATAGAACCGGTAAAGGGACGAGTACTTAATTATGTGTCGCCAGCCAGCATTCAGGCAACCATAGCGGGTAAACTCAAGGGTAATTTTTTTACGATTAACCTTGATGAAACCAAGCGAGTTTTTGAAACATCCCCCTGGGTCAGGCAGGCTCACTTGCGACGCGTATGGCCAGATGGTTTATTGCTTAAAATAGAAGAGCATGAGCCCTTTGCATTCTGGAATGAAAACCAGATGATCAATACGTGGGGGGAACTGTTTTCGGCAAACCAGGCCGAATTGAATTCCGAATCGGAATTGCCACAGTTTAATGGTCCCGATGGCTCTGAATTATTGGTCGTGCAACGGTATGCCGAGCTGGTTCGCTGGCTGGCGCCATTAAAATTTGGCGTTAATGAAATAACGCTTAGCGATCGCTATGCATGGCGTGTAGAATTGAGTAATGATATGGAGTTGGTAATGGGAAGGGATCCGGGGGCTGATGCAATCAATCCGCATGGGGGACAGGGAGCTGTATCTTTTTCCTCGACCATCGAGCGCTTTGTGCGCTCGTGGCCAATATTGCAAAACCGTATCGAAGGCAGGAAAATAAACAAGGTGGATCTTCGTTATACCAAGGGCTTTGCCATAACGTATGCTCCAGTGGATAATACTCTACCCGTTGATAGTAAAGAGAAAAAATGAGTCGTGACCTTAAGGACCTAATTGTTGCTTTGGATATTGGTACCAGCAAAGTTGTTGCGGTTGTCGCCGAGGCATTGCCAGAAGAAGGGCGATTTGAAGTGATTGGACTTGGTCAGCATGAGTCCAAGGGAATGCGTAAAGGGGTTGTTGTCAATATTGATTCAACCGTGAACTCAATCCAGCGCGCACTGGAAGAGGCTGAGTTAATGGCTGATTGCAAAATCAGGGAAGTTTACACAGGTATTGCCGGCAACCATATTACCAGCTTCAACTCCAGTGGCATGGTGGCCATTAAAGACAAGGAAGTTTCCGAGGCTGATGTTGCCCGGGTCATTGAAACCGCAAAGGCGGTTAATATCCCAACCGATCATCAGGTACTTCATGTATTGACCCAGCAATTTATTGTTGATAACCAGGAAGATATCAGGCAGCCGGTTGGCATGAGCGGCATCCGGCTGGAAGTACGCGTGCACATTATAACGGGGGCTGCCAGTGCCGCCCAGAATATTGTCAAGTGCGTGCGTCGTTGCGGACTGGAAGTGCAAGATCTTATTTTGCAACCGCTGGCATCCAGCATGGTTACCCTTACCAACGATGAAAAAGAGTTGGGGGTGGTTATGGTGGATATTGGTGGCGGTACCACCGATGTGGCTATTTTTTCCGGTGGTGCAATACGCCATACAACCGTTTTGCCAATTGCCGGAGACCAGGTAACCAGCGATATTGCAGCCATGCTCAGGACACCTACGCCCGACGCAGAAGACATCAAGTTGCGCTTTGGCATTGCCAAGCAGTCCCTTGCCAATCCTGAAGAACTGATCGAAGTGCCCGGCCTGGGCGATCGCGATGTACGCAAGGTCAAGCGACAAACCCTGGGGGCGGTTATTGAACCCCGTATCGAAGAACTGTTTATGATGGTGCAGCAGGTAGTCAGGGATTCAGGCTTTGAAGATCTGGTTGCTTCAGGTATTGTGCTGACGGGTGGCACATCGCTGATGCCCGGCATTGTTGAATTGGCCGAAGACGTGTTTCTCAAACCCGTTCGGGTGGCAGTGCCCGAGTATCGCGGAAGCCTGGCTGATGTGGTTCGCAACCCGCGCTTTTCAACCGTCATGGGTCTGTTAACCGAAGCGCGCGTGCAGCGCCTCAGGGGTAGTAAAACCATGCAACAAAAAGGAGGATTCAAATCCATCTTTTTACGCATGAAAGAATGGTTTATGAATTAAGATAGATGCATAATAAAAGGATTACGTGTTTTTTATGCTTAAAACGTATTTTTGCAGGGGTTAACCCTGAAAAAGGGTGATTAATATCATCCAGGAGTTATTTTAAAGACAAATACTAAACAAATATTTCGGCCTTGTCTTTGAAATAATTTCCGAAAATTGGGGAATTTTCGATAATTATTTGGATTATAGGAGTTGGATATCATGGATTTGGGTTTTCAAATATTAGATGACAGTAATAATAGCGGCACCGTTATCAAGGTTATTGGTGTAGGCGGGGCCGGGGGCAATGCCGTACGGCACATGATGCGTTCAGGAATCAAGGGTGTAGATTTCATCTGCGCCAACACGGATATCCAGGCGCTTAATGCGACCGAGGCACCCGTGCAAATTCGTCTGGGCAATTCCGGTTTAGGTGCGGGTGCCAAACCAGAACAAGGTCGTGCGGCGGCCGAACTTGCCCGTGAAGAAATCAGGGCTGCCTTAAATGGTGCAAATATGGTGTTTATCACGGCCGGTATGGGGGGGGGTACCGGGACCGGTGCCGGTCCTGTCGTTGCTGAAGTGGCCAAAGAGCTGGGTATTCTTACCGTTGGCGTGGTAACCAAGCCTTTTTCTTTTGAAGGTACCCGTCGCATGAAGTCGGCAGAAGAAGGGATTGTCGAGCTCGCCAAGCACGTGCACTCCCTGATTGTGGTTTTAAACGAAAAGCTTTATGAGTTGATGGGTGAAGATGCGACCCAGGATGACTGCTTCAAGGAAGCTGATAACGTCTTGTACAATGCTTGCGCAGGTATTGCGGAAATCATTAACGTTCATGGCGATATTAACGTCGACTTCGAAGACGTGAAAACAGTGATGGGCGAATACGGTCAGGCCATGATGGGTACAGCGGTTGCCAGTGGACAGGATCGCGCCCGTTTGGCTGCTGAACAGGCAATTGCCTGCCCGCTCCTTGAGGGTGTTGACCTGAATGGTGCGCGCGGTATCCTGGTTAATGTCACTGCCAGCCGTTCCCTGAAAATGACGGAAACCAAGCTGATCAATGAAATTATCAGCAGCTATGCTTCCAAAGACGCTCATTTCATTTTTGGTAGTGCCTTTGATGAATCCATGGGTGATGATTTGCGTGTTACCGTGGTAGCCACAGGCTTGGGACGCAAACAGCCTGAATTGGTGCATAATGTGACTCAGAATGTACGTACCGGCACTGATGACCTGGTGCTGAACCTGAATGCGGGCGATAGTCAGCCTGAAGCATTTAATCTGGATACACCACCGGTATTTCGTAATCCCCGTGCCCGTAGCCAAGCGGCTTCCGACCAGGTAAGGGCGCTGGAAACCTCGGGTATGGAGCGTTACGATATTCCCGCCTTTTTACGTAAACAGGCAGATTAATAAAAAAATCAGTACCAACTCCTGCCGGAAATCAGTCTCATGGTTTCCGGCAATTAAAAGAAACGGTTTCCCCAAGCCGTTTCTTTTTTGTCTTTAATTGAAACACTTTTTAGTCAAATCAATAACTTGGCACCCCGTTTCAAGGTAAAATGGCTGTTTATAAAAGGCAAATTTTGGCCTTGTTGCGACATTACACTTATGCTCAGACAAAGAACGATTCAGAATTTAGTTAAAACCACGGGTGTCGGCGTTCACTCCGGAGAACGTGTGGAAATTGTCCTGCGTCCTGCAGAGGCAAATACCGGTATTGTTTTCCATCGTATTGATACCCCCGAAGTTGTTGACTTTCCCGCCCTGGCAGACAAAGTAGGCGATACCCGCATGGCTTCGGTCTTGCAAAATGGCCATGTCCGTATCTCTACCGTAGAACATTTAATGTCTGCCCTGGCCGGTTTGGGTATCGATAACATTCACATAGACCTGAATGCCGAAGAAGTGCCCATTATGGATGGCAGCGCGGGTACTTTCGTTTATTTGCTGCGCTCTGCGGGTATCGTTGAACAAAATGCGCCCAAACGTTTTCTTAAAGTATTGAAAACAGTGGAAGTTAGCGAAGGCGAGGGTGAAAATGCCAAATGGGCCCGTCTTGAGCCTTATGAAGGTTTTTCCCTGGCGTTTTCAATTAATTTCCAGCATCCGGCCATCGACTCAACCGCCAGTTTTGCCGAAGTAGACTTCGCTCGCGACTCTTACACTAAAGAAATCGCCCGCGCCCGTACATTTGGTTTTGCCAGCGATGTGGAAGCCATGCGTTCCATGGGCCTGGCCCGTGGTGGTAGCCTTGATAACGCCATTGTGATGGATGATTACCGTATTCTTAATAGCGATGGCCTGCGTTACGATGACGAATTCGTCAAGCATAAAATCCTTGATGCCATTGGTGACCTTTATCTGATTGGCAAGCCTTTGTTGGCCCGATACGTGGCGTGTAAATCGGGGCATGGCCTTAATAACAAGCTGTGCCGCGCTTTGCTGGCCCAGGAAGATGCCTGGGAAATTGTTACTTATGATTCACAGGCCGCTGCCGCCGATGCGGTTGGCCGTGATTGGCGTTTGGCTTAAGTTTTTCTTCGTTCCAAAATCCGGGCAATGGCATCGGAAAGTTCACCCTTAGGCAAGGTTTTATGCAATTTATCAAAGGCATCCACGGCAGATTGGTTTAAAATGGCTTTGTTTTCAGTATGAACCTGGGCCGGTGGTTCGGGTTTGTACAGGTTTGCCTGTATCCTGATGCGTACTTCATTCACATTCAAGCCCCGATTCATCAGGAGCTGGCTGATTCTTGGTGTAAGTTGACGTATCTTGGCCGCGTAAGCGGCACTGGGTACGGCAATAACCAGGGTTCCGTTATCAAACTTCAGGATTTTACATGCTTGCGTTACTGGATCATGTAAACTGTCCAGAATTGTATTTTGTATGTCCAGGTAATAGCTGGCCGTTTTAAGGATGTTTGCCTTTTGTTCATCATCCCTGAGCCAGCCAAGGGCAGTCTTTTCCTCATTGCTTTGTTGGCTATGGGTAGTATGGTTTTTGTTTTTATAATATTTGCGAAACAGGGACATAGACAGTAGATAGGTAAAATGTTTAGAAAGCGTAAAAAAGATCTTTTTATATCAGAAAGTTCATACAAACACAGGCAGTCCAGCAAGAAAATCTGGGCATTCAGTATGTCAGTAATGGTCTTGGGTATCGCGGTAGCCGGTGGTGCAATGCTAGAGCGATATTGGGGCGTTCAATCCCTTCACCAGGAAAATAATAGCCATTTGGCGGTTAATACGCAACCTTCTGCCCGCGATGAAGCACTTATTCGTAATAGTGTAAACTTCATGGCCACACAGGTGGGGGAATTGCGAGCGCGGGTTGAAAGTCTTGAAAAATTGGGTACCCGGGTTGCCGGTACCGCGGGCTTGCTCAAGTCTCCCGAGGCGGCAGCCATCTTGCCAGCGGCAAAACAGTCGGATGAATCTTTTTCCTTCGAAGATGACCTGATTACCAATGACACGATTATGTCAGCCGAAGAAATCGGGCGTGAGCTGGATATGCTCAAACAACAAATTTCCATGCAAAATGACGGTTTCAGAACCATGGAGTTGCTGCTGAGTACGCGTAACGCCGATCGCAATCGCATCCCTTCGGCGATACCGGTCTCCATGTCGGCAGCCCGTATTTCATCTGCGTATGGCTGGCGCCGTCATCCTGTCAGTAAAAAATATCATTTGCATTCAGGGACTGATTTTGCCGCGCCCACCGGCACGCCCATTTATGCTTCATCGGCCGGCATTGTTCTAGAGGCTGGCTATAATGGGGCCTACGGAAACTCAATTGATATTGATCATGGCAATGGTGTGGTAACCCGATACGCACACGCTTCCAAGCTGCTGGTCAAAAAAGGTGATCTGGTTTCCAAAAAGCAAATTATTGGCCGTGTTGGTTCTACAGGACGTTCAACCGGCGCACATTTGCATTTCGAGGTCCGTGTCAATGGCAGCCCGGTTGACCCGCTCATGTTCCTGAAACAAGCCTCTACACCAACAACGGCAGTTGCCGGGAATTCATTGCTTGAAACCGTCAGTAAAGCAGGTGCGGCAGTTATTGGGGCAAAGCTGGGTTCGGGCGGAAAAGCTGGAGCCAGTTTACCTTCAGGCGTTACAACTGGAAGCGGTATGCGTTAAACTACTGGCTTCGAGTAAAAAATTTGACTAACCACATTGGACCGGTTTGGCGGGTAGCCCCTGCGAAAATCCAAGCTTATATTGTAAAATAAGAATGATTTCTATACTTAAAAAACTAGTTGGCAGCCGTAATGACCGCATACTTAAACAGTATCGCAAAATAGTGTCAAAAATCAATGCGCTGGAGAAAACAATATCAGCGCTTTCCGATCAAGAGCTTGCCGCTAAAACCCCCGAGTTTCGTGCCCGTCTGGAAAAGGGCGAAAGCCTTAATGACCTGCTTCCCGAAGCCTTTGCGGTTACCCGCGAAGCGTCCCGTCGGGTATTGGGCATGCGTCACTTTGATGTCCAGCTGTTGGGCGGTATTGCCTTGCATAACGGAAAGATTGCGGAAATGCGTACCGGAGAAGGTAAAACTCTCATGAGTACCTTGCCCGTTTACCTGAATGCCTTAAGTGGCAAGGGTGTGCACGTAGTCACCGTCAACGACTATCTGGCCCGCCGCGATGCGCAATTAAATGCCCGTCTTTACAATTTTCTGGGTCTAAGCGTAGGGGTGGTGGTTCCCCAGCAGGACAACCAGGAAAAAATTGATGCCTACCGTGCCGATATTACTTACGGTACCAATAATGAATATGGCTTCGATTACCTGCGTGACAATATGGAGTACCGCAGCGAGGATCGCCGTCAGCGTGGGCTCAATTACGCAATTGTTGACGAAGTCGACTCTATCCTGATTGACGAGGCCCGTACGCCACTGATCATTTCAGGCCAGGCCGAAGACAATACCGAATTATATATTCGCATGAATGGTATTCCTGCCTTGCTGACTCGCATGAAAGAAGAGCCCAAGCCGCAGGAACCCGAGCCCGAAGGCGATTTCTGGGTAGATGAAAAATCCCAGCAAATTTACTTGTCTGAAGCCGGTCATGAAAAATCCGAGAAGATTTTGCGCGAGCAGGGCATTCTGCCCGAGGGCGAGTCTTTGTATGATCCACGTAATATCACCTTAATGCACCACTTGATGGTGGCCTTGCGGGCCCATAACCTGTTCTTCAAAGACCAGCATTATGTGGTGCAAAACAACGAGGTGGTGATTGTCGATGAATTCACCGGCCGCTTTATGGCCGGTCGCCGCTGGTCAGACGGCTTGCATCAGGCGGTTGAAGCCAAGGAAGGGGTGCAAATCCAGAATGAAAACCAGACGCTGGCTTCCATTACCTTCCAGAATTATTTCCGCATGTATGAAAAACTGGGGGGAATGACCGGTACGGCAGATACCGAGGCATACGAATTTCAGGAAATTTACAGTCTTGAAACCGTCATTATTCCTACCAACGTGCCCATGATCCGGATCGACCAGAACGACCAGATCTTCAAAAATGACCAGGAAAAATTCGCTGCTATCATCAAGGATATCCGCGATTGTTACGAACGTGCCCAACCTGTTCTGGTGGGTACCACCAGCATCGAAAACTCGGAGCTTTTGTCTGAGCTACTGAAAAAAGAAAAACTGCCCCATGAAGTGCTTAATGCCAAACAGCATGCACGCGAGGCGGAAATTGTTGCCGAAGCAGGTAAACCCGGCCACATTACGATTGCCACCAATATGGCCGGTCGTGGTACCGACATCGTGCTGGGCGGCAGTATAGAAAAAGCCATTAACCTGGTTCGTGCCGATGATTCTCTGGCAGCAGAACAGAAAGAAGCGGAAACCGCTAAAATCCGGGAAGCATGGAAACCGGTTAATGAGCAGGTCAAGGCGGCGGGTGGATTGCGTATTATCGGTACCGAGCGCCACGAATCACGCCGGATCGACAACCAGCTGCGTGGCCGTGCCGGACGTCAGGGAGATCCGGGTTCTTCCCGCTTTTATCTTTCCCTTGATGATTCACTCATGCGTATTTTTGCGGGTGAACGTGTCCGTGCCATCATGGAGCGCCTGGGTACCGATGGCGAGCCTATCGAGGCCAAAATGGTGTCCCGCTCTATCGAGTCGGCGCAACGCAAGGTGGAAAGCCGCAACTTTGATATTCGCAAGCAACTGCTTCAGTATGATGACGTCTCCAATGACCAGCGCAAGGTATTGTATGGCCAGCGTAACGAGGTTCTTGAAGAGGCATCCATTTCAGAAATGGTTACCGAATTGCGCAATGCCGCGGTTAATGACCTGGTGCGAACCTATGTGCCTGAAAACTCCATGGAAGAACAGTGGGATATTCCTGCCTTGGAAACCTCGCTTGCTGCCGAGTTGCAAATAGAAGTGCCGTTAACGGCCATGATTCAGGCTGATGACAGTCTTGGTGAAGAGGAAATTCATGATGCTATTCAGGAAGCGGCCAAGAATGCTTATGAGGCCAAGGTGGAGCAGGTAGGGCAGGAACAATGGTCCTCGTTTGAACGCTCTATCCTGTTGCAAACCATCGACACACACTGGCGTGAGCATCTGGCCTCACTGGATCACCTGCGCCAGGGTATTCATTTGCGCGGATATGCACAAAAAGACCCCAAACAGGAATATAAAAAAGAAGCCTTTGAACTGTTTGCCGGCATGCTTGAGCGCATTCGCAATGACACGATCAAGGTGTTAATGACTGTTCAGGTCCGCTCTCCTGAGCAGGTTCAGGAAGCCGGAGCAGAAGCGGCCAAATCTCATGTGCAGAATGTAACGCTCCATCATTCGGACTTTGACGAAGCCTTGGGTATTGAAGTGAATGAAAAAGGTGATGTTTCTGCCGGTGGAATTACAGTCCGGAACATGATGGCCAATGTCGGGCGCAACGATCCATGTCCATGTGGTAGTGGTAAAAAATACAAACACTGCCATGGTCAACTGAAATAAAAGCCCTCTTTGGTAAGGCATGAGCCGGGGGCGCCCGGCTTGTGTTCTTTGGATCGTAGAAAATGACTGAATACCGAACTCAATGGTATTCAGTCATTTTTTGTTTGTGGCCATCAGGCCGGGGAAGATGTTAAAGCAGAAAGATACTGGCCAGCCCCAGGAAGATGAAAAAACCCAGAGAGTCGGTGACAAAAGTGAGCAATACCGAAGAACCAATGGCGGGATCTTTGCCAAACTTGTCGCGGAAAATTGGGATCAGGACACCCAGCATGGCACCAATCAGCATATTGCACAGCATGGCGGTGGCCATGACCAAGGCAATTTTGAATGAGCCTGAAATAGCCCAGGAAAAACCGGCAGCTACGATGGTGCCAATGAAACCGACTAAAATAGTCACAATAAATTCCCGTTTCAGCAGGGAAGTAAAGTTCTTTGAGGTAATGCGTCCAACCGCCAGGGCCCGGATGACCATGGTCATTGTCTGGTTACCCGAGTTGCCACCAATACCTGCCACAATAGACATCAGGAAAGCCAAAATAACGATATGGCTGACCGTGCCTTCAAATTGTGAGGCAATGACCGCGGCGGTGGAGGCTGTACATAAATTGATCAACAGCCAGGGGGAACGGTTTTTGATGGCTTTGACGACCGGCGCAAAAATATCTTCTTCATGAAGGCCGGCACGGGATAAATCCTGTTCTTGTGAATCTTCACGAATCACATCCACCATATCAGCAATGGTTACCCGGCCAATCAGGCGGTTTTGCCGGTTGACAACCGGTGCGGAAACCAGGTCATAACGCTCGAAAGCCGACGCGGCATCGGTATCGTCATCGTTGGGTTTGAGGGAAAGATAGTCGGTTTTCATGACATCTTTCACGTTAGTGTCCGGGTCATTGACCAGTAGTTGGGATATGCTTAATACGCCCTGAAGGCGATCCTGGCGATCCACCACAAAAATCTGGTCAGTATGGTCTGGCAGTTCTTCAAGGCGCCTGAGGTAACGCAAGACGACCTCAAGGCTGACATCTTCACGTACACGTACCATCTCGAAGTCCATGATGGCACCCACGGTACCTTCAGGGTAACCCATGGCTTCAAGTAATTGCGCCCGCTCTTCGTTGGTAAGGCCTTTTTGGACTTCGGCAACAATATCGGCGGGCAGGTCGGGCGCCAGATCGGCCAGCTCATCGGCGTCAAGATCTTCGGTGGCGGCCAGAAGATCTTCGCGATTCATGGATGAAATCAGGTCTTCACGAACCCAGTCATCAACCTCGAGAAGAATATCGCCATCATATTTGGCATTCACCAGGCTCCAGATCAGGCGGCGCTGCTCTGAGGGTAATGATTCAAGAATAAAGGCAATGTCGGCCGGATGCAGCTGGTTAAGCGTGTGTTCCAGCTCAACCTCATGTTGCCGCCTTAATAATCCTTCAACAATGTCGGCTTGTTCGTCTCCTTCCTCTTGCCTGCGTACAAGGTTTTCTACCAGGGCATGCTTTTTCAGTAAGTCCTGTATCCTTTCCAGTGCCAGTTGTGCATCTTCGGTATCCAGTCTTCTGGGAATCGTGACCATAACGGCTTCGGGTGCCTCGATTTCTTTGACTTTATTGTTCATATTGATTCATTTTTTATGGTGGGAGCAGTCAGGTGTGGCCTAAGCATTGCCATGAGTTCAGGAAATACCTGTGAGTTGGCGGCGGCAATATAACCTTTTATAGGCCAGGGATCAATACCGTACATATCTTCGGCTTGCCCACCTGCTTCACGCACCAGCAAGGTGCCTGCAGCAACATCCCAGGGCGCCAGGCCCATTTCCCAGTAAGCATCAAAACGGCCGCAGGCAATCCAGGCCAGGTCAAGGGCGGCCGCGCCCAGGCGACGGATACCGCGAGTCGTTTGAAGAGCGGCATCAAACGTGGGCATGTATTGATTGGCAAAAGAAAAATCCCGAAACGGAACCCCTGTGCCAAGAAGGGAGTCGGCCAGGGATTGTGAGGCGGAGCAGTAAATCCGCTCGCCATTAAGTCGTGAGCCTTCCTGATAAATGGCGGTGAACAGTTCTTCTCTGCAAGGGTCATAAATAACCGAGACGACCGGTGTGTCTTGGGTCAGGGGTGGTGTGTCGGGCTGCAGTTGGGTGCCCGCATGGGCAATTAAGCCCAGTGATACGGCATAATGGGGGATCCCGTGCAGGAAATTCGTGGTGCCATCCAGCGGATCAATATACCAGGTGGCGGTGCCAGTGGGCTTACCACCGGTTTCTTCAGCCACAATGCCAAATTCGGGGGTAAGGGTTGACAGGTGCGCCAGAATGGCGGCTTCGGCTTCGCGGTCTGCCTGGGAAACCAGGTCATTGCGCGATTTATGGTCGATGACCAGATCTGATCTGTTATGGGCGTATGCCTGTAAAATTGCTGCTGCGGCATGTGCTGCGGTAATGCCTGCTTCCAATGCTCTGGTAAAATCCAAATAGTTTTTTGTTAACATCGTAATTCGCCCATTCAGTCCTTATAAACAGGAATTATACACAGGAGTGATGCCACGGTCGCCGGCTCCTGAACCTTAAATTTTGATTTGCCCGAACACTTTCCTTCATGTCCTCTACCAATCCTGCTTTATGTCCCGCCAACCTTGTCGCCCAAGAGAGTGGCTTTAGTTTGCCTTGTACAGATAATCCCGTTTCGGCCATCACAGAAAGCTTTTGCGAGCTTGATGCATGGTATTCAAGTTTCGTGTCATCTTGTTTGCAATGGCAGGGCAAGGCACGCCATACCATTGCCCTGAATGGCACGCGTTTTGCCATGCATCTGCTCTTGTTGCGCAAATACTGGCAAGAAGATCCATTACGCTGCAAACGTTTGCATCTGATTGTGTTTGAAGAGCGGCCGCTTTCCCGTGAAGATTTTGTAAAAATGGGCGCGCGTCTTTTTCCCGGGCATTTCCAGGCGCAAGTCAATGAGCTGGCCAGTCACTGGCCTTGCGTATTACCGGGCATGCATCGCATTGACCTGGAAGGGGGCAATATTACCATCACGCTGGCGTATGGCGAAAAACGGCGGATGCTGAAAAATATTCATGCCTCTATGGATACCTATATTCTGGCTGACAGTTGTGGCCCTGCCGTACTGGCGCAAGAAAATTACAGTGACTGGTTGCGTTATGCCTCACCACAAGTTTATGTGATAAGTCGTGTCCAGGATGAGGGGCTCTTGAGGCAGGCCCTGAAAACCGAAGGTTTGGTAACAGGAGAAGCCAGCGTGAGCCAAGATGGAAAGCATCTGGCCTTGCAGGCGCGCTCTGGCAGGCCAATGCCGGTTTATAGGGCGGACCAGGACAGAACTGCATTGGTGATCGGGGGCGGTCTGGCCGGCTCTGGGGTGGCGCATGCCTTGGCCCTGCGTGGCTGGCAGGTTAGGGTCTTCGATCCGTCTTTTGCGCATGGGCAGTCGGCAGGGCAGCAGGGGCATATTGCCGCTGCCCTGACACCGATGATATCAATTGATGATAATTTTCGGTCGCGCTTAAGTCGAGCCGGTACGTTACGGGCGCATAGTCGCTGGCGTGATTTCCCGCCAGCGGCTATCCCCGCCCGATGCGGTACCCTTGAGTTAAGCCGAAATAAAGGCCATGCCAAGGATTTGACCGAAGCCGTCAAGGCCATGCAATTTCCCCGGGAATGGGTGCGCCATGTTAAACTTGCCGAGGCTTCGGAATTGGCCGGTACGCCCATAGACCGGGAAGGGGCTTATTTTTCTGCCGGCATGCTGGTTAATCCGGAAGGTCTGATTCAGACTTTGCTGGCCAATAAGGGCATTGAGTGCATGGCTGCCCGGGTGGCATTTTTATTGCGTAATGAGCAAACCCGGCAATGGGAACTGTTGGGCGCAGATGGCAATGTACTGGCGTGCGGGCATACGGTTGTGGTGGCCTGTGGTTTGCAAACCCTTCCTGTCATGCAAGAAAGCGGCCTGATGCAGCAAACCCGTCGTTCCGGTGAGGTGGTGCCGGCCATTCCCAAACTGCATTCCCTTCATCCCATGGGGGGGGAAGTCATGCATGTACCGGCTGGGCTTGTTAATGGGGGACCCCGTTGCATTATTGGTGGCGAGGGTTATTTTTTACCAGCGGTCAACAACTTATGTGTCATGGGCAGTACTTATATGCATAATCAATTAATGCCATGTACCAGTAAAGCAGGCCAGGAAACCATTTTGTCGAAAATGCCGGTCACCCTTTGTGCAAATCTTAAAAAGGCCGTTCAGGATAATGAGATAAGCGGGTGGGCAGGTATGCGGGCTGTGTTGCAGGGGCGTTTGCCGGTTGTCGGGCAGCTTGATCATGCTGAGGGCGTTTGGATTGCTGCGGCCTATGCCTCCCATGGACTAACATGGTCGAGTTTGGCTGGAGATGTGATTGGTGCCCGGCTTGAAGGAGAACCGGTACCGCTGGAGCGAGATTTGCTAAAAGCGATTTCTCCGCGTTAATTTTGCAATATTCTTTGTATTTGCAGATTTAAACGGGAAATAAGCCATATTTAGCAGGAATTTTCAGCTAAATCCTTGTTTCGATTTTAATTTTGGTGTAAATGAGTCAAAATAATATATTTTATAGTGTGACCGTTTTGGCGCCACACTAAGCGCAATACTTAAAAAGAACTTACGTGATCCAGCTTGATAATCTAGAATTTGTATCCGCACATTCAGCACATGCCGTTTTTGAAATAGATTCGGGCCTGAGCCTTCGTATAGAGGCACACGCTCCGGGCGTATTTCGTTTGCGGTGTGGTCCAGCATCCAAACTGGACGATGAAAAACTGAATGCGCGCGCCAGGGCCCGTCAGGAGTTACTATTGGCCAGGCCCGAGGCTATCGGTGAAATGAGCACCGAGTCTGTTTTGCAAGAAAGTGCCTGGCGTTTTGTCCAAGGGGACATTACGCTGGAAATGCATGCCCGACCATTCCGGCTGGCCCTGTTTCGCAATGAACAGCTTTTATTAAGTACAGACAGCCAGTTTGCCAGTCCTTTTGTGGCCGAGATCAGCAATGGTCTGCCCGAAAGCTGGGGACTTATGCTGGGTCTGCCTGACAAGGCACCGGTGTATGGCTTGGGTGAAACCCTTGGCGATTTCAACCGTCGCGGTCAGGAAATTGTTTCCGATTTGCCCGGTTTCAATTATTTGCCTTTGGCCTGGAACCCTCAAGGTTGGGGTATTTACGTAAACTCCCTGAACCGTGTCTTGCATGCTCCCGGTACACCCGATGAACCGGATACCTACCAGTTGTTTGTTGAAGACAGTGTATTTGACCTGTTTTTATTTGCCAGTGAGCCGGCCGAAATATTTAATCAATATTCCGCGCTTGCCGGTCGTGCCGGGCAACCCCCGCTATGGGCCATGGGCACCTGGTTAATCCAGCAAACGGGCCAAGACTTCAACGAAGTTGGCGAGTTGGCGAAAGCACTGCGTGATCAGGATATTCCGCTCGATACCCTAAGGCTTGACAACCCGTCCCTAATCCAGTTTCAACAGGACAAGCAGGCCCTTGAATGGGATGTTTCACGCCTTGAAGACGCAAGACGCTATTTTGCCCAACTGACCGAAGACCAATGGTATGCCTGTGTAACGACTTTCCCGGGCGTGCTGACTAATACGCGCCTGTTTGCAGACCTGGAAGATCGTGGCTGGCTGCTTTGCAATGATGAAGGGTTGGCACAGGTATTTGACGGGGTTCCGGCTACAGGTGGACAGTCTTTTGGCTTGCTTGATTTAACCTATAAAGACGCGTTCCTTTTTTGGCAAGAGCGCCATGCGCAACTTATTGAAGAAGGTGCTAGCGCGATTGAATGCAAGTTGCCCATAGCGCTGCCCGACTCAGTCAGTGCCCGTAACGGAGAGTCCGGTCCGCTGTTGCGCACGCTCTACCCATTATTGCTGAAAAACGCCCTGTTTGAAGCCGTTTCACGTAACAAGATACCTGCAGAAGGGGTGGTGTTAAGTGACAGTCTTGGCCTGGGGTCGCAGCGTACGCCCTGGAAGCAGTTGGAGTGCCCCGGCAATGACTGGGATGCCCTGCACCAGATATTACGCAGTGCCCTGTCGGTTCAGGCCAGTGGCATCGTGACGCAGGTGCATGAGATAGGTAATCCGCACATGCTGTCTGGTCCTGTCGATCCTGAATGGTATTTGCGTTGTTTGGGGCTGTCGGTTTTCTCTGCCGGGTTTGCCTTGCATGCAAATCCAGCCTTGTTGCCCACCGCTTTCAATGAAGACACCCAGTCGCAAATCAAAACCCTGTTCGAGTTGCGTTACCGCCTTATTCCTTATGTGCTTGGCATCATAGAAGACTCGGTCAGAACCGGCCTGCCGGTACAGCGCATGATGTCTCTGGCTTTCCCAAACGATACGAAGGCGCAAGAATACGATACCCAATTCATGTTTGGGCCGGCATTATTGGTGGCACCCGTACTGGAACCCGGTGGGAACGTTGTGGTTTACTTGCCCGAAGGCGAGGCCTGGTGGGACTTGAATACCGGCTGGCGCTATGAGGGTGGTCAACCTATCAGCCTTGACTGTGCACTTGATTCCGTACCTGTCTTTGGACGTGAAGGGCATATGCTGTGTCTTGGCCCGGTGCTTAAACATTTGGGCGAGTTCAATACGGCGCGCATACTGGATGAGGTCTGGATGTTTGGCATGCCATTACATAACCCTGTTGTGATGCGCAATAAAATCCGTGTCATGCAAATGCAAGGGTCCAGTTATATCAAAGGGCTTGAAGGGTTGCGTATTTTGCAGTCTGAAGGGCTTGAGGTAAAGCGTCGCGGTGCCGAGGTACGCATCTCCCGGGAGCGCTAAGATGGCGGAGAAAAATGCCCGCTCTGTGCCGGTCCTGATGTATCACCATATTACGCCGTCTTCGGGACAAATCACTACCAGCCCCCAAAACTTTGAATCGCAAATGGCGGCCCTGGCGGCCAATGGCTACACAAGTCTGACTGCAGGCCAGTTTGCCGGCTATCTTCAGGGCGAAACAGTACCCGAAAAATCGGTGCTAATCACCTTTGATGATGGCTATCTGGATAATTACGTTTATGCCCATCCGGTTTTGCAAAAATATGGCATGAATGCGGTCATGTTTCTGGTGACTGATTGGGCCGGGCAGGGCGAGCTCCGGCCCGTTGACGGATCAGGTAAGCCTTTACCCGCCTGTCCTTCACATCATGAATGCAAAGAAATTGTTGCGGCAGGCAAAGCCAATGATATTGCGGTTCGCTGGTCTGAGGTGCAGGCCATGGAAGCCGCAGGTACTTTTGAAATTCATTGCCATACCCATACCCATACCCGTTGGGATTTGAACTTTGACAGGGCTGGAAAGTGTGCAGGTATTGCCAATGATTTACAACAATCAAAAGCGGCTCTGTTGCAGGAATTAAATAAAAATAGCCCGCATTTGTGTTGGCCACAGGGGTATTTTGATGATGACTATATCCAGGCTGCCCAGGCATTGGGCTTTAGCATTTTTTATACCACCGATGCCTATGGATTTAATGTGGCGGGTGGCAACCCGCAATATATTTACCGGATTGCGGTTAGAAACAAACCTGGTGCATGGTTAATACATAGAATCGGCATTGCCAAAAATCCGTATTGGGGCCCCTTGTACAATCGCTGGAAAAAATTTCGCAAACAACGGCGCAGAGCCAGGGAAATCAGGCGGGCTAACACGGCATAAGCATTGTTTTTCACATTGCTTGGCTTAAAATTATTTAAGAAAAGTAAGCTCCATATTTCCAAAAGAAATATGGAGCTTACTATAATTTTGTTTGCTGAAACTGGCAAGCAGATCACAATATCACATCATGATTCACATTAAAGATTTAAGAAAAACATACAAAACGCCCAAAGGGATTTTTGAAGCCATCAAAAAAATAGACCTGAAGATAGAGCAGGGTGAAATTTTTGGCATTATTGGCCCCAGTGGAGCCGGTAAAAGCACGTTGGTGCAATGTATCAACTTATTGGAAAAGCCTGACTCCGGTTCTATTACCCTTAATGGCCAGGTGTTAACCGGTCTGTCGGAAATCGAGTTGCGTGCGCAACGACGTCGAATCGGTATGGTCTTTCAAAGCTTCAATATATTGTCCCGGCGCACGGTGTTCAATAATGTGGCCTTGCCGCTTGAAATTGCCGGCGTCAAGAAGGAAGTCATCAAAAGCAGGGTAGATGAACTGTTGAATCTGGTGGGGCTGTCTCATTTAAGCGACCGCTACCCAGCGCAGATTAGTGGGGGACAAAAGCAACGGGTAGGCATTGCCCGTGCGCTGGCCTGCCAGCCTGATGTTTTATTAAGTGATGAGGCGACCTCTGCCCTGGACCCTGAAACAACGGCCAATATCCTGGACTTGCTGCGCGACATCAACCGCAAGACAGGGATTACCATTGTCATGATTACGCACCAGATGGAAGTGGTCAAGCAAATTTGTGACCGGGTGGCGGTGTTAAGCCATGGGGCCGTGGTGGAGGTGGGTGCGACTGCCGATATCTTTGCCAACCCCCAACATGATGTGACTCGGGCTATGGTGTCTGCAGCAACAGAATCCACCTTGTCTGAAGACTCGCAGGAGATTCTGGTGGAACGCCTGAAAAAGTGGGTTCAGGAAAATCCCGGGCAGGATGCCGCCATTTGGGAATTGCATTTGCATGACTCCCGGGTGTCTGATGGACTGTTTGCAGGCAAGGCCAATGATTATGGTGTCAGGCTTTCCTTGTTGCAGGCCAAAGTAGAAGACATCAAAGGGGTTGCCGTAGGCAAATTATATGTACAGGTGCAGGGTAGTGCGCAAGCTATCCTGAATGCACAGCAGGCTTTAAGTAATGAGGCCGGTGTTCAAATACAAGAGGTGGCATATGAATCCGCAAATGGTTAATTTATTAATTGATGCGACCTTTGAAACCCTGCTCATGGTTGGGGTTTCAGGGCTGGCGGCACTCTTTCTGGGGGTGCCGCTGGGTGTCGCCCTGATCGTGACCGATAAAGGCGGTCTGTGGCAGAACCTGGCGGTAAACCGTGTTCTGGGGGCGGTTATCAATGCAACCCGCTCGGTACCCTTTATTATTTTGATGGTGGCGATTATTCCGTTTACCCGCTTTATTGCCGGTACTTCTATTGGCACCACCGCGGCGATTGTTCCCTTGGCTATCGCGGCTATTCCATTTATGGCCCGGGTTGCTGAAACCGCCATGCGTGAGGTTGACCGTGGCCTGATTACCGCTGCCAAGGCGATGGGCGCCTCACCCATGCAAATTATTGTCAAGGTGCTGCTGCCCGAGGCGTTGCCTGGACTTATTTCCGCCATGGTGATTACCCTGGTTAGCCTGATTGGTTATTCGGCCATGGCGGGTGCCATTGGCGGAGGGGGCTTGGGTGATTTGGGTATCCGTTATGGTTATCAGCGTTTCTTGCCTGAAGTTATGCTGATTGTGGTAGTAGTATTAATTGTTATGGTCCAGTTGATTCAAAGTGTGGGTGACTGGATTTCCCGACGTTTGTCACATAAATAATTCCGAAGGATTCTCACATGAAGAAAAAATTTGTTAGTCATATCCTGGCCCTGGCATTGGGTGCGGGTCTGGTTTCAACCTCATTGGCCGCAGACAAAACACTGAAAGTGGGTGTGACATCCGGCCCACATGCACAGATCATGGAGGTAGTAAAAGAAGAAGCGGCCAAAAAAGGTTATAACATTGAAATTATCGAGTTTTCCGACTATGTGCAACCCAATGTGGCACTGGCAGCCGGCGATTTGGATGCCAACAGTTACCAGCACTTGCCTTACCTTGAAAATGCCAATGCCGACCGCAATTACGGCATTGTAAGCATGGCAAAAACGGTTGTGTTCCCAATTGGTATTTACAGTAAAAAAATTAAAAATTTCAGTGAAGTTCAGGAAGGTTCACGTTTTGCCCTGCCCAATGATCCTACCAATGGTGGCCGTGCCTTGTTATTGCTTGAGAAGCAAGGGCTGATCAAGCTTGATCCCAAGGCGGGCATTAAGGCAACACCAATTGATGTGATTGAAAACCCCAAAAAACTGCGTTTCATCGAGCTGGATGCGGCCCAATTGCCCCGTTCACTGGATGATGTGGACTTTGCAGCGGTTAATACCAATTTTGCGATTGAGGCGGGCTTGACCCCAAAAGAAGATGCCATGGTGCTGGAAGATGGCGATTCACCTTACGCCAATATTATTGCTGTCCGTGAAAAAGATCTTGATCGTGCCGACCTGAAAGAGTTCGTGCAAATTTACCAATCACGGCCCGTTAAGGATTTTGTTGTGAAAAAGTACCAAGATTCTATTTTAGTTGCCTGGTAGCAAAAAAATATTGACACGATAGTGCAGATCAGTCATAATTTCATTCTTTCAGGGGGCTGGTAGCTCAGTTGGTAGAGCAGCGGACTTTTAATCCGTTGGTCCCGGGTTCGAATCCCGGCCAGCCCACCATCTGAAAATTAAAGCACGTAATTTTGTAGTACATATTATTAGCCGCTTTTATTTATACAAGCGGCTTTTTTATTCGGGCTGGTAGCTCAGTTGGTAGAGCAGCGGACTTTTAATCCGTTGGTCCCGGGTTCGAATCCCGGCCAGCCCACCAAAATTATTTGGTTTGTTAAAATAAGTCGCTAACAAAAGTTAAGCGGCTTTTTTTTGCGTAAAAATTTCAGATATACTTAAGCTACCGAAGCCAATATTTATACTTACAGTGGTTTGTCGGTTTTTTGGGCTGGTAGCTCAGTTGGTAGAGTAGCAGACTCTTAATCTGTCGGTCCAGGGTTCGATTCCCTGTCAACCCACCAAGAGCTATCAATGGTTATTGATAGCTTTGTGCAATTAAGCGTTAAGCATAAACCTGCCCTTCAGGGGGGCTTTAATGTGGGTTTTTGTTGCTGCTTACTGCCGTCAATCAAGCGCCATTAATTTAACTGCAGAAACGCCTCGTGCACACTTAAAAATATTTTGTTTTTCATGCGCTTGCCCAAAGGTGTATTTTTCAGGCGATCCATAATGGGGCCTTTGATTTCGGCAAAATACAGCTGGATGTCGCGGGCAGCCAGGCTTTTTTCAAGCTGGTCCAGCATTTCCAGTGCAGTGGCATCAATTTGGTTAACCGCCGAGCAAACCAGCAGCATATTTTTTGCATCAGGGTTGGTATTAATAAGCGCCATGATTTTTTGCTCTACCGCTGCGGCATTGGCAAAAAAAAGGCTTTCATCAATCCGTAACGCGACCAGGCCGGGTACGGTTTGCACGTCATGGCGTTCTATGTTGCGGTAATGTTCGGTATTAGGCACACGGCCCAGGACGGCCATATGCGGGCGGCTGCTGCGCCAAACCAGTACGGCAAGGGAAAGGGCAATGCCAAACAGGATACCAGCTTCTACGCCCAGTAAAATCACGCCCAGCATGGTTGTTAATAATGAGAAAGCATCGGCCCGATCATATTGCCAGGCGGCCTTCAGACTGTGCCAGTCGACAAGTGCTGTCACGGCTGAAATAATCGTGGCGGCCAGTACGGCCTGGGGCAGGTAATAAAACAGCTCGGTAAAAAAAGCAATAACCACAGCCATGAGCAGGGCACTGATAATACCGGCAAGCGGGGTATTGGCGCCGGCTGAAAAATTGACCACCGAACGTGCGAACCCGCCAGTTACCGGATAACCGCCCGAAATGGCGCTGGCAATATTGGCAGCGCCCAGGCCAATTAATTCGCGGTTGGGCTTGATGCGTTCCTTGCGTTTTAAGGCCAGCGATTGCGCCACCGAAACACTTTCAACAAAGCCGACTAGCGAAATAAGCAACGCTGGTAACCATAATGCGCCAATTGCATTCAGACCGGGCAGATTCAGGCTGAGTATAGGCAGGCCTTGCGGAACATGACCGGCAATACTGACACCATACTGCGTATCCAGTTTGAACACATAAACAATGACAGTAAAGCAGATTACGCTAAGCATGGGTGCCAGTTTGGAAAGCATGCCGGCCAGCCGGGATGAGACACCGGCCTTTTCAAGAGCAGCGCTTAAGTAACGCCGTGACCACCATAAAAAAAGCAGGCTGCTGCTGCCAATGAGCAGGGTAAGCAGATTGGTTTGGGGTAAATGACGGGCCAGATCAAGCAGGGTGGCGATGATATTATTGCCCGAAGCCTGAACACCCAGCATGTGTTTAAGTTGCCCGATACTGATGAGAATGGCCGAACCGCTGATAAAACCGCTAATGACTGGATGGCTTAACAAATGCGCCAGAAACCCCAGCCGCAATACCCCGAACACCAACAGCATGACACCGGATATCAGGGCCATTTGAATGGCCAGTTCTATATATTGCGCAGAACCTGGTTGGGCCAGCGGTGCTAGGGCACTGGCGGTCATGAGGGAAATAACCGCCACAGGGCCGGTTGCCAATGTCATGCTTGAGCCCAACAAGGCGTAAGCAATGATAGGCAAAAGACTGGCATACAGCCCCATTTCAGGTGGCAGGCCTGCCAGCATGGCATAGGCCAGGCTTTGTGGGATAAGCATGACAGTAACAATCAGGCCTGCTGTCAGATCACCTGAAAACAGGTTTTTCTGATAGGCCAATATCCAGTCAGGCAGTAAGTTGGGCAATTTGCGTTGGGTCACGGTATTGGGGCTTTGCAGTTTTAATGAGCTTAACGGGTTTTACGGTTTTCAAAGGCGGTAAAAACAAGCATGCCTGCAATCATGGCAATTACAAACAGCAATGCCTTCCATTCGCCTGCGGCCATTGATACCAAAGCAGGCCCAGGACAAATGCCAGCCATCCCCCAGCCAATGCCAAACAGTAAACTGCCAATCACCAGACGAGGTGTAATGCTGCGGCTGGCGGGTAAACTCATGGGGTCACCCAGGCAGGCTGTCTGGCGTTTTTTTGCGGCGGTAAAGGCAAACAGGCCCACCAATATGCCGCCCCCCATGACGAAGGCCAGGGAAGGATCCCAGTTGCCGGCAATGTCCAGGAAGCCAAGTACTTTTTCAGGGTTGGCCATACCTGAAATGATAAGACCCATGCCAAAGAGGAGTCCGACCAGATATTCGGTGATGCGTTTCACGATGTTGATATCCTTTAATTAGGTTGAAGACAGGGGGTTAAGCAATAAGGTGACGAACCAGATAAACGGTTGCGATACCACTTGCCATGAAAGCCAGGGTGGCAACTAGCGATCGGCCCGAAAGCCGCGATAGGCCACAAATACCATGGCCACTGCTGCAACCCGAACCCAGACGAGTGCCAAAGCCCACCAGTAAGCCAGCCAGCATAATAAGTGGCCAGCCGGTATTGATTTCTATGGGTATGGAACCCACTGCCAGCAAATAAATTAACGGTGCTGAAAAAAGTCCCAGTAGAAAAGCGATACGCCAGTTGGTATCGCCTTTGGCGGGTTTGAGCAGGCCGCCAAGGATGCCACTGATGCCTAGAATGCGGCCACTTGCCAGGATGAAAATGGCGGCAGCAATGCCTAGTAAAATACCCCCGGCCAGTGATGACCAGGGGGTGAAATTTTGCCAGTTGATAATCATGTGAAAATTTCCGTGCTATATATTATATAAAAATATATTATATATAAAAATATAATAAAAATACAAATCAGGCGGGTCGAAAATATAAAGATCATGGATTACACTTGATCGTCAATATAAAAAAATTGGAAATTTTCAGCTAAAAGGAGAACAAGCAATGTCAGTATTACTTACCTGCGATGTGATGGATGCATTTCCTGAAAGTGCCTCGTGTGATCTTCAGTTTCAGCAATGGGGCAAGCGTAAGGCAATTAGCGGATGGATCCGGACTCTTAAGGTTTATGAGGACAACACCTTGGTCAGGCAGGTGCTGTCAGAAAAGTCGTCGGGAGAAATTCTGGTGGTGGATGGCGGCGCTTCGTTGCACAGGGCTTTGGTGGGAGACATGATTGCCACCTTGGCCATGGATAACGGCTGGGGCGGTATTATTGTGTATGGTTCTATTCGTGACAGTGCCCAGATCAATGATATGGATTTTTCTGTCAAGGCGTTGGGTACCAATCCTCGCAAGAGTCACAAGGCGGGGCAGGGCGTATTGGATATCCCGGTCATGATTGGTGGCGTTACCTTCAGGTCTGGCTGGTATGTATATAGTGATGCCGATGGCATTGTGCTTACTGAGAATCCGGTAATTTTGTAGTATGTTCTGGATTAATAAGTAATTGTTGTCAAATTTTTATTCGGGTTTTATGCGAAGTTACCCGTTTTTTGTTCACTTGATCAAGGAAGTTGTTAAATGAAATTGTTTCATAAACCAGGTGCATGTTCTTTGGCGCCGCATATCGTTCTGGAAGAATTGGGTGTTAGTTATGAATCTGAAAAAGTCGACCTCAAAACCAAGGTGACTGAATCAGGTGCGGATTTTTTAACCATTAATCCAAAAGGATATGTGCCGGCATTGCAAATGGATAATGGTGAAGTGTTAACGGAGTGTCAGGTTATTCTTGAATATTTAGGTGACCTCAATCCTTCCCAAGGCCTGATTCCTGCATCCGGTTCTTCCGCTCGCTATCAAGCTCAAGCCTGGCTGAATTTCGTGGCAACTGAAATTCACAAAGGATTCAGCCCTTTTTTCAATCCCGCCACGCCACAAGAATGGAAGGATATTTGTCTGGCTAATCTTGAACGCCGTCTGGCTTATGTTGAGTCTGAGTTGGCGGGTAAAGATTATTTAATGGGCGATACCTTTACAGTTGCTGATGCCTATCTGTTTACGGTACTGGGCTGGGCTAAACATATTCAGCTGGATCTGGCTAAATGGGCCAACCTGACCGCCTATCAGGCACGTGTTGCCCAGCGTCCCGCGATTGTTTCTGTCATGAAAGCGGAAGGTTTGCTGTAGCCGCTTTGTTATCAGGCACGGCCTAAACGGTAAATGGAAAATGCCTGCCCGGCAAAATAAGCCGGGCAGGCATTTTATTGTCTTGAAACAAGAGCAAAATCAATACATGTGCTGTCCGCCGTTCATGGCAACGTTGGCACCGGTCATGAAACCGCCCAAATCACTGCAGATGAACACGATAAGCGCGGCCAGTTCGGCTGGTTCGCCCAAACGGCCCAATGGAATCTGGGGCAGGATCTGGCTGTCCATGACTTCTTTGGGAACGGCGGCAACCATTTCGGTATTTAAGTAACCCGGAGAAACCGCATTAACGGTTACGCCTTTGCGGGCAAATTCCAGCGCCAGGGTTTTGGTAAAGCCATAAATACCTGACTTGGCCGAAGAATAGTTGGCCTGGCCAAATGACCCCTTGCTGCCGTTAACGGAAGAAATATTGACAATACGCCCCCAGCCAGCAGCCAGCATGTTTTCACATAGGGGTTTGGTCATGTTAAACATGGAATCCAGGTTGGTTTTCATGACCTGGTCCCATTTGTCCTTGTCCATTTTACGGAAACTGGCATCGCGGGTAATGCCGGCATTATTGATCAGGATATCAATATGATAGCCGTCGTCGTGCATTTGTTTGGCACCGGCAATGCAAGAGTCATAGTCGGCAACATCAACCATATAGGCCTTGAAGTTATAGCCTTCATCACTTTGCTTTTTTAACCAGTCGGAATAGTCTTTGCCAGGACGCATGGTAACAAGAACGGTGTGACCGGCATTATGCAGGGCACGGGCCACTGCCGTGCCCAGGCCGCCTGTGCCACCGGTAACCAATGCGGTCCGCTTGACTGATTCATTCACTACTGTCATTTAATAAGCTCCAAGAGAAATTATTTTTCAAATACATAAACGCCGGGGGCGTCACAAAGCAATGGATAACCTTTTTCGGGATTACCCATGGGAGGAGGGGATACCGGTTTACCGGAGCGCTCTTTGAGCCAGCTGAACCAGCAGTTCCACCAGGAACCTTCATGGTGTTGTGCGGTTTCATACCATTCGTCAGGACCCAGATAAGGCTCGTCTTTGGCGCGGGCAAGAACCCGGTAATAGCGGTTTTTATGGCCAGGCTCACTGACAACACCGGCATTATGTCCTTTATTGGTAAGTACAAAGGTCATGTCGGTACAACACAGGGGATGAATTTTGTAAACCGAGTGCCATGGGGCGATGTGGTCTGTTTCGGTACCCAGGCAGAAAACCGGCAAGTGAATGTCGGTCAGGGAAACCGGTCGGCCATTGACGGGGTATTTGCCTTCTGCCAGATCATCGTTCAGGAATAGCCTGCGCAGGTATTGCGAGTGCATTTTGGCGGGCATGCGGGTGGTGTCTGTATTCCAGGCCATCAAATCATTCATGGTTGATTCTTCACCCAGCAGGAGTTCTTTGATGTAACGCGACCAGATCAGCAAGTCGGAACGCAGCATCAGGAATGCGCCCGCCATTTGTTCACCGGTTAAATAACCAATATCCGCCATTTCTGCTTCCAGGATGGCCAGCTGGCTGTTATCAATGAACAGGGACAGTTCTCCTGGTTCGCTGAAGTCGGTTTGGGCAGCCAGCATGGTGATGGAAAGTAGGCGGTCATCCTGGTCCCTACCCATGGCCGCTGCGGCAATAGACAGCAAGGTGCCTCCGAGGCAATAACCGGTGGCATGGACTTTGTGCTGGCCGGTAATTTGGTTGATCGCATCAAGGGCGGCAAAAAAGCCCATGGACAGGTAATCATCCATACCCATATTGCGTTCTTCTACGCCGGGGTTTTTCCAGGAAATACAAAAAACCGTATAGCCCTGGTCTAGCAGATGCCTGATCATGGAATTGTGCGGAGAAAGATCAAGAATATAGTATTTCATGATCCAGGCCGGCGTGATCAGGATGGGTTCGGGGTGGACCTTTTCTGTTGTGGGTGTGTATTGGATCAACTCCATGAGCTGATTACGTAAAACCACCTTGCCGGGAGTGGTGGCAAGGTGTTGGCCTACCTTGAAATTTTCAAGTTTGGGATCGGGGGTGCCCGTGTATTGTTGCATGAACAGCTGCCATGCATTCATGCTGCCGCGCAGCAGGTTGGCCCCTTTTTCTTCTAGTGTTTTTTGCAATACCTCGGGGTTGCTTGGCACGAAATTTTTGGGCGAGAGCGCATTCAGGAACTGTTGCCCCGCCATGCGAACAAGGTCCAGGTGGTGAGGCGTTGCACCACGAATATCGGTAGTGGCTTCTTTCCACCATTCTTCTGTCATTAGATAAGACAGTTGCAAGATGTTAAATGGCCAGATTTTCCATCTTTCATCGCTGAAGCGTCTGTCGGTAATGGGAGGTTCAATATTCAGGTTGCTGTGGTAACTGGGCGTGCCGGGGATGCCAACGGTTTGTGTACGCTGCGCATATTGGGCCAGCGCCAGGCTTTGCGCGACACCCAGATTGAATAATTCAAGCTGTTTGCCCGGTGATATGGCCAGATGCCGGGACCAGTCGATATAGCTGAGCAGTCCCTGTAACGGTGACATTGACAGCGTACTTTTGGCAATGGACGCCTGAAAACGCTGGTCGAGTTGATCCATGGCGGTTTGAGGATTGCAGGTGTTTTTTACCATTCAAGAGTCCTTTGGAGCGGTGATGCTTTCCTGTGCATTTAATAACCCGTTACTAAAGCGGGGCATGTCTTCATACCAGTATAGGGTATTAAAGCAGGAGATGACTAATTATAGGATATTGCATTTTTATTACGATTAGATGAATGCAAGCCAATTTGTGTTTCAACATTGATCTACATCAATTTTCTTGACATTAATAATAATACGAATGATAATGATTCTCGTTTTTAAGTTAAAATAAAAAGGTAAGCATAAAAATGAGGTTTTCAAATAATTCCCGTCACCAGGGGGTTCTACTGCTGGCCGGTCTGATAGCGGCTAACCCGTCTTTGGCACAAACAGCATCACAGCCGGAAAAAGTGGTCACCCTTTCAGCGGTAAAGGTGGTTGCCGAGACTGAAAATCCCCAGCAAGAAAGCATAGACAGAACGCAGTTGCAGAATGCGGGTATTGAAAGCTGGACTGATTTGGGGCAACGCCTGTCACCGGGAGTTAATTTTAACCGACAGAACAATAGTGTGAATATACGGGGCCTGGATGGCAACCGTATCCGGCTTACCGAGGATGGTGTGCCATTGCCATGGTTAAGCGATGGCAGCCGTGGCGTAAAAGGGGGGCTTGATGCGATTAACTTTGATTCCCTGTCAGCGATTGATATTGTGAAAGGGCCCGGGGCCAATCAAACCAATTCCATGACAGCCGCGGTGGCCTTAAGCAGTCTGTCGCCCAGCGATTTGTTGCCAGAAGGGCAGGATATTGGCTTTTTGGGTAAAACCACCTATTCGGGTCTTGATGACAGTGCGGGCATAGATGTGGCGCTGGCTACCCGGCTGGGTGAAAAAACCCGGATGCTGTTCCAGTATGCCTATAAAAAGGGGCATGAAATTAAAAACCAGGCCAGCACCGGCGGTTATGGTGACAACAGGACCAAAGAAGACCCCGCTGATTATCACCGGAATTCGGCTTTATTCCGGATTGAGCATGATTTGGCACCCGGGCATCAGCTTGGCCTGGGCGCAAGCCTGTTCCGACTTGACAGGGATATTGACAAGTTAAGCGAGCAAAATACATCCACTTATTACATTGGCGATAACCAGTATAAAGAAGAAATCAAGCGTGACCGGATCTGGCTGGATTATGAATACCGGTCTGAACAGGCAGGAGAGGCACTTGACCGGTTTTCCATGCTGGCTTACTGGCACAGGACCGACCTGCTTAATGAACAGAATGCCTATCGCCAGCAAGATGCCAGGGGTAATATCATTCCCCGCGATCCTTACAAATATGGTTTTCCGTCAGGGGAATATAACCGCCATAACAGTGTAGGGCAAAAAGGCTGGGGCCTGAATATGGATGCATCGGGTTATTGGGGGACAGCACCGTTGCGTTCGCATTGGATGGCAGGTGCAGGATTTACCAGCGACCGTTATCGCCAGCATTCAGGAGGGGTGGATAATTGCCCTGTGGTTTCACCCATGTTGCCGGCCCCGTTTGGTCCCCGTTCTTGCGAATTTTTGCATACCAACCAGGCTGATGTGCCCCAGGTTAAAAGCAATGACTGGTTTGCGTATGCCAAAAACACATTTTCATGGGGTAATGGGCAGTACAACTTGACACCTGGCCTGCGTTACGATCATTACGAGCGGAACCCATCAGCGGCTGGCGATTTTATGAATAATCCCAACGGTGGCCTGGCGCAAATGGATAAACGCAGCGGAGGGCATTTTTCGCCATCCCTGGAATTTACCTGGAATCCTAATGACACGCTCGCTTTGTTTGCCCGTTATGCGCATGGTTTCAGGGCACCTACCGCCCCCGAGTTGTACATGCAGTTTGGTTCATCGTCCAATTACCTGCGCAAGGGTGAAGCATCCCTGAAACCGGAAACCAGTCGCGGATGGGAACTGGGTGTTGCCGTGAATACGGAGACGGCAGGTGGATCACTCACTTTCTTTGATCAGCATTATAAAAATTTTATTGAATCGGGTGTGCCAGTGGCAGCCGATTCCATTTATGCGCAAATGATGCAAAACGGCTTGTATCCATTTGGCGTGTTTACCCATGCCAATCTGGATCGTGTCCGTATTTATGGCTTAGAGGCCAGCGCTTACTGGAATATGAATAACCATTGGTATACCCGGGGTTCTGTGGCATGGACGGTGGGCAAAGACCGCAGTACGGGTGACTACCTGAATTCGGTCGCACCACTCAAGGGCATCCTGGCACTTGGCTACCAAAGCCAACAGTGGGGCGCTGAAGCCATCTGGACAATGGCGGCCAAACGCAACAAGGTCAAGTACCCCGATGCGACCGCGCAGGTGCCTTACCCCGATTTCAAGGCACCCGGTTATGGCACGCTTGACCTGGTGGCGCATTGGACCCCTGAGGCGGTGAAGGGGCTGCGTATTCAAGCCGGCCTGATGAACGCATTTGACAAAAAATACTGGAATGCGCTGAATGTGCCGACGGCGGGCAGCAGCCGGATTTCACGCGGCATTGACTATTACACTGAGCCGGGACGTCATGCCACACTTTCTGTCAGTTACCAATACTAATAACCACAGCAACGTTAATTATTTTAAGGTGAAAATATATGAATCAATCATTTGAATCCCTGCGGCATCAATGTGACCGCCTGCTGTCACAGGAACCCAAGTTGCGAATCCGTAATGTGGCAGAGCGTCTGAATGTGAGTGAAATGCAATTGCTGGCCGCGCAATGCTGCGATGCCCAAGCGGTTTATCTGGGTACCGATGTCAAGGAAATTTTTAAACAGCTGGGCACCTTGGGTGAGGTGATGGTCTTGACGCGCAATGAATGGTGCGTGCATGAACGGCATGGCCTGTTTAAAGATATCCAGGTGGGCAAGGCGTCTATTGGCATTGTGCTGGGGCCGGATATTGATTTGCGGATGTTTTTTGCCTGCTGGAAAACAGCATGGGCAGTCAGCCAGAACGGGCGGTTCAGCATTCAGTTTTTTGATGAAACCGGTATGGCGATTCACAAGGTTTACGGCACTGAAAAGACAGACAGGCAGGCCTATGAGGCGTTGGTCGAGCGTTTCAGGACCGATTTGGCACTGGTGCCGGCCGTTACCGCGCCCGAGCCTGGGCAAACCGGTCTTTCTGAACAGGCCCCGGCCCAGTTGCGGGACAACTGGCTGGGCATGAAAGATACCCATGCGTTTTTTCCTTTATTAAAAAAATGGAATGTGTCCCGAATAACCGCCTTGCAGGCTGCTGGCGATGATTTGGCCCAGCAGGTGGATCACGATGCCGTTGAGCGCATGTTGCAACTCAGTGTGGAACGGGAAATCCCGATTATGTGTTTTACCGGCAACCGGGGAATGGTGCAGATCCATTCTGGCGTAGTTCATAAACTGTTGCGTACGGGCCCTTGGTTCAATATTCTGGATGCAAAATTCAATTTGCATTTGAATACGACGGCAATTGATTCAGTGTGGGTGGTGAATAAGCCAACTATTGATGGCTGGGTGACGTCTCTTGAGGTTTATGAAAAATCTGGTGAACTGATTGTGCAGTTTTTTGGTGTGCGCAAACCGGGCATACCTGAATTGCCGGCCTGGCGTAATTTGCTGGAATCTTTATGCAAGGAGCCGCTTGCGGCTTAATAACACCATGAAAAAATCATTGTTGTTTTTACTGGGGCTGTTTTTTGTGCCCCTGGCTTTTGCCGCCAATAAAGAGCGGGTTATCAGCCTGGGGGGCTCGGTAACTGAAATTGTGTATGAACTGGGCCTGGGTGACAGCCTGATTGCCGATGACCTTTCCAGCCTGTATCCGGAAGCCGCCACCCGCTTGCCCCGGGTGGGGTATTATCGTGCCGTCCCCGTGGAAGGGGTGGTGGCCATGCATCCAGACCTGATCCTGGCCTCGGAAAACGCGGGACCTGCGCATGCGCTGGAAAGCATCAGCAAACTGGGGGTTGAAATTGTCAAGGTATCCGACCGTGCCAGCCTTGAGTCCTTGTACGAGCGGGTGCAGCAAATCGCCAAGGTTTTATCTGCCGAAGACAAGGGGGATGTGCTTATTGAACAAATCCGTGCCAGGGTGGCCCGGGCACAGGCCCTGCCCGGCAAAAACCTGAAAACGGCCCTGATTGTTAACCGGACCGGCACCATCCAGGCGGCGGGCAGCCATACCGCCGCTTCAGTCCTGATATCGCTGGCCGGCTTGACCAATGTCCTGGAGTCGGCACAAAAAGGATATAAACCCATCTCAGCAGAAAGCTTGGTAAATTTCGGGCCTGAGCTTATTATTGTGACTAAGGGATCAGTGCAGGCCAGTGGCGGCCTGGCAAAGTTCCTTAAACATCCTGCCATTGCCATAACGCCGGCAGCCATTAACAAGCGGGTTGTCGTCATGGATGATCTTCTCGCCCTGGGTCTGGGGCCACGTGTCGCCCAGGCTATTGAACAACTTAAACTGGCATCAAATGCAGCACAGTAGTCATTACCGGAAAAACCTGTTTTCCGTCCGTATTATTTTTGTTTTGGCCATACTGGTGATTATCAGCCTGATCGCGTCTGGCAGTAGTGGTGCGGTTGCCATTCCCTTTGCGGATATTCCCGCTTTGCTATGGGGGCAAGTGCCCGAAAGCCAGCGTATGATGCAGGCGGTGCTGCTGGATATTCGCATACCACGCGTCCTGTTCGGCCTGGTAGCGGGGGCCGCGCTGGCCTTGTCGGGGGTGGTCATGCAGGCCCTGTTCAGGAATCCGCTGGCAGAACCCGGCTTGATTGGTGTCTCTTCCGGGGCGGCATTGGGGGCTGTACTGGTTATCGTACTGGCTAACACGGGTTTCTGGGGTATTGCCCTGGCCGCTTTTATGGGCAGCCTCGTCTGTACCTGGCTGGCCTATTGGGTAGGCTGCCGTTTCCCGGGGGTAGCGGGCCTGTTGCTGGCGGGTATTGCGATTAATGCCATTACCGGCAGCCTTATCGGCCTGCTCAGTTATATGGCCACCGATAACGAACTGCGGGACCTGACCTTCTGGAGCATGGGCAGCCTGGCTGCCGCATCTTGGTCAACACTGGGTTTTATGCTGCCCTGGACAGTGATGCTTTCCATGTATGCCGCCCGGCAATGGAAAGCCCTGAATGCTTTGCTGCTTGGAGAGCGGGAAGTGGAACATTTGGGTTTTTCCATGCGGGTTTTGCGGCGCCGGCTGATTGTGTGTGTGGCCCTGTTAATTGGTCCGCTGGTAGCGGTAACGGGTGGTATTGGTTTTGTGGGTCTGGTGGTGCCACATATCATGCGCATGATTATCGGGGCCAATCATCGCTATCTGTTGCCAGCCTCTTTTTTGGGGGGCGGTCTGGCCTTAATTTGGGCTGACTGGGTGGCCCGTACAATTATCCTGCCTTCAGAACTGCCCATTGGGCTGGTGACTAGTCTGATTGGCGGACCATTTTTTCTCTGGTTATTGATTCGCCAGATCAAGAGGTAATAATGACACATGCCATGAAAGGTGAGTCGCTGCTGTTTCATCGTCAGCAGCGGCGTATTCTTGACCATGTTTCCATTTCGATTGAAAGCGGACAGGTACTGGCTTTGCTGGGCGCCAATGGTGCGGGTAAATCAACCTTGCTGTCGGTGCTGGGCGGTGAAATAAAACAGGGGCTGTCTGCGCACGATCGTATTGCCGTTACCATTAATGGTAAGGATATTTCCAGCTTGAGTGCGCTTGAATGCGCGCAGCGGCGCGCTGTGTTGCCGCAGAATGCCTCGCTGACCTTCGATATGAGCGTGCTGGAAATTATAGAAATGGGCATGTACCCGTTTTCGGACATCATGCAGGCGCAGGCCACGGCCTTGATTGACCGGGCCCTGCAATGGGCCGATGTGCAAAGCCTGCAAGCGCGTAACTACCAGACCCTTTCGGGTGGAGAGCGGCAGCGGGTTCAGTTTGCTCGTGTGCTGGTGCAGTTGCTGGCCCAGCGTGAACAGGATCCGGCTGCCCGTTATATGTTGCTGGATGAACCCACGTCAAGCCTGGACCCCAAATACCAGCAGCAATTATTACGTACGTTGGGCAAGCTGGCCCGGCAGGAAAATATAGGTGTACTTATTATCTTGCATGACCTGAATCTGGCTGCCCGTTATTGTGACCGGCTTGCCTTGTTGTGCGAGGGTAAACTGATTGCCTGCGACACGCCCGAAAAAGTACTTACCCGAGATAATCTGCACGCGGTGTATGGCATTGATGGGCAGGCCATTGCCCATCCGCTGGCACCAGGTAAACAGCTGGTAATCTGGGATTAAAGCGCTTTTTACGGCAGGCTGTCATGGCAATGGTGTAATATCTCACCTTTTTCCTGAAGCAAACCAAGAAGCAATCATCAGAATGAGTCAGTTGAAATATTTTGGCAGGGGCCTGCGCGCGGGGTTGCCCATTATGCTGGGTTATATTCCCGTTGCCATGGCGTTTGGCATAGCAGGGGCCAGCCTGGGTTTAAATGCCTGGGAGCTCATTGCCACTTCATTGATTGTTTATGCAGGGGCCGGGCAATTTTTTATTTTGGCATCCCTGCAATTGGGTACGCCGCTGGTGACCATGGTTTTATTGGTAACCCTGCTTAATGCCCGTCATCTTTTATATGGTCCGATTATTGAAAAATACCTGCCCAAGGGGCTGAAGAACCGGCTGGTCAAGGCGTTTTACCTGACCGATGAGGTGTTTGCGACCTGTTATGTGGGCATGAACAAGGTAGAAAAGGAAGCCCGCAGCAGCTGGTATATGGGCCTGGGCATATTGGCCTGGTTGTCCTGGGCAACCGGAACGACCATTGGTGTGTTTGCCGGTGATGAGTTATTAAAGGCTTTTCCGGTGGTTGAAAAAACCCTGGGGTTTGCCTTGCCGGCCATGTTTGTGGCGGTAACGGTGCAAAGTATTCAGCCCCCTATGTTAAAGGCCATGGCCGCCGGTGTCGTAATTACGATAGGGGTGGTATCACTGGGCTTCCCAACCCTGGCCATTCTGGTGGGGGCTTTTGGTGCCTGCCTGTTTTATACCCCCGGAGACGACAATGCAAAAGTATGAATATGTGATTGCCATGGTGGCCATGGGGGTGTTCACTTACTTGATGAGAGCCTTGCCGTTTGTTTTGATGCAACGCAGCCGCCTGCTGTCACGCCTGAATTCGGGCCGGTTTGCCATCATGGGCCCGGCCTTGCTGGTATCAACCACTACGGTGGTGCTGTATTCGGGATTGGCAGAAACCACGTCATGGCAGGAAGTGGGCGCTTATGTACTGGCGGTGCTGATTCTGTTTGGCGTGCTGAAGGCTGCCAAAAACACCGGCCTGGCCATGCTGCTGGGCATGGTGGCTTACGGCTTCCTGATGTGGCTGGTGTAACAGCGGCCCTGGTATGGTATCAAAGTTGAAAAAAAGCGGGTTGGCAGGGTAAAAAGATACCCTGCGTTAATCGCTAACAGCCTTACAGCAAAAAAGGTCTGCCAGTTACCGGTGTGGTGGGTGTCGCCATATCTTGTCTGGCCATAATACCGGCTTCATAAGCCATCCGGCCAGACTGAATCGCCAATTTAAACGCCTCGGCCATTTTGACCGGGTCATGCGATTGCGCTACTGCTGAATTTAACAGGACCGCATCAAAACCCAATTCCATGGCTTTTACCGCATCAACCGGTGAGCCAATGCCGGCGTCTACCACCAGCGGTATATTGGGTAGGCGGGCCCGCAAGGTTCTTAGGGCAAAGGGGTTAACCAGCCCCTGGCCCGAGCCAATGGGGGCGCCCCATGGCATTAAAATGCGGCAACCGGCATCTAACAGGCGGTTGCAAGTCACCAGGTCATCGGTGCAATAAGGAAAAACCTCAAAACCGTCCTTGACCAGTTGCGCAGCGGCGTTAATCAGCTCGATGGGGTCGGGCTGCAAGGTGTAGTCATCACCAATCACTTCAAGCTTGATCCAGTTGGTATCGAAGATTTCCCGGGCCATATGCGACAGGGTAATGGCTTCGCGGGCGGTTTTGCAACCAGCCGTATTGGGCAGCAAGTGGGCACCATTTTGCTTGAGCATCTGGAAAAAGGCATTGGAAACCCCTTCGGTGGTGCTTTTGCTTAAGGGGTTTTGCCCGGGGGCCAGCTGGCGTTTAAGGCCAACCGTCACCACCTGTGCGCCCGAGGCGGCAATGGCATCATGTAAAACCTTGGGGGACGGGTATCCGGCGGTACCAAGAAAAAAACGGCTGGACAGCAGGGTATCTGCAATAGTGAAGGACATATTAAGCTTGCTTAGCCACCGGTAATGGGCGAAAAGGTGAAGACAGAGTCGTTGGCTTGCAGTATGTAGGCTTCACGTGAGGAACGCGAAACGAAAATTTCATTAACTGCGGTGGCGACGGCGGTTGAGTCAGGTTCCTGACGGGTTTCGGTTTGCAATTGCTCAACCAGGGCAGCCAGTGTGGTGCCCTGGTTGATGATGCGTTCAAGACCATTTACTGAAATTGAAATTGTTGTCATGCCTGCAATAAGGAATAGTCAGCTGAAAAGACTGATTTTAAGGCGTTTTCAACCATAGCGGGTGCAATTAGCCAGCCATGGCGAAACAAGCCGTTAATACGGGTTAGGCCTGTTTCGGTTTCAATGCGGGGAAAGTTGTCGACCAGGGCAGGGCGCAGGTTGACTTCTGAATGGATGATCCTGCCTTCGGCAAGTTCAGGCAAAATGCTGTGGGCAGCGGCTAGCAGCTCGACCGTGGTGCGTACCGAAACGGGAGAGCGGTCTTCGCTTTCGATTTCACTGGCGCCCACCACGATGGTATCGGGCGCGCGCGGCACAATATACACACGGTAACGCGGATGCAGCAGGCGGATGGGGCGATGTAAACTGACACCCGGTGCCTGGACCCAGAAAATTTCTCCGCGCACGCCCCGTACATTCTGGCAGGAAAGTTCGGCATGGTTATGAACGGGTTTGTCACGGGCACCTACCCCACGGGTATCAAAAACCCAGTCGAAGCTATGCTGGCCCGTACTGGTATGAATGGTATGCGGGCTAAGGGCGTTAACCGGCTGGCCCCAGTGCCATTGCACATTGGGGGCTGATTCGGCCAAGGCCCGCATGGCCTGGACGGTATGAATCTGGCCTTCGTTGGCTAGCAGCCAGGTGTGCGAGGGCCCCTGTATGGAAGGCTCAAGGCGGGCCAGTTCCTGGCGCGGCAGGGCTTGGGGCTGTTCATGCACAGGGGCTTTGGCCTTAAGCAGGGAAACCAGCCGGTCTGCCGCACCCTCATCACCGCGGTGTGCCACCAGCAAGCTTCCTTTAAAGTGCAGTTCAACCGGCTGCTTCAGGCGAGGAACCAGATTGGCCCATAAATCCAGCGATTGCTTGCCCAGCAGGAAGACGTTCTCATCACCGCTTTCAAGTTCGGCAATGGGGCTAAGCATGCCGGCGGCGGTCCAGCCAGCGGCAACCGGGCTGTACATGGACGGGGCCGGGTCAAACACACTTACCTGATGACCTTGTGATGACAAAACAAAAGCGAGCAAACGACCTGACAGGCCGGCTCCGGCGATAGCTATTTTCATGTTTTTTTCTTTGCCTGTTGAATGTTGTTTTCGGGACAAGGCAACATTATAAACAGGCAGGCTGGCACAGGCTGCAATAATAGGTGCCTGTTTCCGCTTATATGATGCAGATCAAGTTTCAACGGCCCAGTTTTTGTTGCAACGGTGGCCCATACTGTTTGGCCACCGTTTCAAGGTCGGCATAAATTTGATGGGTACAAGTTTGGCTGGATTCAGACAGGCAGATGCGGATATGCTGCTGGATATTCAGCCAGGCCGCCTGTGGCGCAGCTATATTAACGATATCCACGTTTTCGGCCAGCGCGGTAAAACGGCCGTCTCGGGTAGGGTCTGCGCCAATAATCCTTACCCGGGCCACGGCCTGGTCAGGCTGGTTAACCAGTTGCAGGACAGGAGACAGCATGACCTGGTTTTGCAGTTGTGCAACAATATGGGTGCCGATGGTATCATTGGGCGTGTTACCACTGATGTACACGGGAATTTTTGCCAGCACGGTGGTAGCGCAGGTACAGGCCAATACAGCCGCCAGCAATTTGTAAAAAACGGATTTTTTCATTTCTGTTGTTCAGCATTGACTATAATGTCAACATCATACGACTTTTCTGGTACAGAATTGTTTTAATAACGGTTAAATCAACTACAGCATATTTCAGCAGTGTCACTATCATCAGCCAGCCAGGTTTTGCAAACTGTATTTGGCTACGAATCTTTCCGGGGCGAACAGCAGGCCATTGTCGAACACCTTGTTTCTGGCGGGGATGCACTCGTCCTGATGCCGACCGGGGCTGGCAAGTCCTTATGCTACCAGGTTCCTGCCTTGGTCAGGGAGGGTTGCGCCATTGTGGTTTCCCCCTTGATTGCCTTAATGAAAGACCAGGTGGATGCCTTGAAAGAACTGGGTGTGCAGGCGGCATTTCTTAATTCCACCCTGGATTGGTCTGAAATACGCGCGGTAGAGCGAGACTTTTTGCGTGGTGAGCTGGACTTGCTGTACATTGCGCCAGAGCGCTTGCTGGGCGAGCGGTGCCTGCAATTGTTAAGCCAGGGACAAATTTCCCTGTTCGCGATTGATGAAGCGCATTGTGTATCCCAGTGGGGGCATGACTTTCGGCCTGAATATATGGGGCTGTCTATATTGCATGAGCGCTGGCCCCATGTGCCGCGAATTGCCTTAACCGCTACCGCCACCACCCATACCCGCAAGGAAATCATCCAGCGTTTGGCGCTGGGTGAAGCCAAACAGTTTATTGCCAGTTTTGACCGCCCCAATATCACTTACCACATTGTTGAAAAGCATGATGTGCGCCGTCAGTTGTTGCATTTCATTCGTGAAGAACATATGGGTGATTCGGGTATTGTGTATTGCCTGTCGCGCAATAAAACCGAAGACATTGCAGAATTCCTGAGCAAGGAAGGTATTAAAGCCTTGCCTTATCATGCCGGCCTGGATGTTGCCCGCCGGGCTGAGCACCAGGCCCGTTTTCAGCAGGAAGACGATCTGGTCATGGTGGCTACCATTGCCTTTGGCATGGGCATTAACAAACCCGATGTCCGCTTTGTGGCGCATATTGATCTGCCCAAGTCGGTAGAGGGCTATTACCAGGAAACCGGCCGTGCCGGACGTGATGGCCTGGCAGCCACCGCCTGGATGGCTTACGGCCTGCAAGATGTGGTGCAGCAAAGAAAAATGATTGAAGATTCAAATGGTGATGAGATCTTCAAGCGTCGTTCTGCGGCCCAGCTGGATGCCATGTTGGGGCTGTGTGAAACCGCTCAGTGTCGGCGGGTTCGTTTGCTGGCTTATTTTGACCAGCAGATTGAACCTTGCGGTAATTGTGATGTCTGCCTTAACCCGCCCAAAATGTGGGATGGTACGGTGGCCGCACAAAAAATCCTGTCAGCGGTTTACCGGTTGTTTAAGGAACGTGACCAGCGTTTTGGGGCCGGCCATATTATTGATATTTTGCGCGGCAAGAAAACCGACCGGGTGACGCAAAACCAGCACGATACCTTAAGTGTGTTCGGGGTGGGGCAGGATTTAAGCGATTCGGCCTGGCGTAGTGTGTTGCGACAGTTGCTGGCCAACCATTACCTGGCACTGGATATCGAAGGCTATGGCACCCTGGCATTAACGGAAAAAAGCCGGGCCGTGCTTAAAGGCGAAGAGGTGCTCATGCTACGCCAGGAGTCCGAACGCATGGCCTCCAAGTCGCGCAACATTATGCCCAAAGCCAAAAAGCCGGTCATCAGTCTTCCGCCCGAAGCCGAGGAACGCTTCGTTCAGCTTAAAAAATGGCGGCTGGCCATTGCCCGGGAACACGAAGTGCCGGCCTATGTGATTTTCAATGATGCCACGTTGCGGCAGATCGCCTTGAATAACCCGGAAACGCTTGAAGATTTAAGTTTTATCAGCGGGGTGGGGGCGCATAAGCTGGATGCCTACGGCGAAGCGATTATTGAATTTCTTGAGGAAATGCAGGCTTAAAACAGTTTGCCGTCTTCACCGCGTGAAGGGGGTTGCAGCCCCAGGTGGCGCCATGTGGTTAGCGTGGCAATGCGTCCGCGTGGGGTTCTTTGCAGGTAACCGTGCTGGATTAAATAAGGTTCAATCACATCTTCAATGGTGTCTCGCTCTTCACCAATGGCAGCGGCCAGGTTATCAACCCCAACCGGGCCGCCATCAAACTTGTGAATGATGGTGTCCAGCAGCTTGCGATCCATTAAATCCAGCCCTTGCGGGTCAACTTCCAGCATGCTTAAGGCGGCGCTGGCCGACTCAACCGTAATCACACCATCCGATTTGACCTCGGCATAATCGCGCACCCGGCGCAGCAGGCGGTTGGCAATGCGTGGCGTGCCCCGTGCGCGGCGGGCAATTTCCCGGGCACCGTCTTCGGTCATGGGGGTATTAAGCAAAGCGGCACTACGGCTGACAATTTGGGTCAGGTCTTCGGTGTTGTAGAATTCCAGCCGGGAAACAATCCCGAAACGGTCGCGCAAGGGGTTGGTGAGCATGCCTGCCCGGGTCGTGGCACCCACCAGGGTAAAGGGTTGCAAGTCTATCTTGACGCTGCGTGCGGCCGGGCCTTCGCCAATCAGGATATCAATCTGGAAGTCTTCTAGGGCAGGGTAAAGGATTTCTTCAACCACTGGCGACAGACGATGGATTTCATCAATGAAAAGCACATCGTTGGCTTCAAGATTGGTGAGCAGGGCGGCCAGGTCTCCTGGGCGTTCCAGAACGGGACCCGAGGTTTGCCGTAACTGGGAGCCCATTTCATGGGCAATAATATGGGCAAGCGTGGTTTTGCCCAACCCCGGAGGGCCAAACAGCAGGACATGATCCAGGGATTCCTGGCGTTTGCGTGCAGCGGTGATGAAAATTTCAAGCTGTTCGCGCACCCGGTGCTGGCCGGTATATTCGGCCAGGGATTTGGGGCGCAGGGCACGTTCTACCGATTCCTCATTAGGTGAGCTGGCTTGTGGGGAAACAATCCTGGCGGGAGGGCTGCTGGATAAAGAATCGTTAAAAATGGCCATGGTCGTGCTGCGCAATAATGGAAAAAGACATCGCTGTATTGTAATCTCTTTTGGAGACTGTATGTCCATACAGCGATGTCTTTTGTTCAGGGCTGGCCAGATGTTGCCATAAGGCCCGTTTTTAATGGCTTAGCGATAGGCAAGGTCACGTAGTATCAGCGAAATTTCCGGTACATAAGTGATAATCATCAGGCACAATACCGTGACACCGACAAAAGGCAGCAATGGTTTTATCAGCTTTTCAATGGGCAGTTTGGCTACCGTGCAGGCAGCAAACAGGTTAACGCCAAAGGGTGGGGTAATCATGCCAAGGGCCAGGTTAACCACCATGATGATCCCGAAGTGGGTGGGGTCAACGCCAAATTTAATGGCAACGGGAAGCAGCAACGGGGCCAGGACCACGATAGAGGCCGAGGTTTCGATGAACATGCCAATGAAGAACAAGGCAATATTGACACCTAGCAAGAAGGCGACTTTGTCGCTAAACAGCATGCTGAGCCACTCACCCAGTGCATTAGGTACACCGGCACGGTTTAGCAGGAACCCGAAAAGACCGGCATTGGCAATCACGAACATGATGACGGCAGTGGCAATCACGGTTTTACGGAAGGTTTCCGACAGCTGCCCAAAGCCAATCGTGCGATAAATGAAGATACTGACGATCAGGGCATAAACGACGGCTACCACCGATGCTTCGGTAGGGGTAAAGATCCCGCCATAAATGCCGCCCAGAATAATCACGGGCATAAGCAGGGCCAGCCATGCCTGCTTGAAGGATTCCCATATGCCAAGGCGGCCTTCGCCATCGTTTTTGCCATAGCCATGGCGTTTGGCATATAGCCATACATACAGTACCAGGGCAAGGGCAATCAGGATACCGGGCAGAATACCGGCAATGAACAATTCGCCCACATCGGTTTCGGTGGAAACCGCAAACAGGATCATGGGCACGGATGGCGGAATAATAACCCCAAGCTCGGCGGATGTGGCTTGCAAAGAAGCGGCAAACGGTTTGGGATAGCCATGCTTGACCATGGCGGGAATTAAGATGGCGCCCACGGCAAAGGTGGTTGCCACGCTTGAACCGGCCACGGCGGCAAAGATCATGCAGGTAATCACGCAACTGCACGCCAGACCGCCTTGCATGTTGCCCACCAGGCTTTTGGCGAAATTGACCATTCTTGTGGATATGCCTCCCGCTTCCATGAGGTTGCCGGCCAGAATGAAGAAGGGAATGGCCACCAGCGGGTAAGAGTCTAGCGATGCATAAATTTTTTGGGCGATAACCAGCCAGTTAATACCCGCAACCTGGACACCGACAATACTGGCAAGACCGATGGAAATAGCTACTGGTACTGTCAGGACAAAGAACAGCAGCATTGAAATAATCATTAATTGAGACATAAAACCAACCTGAATATTGAGCGATAACGAATGCAACGCGCCTTACAAAGCGGCGATTTCATCGTTGGATTCAGCTGACCCCTGTGACCAGTGAATAATCACGGCGATCAGGGCCAGAAATGAACCGATTGGAATGGCGGCATAAATCCAGGCGATACTGAATTCCAGTCCTGCGATGGTCTGGAACCGGAAGCGGTAGGCAGCCATGGCACCCACCCAGGTCAGGATACCCAGGAAGGTGCTGGTAATAATCATGACCAAGGTCGCCAGCCAGCGTTTGTGTTTTTCATTCAGGGCATTTTCAAGTATTTCCACTTTCAGCATGGCACCCTGGCGACAGGCCAGTACCAGGCCCAGCAATACAACCCAAATGATGGCGCAGCGGGTCCAGACTTCGGTCCAGTCGGCGGGTGATTCAAAGACAAAGCGGCTGACAACTTGATGGAATGAGGCAATCACGGCAGAGAGCAGCAGCAATTGCGCCATTATGGACACCAGTCTGAAGACAGACTTGTCCAGTAATTGAGTGAGCGATTTCATGGCAATTTGAAGAGTTAGGGCTGAAAAACCATTCAGCCCCGCAGGAAAAGAAAAAACTTATTTTGTGTTCTGGATGGATTCAATCAGTTCTTTCGAGAATTTCTTGTGGAATTCAGGATAGACATTGTGAACAATTTTGGCAAATTCGGCACGATCAACATCCTGGGTGATTTCCATGCCTTCTTTGGTCAGTGTTTCAAGACCTGTTTTTTCTACATTGTCAACGAAATCGCGCATGCTCTTTGCTGCAGCCAATCCGGCTTCCTTGAGTTTTGCCTTGTCTTCGTCAGACATGCTGTCATAAACCATGGGGGAAACCACAATCACGGCAGGACCATATACGTGTCCGGTCAGGGACAGGTGTTTTTGCTGGGAGGACAGCTTGGCGGAAACGATCACGGAAAGCGGGTTTTCCTGGCCATCAATGGTGCCTTGCTGCAGGGCGGTTTGCACTTCAGGCCAGGCCATGGGGGTTGGCAACATGCCCAGTTCCTTGAAAGCGGTAATGTGAATCGGGTTTTCGGTGGTACGGATTTTCAGGCCTTTCAGGTCTGCCGGTGTCTTGACCGCATGTTTGCTGTTGGTCAGGTGACGGAAGCCCTGCTCACCCCATGCCAGGGCCACCAGGCCACGTTTGGGGAATTCGGCCAGCAGTTTGTTGCCGATATCACCATCCAGCACTTTGCGGGCATGGTCCAGGTCACGGAACAGGAAAGGAATGTCGAAAACACCGGTTTGTGGCACAAAGTTAAGGGTGGCGCCAGTAGATAAAATGGCCGCATCCACCGTACCGATTTGCAGGCCTTCAATGACTTCACGCTCACCGCCCAGCGCGCTGTTGGCAAACTGTTCAATTTTAATTTCACCGTTGGTGCTTTTGCCAATAGACTCTTCAAAGGCGTTGGCACCCGCACCGTAATGGGAGTCTTTGGAAAGGGCATAAGCCATTTTCAGGGTTTTCTCGGCCATCGCTGCGCTTGAAAAACACAGGCTGCCGATGGCGGTGGCAACAAGAACTTTTTTAAACCATTGGGGATGCATATTATTTCCTTGAAATTTGATAATGTAAATTTAATAAATTATTTTGCTAATGATTTCAAAGCCATTCGGATGCCATCTGAAACGGTAATTTCAACCGGCAACGTTTTAAGCGCAGCTTGTGACTCCCGCTCTGAATATCCCAAGGCGATCAAGGCATTGAGGATATCGGTTTGGCTATGGTTTGCTGGGTTTGTTTGGGTGGAGTGAGTATCTCCCAGTTTGCCGCGCAGTTCAAGCAAAAGGCGCTCGGCGGTTTTTTTTCCAATACCCGGAACCTTAAGCAGTAAGGCGGCATCCTGGTTGGCGATAGACGCAGCCAGGTCACTGACGCTCATGCCTGAAAGCAGGGCCAGGGCGGTACGCGAGCCAATGCCGCTGACTTTGATCAGGGCACGGAAAGTACTTCTTTCTGCGGCATGCAGGAAACCAAACAGGGTATGGGCATCTTCCCGGACCGCCAAATGCGTGAACAGGGTCACTTTGGCACCCAATTCGGGCAAATCGTACAAAGTACTCATGGGAACATCAATATCGTAACCGACCCCATTGACATCAAGGCAGATGGTGGGAGGCAGTTTTTCGATAAGGGTTCCGGTAAGACGTCCAATCATAATAATGCACTATAAAAAGGTTAACCAATCAGCCTGCCAGCCCGCATGCGGGGTTGATGGCTTAGCTGGCTTTCTTCGTGAGACTTGAGTTTTTGTGACAGGGGATTGGCATGGGCATGACAAATGGCACAGGCCAGGGCGTCGGCCGAGTCAGATGAGGGCAAACCATTCAGGGAAAGTAAGTGCTGAACCATTAATTGCACCTGTTCTTTTTTGGCATGCCCATTGCCCACCACGGCTTTCTTGATTTGCAGAGCCGTGTATTCACTAACATTCAGGTCGCTGTCCGCCAGCGCGCACATGGCGGCTCCGCGTGCTTGCCCAAGTAACAGCGTGGATACCGGGTTAGCATTAACAAACACTTTTTCCAGTGCCGAGTCGTCTGGCCGGTGGGTCTGGATAACCTCACGAATGTTATCCAGAATGGCTTTCAGGCGTAGGTGCAGGGGCAGGTCGGTGGGAACCACAATGGTTCCGCTGGCCACATATTGAATGCGCATACCGCTGGCCTCAATCACACCGAAACCGGTGCGGCGAAGGCCAGGATCAATACCAAGTATGCGCATTGCGGATTAGTGACGGAAGTGGCGGGTGCCGGTAAAGACCATGGCAATACCCTGTTCGTCGGCGGCGGCAATCACTTCATCGTCGCGGATGCTGCCACCCGGTTGAATGATGCAGTTGGCACCAGCGGCAACAATAACGTCCAGGCCGTCACGGAACGGGAAGAAAGCATCAGACGCAGCGGCAGAGTTCTTCAGGGACAGGCCAGCGTTTTCCGCTTTGATGGAAGCGATGCGGGCAGAGTCGATACGGCTCATTTGGCCGGCGCCTACGCCCATGGTCATGCCATCGGCACAAAATACGATGGCGTTTGACTTGACGAATTTGGCGACGTTCCAGGCAAACAGCAGGTCTTGCATTTGCTGTTCGGTGGGTTGCTTCTTGGTCACTACTTTCAGGGTGCTGGTATCAAGCTCGAAGGCATCCGGGTCTTGGACCAGCCAGCCACCGCCCACGCGTTTGATGTCAAAATCGTTTTTACCATTGCCTATTGCCAGCTCAAGGACGCGGACATTTTTCTTGGCGGCCAGCAATTCCAGGGCTTCGGCCGTATAAGAAGGAGCCAGCAGGACTTCCATGAATTGTTCGCTGACGGCCTGTGCGGTAGCCAGATCGACCTGACGGTTAAAGGCAATAATGCCGCCAAAAGCGGATGTGGGGTCAGTCTTGAAAGCTTTCTGGTAAGCGGCAATAGCGGATTCGGCAACGGCAACACCGCAGGGGTTGGCGTGCTTGACAATCACGCAGGCGGGTGCCTCGAAGGTACGTACGCATTCCCATGCCGCATCGGAGTCGGCAATATTGTTATAGGACAGTTCTTTGCCCTGCAACTGGCGATAGCGTCCCAGCAAGCCTTCGGGAGCATTGGGGTCAATGTAGAAGGCGGCAGACTGGTGCGGGTTCTCGCCATAACGCAATGCCTGGTGTTGCTGAACCTGTACGGTTAGCACGGACGGCCATTGTTTGCGGGCCGGTTCGGTTTCTTGAGCTGGGGCGGCATCGGCCAGGCTGGTCAGGTAGTTGGTGATGGCACCATCGTAGGACGCGGTGTGAGCATACACCTTGCTGGCCAGTTTCAGGCGCAGGGCATAAGAGGTTTGGCCGTTTGCGTCAATTTCCTGCAAGACCTGATCGTAATCGGACGGGTCAATCACGACGGTCACGCCACCGGCTTCAGTACCATGGTTTTTGGCAGCGGCACGCAGCATGGCGGGGCCGCCAATGTCGATGTTTTCAATCGCGTCAGCAAAATTGCAACCGGGCTTGGCAATGGTTTCACGGAAAGGATACAGATTGACCACCAGCAGATCGATAGGGTCAATATTGTGTTCTTTCATGGTGTTCAGGTGGATGTCGTCATCCCGTCGACCCAGCAGGCCACCGTGAATCTTGGGATGCAGGGTTTTGACCCGGCCGTCAAGAATTTCAGGAGAACCGGTGTGTTCGGCAACTTCGGTAACGGTTAGTCCGGCCTGTTTCAGCAAGGCGGCGGTGCCACCGGTGGACAACAGTTTGATGCCACGTTGGGAAAGTGCTTGGGCAAATTCGACGATGCCGGTTTTGTCTGAAACCGAAAGTAAGGCAGTTGAAAGTTTCATATTAATTAGATTAAGTGATGTGTAATAAGTTTTTTACGCAGGGTATTGCGAGTGATGCCAAGCATTTCAGCCGCCCTGGATTGGTTGCTGTTGGCTTTTTGCATAACAACTTCAAGCAGCGGCTTTTCAACGCAACTGTTGACCATTTCCCAGAGATTGCTCGGGTTGCTGTCACCGAGTTCCTTGAAATACAGTTCTAGGTTGGTACGGACACACTCTTGAAGATTTTGAGTATTATTCATGGCGTAACGATATTAGTGGAATTATATTATTGGATATAAAAATACAAGGGTATTTTCAGTGCACCAGGCGGGTTGCCGGTTGCTGCCCTTGGCGGATAATCAATTGATCAAACCATTGCTCTACGGCCGTGTACTGATCATGACTATTGTCGATTCGGTTCATCCTGTCACAAAAAGAGGCTGCTTCAGGCAGTTTGTTGATGTACCAGGCGATATGCTTGCGGGCCGATCGAACCCCGGTATATTCACCATAGAAGGTGTAATGATGATGCAGGTGTTCAAGCAGGACGGCTTTCATGTGCCCGTACCCGGGCTTTGGCAGTAATTGGCCGGTATCAAGAAAATGATTGATTTCCCGGAAGATCCAGGGGTTGCCCTGTGCGGCACGGCCAATCATGATGGCGTCTGCTTTGGTGTAGTCTAGTACGTATTTTGCCTTGTGGGGATCAGTGATATCCCCATTTGCAATCACGGGAATTGAAATTTCTGCTTTGACCTGGGCGATTGTATCGTACTCGGCCTGGCCCGTGTACAAATCGCATCGTGTGCGGCCATGCAGTGTTAAGGCGGCAATGCCCAGGTTTTCGGCAAGGTGGGCCACGCGCAAGGCGTTTTTGTTTTCCCGGTCCCACCCGGTTCTTGTTTTAAGGGTAACCGGTACATTGTACGGGGTACAGGCCTTAACGACACGCTCTATAATTTGGGCAACCAGGGGCTCATTGCGCAATAGCGCAGAACCCGAGGCAACACTACAGACTTTTTTGGCGGGGCAGCCCATGTTGATGTCGATAATGCGCGCACCTTTCTGGATGTTGAAGACGGCGGCCTCGGCCATCATGTCAGGGTCTGCGCCGGCAATCTGAACGGCGATGGGATCTATTTCGCCTTCATGGTTGAGGCGTCTTGAGGTTTTGACACTGTTCCAGAGTTTTGGGTTGCTGGCGGCCATTTCTGACACGGCATAACCGGCGCCCAGTCGCTTGCAAAGCTGGCGAAAAGGACGATCGGTCACCCCCGCCATGGGGGCGACAAAAACAGGATTGGGAAGGTGCCAGGGGCCGATATGCATGCGTAGATTTTAACCAATTGGACTGTCGCTGAGTAAAAAATGAGCGATTTGCCTGAAAATTCAGTTTCTGAAACCCTGTAACAGATGCAGGGCCAGGGGTTGACGCAATGGCTTGAGAAGGTCCATACCCAGCAGGCTTAAACCGCAGGCGTGTTCTACCAGCGGATTGCCGGTTGAAAAAATACGGGGTAAAAAATCGGTTAACTCACAGGTTAGCCTGCGGTCAAATTGACGGCTGTTGGCAAATTTTTTCAGGAAAGGGCAGGCATCCTGGTGGGTGTCAAGCATCCAGGGCTTAAGGCAATGCACCAGGGTGGCGACATCGCGAAGCCCCAGGTTCAGGCCTTGTCCGGCTACCGGGTGAAGGGTTTGGGCCGCATTGCCAAGTGTGGCGATATGCCCGTTAACCGTATTTTTGCTGGCGCTTAAATGAAGCGGGAACACCGCGCGTTTCTCTAGTACGGTTAGCAAACCCAGCCGCTCACCAAAATGCTCGGTAAGGGTTTGGGAAAAAGTGGCGTCATCAAGTTGAACCAGTTCTTGAGCACGCGCGGGTGACGTGCACCATACAATAGACTGGGCATCTTTGAAAATGGGGTGTGGCAAGACGGCCAGGGGGCCTTCACGGGTAAAACGTTCCCAGGCCCAGCCCGGTTTGGGGAATTGGGCCCGCGCCGAGGTAATAAGTGCGTGCTGGTTATAGTCGCGATGGATGCCTTTGGGTTTAATACCATCACACTGGATCGCGATGCGGGTGCGCCAGGTATTTTCGCCTTGCGTGACAATAACCGGGGCGTTGTTGTTTTCCTGTGTCGCACTGGCCAGGGCACCGCTTAGCACCGTGATGGGTAGCTGTTGCAACCGTTCTTGCAGTTTGCGGTATAAATCGGCATAGGCAACCACACTGCCCAGCATGGGGACATCAAAATCCTGGTTTGAAATAAGCGTGCGGCCCAGGCGGTTTTTTTGTGAAACATGGACGGTTTCTATGATAGCGCTGTGCGCTGGCCAAATGCGGTGTTTTTCAAGAAATACCTGGCTGCCGTAATTAAGGGCCAGAACCCGTGTATCTTTGGCCGGGTCATGCCGCTTGTTGGTGCCCTGGAAAAGGGCAATGCGTAAAGAACCCTGGCTGACAGAAGCCAATGTACTGGCCAGCGCACAGCCGGCCGGGCCTGCGCCCAGGATCGCAATATCAAAATCAAATTCTTTCATGATGGTTTATTTTAGCGCTTCTTTTAAGCCGTTCGGCGACAATTGCATTTTTTCGCGCTTTTAACGATTATCCCGAAAAGGGATCAACAACTATTACAATACGCTATCTGCATGATTATAATAGTTTAATTAATTTTTTTCTGATCGGTTGGTTTATGAATCTGGACCTGATGCATTGGCTACAGCCATGGGAGTTTTCTCCCACCTTGGTCATCGTATTTCTTGTATGTGCTATTTTGTTCATGCGTGGAACTGCCGTGCACAAGGTTACCCGTACCCGAAAATGGCTGTTCTGGATCGGGTTTTTCATGATTTACCTGTCTTTGCACACGCATATCGACTACTACGCCGAACGCATGTTTTTCATCCACCGCATACAGCATGTGGTGTTGCACCATTTGGGTCCGCTTATTGTCATGGCGGCCTATCCCGGTCAGGTCATGCGTGCGGGCTTGCCTTTGCCGGCAAGGGTTTGGCTGAAAAACTTCCGCCAAACCTTTCCCGGCCGCTTCATTGAAGGCCTTCTGACCAACAAGATTTTTGTGCCAATCCTGTTTATTATGCTGGTTTTGGTCTGGCTTGATCCCACCATCCAGTTTTATTCCATGCTCGACTGGAAACTGTATCGGCTCATGAACTGGTCGGTGGTTATTAGCGGGTTTATGTACTGGAATCTGGTGCTTGACCGTCGCCCCTCCCATCCGCCATTACTGACGGCCAAAACAAGGTTGGGCCGCTTGGGGCAGTGGTGCGTCAAGAGCGGTTCGCCCGCCGTCATGTCACCGGGAGCCCGTGTGCTGTCCCCCGCCCTGACCATGTTGCCGCAAATGGTGGCTGGCGCTTATATTGCCTTTACCTCGGTTGATTTATATCCCCTGTTTGATCTTTGCGGCAGGGCATTGCCCATGAGCGCCCTGCAAGATCAAAGTATTGGTGGCCTGACCATGTGGATTCCAGCCGCCCTGGTAGAGTCCTTTGGTTTGCTGGTGGCACTAGCCAATATGATGCGGTTGTCGGCCAGCGGACGTCTACGCTCCACATTCAGGGGCAAGGAAGTGGGGCGTTTGCCGGCCGGAGTGGCCAAATCAGCGGGTTAGCAACGGCTGGAATCCGGTATTTAAAAACAGATGCGGTAAAAACAAATACGGGTAGTGGCAGTTGCAGCGCAGGCTGTTAACAGCCCTGGCAGAAAAACTTCTCCAGCCGGTGTGGCAACCATTCAAAGCTTGAGGGAAAGGGTCCGGTAGAAAACCCGGCATGGCCGCCTGTTTTGGGCTGATGCAGGGTGACGTATGTGGAAACGTCCTTAATGCCAGGTAACGAGGTTTCTGGAATGAAAGGATCGTTTCTGGCATTCAATACCAGTGCGGGAATACGGATATCTTTAAGGAATGGTTTGCTTGAACAACGGGTCCAGTAGTCAAGGGCACCCTTGAAACCATGTACCGGGCCCGTATAGGCATCATCAAAATCAAACAGGGTTTTGGCCTGCAAGATTTTATGGATATTAATCGCATTGGGAAATTGCCGGTCTTTTTCCCGGATTTTCTTTTTCATGGTTTGCAGGAAATGGGGCGTATACACAAAACGGCCAAAAAATCCGGTTTCCAATTGCTGACCGGTGGCCAGCAGGTCCAGGGGCACGGATATACCTGCTACTGCCTGAAGCCAGCCCAGGCTTTCCTGTTGCTCTCCGGTGTATTTCAGCAGTGCATTGCCACCCATTGAAATGCCGCAGGCATGCCAGCGGGCATTGGGCAGACGCTGGCGAACATGATGGAAAATGGTGTCGATATCGGCCGAGTCCCCTGAAAAGTAGGAGCGGGGCAACTTGTTGGGTTCTCCTGAGCAGCCACGAAAATGGGCAACCGCAACGACCCAGTTTTTTTGCCGGAAATAATGGCAAATGGCACGGGCATAATGGCTTTGGCTGCTACCTTCCAGGCCATGAAACAAGATCAGGGCAGGTTGTGTGCCCGGCAAGGGTGGGGGTGTAAGTGGCTCTTGCTGAAAAACAGTGGGGGCGGCAGGCCTGTCATTGTCTGGTGCAAGCGGGTGCAGGCCAGGAATATTCCAGTCTATATCAATGAAGTCATTGTCTGTCGTGGTGATTCTTTCACGTGCATAGACAATTTTTGGCCGGGGCACGAACCGCGCCGCAAAAATGGTTTGTGATTGTCCGTCGGGCAACCACTTCGGAGAAGGGCAAGCACTAAGATCCAGTTGGGTATTCAAGGTTGACAGGTGTTGTAGGGGTTAATGTAGCAGCATACTGGTGGTTGGATGCAATTCGTCAAGGGCGGTATCGGGGGGAGCCAGCGAAGCGTGGTGCAAGATGAGATGCCAGCCGCCGAGATTTTTCTGGAAAATATTGGTGACATGACAAAGCAATTCTTTCTGGCCCATTGTGGTGGCAAAATAATGCCTTTCGAGAATAGTATGAATAACGATCATGCCATGATGAAAAATAACTGGTATTTTTGCCTCGATGCTAAGCGGCCCCTTGGCAAGAATTTCTTTCCATGAGGCCTGGATGGCCTGGGAGCCAACCAGGCGTTCACCATTGGGGTGGATGCAGACAATGTCTTCATCATCAGCCCAGGTTTGCATGAGTTTGTTCAGGTCAGCCTCACGCAACGCTTCATAAAAAGACTGCTCGACTTCGGCAGGGCTGGTAAACACACTGCGTTTGATGGTGTCGGATGTTTTAGTGCCCATGCACTTTTTCGCCTTCTTTCAGTTTGTAGTGGGTGCCGCAATACGGGCAACTGACATCACCGGTTTTGGTGACGTCAAGGAAAACGCGCGGATGCAGGCTCCAGCGGGGGGCGTTGGGGCCGGGGCAATGTAAAGGCAGGTCTTGTGCAGTAACAATAATGGGTTCTTGTGTTGCTTGAGATGACATTTTTTTCCTTCTGGGCATGCAATAGCCGAAACATTAAATCTTCACGAATACAGGGCTTGGACGCAAACGCGGCTAAATAAGCCTGTTTCTGAATGAAACCTGATCTTATTTTAATGAAAACGTCTGTGCTTTGCTAGAATTCGGTCTACGGTTAATAATTTCAATCATTGTACAAGGAAGTCGTTTTGTCTGTGCAGTTATCAACGGGTGAAAAATCACTGCCCGCCCGGCTTTCAATAAAAAAACTGTCCTGGCTCATGGGCGGCAGGCATATTGCGCCTAATCTGTTCGCCTTGTCAGTCTGGGGGTTTGTGACAGGGGTCGCCATGGTTAATTATGGGCTTGCTGCCTGGCAGGCCGTGCTGATTTCTTTTTTGGTATATGCCGGCTCCCTGCAGCTGACTGTGGCACCATTAATGGCCCTGAATGCGCCGCTGTGGGTGGTTTTTTTTGCGGCAATGATCGTTAACCTGCGATTTATTATTTTTGGCGCCAGTCTATATCCTTATTTCAGGCATTTTTCAGTTTTGCGGCGGATGGTAGCCGGGTATTTTTTAACCGATGTCGGGTTTGTCCTGTTCATGAATCGCTTCCGTGCGCAGCGGCCTGGCCGGATAGGCATGTATTATGGCTACTATATGTCGGCGTCTGTCCTGTTATGGTTGGTATGGCAGGTGTCAACCGTTTTGGGTATTTATGTGGGCAGTTATATTCCAGGCTCCTGGTCGCTTGAGTATGCCGGTGTTTTCACCTTGCTGGCTATTGTGATTCCCATGGTCCGGACCCACCCCATGCTGGTTACCGTTGTGGCGGCGGGGGCTGCCTCCTGGGTGGGGCAGCAGTTGCCTTTCAGGCTTGGCCTGTTTATGGCAATTGTGGTGGGCGTGGTGGCCGGTGTGCTGGCTGAAAAGTATGGTAAGCAGGGCAGGAAAACCAAAAAAGGCGGTGCAAAATGAGTGTTGAATACGTCTTGAAGGCAACCGCCCTGATGGTGTTGTGTGCTTTTATTACCCGGGTTGGTTACTTGCTGATTGGTGGTTATATCCCTTTGTCTGACAATGTAAAAAGCGGTTTGCGTTATGCGCCGGTGGCCGCTTTGGTTGCCATCATTGTGCCCAGTCTGCTACCCTGGGCCCAGGGCGAAATACCTCGCGTAGGCCCCGAATTGTTTGCGGGTCTCGTTGCCGGATTGGCATTTTTCCGCTTCCGCAGTATTTTGGTGTTAATTGCTGTTGGCATGGGTACCCTGTGGCTATTGCGCTGGGTTTTTTGATAAATTCGGCCATGACTTTCCTGAATTGGCTATTATGAGATGCCAGAGTAGTAAAATAAGCAGTTAATTGTTATTTTTTGCATATTATTGCAAGCACGAATATTTTATTTTATTGTTCAGGACCCAATGACGGATACCTCTAATGCCAATGCTGAAAGTGTGAAGTCTTTTAGTGAATTTGGTCTGCATCCAGACCTTTTAACCGCCATTTCAGCCAGTGGCTATACAGTCGCCACCCCTATTCAGGCTCAGGCTATACCCGCTATTATCGATGGCCGTGATGTCATGGGCGCGGCCCAAACCGGAACCGGTAAAACCGCAGCCTTTACATTACCCCTGTTGCACCGTTTAATGCCTTATGCCAGTAACAGTACTTCGCCTGCCAGGCATCCGGTGCGTGCGCTTATTTTAGCGCCCACCCGTGAATTGGCTGATCAGGTGGCGGATAGTGTCAAGCGTTACAGCGAAAGTTGTCCCTTGCGTGTGGCCGTGGTGTTTGGTGGTGTAGATATTGCTGCCCAAAAAGAAGAGTTGCGCAAAGGATGCGAACTGGTTATTGCTACACCAGGCCGTTTGCTAGATCATATAGAACAGAAAACCATCAATTTGTCCCAGGTTAACACCCTGGTTCTTGATGAAGCGGACAGAATGCTGGATATGGGCTTTTTGCCTGATCTGGAGCGTATCGTTAAACTGTTGCCAAAATCCAGGCAAAGCCTGCTGTTTTCCGCCACGTTTAGTGGAGAAATCAGAAAGCTGGCGCGCTCTTTCCTGAAGTCTCCCATTGAAATCAATGTGGCCCCCCAAAATGCCACAGCTGAAAACGTGACCCAGATCGCTTACCCGGTGTCTAACCATCAAAAGCAGGCAGCGGTATTGCATTTGCTCAAGTCGCGTAACCTTAGCCAGGTCATTATTTTTGTCAATACAAAAATTGGCGCCAGCCGTTTAACGCGTGAACTGGTCAAAGAAGGCATCAAGGCAGAATCCATTCATGGCGATAAATCCCAGCTAGAACGTATCAAGGCACTGGAATCTTTCAAATCGGGCGAAACCGCCGTGCTGGTGGCTACCGATGTGGCGGCCCGCGGACTTGACGTGGCCGGTTTGCCTTGTGTGATTAACGTAGACCTTCCGTTTAACCCTGAAGATTATGTGCATCGTATTGGGCGTACGGGTAGGGCGGGGGCTTCCGGTGAGGCCATTGCCCTGTATACCGATCACGAAGAAAAACTGCTTGAAGATATAGAAAAACTCATTAAGGTTAAAGTGCCGCGTGGTGCCCTGAATATTCCTGAGGCTTCCCAGAGTCGTGCTCACGCCAGTAATGATTCGCGTAGTCGTGGTGGCAAAGGCGAACGCTTCAAGCGAACTTTCCCCGGTTCACGGCCGGCACCCATCGACGATTTTTTCTTCAGGCCTTATGAACCATCGGTAAAAGATCCGCAAAAAGAGGCCCAGCGACAGCAGCAGGAACAAAAATGGATAGAGCACCAGGCGACTTCCAAGCAGCCGCAGCTGGCCATTTTATTGGGTGGACGACCCAAGAAAAATATTAAGTCTGCTGAATCAAACGACTGAACGAAGCGGGGCCGTTTGGCTGAGCAGGGCTATCGGGGCGGATATTTTGCAATATTCGCTCCAGGTGGCTGATGTAGGGCAGCAGGGTGCCAAAAAAATGATTCTTTCCTTCAATTTGAATCAATAGCGTCGGAAAGTTTTCAATATCAATATCATCAAGCAGATCGGGCTCTTCTTCTATGTCTACCCAAACAAACAGGTGCTGGGGAAAGCGGTGGCTTAATTCTGTAAATGCATTAAAGTATTCTTTGCAGGTGTCACACCATTGTGCGCAATAGCATGCAATAAGCCAGACGTTGGGATTATGCAGTTTGTTAACGATTGTAGAAGCGTGTTGACTTGGATTTTGAATTAACATAATCAATAATAGTCGAAAAAAGGCAGGCAAACATAAAAAACAACGCAGGCAAGACCCCAGATACTTTTTTTCCGTTGCCGATTGGCTTATCATCATAAAGCAATAATTGTTTTTAAGTCAAAATTTAACTGCTGTGCAGAATCAATAATGCTTTATCTGGTATTTGGGCCAAGCAGCCCAGAAGGTGAAAAACATGGGTAATAACTCGATAAGAAAAATAGGTTTGTTTATTGTTGGTGATGAAATCCTTTCCGGACGTCGGGAAGACAAGCATTTGTCGAAAGTTATTTCGATGCTGTCCAACAGGGGCATGCAATTGTCATGGGCCCGTTTTTTGCCAGATGACCTTGATACGCTTGTGCAGGAATATAAACGCAGTTTCGCGTCCGGTGATATTGTGTTTTCTTGTGGCGGCATTGGCGCCACTCCCGATGACAAAACCCGTGATGCCGTTGCTTTGGCACTGGGTGTCGAACTGGAACTGCACCCTATTGCCGCCAAGCTGATTACCTCGCGTTTTCAGGAACTGGCCAAACAAGGCCGTGGCAGCATAGACATGGGAACACCCGAAAACCAGCGCCGGCTGGCCATGGGCGTATTTCCCAACGGTGCTGAAATTGTGCCCAATCCTTATAATAAAATTCCGGGGTTTTTTATTCAGGACCACACTTTCCTGCCTGGTTTTCCTGAAATGGCCTGGCCCATGATTGAATGGACGCTTGACCAACGCTATGAGCAGTATCATCACCTTCAGCGTCTTGAAGAACATTCCATTCTGGCCTACTCATTGCCAGAGTCCCGCATTACGTCGGCACTGGAATTTATTGAAATCAACTGGCCGGGTGTCAGGACATTCAGTCTGCCCACCGTGGCCAGGGATAATAACCCACCCTTTGTCGATCTGGGTGTGAAAGGACCATCACCTGCCGTGCAAGAGGCATTTTCCTATTTAAAAGGAGAAATCCTCAGAGCCGGGGGACGCTTCAGTGTCTAACACAGGTGGTGCTGTCCAGGAAGGGCCTATAAGAAGCGATGTGTGTCGTAAGTAAAAAGATAAGCATAGCTTCTTTTCACATGATGGGATAAAATATATTGCATCGCAACATACAAAGTTATAAGCATGACTGCCAAGAGTCCAATCGTACCATCGGTCAAATCCTCTTCTTCTGACATTACTATTCAGGTCCTTGAGCGGGCCATGAAATTGCTTGATGTCCTGGCCGAGCAGGATGAGCCTGCTTCCCTGAAAAAGATTGCCGCCCTGTCCAACTTACACTCGTCAACGGCACACCGGATCCTGAATGATCTTGCTGCCGGCCGATATGTAGACAGGGTTAATAACGGCATGTACCAGCTTGGCATGCGTCTGCTAGAGCTGGGCTCCCTGGTCAAAGACCGGTTGAATGTCAGGGAAATTGCCCATGAACATATGCATACCTTGCATCGGCTTACCGGGCAAACCATCAATTTGTCTATCCAGCAGGGCGATGATATTGTCTACATAGACCGGGCCTGGAGCGAGCGTTCAGGGATGCAGGTGGTTCGGGCCATTGGTGGTCGTGCGCCATTGCACCTTACTTCGGTAGGCAAGCTTTTTCTGGCTGCGACCGAACCCCGTAATGTACGTGCTTACGCATTACGTACCGGGCTGGGCGGTACCACGGGTAATAGCCTTACCAATCTTGAACGTCTTGAAAAGGAATTGGCTTTTGTGCGTCGTCACGGTTATGCCAGAGACAACGAAGAGCTTGAGCTGGGCGTACGTTGTATTTCAGCGGGGGTTTTTGACGATAGTGGTAAATTGGTTGCCGGCCTGTCCATTTCTTCCCCTTCAGAGCGGATGCGCGATGAGTGGGTTGAGCTGCTCATTGATACCGCGGCCAAAATTTCGTCAGATTTGGGATATGAGTGTCACAAAGAGAGTCATAAATAGGCCGTTAAAAATGCGTGATATAAAAAGCCTGTCATCAAGACTTAATAAAAAACAATTATATTTCAAATGGTTGGGTTTTTTAGTTTTTTGTAATTATTTTGTGCAATGCACAAAAATAGCTTGACCGGTAACAGGAAAGACGTATAATTTGAATTGTGCGGTGCAATATAAATAGGTTGGCAGTAATTTCCTGAATATGATATTGCAACCGGCTGTTCAACTTATCATGCAACAGCTTCTTTACTACACAAACTTATTTATTTTTACCTAGGATATATCATGAGCGCAATCCCACAACAAATTTTAGATCGTCAAAAATCAGCCGTTAACACTTTCGTTGCCGTACAAGGTTCAATCTTTGGTGGTTTCGAGAAACTGGTTGACCTGAACCTGAAAGTCATCAAGGCTTCTTTGGGTGAGGCTGCCGAGCAATCTCAACAAGTTTCTGCATTGAAAGATCCACAGGAAGCGGTTGCTTTCGTTTCTGCCATGGCTCAGCCTAACGCTGAAAAAGCCGTTGCTTACACAAAAAATGTCTATGACATTTTCTCAAATCTTAGCAACGAATTGATCAAACTGACAGAAACCCAAGTTGCCGAAGGCCAACAGCAAATCGCTGAAAGCATCGATCAACTGGCTAAAAATGCACCTACCGGTTCTGAAAGTGCCGTTGCTTTGCTGAAATCTTCTCTGGCAACCGCCAACACGGCTTATGATTCTTTGAACAAAGCTGCCAAACAGGCCGTTGAAGTTGCCGAAGGCAACCTGGCTGCAGCTACTAATGCCACTATCAAGGCAACAGAGTCTGCTACTGCTGCCACAACAGCAGCTGCCAACAACGTAGCAAATGCTGCTAAAACAGCTGCTCGCGCTGGTGGTCGTAACTAATTTGTTATAACCAGGCAGTAAAAAGAGCCCTTCTTCAGGGCTCTTTTTTTTTGCGAAATGTTTGTAAGATCCTGCTTGATGAAAGCAGGTCTTGGTGCAAAGGTTTATTTACGCATAAAAACATCGCAATTTCTAAGCGAATCCACACAATCGGCAATGAGTTTGGGGCCTTGGTAAATAAGGCCGGTATACAGTTGTACTGCATTGGCACCGGCATTGATTTTTTCAAGTGCCTGCTTACCTGAATTAATGCCACCAACGCCAATAATTGTAAAATCTGTGCCCATTTCCTTTCTGAGCGATTCAATAACCTTGAGTGACAGTTCATGAACCGGAGGGCCCGACAGGCCACCACTTTCTTCGCTGTGTTTAAGGCCCTGAACAGCGTCGCGTGAAAGCGTGGTATTGGTGGCAATAACCCCATCAATCTCGAAGCGCGGCAAAATATGGGCAATCGCCTGGATTTGTTCTGCCTCAAGATCGGGAGCGATTTTGACAACGACCGGCACCCGGCGACCGTAACGGTCGGCCAATTCTTTGCGTTTGTCGGCAATTTGCCGCAATAAATCACTTAACTCGTCACCCCCCTGCAATGCACGCAGGTTTTTGGTGTTGGGTGAAGAGATATTAATGGTGACATAATCGGCAAAAGGGTAAACGCCTTCAAGGCCGATCAGGTAGTCACTGGCCGCATTCTCAATGGGGGTGTCGGCATTTTTTCCGATATTCAGGCCAAGAACCCCTCTTTTTTCGCGCCATTCGCTGTTTTGGACATTTTGCAGGAACGTATCCAGCCCATGATTGTTAAAGCCCATGCGGTTAATCAGGGAGTCCGCCTGGGGCAGACGAAACATGCGGGGTTTGGGATTACCGGTCTGGGCGCGGGGGGTTACCGTGCCTACTTCAATAAAGCCAAAACCAAGTTGGCCCAGGGCATCAATGCATTCCCCGTTTTTATCCAGTCCGGCTGCCAGCCCTATAGGGTTGCGCAGTGGCAGGCCCATTAAGGTGGTAGGAAGCAGAGTGCGGTTGCCTTTTAGCAATTCGCGGGTAACCTTGCACTGGTGGGCTTTTTGCAATGATTTCAATGTCATTTCATGAGCCGTTTCGGCGTCTAATGAAAACAGCAGCGGGCGAACAAATGGATAAAGTTTGAATGTATTGAACATGACGATGAGAAAAAATGGAATTTGCCCATTTTAATGCTTATTTTTACTTAAAACTATTCTTGCCCGGGAATATACTCAATCCATTGTTTATTGATATATTGCTGAATAGGCCGAAACTGTGTTTTATAGGACATTTTAGGGCTTTCCTTGATCCAGTATCCCAGATATAACCAGGGCAGGCCAAGCTGTTGGCATTGTTCTATCTGCCATAAAATGCCATAGGTGCCCAGGCTGCCCGGGTAGTCGGGATCATAAAAGGTATAAACGGAAGACAGGCCGTCATCACTAATATCAATAATTGAAACAATGCGCAGGACACCATCGGCTGAACGGAATTCGAGCAGTTCAGTGTTGACGTGGCTGGTTAGCAGGAATTGCTCATATTGTTCGCGTCCCTGGTCGTCCATGCCACCGCCAGGGTGGCGTTGATGCTGGTAACGGCTATACAGAAGAAAATGCTCATCGGACCACTGCAGAGGCACTGTGCGGGCAGACAGGTCACGATGACGCTTCATGGTGCGTTTTTGGCTGGCGTTGGGTTTGAAAGCGACCGTATTAATACGAACCGATGTGCAAGCCTGGCAATGATCACACTGGGGCTGATAAGTGAACAGGCCGCTACGACGAAAACCGGTTCTTAACAAGCTGGCATAGGCGTTGGCATTAACCAGATGACCCGGTGCTACCACCCGGGAACGGGCTGTCCTGCCTTCAAGATAACTGCAAGGGTAGGAGGCTGTTAAGTAGTAATGCAATATGTGCAGGTTGGGGTCATGAATCTCGCTCATGGGTTAAATATACCCAAATAACCAAGCCGGATTCAATAGATATGACCATTTGAGCATAATATTCCTGCTTGCCAGGGGGGTGAAGTTTGGGAAATGGTTTTTTTCAGGTGTTCCATAAATGCCTGGCGTGAAACAGGTGCCGCACCAAGACTGCCCAGGTGTCTGGTTTCCTGCTGGCAGTCTATCCATTCAATACCATGGAGTGCCAGAAAACGGACCGCATAGGCCAGTGCAATCTTGGAGCTGTCGCTTACGTTGGAAAACATGGATTCACCATAAAACATTTTTCCGATTGAAACACCGTAAAAGCCACCAGCCAGCTTGCCATCAATCCAGGTTTCAATGCTATGGGCAAGGCCAAGTGCGTGCAGGTTTGCGTAAGCATTGATAATGGCCTGGCTGATCCAGGTGCCACCCTGGTTTTTCCGGGGGGCGGAACAGGCCTGCATGACCTGGACAAAGGCGGTATCCACCTTGACTTGAATGGCAGGATTGGGCAGGGTTTCCTGTTTGGCAATTTGCCTGAGTTTTTTCTTCAGGCTATGCGAAATGACGAAATCTTTGCACTTGAGCACCATACGTTGGGAGGGCGCCCACCACAGGATAGGCTGTGGTTCGGAATACCAGGGAAAAATACCCTGGCGATAGGCGCTGATCATGCGACAGATGGATAAATCTCCACCATAGGCCAGCAGTCCGTCGGGTTCGTCAAGGGCATATTCGGGCGGGGGAAACGGGGTTTGCAGGTCAAGCCAGGGAAGCGTCATTGCTTAGGATAAAGAAAGATAGTGGGTGGTGAAAACCCCGCGTTCCTTGTCTTCGATATAACGTTTGAGCGTTTGGGTAACGGTCCGGAATGAAAGCTCGTCCCAGGGGATTTCATCAATGCCAAAATAACGGGCTTCCAGGCTTTCGGGGCCGGGATCCAGTTTTGGGCTATTAGCATCGGCCAGGAAATACATGTGTACCTGATTGACGCCTGCAACATCTATGATGGTAAAAAGTTGTTTAAGCGTGATGTCAGCACCGGCTTCTTCCGTGGTTTCACGCACAGCGCCCAAGCTGCTGGTTTCGCTAAGTTCCATAAAGCCAGCGGGTAATGTCCATTTGTCGTAACGAGGTTCGATGGCGCGGCGACAGAGCAGGATTTTATCTTCCCAGACAGGAATGGTACCCACGACAACCAGTGGGTTTTTATAATGGATGGCACCGCAGTTATCGCAAATATCACGCACACGGTTGTCATCGGGTGGGATTTTACGGGAAAGAACAGAGCCGCATTGTGTGCAAAATCGTTGCTCAACCGGTGCCGGAAAATAAAAAGAAGATTCGTGATAAGTCATAAATTACGGGTAATTCGTGTATACATACAATAATACATGGATTATTGCTTAAGTTGACAATGGCTGGTTAAAAATTATTCCGCCATGGGCCGGGTAATAAAATTCATTTTCTCTGGTATCAGCTTGCTGTTAATTTGTTGCAAGGGGGCACTGTATTCGGGGTGTTGCCGGTAACTGACATCCAGTTGCTGTCCCTGCCTAAGTTCAAGCAGGTGCTTTTCTGACAGGCTATCTTGCTTGCCGTCAGGGTCATTGGGGGGGCCAATTGAAAAGCAGTCAATAACCTGGGGGGTATCCCGTCCGCAAATAATCGCTGCACCAAGATTTGTTTGTGCATACAGAAAGCCTTGTTCGTCCAGATACCACGCGTGTATGGTTTGTACCGTCTGCAGGGTATGGGTGTCAAGCGTGAGGCCGTCTTCGGCCAGGTGCAACGCATAGGGCGCATGCTCAAGGCAGACATAAACACGCTGCGGGCCATTCTGAAAAAACCATTCGCCTTTTTCAGTGGCGGCATAATTGCGGTTAATGAAATTGTTGATTTGGGGGCTGCTAATGGACTCTCCCGGCTTGCCAGGCTGATATGAGCCGGCAGGGTGAAGTTTCCATTTTCCGCTCAGGTCAAGTGATAACCAGCCATAGACCGCAGGAACATCAGGCCATTTTTTGATGGCATCCAACACGTTTTTATCCATAATTATTCCTTTCGCGTTTTGTTGTTGCAGGCAACACGGTGAGCATATTGTAGCCTTGTTATACAGGTTTCGGTAAGCGGCCAAAAGCGGGGGGGGTATTAATTAAAAGGACTGAATTCCCGATTAACAGGATTCAGTCCTTGACATTGTTGTGGCAGAAAGCTTGATGCCAGCAGGCAGGGAGCATAAATGCGTGATGGCAGATATTGCAAAACTGCTTGGTACGTTAATTGTTGATTATTGCGCGGCTCTTTCGATAGCCTGGCCCCCTGCGGAAATGTCTTCGCCAAGTCCCTGTACAGTATGGCAGCCGGTAAGGGCAAACAAAGAGATGAGTGCTGTTATTAAATAATTTTTGAATTTCATAGTGCTATCCTTGTTTCGTTTTATGAATCGCAATAAGGATAGCCGATTTGCCAGAAAAAAACATTTGACAGGGCAGGATTTGGTGCAATAGGACGACACAAAACCGCATTTGCGGTATTTAATCTGCAAGAGGTTTGCTTATACAGGCCATAAAGCGGGGCCGGTCAAGAAAATTGGTAAAGAGTATTCAGATCCTGTTTTTCTTTTTCAGTTTATCTAGCGCGGGCAGGCACATTTCTACGGCACGACGTCCTTCTTCAATGGCTTCTGCGGCACGGTGAAAGTCCAATAAACCCAAATGAGCCAGTTGTGGGGAAATGATAATATGTGGCGGTTCTCCGGCCATCCGGCTGCGGGTGATTTGCGCCTGCATGATATTCAGGCTTGATGCAATGACATCCAGTAAAGACGGGGTTTTCATTTGCGCGGTGGTTTCTTCGGGGAGGTTGCCTGGCAGGCCAAAATTTTGCTGGATCCTGCGAAGCCATTCGGAGGCATTGCTGCCAAAAGAAAATGCGGACTCGGGCGGGTTGTAAAAATGTCGGCCAACCAGGTCCGAGTTCAAGTCTACGGCAATCAGTAAGTCGGCGCCCATGGCGCGTGCCAGGGAAACCGGTACCGGATTAACCAGGCCACCATCGACCAGGATATCCTGATCCTGTATAACGGGGGTGAACAAGCCGGGCAGGGCAATAGAGGCCCTGACGGCATCGACCGTAGATCCTTCGCGCATCCAGATTTCATTGCCGGTGGTTAGCGAAGTGGCCACCGAGCCAAAGGGCAGCGTGAGTTCCTCTATGTTTCTGTCCATGAAGTGGCTTTTGAAAAAATTCATGAGCTTTTCGCCTTTCAGGACCCCGCCGTTCAGGCGGATATCCATGAAAGAAAGCACATTGCTGATGCTCAGCCCCAAGACCCATTTTCTGAAAACCTCTATTTCACCTGCGGCATAGGCGGCACCAACCAGGGCACCAATAGAAGTCCCGCAAATAATGTCCGGTTTTATACCCGCCTCTTCCAGCGCCTGTATGACCCCGATATGTGACCATCCCCGCGCGGACCCGCTTCCCAGGATGAGACCGATTTTTTGTTTTCTGTGGGCAGTGCGGGAGGTTAGCATGTGGTGAGTGATGGCAGTTTGTTGTAAATATAGAATATTATCATCGAGTTCTTATGTTTTATTTATATATATTTATGAAATTTAGTAATATGGAGTTTTATGTTTCGATATGTATGCATGAAAAATCTGCCAGATGCTCAAATACTTGTAAAGCAATCAGCACGGGATTTTTCAGGTCATATCGTTCCTGTTATATTTACTAGAACTGGGGTCAATCTTGTCGCATACCGAAACCGCTTCATTGGAAGACAACATGCCTGTTTTGTCCCTGCGCCAGCAACGCGGGAATATTGCCCGGCTTACCGTGGCGCAGGCCCTGGCGGGTGCCAATTCAGTGGTTGTTTATGCCACCGGCTCAATTGTTGGCAATATACTGGCGCCCGATAAATCTCTGGCAACCCTGCCCATTACTGTATTTGTCGTAGGGATGGCCGCCTGTATCCTGCCTATGGGTGTTATTGCCCGTCGTTATGGGCGTCGCATGGCTTTTCTGGCGGGTACGGGGTGCGGTGTGCTGGTGGGCTTGCTGTCAGCGCTGGCAGTGGTGCTGGGCTCGTTCTGGCTGTTTTGCCTGGCGACATTTTTTGGCGGTGCCTATGCGGCAGTGGTGCTCTCTTTTCGCTTTGCCGCCGCCGATGGTGTAGAACCAAAAATGCGGGCCCGGTCTCTTTCTTTTGTCATGGGCGGTGGCGTGGCGGCCGGTGTTATTGGGCCGCAACTGGTTACTTATACCATGGACTTGTGGCAGCCATTTACGTTTGCGATTACTTATATCGTGCAGGCAGTAGTGGCCGCCTTGTCTGCGGTGGTATTGTTTGGCGTACGTTTACCCCAGCCGTCAGCCAAAAAAGTGGCAGGTGGGCGACCACTTTCCTTCATTGTGCGCCAACCGCGCTTTATTACCGCGATTATTTGTGCCGCAGTGTCTTACATGCTCATGAATTTCATCATGACATCGGCGCCATTGGCCATGCAAATGTGTGGTCATACCCAGGATGCGGCTAATCTGGGTATGCAGTGGCATGTTATTGCCATGTACTTACCCAGTTTTTTTACCGGGCGTTTAATAACGCGCTTTGGCGCCGGACGTGTGGTAACGGCCGGTTTGTTAATGATTGCCATGTCGGTAATGACCGGTTTGGCGGGCATCGATGTTGCGCATTTCTGGTTGAGCCTGATTTTACTGGGTGTTGGCTGGAACTTTGGTTTCGTGGGGGCATCAGCTATGGTGCTGGAATGCCACCGGCCAGAAGAAGCCACACGGGTGCAATCGTTTAATGATTTTATCGTCTTTGGCACCATGGCCGTCGGCTCATTCGCTTCGGGTACTTTGCTGGTTTCTTATGGTTGGGACATGGTGCTTTGGGTTTCATTTGCACCGTTAATCCTGGCCGTGCTGGTGCTGTCTGTGACTGCGGTTTTCAATCAGGCATCTTCTATTGATCGGGTTTAATAGGCCATTACAGTACAGGACTAAGTATAGCCATGACATTATTGCGCAGCTGATAGGGCAAGCTCCATGCATCCACATCGGCCTGGCTAACCGGGTTGGATTGGGCGATATATTCTTCTTGTCTGCGGCAGATGGCCTGTGTCAAGTCTTTATCCTGAAGCAGGATATTGTTCTCGAAGTTCAGTTCAAAACTGCGTCGGTCCATGTTTGCCGAGCCAATTAAGGTTATTTCGCCATCAACGGTTAGTGTTTTTGCGTGTAGCAAGCCACCCGTGTATTCATGAATGTGAACGCCCGCTTCCAGTAATTCCTGATAATGGCTTCGGCTTGCCGCGCCTACAAACCAGCTGTCATTACGGGCAGGCAAGACAAGGCTGGTAGCCACTCCCCTGCGGGCGCTGCTGCAAAGTGCGGCTTGCATGAAATCATCGGGCACGTAATAGGGGGTGGTAATAATCAGTTGCTTGCGCGCGCTGAACATTAATGTTGCAAAAAGCGCTGGCGTGGCGGAATAATGATTCTCGGGCCCGGTCCCAATTACCTGGGCCAGGAAACCCGGTTCCGCAGGCGTCATGGGGTATTGCGCCAGTTCACGGCAATCTTCATTGGTGCAGGTCAGCCAATCGGTCAGGAAAAGATGCTGGTTTTGCCGGACAATAGGGCCTTCCAGGCGAATTACTGCATCAACCCAAGGGGCGTATTTTGCTTTGACGGCAAATTCAGGATCGGCGCAGTTCTGGCTGCCGCAATACGTTATCCGATTGTCAATGACAACAATTTTTCGGTGATTGCGAATGTCAACGCGTCCTTTCAGGATGCGAATCATAATGTTGCCAATGGGCTGGGCACGCGCCAGTTGCACGCCAGCATTGCTCATTGCCATCCAGTGTTCACTGCGAATAAAGTTGCGTGAGCCCAGATCGTCAACAATCGCGCGGCAGGTAACGCCACGTTGGGCGGCCCGTATCAGGGCATCAACCACCTTTAGTCCGTTAGTGTCGGCCAGCCATATGTAGAACAGAAGATGTACGTGTTCCCGGGCGGCATCAATATCCGAGACGATGGCATTAATAGTGGCATTCGAGTTCTCAAGCAAATACCCGCTATTGCCGCCAACCGGGTTAAAGCCACTGATTGATTTTCCCATTGAAAACCCGGCCGAGCTGATGACCGGGATATTATCGCTTGGCGTTTGCTTGAAAAAGGACGGCAAGGTGTTGTCAGAAGGCTTTTTGCGAACCAGTCCCTTGTTGGGCCGGACTTCTCCGAGCATCAGATAGGTTAATGCGCCAATGTAGGGCAGGGCCATGATGAAAAGGATCCAGGCAACGCGTGACGCCGGATCACGATGCAGCCTGAGCAAGACGCGAACCGATAGTCCCGTAATGATAAGAAAGTGGATGATCAACCACATGAAAATATCCCGTTATTAGTATTGCTGGATGTATGGCGCGACCATTATCAGGAGATTTCAAAGTCATGTTGATCGCTTGCAAATAGGTAAAAAAAAACCAGACCGAAGTCTGGGTTTTTTGAAATTTGGAGCGGGAGACGAGTCTCGAACTCGCGACCTCAACCTTGGCAAGGTTGCGCTCTACCAACTGAGCTACTCCCGCATATTAAAAATCTTTGACTGGAGGCGCAGAGCGGAGTCGAACCGCTCTGGACGGATTTGCAATCCGCTGCATAACCGCTTTGCTACTGCGCCCTTTAGTGCATGCAACTGATTGGATCGGATATTGCAATCGTTGTCATTCAGTGCTTAAGACTTAATAAGAGAATAAGTATAGCATCGTTAATATGAAATGTTGCTTATTTCCAATAAAAAACAACAAAATTCCATTAAAGTGCGTTTTCTTTATGTTTTTGTTGTTAAATAACATCATTTTTTTCTGTGGGCATATTTCTTTGTGCATTCTGCGAGCAGGGCACTGGAGTGCGTGATTAACTGGGCAATTACCCCTGCTTTGATGTAACGCATTGTTTTGTAAAGTATTTTTTACTAAACTTACGGGTATACTTTATACACAATAATGTATATAGGAAGGGGCAGGGTGTCGGGTTAGGTGGTGTTAATAATAAAAACTCACGCTCTTTAATGATATTAATTTTTTTACACTTATGGAGACTCTCATGGTTAGTAATATCAAAGCATCAACCCGTTCAGGTAATCAGTTCCCGCAGGATTTGTTCAGTGCAAATCTGGAATTATCCCAACAGATGGGAAAACTGCTTCAGGAGAATAATCAGCGCTGGAGCGAGTTTGTGGCTAAAGCCTTTGGTGAGGGCAGGGAGAATATGGAAAAGCTGCTTCAGGCAAACAATGGCAATGGGCAGTTACAGGGCCAAACACTTAATGATTTAATGGAGGGTTTGTCGCAATGTGCGAATTGCAATCGTGCTTTGGCACAGCAGGCTCTTGAAAACCAGAAGTTGTTCATGTCCGGATTGACGGGAATATTACAACAGTGGCAACAGCAGTCTGCAGGGGTAGCGGGAAATGCAAATGCCATGCCTTGGAATAATATGTTTACCGACATGCTCAAACAGATGAATGCCGGTTTTTTGCCGTTAAATGGCAAGCAAAATGAAAAAGAAGAAAACAAGGCTAAATAAGTAGCCTGGCAGGCGGGCTGAATTTTATCAATCCAGGTTCAGCCTGGCATAGCTGCAACGGGTGGTAAGTGTGGCAAACCAAGCATGTGGCAGAAACAAAAAAAGGACCGAAAGGTCCTTTTTGCATATTTACAGGCGTAACCTGCAAATTAAAATATTGGAGCGGGAGACGAGTCTCGAACTCGCGACCTCAACCTTGGCAAGGTTGCGCTCTACCAACTGAGCTACTCCCGCATTTTTCACTAATTTAGAATGTGTTCTAATTAAGTGAAGTTTTAAATTATAAGCAATCTTTTTTCGTTTTGCAAGCTTTTTTATTTGCCTGTTTTTTGAAATAAGCAAGAAGTGCTTAAGAAAGACGAAATAATAGCATTTATTTCTTTATAATGTCAAAGAACATTATTTAAATAGTTGGAAATATGGATTTTATACAACAAAAAGACCTAAGCTGTTTTAATACCCTGGGGTTGAAATCATGGGCAAAAAACTACATAAGTCTTTGTAATGAAACGGATTTGAAGGGTGTCTTGGGCCTGTTGAAATCGGGCGCTCCCTACTTCATTCTTGGTGGTGGCAGTAATGTTGTATTAAGTGAACAAATTGATCAAATCGTTGTTCATAACCAACTCAAAGGGATTAATCTTGTTCAGGAAAGTGCCAGTGAGTGGCTGGTTGAAGCCGCCGCAGGTGAAATTTGGCATGATTTTGTGGTGTATTGCATACAGCAAGGTTGGTATGGCCTGGAAAATCTGGCGTTAATACCCGGTACGGTAGGTGCGGCACCCGTACAAAATATTGGTGCCTATGGAGTAGAGCTGAAAGACCGCCTGGACTCTGTGTTGGCCTATGACCCGCTTACGCAAACAGAACGTGTGTTCAATAACGGGCAATGCTGTTTTGCCTATCGCGACAGTCTATTCAAACATGAAGAAGGTAAAGGGCTGATTATCACGGCAGTACGGTTTCGTCTGCCCAAGCAATGGACACCGGTGTTGTCGTATCCCGATCTGCAGCAATATGAAAGTTTACAGCCCGGGCTGACGGCACAAGCCATTCTTGAGGCTGTGTGCGATATACGCCGACGTAAGCTGCCCGATCCAAAAGTAACGGGTAATGCGGGCAGTTTCTTTAAAAATCCGGTTATTCCAGCGCAGCAATATTGGCCGTTGAAACAACAATTCCCAGATCTGGTTGCTTATGAGCAGCCTAACGACTGTTATAAGCTGGCAGCGGGCTGGATGATAGACCAGTGCGGCTGGAAAGGGCGGCAATTGGGTAATGCTGGCGTGCATGCAAGGCAGGCTTTGGTGATTATTAATACGGGTAAAGCCTGCGCGGCCGATATTACCGCCATCGCAAAGGCAATTGCCAATGATGTCATGAATAAATTTGGTGTTTTGCTGGAGCCAGAACCAGTTTTTGTGGGTGCCGGGTACTAAAACGCCAGCCAGAAGGCAGCGGGAGTGCTTACTTATGGGTCGCAAAGACTCCACCGCTAACCTATCGGTTTAGCGGAGGAGTAGGCCGGTTTTTAACGGCTGTGGGTAAAAACTGGGCTTAGCCCTGAATGACATCTTGCATGTTGAACAGGCCGGTGTCGTGTTTTTGCAGGAACAGGGCGGCTTTCAGGCTGCCTTGGGCATACGTGGCACGACTGGAGGATTTATGCGTAATTTCAATACGCTCACCGGTGCCGCAAAACATAACGGTATGATCACCAATAATGTCACCGCCGCGCACGACTGAAAAGCCAATTTTCCCATCTTCGCGTTCTCCGGTGTGACCGTGGCGGGCCCAGTCGGCAATATCGTCCAGGTTTTTGCCCCAGGTTTGGGCAATCACTTCACCCATTTTTAATGCGGTACCCGAAGGGGCATCCACCTTGTGCTTGTGATGGGCTTCGTAGACTTCTACATCGTAGCCGGTATTTAGCAATTGTGCGGCCAGCTCAAGTAAACGCAAGGTAGCGTTAACGCCAATACTCATGTTGGGGGCAAAAACGACAGCGGTTTGTTGGGCGGCGGCCTCTATGGCCTGAATGCCAGCGGCATCAAAACCGGTAGTGCCAATAACAGCTTTGGTTTTGTACTGGCTGCAAGCCTGCAAGTGTTTCAGGGTGCCTTCGGGGCGGGTGAAATCAATCAGGCAATCGCTGTTTTGCAGGGCCGACAAGTCGTCGGTAATGATAACCCCGGTTGGTTTACCTAAAAAAGCACCCGCATCGGTGCCCAGGTGTTGGCTACCCGAATGATCAAGGGCAACAGCCAGTTCAAGTTCGGGGTGTTCAAAAACGGCTTCAATGAGCATGCGGCCCATGCGGCCGCTGGCTCCGGAAATAGCTATACGCATGTAACTAACCTTTGGTTTTGATAATTATTGGTGGCTGCAGAAAACGGTTTATTCCAAGGGGGTCGTTTCTACCTGGCTGGCAGCCGCTTCTGCGGTGTTGGCTGTTGCTTCTACCGTGCGGGCAGCTGCTTTTTGCTCGTAAGGCTGGAAATTGGGTTGTTTGTCACCTTCCCAGCGATCCAGAACGCCATTAGCGAACCAGACTGAAAAATTGCGTGTGACCGGTTCGCCATAACCAGGTTGGTAGTGGTAGGGGTAATCCCAGCGGTCCGGACGGAAAATGTCGGTCAGGGTGGGTGAGCCCAGGGCGTAACGAACCTGATCGGGGGTCATGCCTTTTTGTAATAGTGCCACGTTTTCTTCTGTAATCCAGTTGCCTTGTTGTACGGGATTAATATAAGGAAACCCCCATTTCCCTGATGAGCAGCCGGTTAGTGCAGTAAGTGCAAGGGCAGAGACAAACAGTCCTTTACGAAGACGTAGGAAAAGTGCAGTATTATTCATGACTTGGGTGAATATCCTATGAAAATTTGGACATTTAAAAGTGTTATGATAATAGTTCTGGGCAATAATGGGATTGATTGCACTGAAATATTTGGAAATTTATTCAATAAGCGCTTTTTTTGTAGCTAAATTTGACTATGATGCTGAGTCAGCATGATTTAGTGTGGGTGATATGAACGATCAAATCAACGATCAGACCGAATTGAAAAACATGGGCCTTAAGGCAACTTTTCCACGCCTTAAGATTTTGGATATATTCCGTAAATCAGAAGCACGTCACTTAAGTGCAGAAGACGTTTACCGTTTATTGATTGGTGAAAATGTCGATATTGGTCTTGCTACCGTTTATCGTGTGCTTACCCAGTTTGAGCAAGCCGGCATTTTAACGCGCAGCCAGTTCGACAACGGCAAGGCTGTCTTCGAGCTTGACGACGGCGATCATCACGACCATCTGGTGTGTTCCGTTTGCGGAAAAGTAGACGAGTTTACTGATCCTGAAATTGAAAAACGGCAATACAAAATTGCTAAAGATTACAACTTTAATCTTGAAAGTCACTCAATGGTTTTGTATGGCACTTGCGCAGAATGTGATGCCAAGCACCCCTCCAAAAACCACTTGAAATAACACCTTCTTTCCCCTTGCAATAGGGGGGATCACGCCTGAATATTCAGCATTTCCCTTGCATGATCACGGGTGGTTTCGGTAATTTTGACGCCACCCAGCATGCGGGCAACTTCATTGATTCTTTCCTGTTCATCCAGTAAAACGATTTCCGAATGCGTCGTTTTGTTTTTCTGGCTTTTCTGAACCTGAAAGTGTTGTTGGGCACAGGCAGCCACCTGTGGCAGGTGTGTGACGCACAACACTTGATGGCGGCCCCCCAGCTCACGTAGCAGTTTTCCAACCACTTCGGCCACGGCGCCGCCAATACCGGTATCCACTTCATCAAAGATCAGGGTAGGTACCCTGCCTGCCTTGTTAGCCATGACCGACAAAGCCAGCGAGATGCGGGCCAGTTCTCCGCCTGATGCCACTTTTGCTAAAGGACGTGGTGTTGTGCCGGCATGACCGGCCACATTAAATTCAACCTGTTCAAGGCCATGCGGACCGGGGTCGGACTGTTGCAGCTGGATCTCGAAGGTGCCGCCTTCCATGGCCAGGGTTTGCATGGCCTGAGTGACTTCTTTGCCAAGCGTGGCGGCGGTTTTTTTACGTGCCTTTGACAGCATTTGGGCTGTTTCCATATAGGCGGACTTGTTTTGCGCGATGCTTTTTTCCAGCGCTTCAAGATTGCTGATTTTATTGAAATGGGCCAGATTGGCGTCAAGCTCTTGCTGAAGGTCGTAAAGCTGTTCGGGTTCTATCCTGAATTTGTGGGCCGTATCAAAAATATTGCGCATGCGGGTTTCCAGTTCGGCCAGGCGCAGTGGGTCAAGGTCTACCTTGTCAAGGTAACTGTTCAGGTCAGAGGCCGCTTCGGCGCAGGCAATCCGGGCCGACTCAAGGGCATCGTAAATGCCCTGCAGGGCAGGATCGTTTTTCAGTAATTGGGCAATGCGCTGGGTGGCACCGTTCAGCTCTGAAAGCAGCGATTGCTCTTCGCCATCCAGTGCGCTCAGGGTTTGTGATGCACCTTCGAGCAAAGAAGAGGCATGCGCCAGGCGGTTATGTTCGGTGCTAACGGTTTCCCACTCATTTTTGCCCAGTTGCAATTTGGCTATTTCTTGCAATTGCCATTCCAGGCGTTCACGCTCAAGATTTTGCTGGGCCGCGTTTTCTTGTGACTGCCTGTACTGGCGAATGTCGTTTTGCCATTGTTTCCATTGCTGCGACAGGGTTTGCAGCAGGTTGGTATTGTTGGCGTGGGCATCAAGCATTTCGCGCTGGGCACTGTTTTTAAGCAGGCTTTGGTGGGCGTGCTGGCCATGAATGTCAACCAGATGCTGGCCCAGGGTACGCAATTGGGCAAGATTGGCGGGAACGCCATTGATAAAAGCCCGGCTTTTGCCCGAGCGGTCAAGCACCCGGCGCAGTACTAGCTCGTTGTCGTCCATTTCCTGCTCTTGCAGCCAGTCACGCAGGGTTTCGGGGCAGTTAAAAATTGCGCTGATATCGGTTTTATCGGCGCCTTCACGGATGGAATGGGTTTCGGCCCTGCCGCCAAGCGCCAGAGCCAGTGCATCAATCAGGATGGATTTTCCAGCACCGGTTTCGCCGGAAAAAACCGTAAACCCTTGTTCAAAATAAAGGTCAACCTGATCAACAATAACGAAATCGCGAATATGTAATGAATGCAGCATGAGTGAGTTTAACCTTGTCTTTAGGACTCGGGCATGATGTTCCAGTGCAGTTTCTTGCGCAGGGTAGAGAAAAAGCTAAGGCCTTTAGGGTGCAGAAACTGAATCTGGTGTTGGGCTTTTTTAACGGTAATCTGGTCGCCCAGTTGAAGGTTGGACCAGGTTTGCATGTCAAAATGCACGCTGGCACCCATTTCGGCACGGCCGATTTCAGTGAGCGTGAGCTTCAGGGTGCCGCTGGTGGGAATAACAATGGGGCGGTTTGACAGGGTTTGCGGCGCAACCGGTACCAGCAGAAAAGCATTGACCCCAGGATGCAAAATGGGGCCATTGGCGCTTAAGGCGTATGCGGTGGAGCCGGTAGGGGTGGCAATGATCAGGCCATCGGAGCGCTGCTTGTACATGAACTGGTCGTCAAGCTCTACGCTGATTTCAATCATGCCGCTGCGGCCTGAACGGTTTAACACCACATCATTCAGGGCCAGCGCAGTGGTTAATGTTTGCCCGTCACGCACCACCGAGGCTTCCAGAAGGGCGCGGGATTCAAGGGTAAAATGCCCGTCCAGAACAGATTGGATGGCTTGCAGGGCATTTTGAAGAGGGATGTCGGTAATGAAACCCAGACGTCCGTGGTTGATGCCAATGAGCGGGATGTTGTAGGGCGCCAGTTGGCGGGCTGCACCCAGCATGGTGCCGTCTCCGCCCATCACAATAACCAGGTCGGCCTGGTTACCAATTTCTTCGATTGTCGCGGCAGGCAGTTCGGCCACCCCTGTATTGATGGCGGTTTCTTCTTCTATCAGTACAGAACGCCCGGCATTGGTCAGGACGTCTGCCAATGCCCGTAAGGGGGCATCCATGCCAGAATCCTGATATCGGCCAATAAGTGCGACGGTTGAAAAATGCATGTCAAAAACAATATACAATAGGGTGAATGTGGATATTACGACATCTTAACCGTAATTTCAGCATGTTCCTGAATACTACGATTGTGTCGTGGGTAAAAAATATCATACATGTAAGTGTGAATTTATAAGATATCGTAATATGGATGAACGCGCTAGTGCTTTACTAAAAGCTTTAATTGAACAATACATTGAAGATGGGCAACCGGTTGGTTCTCGCACGTTATCAAAGCGCTTTGAGCTTTCTCCGGCCACCATCCGCAATGTCATGGCAGACCTTGAAGAGCTTGGTCTTATTCACAGTCCGCATACGTCGGCCGGGCGGGTGCCAACGCCCAAGGGTTACCGTATGTTTGTAGACCGCCTGCTGGCGGTTCGTCACTACCAAACCCTGTCGCCTGAAAAAATCAATCGTGAAATCAAGGATGTCCTGTTGCATGCCTCACCGGGTAAGGCGATGAATGCAGCGGCTGAACTGGTGTCCAATTTAACCCAGTTTGCCGGTGTGGTTTTAACGCCGCAACGTTCCCAGGTTTTTCGTCATATTGAATTTATCCGCCTGTCTGAAAAACGCATCTTGCTGATTCTCGTGACCCCCGATGGCGACGTGCAAAACCGGATTCTTTCTGCCTCACGCGATTACGCCGAGCATGAGCTACTAGAGGCCGGCAACTTTTTCAACCAGCATTTTTCGGGCAAGTCTTTTGAGGTGATACGCACCGAGCTGGCTCGTGAACTGGCCGCCTTAAAAGAAGATATTTCGCAGCTGATGCAGGCCGCCGTTGATGCCGGCACCGACGCTTCCGAAAAAGACAACGTGCTTATTTCGGGCGAGCGACGCTTGCTGGGTGTCACTGATATGACATCGGACATGAATCACTTGCGAAAAATGTTTGATTTGTTTGAACAAAAAAGCGACCTGATCCAATTGCTGGATATCTCAAGCCGTTCACAGGGTGTGCAAATTTATATCGGTGGCGATTCCCGGTTGGTTCCTATGGAAAACGTCTCGGTCATAACTGCTCCCTATGGCGTAGATGGTAAAATCATTGGCACATTGGGCGTTATTGGCCCCAGCAGGATGTCTTACGACAGAGTCATCCCCATTGTTGATATTACCGCCAGGCTTTTATCCAATGTTTTAAGCCAGTATTAACTAACCATTACTTTATGCAAAATATGCCTGAACCTGAAAAAAAGCATGATCAGAATAATATCGTTAACCAAACCTGTCAGGAGATGAAAGCGGGCGTATTACTGGTCAATCTTGGCACCCCTTCGTCTTTTGCTGCCAGGGATATCAGGCGCTATCTGGCTGAGTTCCTTTCTGACAGACGGGTGGTGGAGCTGCCAGCAGTGCTATGGCAACCCATTTTAAGAGGCGTGATATTGCCTTTTCGCTCTCGAAGGCTGGTGCATAAATACCAGCAAGTCTGGATGGAAGGCGGGTCACCATTGCTGGTTCACAGCCTTGCCCAGGCCCAAAAAATTGCCGAAGGTTTTGCAAGTCAGAATTTGCCAGTGCCGGTAGCGCTGGCCATGCGTTATGGCAAGCCCTCATTGGCATCGGCACTGGAAGACTTGCGCCAGCAAAACTGTGAACGTATTCTTGTGGTCCCCATGTACCCGCAATATGCGGCCAGTACGACGGCCACCATCCTGGATAAAATCGCCAGTATTGCGGCTGGATTTCGTGACCAGCCCGAATTCCGGTTCATCAAGCGTTTTTATCATGAACCCGGCTATATCAATGCGTTGGTAAGTAAAATTAAGGCGTTCTGGCAGCTCAACGGCAAGCCGCAACGTTTATTGTTAAGTTTTCATGGTTTGCCCCAGCGCAGTGTTAATCAGGGAGACCCTTATTTCAAAGACTGCGAGGGCACGCTTCATTTGTTAAGGCAGGCGCTGGCTGGCGAGGGCGTCAAGATTGATGCCAGTTTTCAAAGCCGCTTTGGCGCGGAAAAATGGCTTGAGCCGGCCACACAGGCAACCCTTGAGGCTTATCCGGCCAAGGGCGTTAAGCGGGTTGATGTTATCTGTCCGGGCTTTGTGGCCGATTGCCTTGAAACCCTGGAAGAAATCCAGCTTGAGTGTGCCGGTGCATTTCAGCAGGCTGGCGGTGAACAGTTTAGGTATATCCCTTGCCTGAACAGCGATGAACAATGGATTAACGGTTTGGACGGGATCATAAAACGTCACCTGCAAGGGTGGTGCCCGGCGCAGTCAGACCAGGCACTGTAATAAGCGCTTTCATTCTTGTCGGGAAAGTTTGCCAAATTGTTTTCATGCGACTAAAAGCCTGGCCCGGGTTGTTGCACGGGCAGGATTTTTGCAGCAGGCTGGCTTTTTTGTAAAATACGCCCCTTGAAATCCCGAAGTTTGCCTCAATCTACGCCTCATTCAATTTACACTCATGTTTGGAGAACCGAATGTCACAAGAGAATAATCCTCAAGATTCAAAAAATCCGGAACAGCCGCAAAATCCAGAAATTGAGCAGCCAACCGATGCAAACCAAGAGGATACCTTGGAAGAAACCGTACTGATGGAAGAAAACCTGTCTGAAAAATATTCGGAGCTGGAAGCCAAGGTTAGCCAGTACCATGACGAGCTCTTGCGTGCCCATGCCGAAATGGAAAATATCCGCAGGCGTTCGCAAGAAGATGTGGCCAAAGCGAGAAAATTCAGTACCGAAAGCTTTGCTGAAAGCCTGGTTCCGGTAAAAGACAGTCTTGAAGCGGCCCTGGCCATTGAAAATCAGACACTGGAAGCCCTGAAAGAAGGCGTGGAAAGTACCTTGCGCCAGTTAACCCAGGCTTTTGAACGTAATCATCTTAAAGAAGTGGCACCCGCCGTTGGTGATAAATTTGATCCCAACCTGCATCAGGCCATTTCATCAGTACCATCCGAAGACGTTGAGGCCAATTGTGTTTTGCAGTCACTTCAAAAAGGCTACACAATTGCCGATCGTGTCTTGCGTCCAGCACTGGTAATGGTTTCAGCCGGCAAGTAATAAACCGGTCAATAGTAAAAATAAAATGAAGGGTATTAAAAAAATAATTTTATTGTCTTGAAAATGTTTTTTTTATCCCCATATTAAGAATATCCAACAATCCTGTTTTAAATAAAAAACAGGATTTTTACAAAATTTCAGATTAGCTATTATTAAGGTAAGCATAATGGGCAAAATTATTGGTATTGACTTGGGAACAACCAACAGTTGTGTAGCCGTTCTTGACGGCGACAAAGTCAGAATTATTGAAAACGCCGAAGGCACACGTACAACGCCTTCAATCATCGCCTACATGGAAGATGGCGAAACATTGGTTGGCGCACCGGCAAAACGTCAGGCCGTTACCAACCCTAAAAACACCCTGTTTGCGGTCAAGCGTTTGATTGGGCGCAAATTTGATGAAAAAGCGGTCCAAAAAGATATCGACCTGATGCCTTACAGCATTATCAAGGCCGATAACGGTGATGCATGGGTAGAAGCGCAAGGTAAACAAATGGCGCCTCCCCAAATTTCTGCCGACGTATTGCGTAAAATGAAAAAAACGGCCGAAGACTACCTGGGTGAAGAAGTCACCGAGGCGGTGATTACCGTGCCTGCCTATTTCAACGATAGCCAGCGTCAGGCCACCAAAGATGCCGGTCGCATCGCCGGCCTTGAAGTCAAGCGTATTATTAACGAGCCTACCGCAGCTGCATTGGCTTTCGGTATGGACAAAGCCGAAAAAGGCGATCGTAAAATTGCGGTTTATGACTTGGGTGGTGGTACTTTCGACGTTTCCATCATTGAAATCGCCGATATGGACGGTGAGAAACAGTTTGAAGTGCTGTCTACCAACGGTGACACCTTCCTGGGTGGTGAAGACTTTGACCAACGCATTATCGATTACATCATTGGCGAATTCAAGAAAGAGCAGGGCGTAGACCTGTCCAAAGACATTCTTGCCTTGCAGCGCCTGAAAGAAGCGGCCGAGAAAGCCAAGATCGAACTGTCTTCAACCGCACAAACCGAAATCAACCTGCCTTACATTACGGCAGACGCTTCCGGTCCAAAACACCTGAACCTGAAAATCACCCGTGCCAAACTTGAGGCACTGGTTGAAGAGCTGATCAACCGCACTATTGAACCTTGCCGTGTAGCCATCAAGGATGCCGGTGTCAAGGTAAGCGACATTGATGACGTTATTCTGGTTGGTGGTATGACCCGTATGCCTAAAGTGCAGGAAAAGGTCAAAGAGTTTTTTGGTAAAGAGCCACGCAAAGACGTCAACCCCGACGAAGCGGTTGCCGCTGGTGCGGCCATTCAGGGTTCAGTCCTGTCTGGCGACCGTACCGACGTGTTGCTGCTTGACGTTACCCCATTGTCTCTGGGTATTGAGACCATGGGCGGTGTAATGACCAAGATGATCCAGAAAAACACCACGATTCCTACCCGTTTTTCACAGGTTTTCTCTACTGCCGACGATAACCAGCCTGCAGTAACCATCAAGGTATTCCAGGGAGAACGTGAAATCGCGGCGGGTAACAAGGGCTTGGGCGAATTTAATCTGGAAGGCATTCCACCAGCACCACGTGGTGTGCCGCAAATTGAAGTCACGTTCGATATTGACGCCAATGGTATTTTGCACGTGTCTGCCAAAGACAAAGGCACGGGCAAAGAAAACAAAATTACCATTAAGGCCAACTCAGGCTTGTCCGAGGAAGAAATCGAACGCATGGTTAAAGATGCGGAAGCCAACGCCGAAGAAGATCACCGTATTGCTGAACTGGCACAGGCACGCAACCAGGCTGATGGCCTGATTCACTCTACCCGCAAATCACTAACTGAATACGGTGACAAGTTGGAAGAAGCTGAAAAAGAAGCCATTGAAACAGCGATCAAAGATCTTGAAGCAACACTGCAGGATGGTGACAAGGAAGCGATTGATGCCAAAACAGAGGCCCTCATGACTGCCTCCCAGAAATTGGGTGAAAAAATGTACGCAGACATGCAGGCCCAGGCTGGCCAGGCACCTGAAGGTGCCCAGCCCGCTGATGAAAATGTGGTTGATGCCGACTTTAAAGAAGTCAAGCGTGACGCATAAGTGATCGCATTAATGTGAGCACGTATACCCGGTTTCTGTCTTAAAAGGCTTAACCGGGTATTGTTTTTTAATATATGGAAAATTTAAAGAGTTATAAAGGCGTATAAATAATGGCAAAGCGTGATTATTATGAATCTCTGGGTGTCGCCAAAAACGCCACGGATGAGGAAATCAAGAAAGCTTACCGTAAGCTGGCAATGAAGTACCATCCTGACCGCAATCCGGATAGCAAAGAGGCCGAAGATAAATTCAAAGAGATCAAGGAAGCCTATGAGATGCTTTCAGATCCCGAGAAACGGGAAGCTTATGACCGCTATGGCCATGCAGGTGTAGATCCCAATGCAGGAATGGGGGCGGGTGCCGGCAATTTTGGTGATGTCTTCGGTGATATTTTTGGTGATATCTTTGGTGGTGCTGGTGGTGGCCGTCGCGGCGGTGGTCCACAAGTTTACCGTGGCGCCGATTTGCGTTACAGCCTTGAAATTACCCTTGAGCAGGCTGCCCAAGGCTTTGATACCGAAATTCGTGTGCCCAGCTGGGAGCATTGTGATGTTTGTCATGGCAGTGGTGCCAAGGCAGGTACCAAGCCTACGACTTGTCATACTTGTGGCGGTAGTGGCGCGGTTCGCATGCAACAGGGCTTTTTCAGCGTTCAGCAAACTTGCCCAACCTGTCACGGTTCCGGTCAGGAAATTAAAGATCCCTGCACGGCATGTGATGGCGTAGGCCGCAAACGCAAGAATAAAACCCTGCAGGTCAAGATTCCTGCCGGTATTGATGAAGGAATGCGCATCCGTTCGGCCGGTAATGGTGAACCAGGTGTTAATGGTGGCCCTTCCGGTGATTTGTATGTAGAAATTCACCTGAAAGAACACAGTATTTTCGAGCGTGATGGCGATGACTTGCACTGTCAGGTACCTTTGCCCTTTGTGACTGCTACCCTGGGTGGAAACCTTGAAGTGCCAACCTTGGGCGGAAAAGGTGAAATTACGATTCCCGAAGGCACCCAAACCGGCAAGACATTCCGTTTGCGTGGCAAAGGGATCAAGGGCGTTCGTTCCAATTATCCCGGCGACCTGTACTGCCACGTGATTGTTGAAACACCAGTACGCCTGAACGAAGAGCAGAAAGACCTGTTACGTAAATTCGAGACAGCACTTAATGATGGTGGTGACCGTCACTCACCCCAAAACAAGTCCTGGACTGATCGGGTCAAGAAGTTTTTCAGTTAGGCAGCGGTAAAGAAAACGGCTGCTGTTAATAAAAAATGCACGTTGTCATAACGTGCATTTTTTTATCAATACTTGCTGTAAACACCCCCCTTAGGAGGGGGTAATGGAACAGGTCTTGCCAGAAACGTCAGTCTGCCTTACCGGCAAAATCACCGGCAAAGGCTTCAGATATGTTGTCTGGTTTCAGGTAGGTCTTCATGGCCTGATGAACCTGTGCCGTGGTCAGGTTTTGAATCGCTTCTTCAAACTTCTGGTTCCATTCAAAGCTGCGGTCCAGTGAGAGGTATTTCAACCAGGTAGAAGACAGGACGCTATCCTGTGAACGGGCCAATGAACGCAGGTTAAGGGCCGAACGGATGCCATCTGCCAGTTCCTCTTCGGTAAAACCGTCTTTCAATGTGGTCTGGATAGTTTCATCAATCAGGGATTTGACGCGTTCCTTTTCAGCGGGCGAATAAATAGCCTGTAATGACCAGGCGCCCGATGGCTCGAAAGAGGAAACATTCAGTGAACTGCGGATACTGTAAGACAGCCCTTCCTGAGTACGGATACGGGTCCATAGGCGGGACGTTTCGGTGGCGCCCAGCAGGTAGTTGGCCATGAACAGGGCCGGATAATCCGGATGGTCATTTTGCAGTTCGATGGGTAACCTGGCTATATATACCGCATTGGCCTTGTCAGGGGTCTCAATGGTGAAGGTGGCTGGTTTTACGGCATGGTAGGGCATGTCTATGCGTTCATAGTTTGGCGCCTGCTTCCAGCTTTTAAGCCTGTCTTCAAGAACGGTGTTGATTTGCTGTGGCTCAAAGTCGCCCACGATGGCTATATCAATATCACCCGCACCAAAGAAATTGTTTTGAAACTCACGCAGGGCTTTGGGATTAATGGCCTGGATGTTTTTGATGAGTTCCTCATAAGTGGGAACATAGCGGATATCGCCCTTGGGCCAGATATCGCCGTGGCGGCTAAGGGTGTTGTTGGCCAGTGCACCGGGTTCGGTCATGGCGTTCCTGATAGAAGTGATGACCCGTTCTTTGTATTCATCAACCTCTTTCACGGGATAGTTGGCTTGCTGGATAAGCTCAAGGCTAAATTGCAGCAAATCGGCAAAGTGCTTTTTGTGGGTGGAAACCGACACCATCAGGCGATTGCCACTGATACCGAAATGAAGGTTGCCCTGCAAGGCGTCTATGCGGTCCTGGATTTCCTGGCGTGACAGGGTGGCAGTCCCGTTAAGTATTAATGAAGCCGCTGCCGCAGACAGGCTGGCCATATCGTTCATGGCCTGGGCATTGGCAAACTGGATTTTATAATCGGCCTGGACGCGATTGCCCCGGGTTGGCTTGACCAGCATGGCGGTGCTAATGGTGCCATTGGGCAGCTTGATCACTTCACGCTGAGTCAGCTTGTCGATGTTTTCCGGCGAAGAGTCGAAGGCGTCGGTTTGTGTAAAGGTTGGATCACCTTTGTATTCGTTGAGCAATTGCGTAATATCGGGGACGGTTTCAAAGGGTGCCCGTTGCGGGTTGTCGGTTGGTTTGTAACGTCCGCTGGTGCGGTTGCTGGCCAGTAAATAAGTGTGTATGGCTTGCTGGACGTCTTCCAGGCTGATGTTTTTGACCCGGTCGCGTTCCAGAAAGAAAAGCCGCCAGTCACCCGAGGCAATGGCTTCTGAAAGGCCAATTGCCATTTGCTCGGTACTGGCATACAGCTCATCCCATTGGGTTAGCCAATTGTTTTTGGCCCGGTCCAGCTGCGCTTGGGTAATTGGGTATTTGGCGCTTTGTTCAAGCACTTCATGCAGGGTTTGTTGTGCTTTGGCAATGTCCATGGTGTCATTAAGCTGGGCACCAAAAAAGATCAGTCCGGGATGATGGTGTGCCATGGCAAAGCCAAATACGCCGGTGGCCAGGTTGTTTTCTACCAATTCCTTGTAAAGCGGGCCTGATGGGCTGTCGGCCAGAATATTGGCGGCCAGGTCCAGCAAAATATATTGCTCACTGGAAGACGCCGGGATATGGTAAGTGGCGGCTATAAAAGGCATGCCGCCACTGCGCTCAAGAATGATCTGGCGTTCGCCGTCCTGCTGGGGCTCTACGGTGGGCGCTTCGGTCAGGGTGCGTTCGGGTTTGGGAATGGAACCAAACAGCTGGTTAATTTCGCTTAGCGTTTGTTCTGGGTCAAACTGGCCAGCCACCACCAGGACCGCATTATCGGGCTGGTAGTAGCGGTCGTAAAAGTCACGCAGTTCGCTGGCCTGCATGCCTTCAAGATCACTGCGGGCACCAATGGTGCTGTTGCGGTAATTGTGCCATTGGTAGGCCGTTGAACGCATTTTTTCGGTCAGGGTCCGGAAAGGGCTGTTTTCTCCGCGCTCAAGTTCGTTCAGTACGATGCCGCGCTCGGCATTCAGGTCGTCTTCCTGGATGGCTGCATGTCGCATGGCATCGGCCTGCCAGGACAAATACCATTTCAGGGTTTCGGGGTTGCTGGCAAAGCTGGCGTAATAGTTGGTGCGGTCAGCCGAGGTGGAGCCATTGGCATGCAAGCCCCTTTTTGAAAATTCGGCCAATGCATTGGGGGTGTCTGGTGTTCCCCTGAACATTAAATGCTCAAGCAGGTGAGCCATGCCCGTACGCCCGTATTGTTCGTGGCGGGAACCCACCAGATAAGTCATGTTAACCGTGGTGGTGGGCTTGGATTGATCGGGTGCCAGCAGAACCCGTAAACCGTTATCCAGTTCGTATTCGGTAATGCCTTCGATACTATGGATTTGTACCGGTTGGGTGGGGGCGCCTGTGGCGGGAATGGGTGATGACATAAAAAGGAAAAAAGACAGTAATAAAAAAGTAAAGTAAAGCGAAAGTGGCTGACGATGTCTCATGGCAAGTTGAATGATTGGGCAGATGATGCTTTAACAATGAAGTGACTTATTTGGACAAGAACCGCATCCCTTCTTCCAGGCCGGCAACCGTGACCCCGTACATGCGGTCTTGCACAATATTGCGGATAAGCTCGATGGATTGCCGGTAGGGCCAGTAACTGGTGGGTTCGGGATTGAGCCAGATGGATTTGGGCCAATGCTCTATAAGACGCTGCAGCCAGGCGGCACCGGTTTCCTTATTGTAGTGCTCTACCGAACCACCCGGATGCATGATTTCGTAAGGGCTCATAGTGGCATCGCCCACCAGGATCAGACGCCAGTCGGCATTGTATTTTCTAAGTAATTCCCAGGTGTCCATGTAGTTGCGGCGCCCGTTACTGTTATAGCGCCAGACGCGTTCGTAAACGCAGTTATGGAAATAATAAACGTCCAGATGATGGAATTCGCTGCTGGCAGCCGAAAACAGTTCTTCTACGCGGGCAATGTGGTCATCCATGCTGCCACCCACATCAAGCAGCATCAGGACCTTAACGTTATTGTGACGCTCGGGAACCATTTTGACATCCAGGTAGCCGGCATTGCGGGCTGTACTGCGGATGGTGTCATCAAGATCAAGCTCTTCGGCGGCTCCTTCGCGGGCAAAGCGGCGCAGGCGTCTTAGGGCAACCTTGAAGTTGCGGGTGCCCAGTTCCTGCTGGTCATCATACTCCTGGAACAGGCGTTCATCCCATACCTTGATGGCGGTGCGGTGGCCGGCGGACTCTCCGCCCACGCGAATGCCTTCCGGGTGATAGCCACTATTACCAAAGGCCGAGGTGCCGCCTGTGCCGATCCATTTGTTGCCGCCGGCATGTCGCTCTTGCTGTTCTTCAAGGCGTTGTTTGAACAGCTCCATGAGCTTTTCCCAGCCATGTTTTTCGATGGCTGCTTTTTCTTCTGGCGTGAGTGAATTTTGCAATTCGTTCATCAGCCATTCCAGGGGGATTTCCTGGCTGTCGGCCAACTGGGCTTCGACGCCTTTTGCAAAGAGGGAGAAAGCCTGGTCGAAGCGGTCAAACAGCGTTTCATCTTTAACCAGGGTCATGCGTGACAGCAGATAGAAGTCATGCAACGTGGGTGCCATGACCTGTTCACGCAAGACCTCGAGCAGTGTGAGGTATTCTTTGACGGAGACCGGCAGCTTGTGATTGCGAAGGTGATAGAAGAAATTGATAAACATGGGTAGCCTGATTTATGAGCGACGCATATTCTGGGCCATCGCGGAAAGTCGTTCCAGCAGGCTCAGGTCCTGTTCGTTTTTCAAGAGGGCGCCTGCCATGATGGGAATCGCGGTAGCCGCGTGGGCATCAATTTTACCGGCGCTGATGTCTTCGGCAATCAAGAGCGACAGCCAGTCAAGAAATTCGGACGTGGAGGGTTTCTTTTTCAGGCCGGGTGCTTCGCGCAGGGTGAAGAAATGATCAAGGGCGGCTCGCAAAACTTCGGCCTTGATATCGGGGAAGTGCACATGGACAATGTCTTTTAGAGTGGCACGGTCGGGGAACTGGATGTAGTGGAAAAAACAGCGGCGCAGGAAAGCGTCGGGTAGTTCTTTTTCATTGTTTGAGGTAATAATGACCAGAGGGCGGTGTTTGGCCACAATGGTTTGTTGGGTTTCGTATACATGAAACTCCATTTGGTCCAGTTCGCGCAATAAATCGTTGGGGAACTCGATGTCGGCCTTGTCAATTTCATCAATCAGGACAACGCAGGGTTTTTCTGACTCAAAAGCCTGCCACAGCACGCCTTTGTTAATGTAGTTGCGGATATCCTTGACCCGTTCATCACCCAGTTGGGAGTCACGCAGGCGGGATACGGCATCATACTCGTACAGCCCCTGATGGGCTTTGGTGGTAGACTTGATATGCCATTGCAATAAGTCGCGTCCCAATGCCCGTGCTACCTCTTCGGCCAGCATGGTTTTACCTGTGCCGGGCTCGCCCTTGATTAACAGCGGACGCTGTAAAGTAAGGGCGGCATTAACCGCCAGCTTAAGGTCTTCGGTGGCGATATAACGGTCTGTTCCTGAGAATTTTGTTGAGTCATTAGGGTTTATAGGTATATTCATTTCCATCCTGCAACATAAAAATAGGGGTTCAATACATTAAGGCTTAATACTAAACTGAATTGATAGGACGAATCGTAAAATCAATCAATTGCAGCTCTATCCGTTGTTTTTAATTAAAATTTTTAACAATCACCCAAAAGAGCAATATATGACGAAGCAATCGTTAAAGCGTACCATAAATTTGTTGGCCATTATGGCCTGCAGTATAACGGTGTCGCAGGCATTTGCGCAGCAGGCTGCCCCTGTCGGAGACATAGAGGCAGGAAAAGGCAAAATATTCATGTGTATTGGCTGTCATGGTATAGAGGGGTACCGGGCCAGTTTTCCCGAGGTGTACCGGGTTCCTAAAATTGCAGGCCAGAATGCCGAGTATATTGTTGCTGCCCTGAAAGAATACCAGTCTGGCGCCCGTACTTTTCCTTCAATGATTGCCGTTGCTCATAGCCTGTCTGAACAGGACATGCTTGATCTGGCGGCCTATTACGCACAACTCAAATAGTCGGAGACATTGTCATGAAACGGGTAAATGTAATGTTGTCGGGCATGGTTCTGGCCCTGTCAGGGACTGTGCACGCGGCCGATCTGAAGGCCGGGAAAGCGGCGTTTGAGACAAAGGGATGCGTGGCCTGTCATGGTGCCGATGCTGCTACTTCGGTGGCACCCATGTATCCCATTCTGGCCGGGCAGCACGATGATTATTTGAAGCATGCCCTAATGGCCTATGTCAGGGGGGCGCGTAATGCACCGCCTTCTGCCAATATCAGGAAAAATCCAATTATGGCGCTTCAGGTTCAGAACCTGACGCCTGCCGACATTGACAATATTTCTGCCTGGCTGGCCACCTTGCCCAGTGTGCTAAGCCACCGGCGGCAATAATTACATCAGTCACTGCATTAATGACGATGCACGCGCTGCTTTAGCAGCTCAAGATAATGCTCGTTGTCAAGGGGTTTGCCCAGGCGCTGGGCTTCCCACAACACGGTTCCCAGGCATTCCATGATTTCGTGGGCGGCATCGTGCGTGCTGCTGCGGGCAGCCAAAGCCTGGAAAACATCCCTGATTCCCGGAGGGCTGTTGATGGATATTTGCTCTTCGATGGCCAAGTGCATGGACAGGTGTAAAAACGGGTTGACCTGACCTTGGTCGACTGAAAAGTCCCTGCTTTTGGCGTCGGGGTTTTCAAGTATGTGGTGATATTCGGGGTGTTGCTGTATCCAGTTTAGGGCAATAGACTCCAGAGGGGTAAGAATTTGCTTTTTCTGGTGTTTGCTCCAGGTATCTATAAAGAAGTCTCTGACCTGGTCACGGGAAGGGTTGAACATAGGGGTATAGTGAAGGTAAAAAATATAGGTTATAGGCTATTTTGCCTCAGAATTGTCCGAATCAGGAAATATTTCTGAAAAATCGCGAATGTTTTAAAACGGTGTAAACTTTTTCAGTTAAACTATAGGTCTTATATAAGACCTGCGGCGTTCCATATCCTATCGTGCTGCAGGTTTTAGGTTCATTGTCTTATTGTGGGTTACGGAGCCAACATGTCTTATCAACATATTAAAGTCCCGGCAGCGGGCGAAAAAATCACGGTTAACGCCGACTTCTCTCTGAATGTACCAGATCAACCAATCATTCCTTTCATTGAGGGTGACGGTACTGGTGCAGACATCACGCCAGTCATGTTGAAAGTGGTTGATGCTGCGGTTGCCAAAGCGTACGACGGTAAACGTAAAATTCACTGGATGGAAGTTTATGCCGGTGAAAAATCAACAAAAGTATATGGCCCAGACGTTTGGCTGCCAGAAGAAACCATGGAAGTCGTTAAAGATTACGTTGTTTCCATTAAAGGCCCCTTGACTACACCCGTTGGTGGCGGTATTCGCTCACTGAACGTGGCATTGCGTCAACAGCTGGATCTGTACGTATGTTTGCGTCCTGTACGTTACTTCAAAGGTGTTCCTTCACCTGTACGTGAGCCAGAAAAAACAGACATGGTTATTTTCCGTGAAAACTCGGAAGATATCTATGCAGGTATCGAGTTCCCGGCTGAATCCGAACAGACTCAAAAACTGATCGCTTTCCTGCAAAACGAATTGGGCGTTTCCAAAATCCGCTTCCCTAATACTTCAGGTATCGGTATCAAACCCGTATCACGTGAAGGTACACAGCGTTTGGTTCGCAAAGCCATTCAATACGCGATTGATAACGACAAACCAAGCGTTACCATCGTTCATAAAGGCAACATCATGAAATACACCGAAGGTGGTTTCCGTGATTGGGCCTATGAATTGGCACAAAAAGAATTTGGCGCTGAATTGATTGATGGCGGCCCATGGTGCAAATTCAAGAATCCTAAAACAGGTAAAGACATTATCGTTAAGGATTCTATCGCTGATGCATTCTTGCAACAAATTCTGTTGCGTCCTGCCGAGTACTCTGTCATTGCCACATTGAACCTGAACGGTGACTATGTGTCTGACGCATTGGCTGCTCAAGTTGGTGGTATTGGTATCGCTCCTGGTGCCAACCTGTCTGACTCTATCGCCATGTTTGAAGCTACTCACGGTACCGCACCTAAATATGCAGGTAAAGACTACGTGAACCCAGGTTCAGAAATCCTGTCTGCAGAAATGATGCTGCGTCACATGGGTTGGACTGAAGCGGCAGACCTGATTATTTCTTCTATGGAAAAATCAATCCTGTCCAAAAAAGTAACCTATGACTTTGCCCGTTTGCTAGAAGGTGCAACACAGGTTAGCTGCTCTGGCTTTGGTCAGGTAATGATCGAAAACATGTAAGCTGCTTTATTGCTTTAAGCAATAACTTGTTTGCAAAAACCCGCACTGCTTATGGTAGTGCGGGTTTTTTGTTACCCTTTGCCTGGGCAGGCATGTTTTTATTTGCTTATGCATAAACAAACAATAATTCAAGGCCAGGGTTTGCGCAGTAGATCGCGCCATTGCTGAGGGCAGTTTATTAAGGATATTGTCATGAACAAGCTGGAAACCAGAATTCCTCCACCGCTCATTGTGATTGTCATCGGGCTTCTGATGTGGCAATTGAGCCCGGCGGCTATGAGGATTGAAGAGGGCGCCCTGATACGCCAGAGTATTGCCGGCATCGTGGCATTTATTGGCCTGACATGCGATTTTTTGGGGGCTGTTTCATTCCGGAAAGTAAAAACCACGGTGAACCCCATGAGCCCTGAAAAATCATCGGCCTTGGTGTGTACGGGTATTTATAAGTATTCACGCAACCCGATGTACCTGGGTATGGCTTTGTTGTTGCTGGCGTGGGCCATTTACCTGGCGTCTGCCTGGTCTTTGTTGGGTATAGTGGCATACGTGCTGTATATCACCCGTTTCCAGATTATTCCCGAAGAGCGGGCAATGGAAAAACTGTTTGGGCAGGAATACAGGGATTACAAGGCTAAAGTACGGCGCTGGTTGTAAGTACCATGCAATGTAGCAAGGTTGGGACGGTTTTCATTTGTTAATGATACTTTGTGCCGCTCCAGTGGTATGATGGATGTAACAGTATGCATATAACGTAAATGAAATTTTTATAAGGAATAATAATGCCACCCAAACATAATTTTGAATGGCGTTCGCAGCGGGAATATCACAACTTGTTTGTAAACCGTGCTGATAATGATCTTGCCGGACCTGCGTGGCGGATAGAAGTTGTGGGGTTGCCCGGAGGCGGCGTACCCGGCAAGCAAGTGGATCAATCAGATCTGTCTAAACTGATAGACCCTTCCACCGGCGGGTTTTGGGAAATGATGTGTTTTGATGACTGGTTGTTTGATTTGGAGAAGATTGAGATTTTGTATTCAAGTCGGATGGTTGTCATGCATGTCGACAGCAAATTTGAGGCTTGAAGCGGGTCAGTCCAAATAATTACATACCCGCGATTTCTGAATAAATTCACTATGACTGCTGACGCGGGTATGTCAATAGAATGTCGTTTCATCCCCAACAAGCTGGTCGTCAATCAACGTAGGCAGGCCGTACGTGTCAATGGCCATTATTACTTCATTTCTCGTCAAAATGTTATGAAGAGTTGCAGTTCCAAGAGTGATTCCATGCAGGCGACTGAATTTGCGTTGAATTCTCCTGGCGCAAAGGTTGTGAGAACAGAGCATAGATAAAATTAATTGCTCTTCAATATTAGCAACCATAGTTGTAGGTGAGCTTTTAGGGCGTCTGCTTTTGTTAATCAGGGCATTTATGTCATTTTGTTGATAGCGTCGCCACCATTTCCTTAAGGTAGAACTGGATATGTAGCGACGACGACATACCAAGCCTGCATCGCTGCTCACGTTGTATGACCTAATCCACTGTAATCACTGCTGTATTTCTCTATTCATAAATACCCATTATATTGAAATGATGTCTATGAATCACACAGTTAAGGCAAGGGTTGATGGTGATTGAATTTTTAGGTGGATTTTGAGAATTTACTAAAAGTTAAAAAAATATTAAATTTTTTTAATCTTGTAAGTAAAATATGTTTCAAGATAGAATCTAATAACCACATTAACTAAATTATAGGATCGCATTATTAATTTAAGAAGCGACTTTTTATAAATGGATAAAAGCTACTATAGGTATATAGGTAAATTAGATCGGGGAAAATCAAAAAATGCTAATTATCACTTGTTGCCTTATCATTGCTTAGATGTGGTAGCGACAGCGAAAGCATTGCTTGAAGCCAATGAGAAATTTACGACAGATGTGTCAGAACTATTAGGAATTCCTCCGGCGCGGTGTTTGTCAAGGTAGTTGGAACGTGAATCATGCCGCCTCTAACGTTTTTTCCTGTTGAATGATCTTCAGGTTTTTATCGGGATTGAGCCAGACTTCTCCAATCGGTTGCCAGTTACGTGTCTGACCTGACCAGCGGGCGGGATTGGCACGTTGGGCCTGTTGGTACAGTTCGTGGCGAGCCCGTAGGATATTCTCATCCTGGCCAGCATGGCGCTGAGCCGGTGTGACATAGCGGATTTGGCTATGACGATGTTCTTCGTTATACCATCGCACAAAGTGATGAACCCATTGGCGGGCATCTTCAATCTGGTTAAAGCCATTGGTTGGAAACCGTGGATGATATTTGCAGGTACGGAAGAGCGATTCTGAATACGCATTATCATTGGATACACGAGGTCGACTGTGTGACGGCGTAATACCCAGGCTGTCCAGCTTGGCATACAGGGTGGAACCTTTCATGGCCGAACCATTGTCCGCGTGCAATACCAGCGGCTTATGCGCACATTTTTCACGCAGTACGGCCCGCTGAATCAGGGTGGCGCTGTTATTCATGTTTTCTGCCTCGAAGACTTCGTGGCCCACGATTTTGCGGCTGTAAATATCCATAATCAGGTACAGATAAAAGGATAGGCCCCGTATTGAGGTTGGCAAATACGTCACATCCCAACTCCAGCAAGCATTGGGTTCATCGGCACAATGACGACGGGGCGGACCTTTATGGCGTGGTGCTGCCGCGCGTCCACGGCGATGCTGTTCACCCGCCTGACGCAGGACGCGGTAGAAGCTGGACTCTGAAGCCAGATAACATTGTTCTTCATCCAGTAACCGGGCCACGATTTGCGCAGGTGGCAGACTGGCAAACTCGGGACGGTGACAGGTATCCAGAATGGTCTGACGCTCTTCTGGTGTCAGCGCATGGGCAGGTAAAGGATGCACCGCATGCCGGCGTTGATCCTCTGTGCCTGTTGACCAGCGGCGGTAAGTATTCAGGCCAATACCCAGCTCCTGGCAAATGCGTTGCAGTCGGGCGCCAGCCATCCGTGCTTCATTGACCAATTCAACAATTTGGCGGCGATCTGTGGCATTGGTCATTTTTCCTCGTCCCCCCAGATCGCCTGGACTTTTTTTCGCAAGGCCAAGATGGCCGCCGTTTCAGCCAAGGCGGCATCTTTACGACGCAGTTCACGCTCCAGTTCCTTGATGCGTTTACGTTCTGCTTTAGTGATTTCTGCTTGCTGTGCGGATGCTTTGGCACTGACGTCATTGGCTTGTTCACAACTGCTGCGCCACCGACGTATTTGCTCAACATACAGGCCACGACGGCGACAATATTCGGCCAGTTCCGTTTCGGATAAGGCTGCCGTTTCCAGGACGGCATTGAATTTTTCTGCCGAGCTCCAACCTTCCGGTGTGCTGGCTTGGTTTGGTAATAACCGGCCTTGATCACGTGCCTGTTTACGCCAGTTGTAAAGCGTCGCTTCGGAAATGCCTTCTTCCTGGGCTAATTCAGCAACCGTTCGGTTATGGGGAGCCATTAATTTGGCCAGTATCGCTTCTCGGCGTTCGGGTGAGTATTTCATAGGAACCTTTTCTTTGCCCCCATCTTAGGATGAGTTAAATTCTAACATCGGTTGAGGTTCCAACTAGTCTGACACAGGGGGACCCACGGGAAGTGTTCCCCGTATGCACGGGGATAAACCGCAGCAACGGAAAAGGAATATTTGCGAATGCAGGTGTTCCCCGTATGCACGGGGATAAACCGTTTATTGATTTTATTATTTGCCAAAATTTCTAGTGTTCCCCGTATGCACGGGGATAAACCGAAGTTTTTGCAAGACCTAGCCGGTGCAACCAAGTGTTCCCCGTATGCACGGGGATAAACCGTTAACAAGTAGTACCCCGAATGTTCCACGTGGGTGTTCCCCGTATGCACGGGGATAAACCGGCATCATTGAGGATATGATAGGGTGTAATGACGTGTTCCCCGTATGCACGGGGATAAACCGCCTTGCCCTTCATGCAATGAGCCCAACGATATGTGTTCCCCGTATGCACGGGGATAAACCGTAGATTTGACTGAATTTGATAATGAAGAAATTGTGTTCCCCGTATGCACGGGGATAAACCGCGAGAACTGGGCAGGCAACAACCGGAGGGCGTGTGTTCCCCGTATGCACGGGGATAAACCGCCTGCCCTGCTGTTATAGGAACATGCACATAAGTGTTCCCCGTATGCACGGGGATAAACCGGCCACGACATCCATCAATGCCATGCGCAACAAGTGTTCCCCGTATGCACGGGGATAAACCGGTTGTCATGTGTGGCAAAATCAATGTAATGCTCCGCCCCATACCGTATTGACAGCTTAAAACTTGTTTTTTACAGCTGCACTCGCCAGGGCAATAACTCGTCTACGCGATTAACCGGATAGTCAGCAATCACCGACAGCACATGACACAGGTACGC
>NZ_JAENGP010000015.1 GCF_016595155.1 Advenella mandrilli
TAGCTTGACATTGCCTCGTTGCCAGGGAAGGCAGCTTTCGATATGCGTAAATTGTTCAGGTGTGATTTCCATTCCTGTAGGATAGGCAATATTGCGGCCGATTGTCTATTAGTGTTAACACGCCCTAGATCAAATCCTTGATTTTTTAAGGGAGCAGGGTATTGATGTATTCAAGCCCACTTTAGCTTTTTTTATTGAGATTCAATATTCCCCTAACAAAATCCAGGAAAAAATCCGGTAAGCGTTTGCTTGGCCAGCTACCTTCTGATAACCCTAACCGTCCCTGACCAGGACGGTTTTTTATTGAGCAAACAACCCATAAACCTACATTCTGAATAGCCAGGCAGGTGATGCCCTGCTGGTGGCCAGTGAGCCAATCGGTTTGTAGCTTGTCCAGCTGCTTGATGCAATACCTGCGTTCTGCATGCCTAGATCTTATAAAAACTTGATTTGTGACTATAAAAGGACTACAAAATGGCTACAATTTAATTGTGTCAAGGAAACCAATGAATTGGATACATGGGTTTATCAAAAAATCTCAAGGTACGCCCAAAAAAGAATTAGCTCTTGCAACAGAGCGGCTTAAACAATCACAGAGGTCATGATATGCACGACTTTAACCAGTAACATATTGGAAGTAACTTTGAAGATTTCTTGCAAGAAGAAGGCATCTTCGAAGAAACCACTGCTATTGCCATTAAGCGTGTGCTTTCGTGGCAAATTGCCCAGGCAATGAAAGAGCAAAATCTTACAAAAACAGCCATGGTAAACAAAATTCCGTATAAAAAAACACAACAAGTTTGTTGAGTTATTGATTTACAAACACAACATATTTGTTGTATAATTATCCTATTCAATCACAGGGAGGGGCTATGAAGTACAGTGAATTCCGTAAATGGCTAGAGAAACAAGGTGCAACGTTTCAGGCGCACCGTTCCGGCTCCAGTCACTTTAGGGTCACTCTTAACGGGAAAACAACCATTTTTCCGTATCATGGATCAAGAGAAATTGGTACAGGTTTGGTTCATAAAATTAAGAAAGACCTAGGAATCAAGTAATAACCGGGAGGCTCAATAAAGCCTCCCAACACTGAACATAGCCCCGCATTAATTAGGAGAAAGCAACATGTTAATTTACCCTGTCACGTTAATACCTGACGATAATGACACTTTTCTGGTCGAATTCCCCGATATTCCTGAAGCAAATTCAATTGGAGATGATGAGCAGGAAGCGCTGTTAAACGCTGAAGATGCATTGGAAGCCGCACTTGAAATTTACTTTGATGAAAAGCGGCCGATTCCGATGCCTTCTAAAGTCAAGAAAGGGCAATCAACAGTAATTTTGCCTGCATTGGTTACAGCCAAAGTACTGCTGATGAATGAAATGCTTGATCAAAAAGTTCGTAAAGCTGAATTGGCACGTAGACTTGATGTACATATGCCTCAAGTGGATCGATTATTGGATTTGCGACATTCAACAAAATTGGAATTCATTGAGTCAGCCTATCATAAGCTTGGTAAGCAGATAAGTATCAGTATTGTTTGATTGCCAGTACATCTTCCTTTTGATAAACCCAACCGTCCCTAACCAGGGCGGTTTTTTTATTGGGTAAACAATCTATAAACACATATTCTATTGGTTGTCCAGGTGATTGAAAAGCTGACATTGCTCATTTTTTAATCAAAGCAAGACAGCTTTATTATTTGATATATATTTGTATAACTACTTGCCTGAAAATAAAACCCTTTCAAGTCTTTGATTTTAAATAATAAAAACTGGTTTTTGCGTTTTTTTATCTGACCGTTCTTACGTACTTGTCTGACCGTTCTTACGTGGATAACTTTGCTTGCCGTGCTCGCAAGCCTTATGTATCAAGGCTTTGAGCGTTTTTAAAAGTGTCTGACCGTTCTTACGTGGATAATAAAAAAAATCCACAAATTTATTAACAGAAATTGTGGATAAATTACTTCTGGATAATGGCTGGTTTATTGTCAGCTCGTTTGATGTGTAATTTGGTTGGTCTGAGCATTAAGTAATCAGAGCTGGATTCAACATTATTGGCCAACTCTGGGTAAAACACAGTAACTTTATTCAGTTGCTCTAAGAATTTACGTTTAAAGTCATAAAGCCCCTGTTGCTCAACTTCTTTTTGATTATCGACTGTTAACTTTTTACTGTTGGAGCCATACCCAGACCCGAATTGCGCCTGTAACGCCTCCCAGGGAATTTTAACAAACGGCTGTTTTTTTATTCTCAACAAAAAAATACGGTAAACCGTCCAGGCATAAATATCCATGGCCAGCGGGCTTTTTTTAAGGGCTTGCATGACCCTCAAATCAAGTGGTACGGGGTTTTGTGTGATTTCGTCATAAAACTCCTTGGTAAGCGTTATCTGGCCACCCCATACGGGCTTCTCCGTGGTTCTGTCCCAGCACAAAACAGCTCGTTTTGCAATTAGGATATTGTCAACGGCAAATATTTTATCGTCAGAATAATCAATGCTGATGAGTGATGAAAACAGCCGTTTCGATTGCTCGTCCAGCTGCTTGATGTAGTAACCTGTATTTTGCATGCCCAGAGCCTGCAAAAATTTGGATTGTGATGATCCAATGTTCAGTATAGGGCTTTGCGTTCTGACGGCTTCAGTGCATATCCAGGCTAACAATAGCCGTGGGATAGAGCCATAGGGTAAACCGATTCTTGGTTTACCAATAATGGACAGTGTTGTTAGGCCGGTTGTGCGTTCGTAATAATTGGTTTTGGGGTCAGAATGAGGTAAAGATAGTTGTGCCAGGGTACGGGCAAAAAAGCCGAGTGTCCCGGCTTCTTGTGCTGTTTCCTGCTCAACCTGCAAAGCGGCTTCGATCAGGCTTTTATTGACCATCACTCGAAATGCTTTCAAATAGCTGCATAATCTTTGTATATGTACTTAGCCTTACGTCTTTTCGTTTTCCATTAACAATGGCAGATATTGCGCCTTGCGTTAATCCACATGCCTTTGCTATTTCTGCTTGAGACATGCCTTTCTTAATCAGTTTTTCAATTGCTTGGCGAATATCAATTTTGTTCATTGCTCATCTGCTAGTTTTTGTAAGTAATAAAATTACTAACATTGTATTACTTAAGTAATAATTTAAGCAATACCTATGTAATAACTACATCGGCAATAATTACCATATGAATACAAAAACAGACAGCTTAGGTTCAAGGGTACTTTTTGCCAGAAAACGAGCGCAAATGAGCCAGACAGCATTAGCCAAAAAAATTGGGGCATCTCAAGGAACAGTTGCGCATATAGAAAATGGCAGAAATAACGAGACAAAACATATTGTTGAACTTGCGCGTGTATTGCGTGTACGGGCTGAGTGGTTAGCTACGGGTGAAGGTGAAATGGTTGAGAATTGGCCCTTTCCAAGGGTTGATAAATCAGATTTTGAAAGCTTACCAACTGATGTAAAAGAAGATATCGAAGATTATATTGAAATGAAAATTTTCAAAAATAAGGATATCAAAAGTAAATCGGTCGCCTAAAAAGAAATGTACCCACCAACGTGGTAACGTCATTTATGGTCATTTTGATTTTTTTTAATCAAATAAGTAACCAAATATTAAAATCAATACAAAAATAACATTATTCAAATTTATTTTGTTGTTTGATTAATACCAGACAACTTAAATTATTACTTAAGTATTGATTTTAATTATTACTTAAGTAATAATTGAGCTATCGAGAAATCGGTAGCTCTTTAAAAAATTTGGAAAACAATAACTGGCAGTCGTGCCAGTGAACCAGACCCCTAGGCCATTTGTGCCTGGACGTTATGGAGCGGCAATCCGGGTGGCCGAACGACAGAACACCGTATTTGTGAAAAATAGCTACGTACAATGTACCTGGCCGGATAACACCAGTAAGACGATGACTGACACGGAAAAAGCAGCTGTGAACGTGAATATTCACGGTACGAAATAACCTGATAACCAGCAGTGTGAAACGTACTAATCTGTTTGACAGGCCGGAACAGACGGCAGAAAAGCCCTTCAGGATATATATGAGGGGGCTTTGGTAAGTCCTTTGAATTTTTAAAGGATTTGCGAAAGCATTTTGACAAGAGGAATAGCAATGTATCGAGTAATTAAGCCTGAAGATTTTAAAAATTATAACGGGAAAAGAGTGCTTGCAGACAACGGAAAACAGGGCATGCGTGCTGATGAAGGCATGGGGTCTACGACAGAAAGGCAACAAGGCAATATCGCCCAGGCAATTTATGAAAATTGCCAAAATTTAGATAATGAACAACTTGATGACATTATCAAGTGGGTGAAATTGTATAAATCTTAGTATCCAACAGTTAATAAAAAATTTAACAATCAGGCTCATACCTGATTTTTTTTTAGGAAAAAATATGAAAGCAGTGCATTTTGTTTTACAAGGTAAAGGCGGTGTGGGTAAAAGTTTTATTGCGTCCCTACTTGCCCAGTTCATTGCCCAAAACGAACCAGAAGTTCATTTTTATGATACCGATCCGGTTAATACCACGTTTTCAAAGTATCAAAAACTGAATGTGGAAGTGGTCAACATCCTGACAGAACACCAGAGTATTGATGCATCCCGGTTTGATGGATTGATTGAACAGCTCATTGAAAAAGAGGGTGTGGCCGTGATTGATAACGGTGCAGCAACGTTTATTCCACTTATGCAATACATGCGTGAAAACGCTGTAATAGAGCTGTTAAAGGATTCTGATGTTGAAGTGTATGTGCATGTGCCATTAACTGGCGGACAAGCAAGCAGGGATACGCTGGTAGGGTTATATACGGTTTTAGATATTAAAGCTTCTGTCGTTGTCTGGCTAAATAATTACTGGGGTAATGTTGAGTTAAATAATAAAGAATTTCAGGATTGGCAGGTTTACCAAGATCATATTAATCAAGTAGTAGGTGTAATTCAGCTTGAAAACTGGAACCCCGATACTTTCGGCAAAGACATAAAGCAAATGACTTCAGAACATCTGACGTTTGATGAAGTCATGGAGTCCTCAAATTACACCTTGATGCCCAAACAGCGACTGAAGCGTGTGCAGCGTGAAGTTTTTAACCAGCTGGCGCAACAAAACATATTTGAAACAACCCAAAACGAGGACTGATATGAAACCTTTTCGTTTAAGCAAAGTGCTGCCGGTGGCGGCATTTTTTTTGACTGGAATAAATACGGTACAGGCGCAGGATGTACTAACTGGTGATACCCGTCTGGCCTGCGAAGCCGTTTTGTGCTTGTCCAGTGGTACCCGTCCAGGTGAGTGCGCACCGTCACTGGCCAGATACTTCGGAATCAAGTTTGATAAGCCCTGGGACACCATAAAAGGCAGGATTGATTTTTTAAACCTGTGTCCAGCTCACAGTGAACCAGGTATGCCGTCCTTAATTACGGCTATTGCAAATGGTGCTGGGCAATGCGACTCGGCCTACCTAAATCGGTTTAATGTCATTGAAATGGAACGTAAAGTTTGTAAAAGAACAGGCTGGCGTTCTGATGATACTTCCTGCACATCAAGCATCGTGAAAGTAATCAGTGACAAAAAACCTGCCTACTGTCAGATTTACGAAGATCATGAGTATACAGATTTAAATACCCGTTACGTAGGGAATATGATTACAGGTGGACTTTGGGCGGATGCAGATGAATACGACAAAGTATTGCAACGATATAACGACAATTACAAAGCGGTTCCTGCTGGCGTAACCTACTCATTACCAAATAAATCTTCATTTGGCCAAAGTTATGACAGCAGATAAGAAAACAGATGAAAGTGTTGATTCGCTTGACGCTGATATAAAGCAAATCATTGACGATGTATTCAGTACCAGCGGCCAAAAAATATCAACCGATGATCCAATTGTTGCTGTGTTGCTCTACATAAAAAAGCAACAGGTAACAATGTACAGACAGGGTTTAAAAGAACACGAAGATGCTTTTTTCCTTAACCTCGATCAAAGGCTTGTAAAAATTAACCAGAATTATGAAGCAATGGAAAAACAGAAAGATCTGATTGTTTCAGAATTGATGGGTAAAAATCAAAGAATGATTAAAGAAGGGGTACAGGAAGAGCTTCAAAAACAAAAGCCGAATCATGAAACGGCATTTTTTGTGGTGCTCGGGATTTTGATTTTTACGCAGTTTTTATTAATTATTTTGACTGTTTTCAAATGAAAAAATACAAAATTTTAATTATTCCATTGCTATTTTATGGAGGCACAGCCCTAGGCAATATAACCGAAAACGTTAATTTTAACGAGTTGGCGAAACAGTGCAGTAAAGATGTACACCAGGACACGTTACAAGCCATAGTACGCACGGAAAGCGGTTTTAATCCGTATGCGATTGGTGTTGTGGGCGGTTCAGTCAAACAACCAAAAAGCTTTGCTGAAGCTGTTGAAACGGCTAATAAACTGCATGAACAGGGTAAAAATTTCAGTATGGGTTTGTCGCAAATTAACCGATATAACCTTGATAAATATGACCTCAATTACGAAACTGTATTTGACCCATGCAAAAACCTGCAAGCAGGCGCAGAAATTCTGAAAGAGTGTTTTTCCCGAGCTGGTGGCAAGCCGCAAGACGCTTTACAGAAAGCGCTTTCATGCTATTACTCGGGCAATTTTAAAACAGGGTTTACACAAGATTTCGCAGGCTTGCCCACTTATGTTGACCGTATCAAGCAGGCGGCCGGCAAAAACTCGGACCAGCAACTTATCAAGCTGGCACAGGCCGAGTCCTTGCCACCGGCAACTGATGTATCCATTCCGGCTATTGATCCAGCGGCACCGGCTCCGGTTGTCGTGAAAGCCAGAAAAAAAACAGCCAAGGCAAAGCCAAAAGCAGAGCCAGTTATAAAACGTGATCCAGACCCCAATAAACCCCGAAAAAAATGGGATGCTTTTGGGGATTTTTAATTTTTTTGGAGGTAGCCATGAAAGCACCGACACTTGCCCTGGCAGGAGTTTGTCTTTGTTTCTCTTCTTCGGCTTATGCCTGGTACAGCCCGCCCTGGAACAGTTGGAACAGTAAAGGCGTGGATGCTCATATAAGCGTGCCAATCAACAAGCCGGACAGGAACACGGGCAATACCGGGCAGGACAGATTTAAACAGCAAATTGGACGTATCAACACAGGAGTCAGCATATACCCGAAAGCATATAAAAAAGTAAGTGGATACACCCAGATCAGACTGGGTGATCTTTTCAGCAATTTTGGTTCACAGGCCGTTATCAATTTGAATTGGTAACGGTTTTTTTATTTAGTCATTTAATTTCAAAAGGTTAATTATGAATATTGTTGTAAATAAAGTATCACCGGTTGTCGAATTTTTGAAAGAATCATTGCCGTATTTGTTACTGATGGCATTTTTTGCCGTTTCGGGTGATGCAATGGCACAAGCCGGTGGATTTTCTACGGAAGCCAAATCCATGATTGATGATGTTCAAAAAGGCATTGTTATTGTTGTGGGCGCGATAGCGTGTATTGCCCTGGTTTGGCAACTGGCACAAGGTTTCATGGGCCGAAAAACTTGGGGTGACGTTTTTGAAACCTCACTGTGGATTTTTGGGGCGGGAGCCGCAGTTGCGGCAGCCACATGGTTCTTCACATCAGGGCAGAAAATTTCATTTGGCAAGTAAAAAATATGCAGACTGAAGAAAAAACTTTCCCAACCTATGGGGCTTTGTCACGGTCTGCAATGATTATGGGTATCCCATTAATGCCTTTGGCGGCATTAATGGGCGGAACACTCGTTTTAACGATGTTTTGCTTTATGTTCTTAGGTGGCAAAGCATTATTAATAATGCTGATTCCGATACCCATTCTTTTTGTATTTAAAACCGTTTCACGAACAGATGACCAGGCACTAAACATCATAGGTTATGAATTGATCTGTTTTTTTTACAGGCGCCATGCCCGGCTTTTTAACAATACAACCACTATTATGGGCACCAAATACGGAAGAAGATTAAATGATTATTGTAGATTTTTTGAAAAAAATTCTGAAGAAAATCGCGGGACAATCCGATTTTCTACCGAAAATCTCCCAACACGTGACTGACAATATTGTGCACTATAGGGATGATGGTTATTTGGCTTTTACCATCCGGTTAGAGGGCATACCGTTTGAGTCGGTCAATGACAATTACCTATATAACCAATTTCATCAGTTAGCCCTAACGTTATCAGGAGCAGGTAAAAACTTAGGTAACCGGCTAGGGCTCTGGATGACATTACAGCGTAAAAAAAGAAGTTTTGAACGTAAATACCAGCAAGATAATATTTTTTGCCAGGAATTCACGAATAAATATATAGCCCGTTTCCAGAAAGATGACTTTTTTAGTAATACCTTTTATATAACAGCTGTCCTTAAGTATGAAGACTATGATGATGGCCTGAAAGAAGCATTAGAACTTATTGATACCTTAATGCAGGATCTGCAAGCCTATGACCCGTATTTATTAACCGCTTATCAAAATAAAGAAGGCATTGCATTTTCTGAAGTGTATGAATTTTTTGGCTCGTTGGTTAACTACAATTATGAACGGATTCCGCTGTCAAACATAGATGCTTGCGAAGTCATCGGTGAAGCTGATTTGCATTTTGGCACAGACGTGGGTGAGATACGGACAGCAACCGAAACGAAGTACGTTACTTGTTGGGATTTAAAAGATTTTGGTGTTTCAAAAGTAAAAGTGCTGACCGGGATACTTGACCTACCTTGCGAATTTAATTTTACGCAAAGTTTTGTATATATTGAAAATCAGGATATACAGTCCAGGATAGACAAACAACTGAATAATCTGGCCTCTGTTGGCGATCAGGCTGTTTTGCAGCATGAAGAGCTTTTAGAGGGTAAAGGAGGTGTAACATCTGGCGAATTAATGTTTGGTGATTATCATGCGGCATTAACAGTGTTTAGTGACACGCTTAAAGATGCAACAAGATTAGGTACGCTGGTGCGTTCCCGTTTTCAGAGTTCAGGCGGGTTTCAGTTTCAAAAAGCCACAAACTCCGCACCAATTACTTATTTTAGCCAAGTGCCAGGAGCCAAGAGAAAGCCACGTAAAGCACCGAAGAGCACCGTTAATCTGGCCACTACGTTTGGTATGCACACACACAGCCACGGTAAAGCCACCGGTAATCCGATTGGTGACGGCAGTGCTATCATGCCTTTACTGACTAAATCCAATACGATTTATGATTTTAATTGGCACTTCAGCAACCCGAAAGAGGACAACACGGGCGATAAACTGGCCGGGCATACGTTGTTATTAGGGGCAACCGGGGTGGGTAAAACAACTACGGAAACCGCCATTCTAACAATGACGCAACGGTTTAATCCGTCTTTATTTGTGCTTGATCTTGATTACGGCATGCAGATTTTTATGCAGGCCATAGGTGGCCAGTATTTTGCACTGGAAGCCGGTAAACCAACGGGCTTGAATCCATTTCAATTACCTGATACACCAGATACCCGTGAGTTTTTAAACCGTTTGGTGGGCGTGTGTGGTCAGAATTCAGAGGGCAAATTATCAGCTGAAGAAGAACATCAAATTAAACATGCAGTCGATACGATGTTTAACAGTATTAACTTTGAAAATCGTAACTTCAGCGTGTTGCTGCAAAGTATCCCGTTTTCTGCTGAGGAAAACTCTCTGCGTACCCGTTTAGGAAAATGGTGCCGTAGCGAGGGTGGCCGGTTTGCCTGGTGTTTGGATAACACAAGGAATAAGTTCAATCCTGATGATTTCAACAAAATCGGGTTTGATTTAACCGATATTCTGAAAGACAACTATGCCCCGACAGAGCCGGTTTTAGCCTACCTGTTCCATTTACGAAACCTGATGATGCATCGGCTGGCCGAGCATGACGGGATCATGATGACGGTGGTGGAAGAATGCTGGTGGCCATTAAAATTCAATGCCACTAAAGACATGATTCTGAAAATCCTGAAAACTGACCGGAAGTTAGGCGGTTGGATTTTGCTTACAACCCAAAGCCCGGAAGATGTGATCCAGTGTGATATTTTCCCGGCCATCGTGCAGCAGACACCGACAAAAATTTACTTGCCCAATCCTGACGCTAAATTTGAAGGAGGTTATGAGAAATGCGGAATGACCCGCAAAGAATTTGACGAACTGGTTAAATTGACGCTGGATAGTCGTACTTTTCTTGTGAAACAGGGGCAGCAATCGTCAATGGCTAAACTGGATTTGTATGGGTTTGCTGATGAACTGGCCGTTTTGTCTGGCTCTTCAAACAATATTGAAATCCTGAATCAGCTAATGAGTGAACAGGAGTTTGAGTTACCTAATGACTGGTACCCAATTTTTAAGGAGCGGGTAAGGGCGGCCAGGGAAGCTAAACGTAAAGTTGCAGCATAAGAATCTTAACACCGTCCAGCATGGCGGTTTTTTTATGGAGTTTTAAAGATGAAAAAGTATTTATACAGTATCGTAATCATGGCTGCTATGGGCACCCAAGCCAGTATGGCGCAGGGTATCCCAACCATTGATAAGGCCGCTATACTGAAATATGGAGAACAGATCGTCCAGATGAAGAAACAGATTGATAATCAGATTTCACAAATCACAGAGTTAAAAAATCAGGTTAAAGCCCTGACGGGTGGCCGTGAAATGGGCAGCTTGCTTAAAGACACGGTTAAAGACCAAATCCCCGATGAGTGGAATGGTATTTATAAATTGGTGAATATCGACACCAGCAATCTGACTGATCCCAAAAAGTTTGACCCGGAAGCTAATTTAAAGGCATTGGCCGGTATCCAAAAAATGACGGAAACGGCTTTTGCCGATACAAAAAAACGTCAGGTAAATATTGATGGGCTTATGAAAGAGCTGAATAACACCACCGACATAAAAGCGGCCACAGACTTGCAAGGCCGGATTGCAGCCGAGCAGGCCACGATTGCCAACAATCAAACGAAGCTTGACCAGATGGCCAGGATGTACGAAATTCAAAAAGAAGTGAACGCCAGGCAGAGAACGGCATACAACCAATGTGTGTTGGCCAATTGGTCTAAAGGAGGACAAAATAGTTGCAATTAGTGCTGTAAATTACAAATTGCAATACAATGATTCTGATTTAGTATTATCAGATAAGGATTAACAATGAAATTATTGGTCGCAGTAGTTAGCGCAGCGTTATTTTTAACGGCTTGCGGTGACGGTGATTCAAGCAGTCAAAACACGGCTGTAAATGTCACGATTCCAAAAGGAACACCAACCCCACCGGGTGGTTTTGGTAATGAGGACGAAATGAAGTGTAAAACGAACTCTAATTATTTTGGTAAAGATGATGTAGAGTCAGCGCAACTATGTAAATCCAGATTAGGGCAGGAGACATGCGAAAGGTTTTTTGCTAAAGCGGCTTGTGATGCACCACCAGAAAATTAAAAGGAAATCTGATGAATGATATTCTGGCAGCAATGTCAGAATATATAACGAAAAACCTGGGCAGTAATCTGTTTACAAAAACGGGCGCATTTATTGAAAATATTGCGCCCCTTTTTTCTATGGGGTTTGCGTTATATATTCTTTTGCTCTCGTTTTATTACTACAACCGGGGTATAGACGAATCTATTTTAGACTTAAGCAAAAAAGCTATTGGCTGGCTGTTACTGATTGCATTGGCTTTTAATGCAAAGAATTATGCGCATTTGGCAAATAATCTGTATTTGTTTCCTGATGCCATGGCCGGTTGGTTTAGTGGCTCAAAAATAGAGGCTTCAGCCATGGCAGCCAGTGTGGGGCACATACAGGATACGCTTGGGGCACTGGATAAATTGATTAAAGATGCAAGCTGGTATGAATTACAGCTGCAATTCACGGTGTTTTTAGCAAAAGTGATTGTCTATTTGTGCGGCACGATCATTATTTCATTTGTATTTTTCTTTTATTTGATTGCTAAATTATGCCTGGCCTTAACGTTAATGGTTGGCCCTATTTTTATTGGTGCTGCCTTGTTTCCGGCCACCCGGCAATACGCCATGAACTGGCTGGGGCAAATTTTAAATTATGCCGTTACCGTTACTTTATATTCGCTTATTTTCATACTGCAAACCGGATTTGTTGAGGGACAGCTAAAAAAATGGGGAACCAGCGGGATTGTAAATATCACGGGAGCCTACGAAGTAGGTACTGTCATGATTATCATGACAGTGATGTTTATTATCATCGTGCTAAGTATTCCTTCCATTGCTTCAGCCCTAACAGGTGGTGCCGGTGTTGATGCGCATGGCAGAACGCTGGGCAGACTGGCAGCCAATGCGACAGGTGCAGGCAGGATTGCAGGCAATCTTATAAATGGTTTGCGTTCTAACCGGATGACAGGAAAGTAAGAAATGAAATTCTATAAAGAAATGTTTAAAGATAGACGCTTTCAAAAAGCGCTAACAAATTATGAGGTCAGTAAAGGCTGGTCTACGATTTTTATTTTTTATGCTTTATTGGTAGCAGGTATGATTGGACAGCTACTGTTTCATGGCATGAACGCCATTGGTTTTTCTGATGCGGAAGGTTTTGCCTGGTTCCTTGGCGTAATTTGTTTTGTGGCAGCGACTTATTACATTATTAACTACCCGATTATTGGTGTGGTTTTCGGGGGGGTAATGACAATTCAAATGGCCGTTACGGCTGCCTATTTTACATATACATCTAATGGCCTGGGCTTTGCCTTAGCGGTTTTTACCATCGTGTGCATATGCAGCCTTATTGCACACAGAACAGCCCTCGAAGACCTGAAGAATATGTGATTTAAACAATATTCCCATTAATCATTAAACCGCCAGCATGGCGGTTTTTTTATATCCGAAAGGTTTGATATGAAGTTAAAAAATAAATTGTCTATAGGGCTTGTCTTCCTTTTTCTGGCAGGGTGTGCAGCACCAAAACCACCACCTGAGCCGACCGGAACCCCATTCCCTATTAATCCAACAGAATTGAAAAAAGAGGCAGGTAATGCAGTCAAGAAAAAATAAGGATAAAACGCCTTCCCCCAGGCAATCAGCTATCAAATTCATTCAGGATGCCAACGAGTTTGAAAAATCAAAAATCGTGACCATCAAGCGAAACAACAAAATTGCCTGGGGTATCACGGGTGTCAGTACATTGATGACTGCAATGAGTGTTGCCGCTGTTATGTTATTGGCTCCGCTCAAAACCGTTGAACCATTTGTTATCCGGGTTGATAACAATACCGGTGTTACCGACATTGTGACCACAATGAAAGATCATAATCAAAGCTACGGGGAAATCACAGACCGCTATTGGTTAACCCAGTACGTTAAACACCGAGAAAGCTACGATTGGTGGACGGTGCAGTCAAATTATGATGCCGCCATGTTGTTAAGCGGTGGGACAGAACAGGACGCCATTTCAACGTTATTCCAAAGCGAAGGCGCACCCTACAAGGTGTTTAAAGATGATTTCCGCGTGGATGTGAAGATTTTATCGGTAACTTGGATCGGTGATGTTGCGCAAATCCGTTTTGAAAAACAGGTCAAGCCGTTATCAGAATCAGTCCAGCGGCCACCGGCACAACGTTTGATGGCAACGATTGGTTATCAATATTTGAATACGCCACAGGCCGACAAAGACCGGGAAATCAATCCATTAGGGTTGCAGGTAATGCATTACCGTGTGGATACGGAAAGTTAAGGTGTTTTGATGAAATACAAAAATAAGTTAAAGCTGCTGATGGCAGCTGTTTTTTTTAGTGCGGCCACGACATCACATGCTCTGGTTATACCAAAAGGATCACAACATGATGCCCGTATCCAGTCCGTGACATACAGCCCGTACAACGTCACCAAAATCACGGCACAAGTGGGTAAAACAGTCCTGGTACAGCTGGAAAAAGATGAATTCCTGGCTGATGATGATCCCGCTGCCACGATAGCCATGGGGGATGCCCTGGGCTGGACGCTATCAGCTCACGGCAACAATATTGTTTTTAAGCCTGCGGTTGAAAAATCAGATACCAATATGGTGATTGTCACGAATAAAAGGACATATGTTTTTCAGCTGGAAGTCAATAACGAAGCCGTGAACCCGACCTACGTATTACGTTTTCATTATCCTGATACGGCCAAGCAAAAACGGGATGAATATAAAGCCAAGCAGGATCAGGCATTTGATGTTTTAACCGGTAAAAACTTGCGTCTGGATGTCAATATCCAGAATCAGGACTATTGGGGGTTTGGGGATGCAGGTATTGCACCTACAGCCATGTACGATGACGGCACGTTTACCTATTTTGAATTTAACAATGGTAAGCACCTACCAACCATCTATAAAAAAATGCCCGATGGCACGGAAGCACTGGTCAACAAGCACGTTCATGGCGACACGATTATTGTTCATGAATTGAATAGTGGCTTCGTGTTACGTCTGGGGAAAGCGGTTCTGGGTATCGAGAACAGGGGCTTTAATGAGCGTGGCCGGTTCAATAATCTGGGTACAAATGAAAAAAATGCGGTGCGCATTATCAAAAATAAAGGAAGCAAAAAGTGAGTATTTTTGATAGAAATAAAAAAGAACCCAGCTTGCCGAATGAACTTTCAACAGAAACACTGGCTGAGCAGTTGAATGATAAAGCGGTTGAGCGGGGCATGCCGGAACTGCATGTCAATAAGAAAAGTAATGTAGGTAAAGTATTCATTACTGGCGTGATGGTATTCGCTTTGATGTTGTTGATATTCAGTTATATCAGTTTTAGCGGTGGCCATGAAGAAGCCGCCGAGGAAGCAACAACTGAAGAACAACAGGCAATCCGCAATAGTCGGCCAATTAATTTTGAAACGGAACAGGCGGGTATCATTTTGAATGAACCCAAGCCTGAACCTGCTGTTCAGGCTAATCAAGAGCAGGCGGCTTACCAGGCAAATGTGTCTGATATAGGTGAGTGGGGGAATACTTCCAATGCTACGGGACACAGTGAGCCAACAGAGCCTGATAGAAGGCTGCAAGGTGCAGCAGTAATAGATGTAAACCGCTCAGGCTCGATTGCCTCACAAGCTGGTGAACAGTTAGAAACAGGACGGGAAACGATTTTAAGCAATCGGTTAAGCCCAACGGTCACGGCTTCTGCTAAAGCCAGGCAACGAGCCGATTTAACGTATCTGTTAAAAAAGGGTACCAACATTTCATGTACGTTGGATACAAAGATTGTGACGACCCATCCAGGCATTACCCGTTGCATTGTTAATAAAGACGTTTATTCTTCAAATGGCAGAGTGTTATTGGTTGAACGAGGGTCTGAAATTATCGGTGAGCAAACTACGGCCCTGCTCCAGGGACAAGCCAGGGTTTTTGTACTGTGGAATACGATTGATACGCCCAATGGCGTGACACTCGATATTAACAGCCCTTCGGCTGATTCTCTGGGGGCTTCAGGGCAACCGGCACAGGTAGATACGCATTTTTGGAAACGGTTTGGTGGTGCCATTATGCTTAGCCTGATTGATGATGGTCTGGTGATTTTAAGCGACAAAATCAATGAGGGTAGCAGTAATGTCAGTTATGACAGCACTTCTGATGCCGTCCAAAATATGGCGGCCGAAGCCCTAAAAAATACAATCAATATTCCACCTACCGGGTACGTCAATCAGGGTGAACTGGTGAATGTAATGGTAGCCAGGGATGTTGATTTCCGTTCTGTATATGAATTGATTGATCCGTATTTTTATACGGTTAAATAAAGGATTTTTTATGGGCAGAAAAAAATTAAGTCGCGATCAAGTTTTAAATCTTTATTATGACGAAGAGGATGGCTGGAAAGAAGTCATTGCAGCTGAATGTCAAAAATGCGGTTCAGATACTCACATCTGGATGCGCATCAAAATGATTGATGATATAGGCTACTCTATATGCACCAATTGTGAAGCTGTTTTTTATATTGATGAGCAAGACCCAGATCCTCATGATGTACAAATTAAAGATTAAACACACCAACCGCCACCAGCTGGCGGTTTTTTTATGGATGATTAATGATTGATTACGCAAGAGATGTAAGCGCCAGGAACCTGCTAAACAAACTCCATATCACTGATTATTTAAACCGCCCAGGTGTCACCGAAGTAATGATTAACCGACCCGGTGAGGTGTTTATTGAGTCCGGGCAAGGTGTGGAACGTATTGAAAACGATCTGTTAACGTATGACAGCTTGTTTGAGCTGGCAAATGTGCTGACTATTTTCAACAGCAAACATATAACGATTAAAAATCCGATGCATTCTGTAACCCTGCCGGACGGTGAGCGGGGACATATTTTAATACCGCCCAGTTGTGAAACAGGCACGATTGTATTTTCATTTCGTAAACCATCAAAAAACCGGTTCGGTTTCGGTGATTATGTTGAGTCTGGACGGTTGGCCAACTTTAAAGACACCTCTGATTTATTCATTGAGTCACAGGAAGAAATTGACGGCCAACATTTCCGGGATTTGTGTGATTCCCTGAAAATCCCGGCCGATATTAGGCTGGCTGATTATGAGCTGGAAATGCTCAATCACAAGGCCAACCGTGATTTGAACAGTTTTTTTGAACTTGCTGTTAAGCACAAGCTGAACATCTGTATGGTTGGTGGCACAGGCTCTGGCAAGACAACGTTTTCAAAGGCCATTGCGGATATGGTGCCGGTGGATACCCGGATTATTACGATTGAAGATACCCATGAGCTGGATTTGCCCAATCATCCTAACCATGTGCATTTGTTCTTCAAGGAACATATCACGGCCAAAGACATTATTTCGTCGTGTATGCGGCTTAAGCCTGAACGTATATTCCTGACAGAGTTAAAGGGTGACGAAGCATGGGATTACCTTTCAGCACTCAATACGGGGCACCCTGGCGGGTTGACTTCGGTGCATGCCAATGATTCAAAAAGCGTGTTTTACCGGATTGCACAGCTGGCCAAAGAGTCCAGCACCGGCAAGACAATGGACTATGACTATATTTTGAAAACAGTGCAATCAACGATTGATATTGTCTGTTTTTTTGACAAAACCTATATGACTGAACTGTATTACGATCCGGTCCAAAAAGCCAGGGCGTTAAGGGGATATTAAAGATGAAAACATATGAAGAATGGTGCAAACATTACGATCACTACGACCCTGCCAGCCAGGAAGCTAAAGACGATTATGCCCGGTATGTAGAACATGCAAAATTGATTGAAAAAATATTTTCAAACGAACTAAAACAGGAACAGATCAAGGATAAAAAATGAGTGCATTTATTAATGAAGTAACCATCATGGGTAACCTGGGCAGAAAGCCAGAACTGCGATACTTTGCCAATGGCACGGCCAATCTTCGGGTATCCCTGGCAACAACTGAAAAATGGACAGACAAGGAAACTGGTGAACTTCATTCGGAAACAGAGTGGCATTCCGTATTGTTGCGTGGTGGCCAGGCCGAACGTGTGGCCGAATATATGGATGTCGGTGATAAGTTATGGATTCGGGGAAAAATCAAAGCGAGGCATTACATTGATGACAATGGCATTGAGCGGGTAATTACTGAAATCCATGCCAAAGAAATGAAAATCATCAATACACGAAACCGCAAAAAAACGAATGATGATCCGGTTCACCCTGAAGATATTGAGAACACTGAAGAACCTGAAGATGATCCATTAGAGAGTTTTATGTGATGAAAAAATTCATGAAAATGACAGGAGTAGCCATGGCGCTACTCTTTTTTTTTGGGATGGCTGGCCAGTTATTAGGCAGCTATATTTTTATTGGTTATGCACAGGTGCCGGGTGAAAGCATCGGCCTGACAACGTTATACAAATACTATGCCATGAGTAATGGGGCGGTATTGCAACATAGCTGGCCATACCGAATTGGATTGGCCGTTAGCGTGCTGTTACCGCTGGTTATTTTGCTGGTCGTGCTAGCCGCTGTTTTTATCAAGCCAAAAAGAGAATTGCATGGGTCGGCAAGATTCGCTTTAGATGGCGAAATTTCTAAAATTGGCTTGTTGGATAAAAAATACAAAGAGCCCGATATTTTAGTTGGCCAATATAAAGGCCAGTACCTGCGATGGGCAGGCAAGCAGTTTGCTTTCTTGGCGGCACCAACACGATCAGGTAAAGGTGTAGGTATTGTGATACCTAATTGCCTGCATTACCGAGATTCTCTGGTTGTATTTGATCCGAAACTTGAAAATTTCAAGATCACATCGGGTTTCCGGGCAGCTCATGGCCACGAGGTATTTTTATTCAATCCGTCCACCAAAGACTTTAAAAGCCACGGCTGGAATCCGCTTTCATATGTTAGCCGTGACCCTGTTTTTTCTACTGGTGGTGCTTTTAATATAGCCAACATCTTATATTCAACCAGCAGTAATGAAAGCGGCAATAGCCGATTTTTTAATGAGATGGCACAAAAATTGTTTGTCGGTCTTTGTCTTTACCTGATCGAAACGGAAAAAGAAACAAAAGTCGTGCCGTCTCTGGCGGCCATGCTTAAGCTGTCAACGCCTGAAAACGGCATGGCATTGGGCGATTGGATTAAAGAAGAAGTGTTAAGGCCCGATTTAAGTCCAGAATGCAAGAACAACCTTTTGAGTTTTGCAGGTAATAGTGGTCAAACCGCTTCGGGCATCTTGTCCAGTTTCCTGGCTCCGCTGTCTGTTTTTTCAGACCCGATTGTATCAGCGATAACCAGTAAAGATGATTTTGATTTACGTGATGTCAGAAAGAAAAAAATGTCCATTTATATTGGTATTTTGCCTAATGATATTGCCAAGTTTGCACGGCTAATCAACCTGTTTTTCAGTCAATTGATTTCTGAAAATACCCAGGAATTACCTGAAAACAATCCTGATCTTAAATATCAATGTTTGCTATTGATTGATGAATTTGCAGCGTTGGGTAAGGTTGATATTATTGAAAAAGGCGTTGCCTATATTGCTGGTTACAACATCCGAATTCTTGCCATCTTTCAAAGTATGAGCCAGTTAAATTCTCTGTATAGCAAAGACGGTGCCAGGACATTGTCGACTAACTTTGAGTGTCAGATCATCTATCCACCCAGGGATAATGAAGATGCCAAAGAGTACTCTGAAATCATTGGGTATGAGACATACAAAAGTAAATCTTTTTCAAAGGCACAGGGAGGGATAGGTAATAAGAGCCATTCAATATCCGATCAGAAAAGGCCGGTTCTTTTTCCGCAGGAAGTCAAGACATTACCGACTACCGATTGCATTGTATGTCTAACGGGCATACAGCCCATTTACGCAAAAAAAATTATTTACTACGAAGACCCTGTATTCCAGGCTCGGTTAGGGTACACAACGCCAGGGATACCCACAATCAAAGTTGAACGATTCGTACCTGTTACCGATGACACAGCAGCAGTTAACACGATTGAACCAGATGAACTTAGCGGTGTAGAGAACACAGAGCAGATATTGAAAGCCGTCATTAGTGCTTTGTGCCCAAAAAACGCTGATACAGCCTTAATCATGGAGGTTAAACAAGCCGTGGAAAAGGCGTATTCAGAAATGGGGTTAGCGGCATTCAAGGCGTTATATACCGTATAAACCATTATCAAAACAAGGAGTTATGTCATGGCAGACTATAACGAGATCGAGCGTGCTTTGTCTTATGTGTCCAATAATGATGATCGGGAAACATGGGTTCGTATGGGTGCCGGCATTAAAAGCGAATTGGGTGAGGACGGTTTTGATATATGGGACAGATGGTCGTCAACGGCCGATAATTACAGCCACAAGGCAGCCAAGGCGGTTTGGAAAAGCCTGCGGCCGGGCAGAGTAAATATTGGTTCGGTTTTCTATGAGGCAAAGCAAGGCGGGTATACGCCAGAAAAAACGGAAGCCAAGACCTACACCAAAGAGGATTTGGCAGCCAGAGCCAAAGCCAGACAGGAAAGAGAGGCCAAGGCGATGGCTGATCGTCTGGCTGATGCCGATGTGGCCAAAGACAGAGCCCAGGCATTGTTTAACAATGCCGGTCCAGTCAATCCGAATCACCCATATTTGCTGAAAAAAGGGATCAGTGATCCGGCCCTTTTGGCTAATCTGCGCCAACAGGATAACAATCTGTTGATACCGGCCAGGCAAAACGGTGAGATTGTTGCCGTGCAAAAAATCAATCATGACGGTGGAAAATATTTTGGTAAAAATGAAATGCTCACCGGCAGTGCTTTTTTTATAGGTGATAAATCACAGGTAAAAGATGGACTGATACTTACCGAGGGCTTAGCCACCGGTGCCAGTCTGCATGCAGCCACCAATAAGCCGGTATTGGTGGTTTTTGCGGCTCACAATCTGGTTAACGTAGCTGAAAGCCTGAAAAATACAGACTTTCCCATTATTTTGGCTGCGGACAATGATTCACACACCAAAAATGCCGGGCTTAAATTTGCCGAAAAAGCAGCCCAGGTATTAGGTGAGCGAGCCACCATCAACATGCCAATCTTTACAGAACAGGACAATGCTTTATTCCAGGACCGGCACGGGGCAGATAAATACCCATCAGACTTTAATGATTTACATGAAATACGGGGGCTGGATGCAGTGAAGCAAGTCATGGGCGGTGAGGTTCAAACCCTAAAAAAAAACGAGCTGGAACAAAACAAGGAAAGTGAAATGGAAACGAAAAATACGTATGCGATGGCTAAAGATGGTGAAGCCGTTGAGGTTGATTCAGTCAATAAAACAGGCCAGGCATTGCAAGAGCTTGATTATTTAAAAAATATACCGGATTTTGAAGACGTGCGTAAACCGCTTATCAATAAAATTGAGGTTGATTTTGAGCAGATCAAAGCACAAACAACCGTTAATCGACCACCACAAGAAACCACTATTGAATCAGAATCAAGTGAAACTGCACCGAAAAAAGCGATAGCAGAGCCTGAGCAGGAAACTGTATTGCCAAGTAAAGAGGCGCAGGAGCCAGTACCAGAACAACCCGACACAAAAGCGGTAGAGAGCCAACCAGCGGCACCGGCTCCGATTGAAATTAATCCGTTACAAGAGGCACCGGAAAGTATCCGGCATAAATATCTGTATGCCGAGGGCATGTATCTTGATGAAAATGCCAGGACGACTATTTTCAGTGATAAAGGTGCTCAACTTCAAACCGCCCGGTCCGACTTGCAAACCGTCCATGATATGGTGGAGGTTGCTAAAGACAAGGGCTGGACACATATTAAACTGTCCGGCAAGAATGAATTTAAACGCCAGGCATTTTTAGAAGCAGAAAGCCAGGGCATTAAAACCAGTGGTTATGAGCCAACCAAAGAGGATTTGGCCGCGTTAAAGTCAATTCAAAATGAACGGGCATTGAATAAATTTGAAAGCGTGCCAGAGGTGGTTAAAGAGCATGCGGCTGAACAAGATCAGGCAACTGATAAAGCTCCCAGTGAAAGCACTAACAAAGATTTAAACACGGGTATTTTGAAAGCGCACGGTCAAGCTCCCTACCTTCACGATGACAAAAATAAGGTCAGCTATTACGTTACCCTGGAACAGGGTGACAAAGAACATACTGTTTGGGGCGTAGGATTGCTCGATGCCTTGAAAGAAAGCAAAGTAAAGTTAGGTGATGAAATATCTTTAACAAATCTAGGCCGGACGGCTGTTGAGGTCAATCAACCGATTTATGATGAAGATAGTAAAACTGTTGTTGGGCATGAAACCATTCAAACCCACAGGAACACTTGGCAGGTTGATATCTTGAGCAAACAGGCCGAAAAAGGCCAGGAAGCTATTCAGGAAACCACCCAGAATAAGAGCCAGGAAGCAGATAAAGAAAACATACCTGCAGCAGAACTGAAACAGGAAAAAGACAATCAGGCATTAGCCGCTTCTGAAGCGGCCAAGCTGAAAGCACAAAATCAGGCTCCTACAGCCGCACAGATTGAAACATCAGAAAAAGCAGATATTGATTCTGATGTCAAAATGGCCGATATAGGAGGGCAATCAGTTAATAGCGAAGTCAAGCTGGTGGCTGATAAAATGGCGCAATCAGGCACGGTGCAAAGTTTAGATAAAAACAATCTGGCCAAACTCAATATTTACCGTAATATAGCAACTAAAATTGTTTTTCATATGAATGTTGATTTCAGAAAAGATGCCATGCGCAATTTTGATACCAACATGGAAAAATCCATCAACGGTACAACCTTAAACGTACCTGAGCCAATTAAACAGCAGCAGCGCCAGCAGCAACAGGCCAAACCAGAATTAGTTAAACAAACAGAAATGGAAATGGAACGATGAGCCAAATAGACAAAAATCAGGAATATGAAGAAGATGGTAGTAAGTTTGCCGTATATGAAACCGAACTCCCACCTGAATATATTGCCTTAGTTAAAGAATATGGCAGTGAAGCATTTGATGACTTGACTGACCATCTTACCGAGGAAGAAAAAGAGACATTAGAAAATAAAAATGTCGGCCGCTAAAAGGCCATTTCTTGCTTAACTAAACCGCTAGTTGGCGGTTTTTTTTGGGAAAATAAATCCAATTTATGAGTAATACAAGCTGCCTCCGGGCAGCTTTTTTGTGGGTGTTCGATATGTCAGAAGTTAAAAAAATACCATTCCATGAACAATTGGCCAATAAGATTATTGAGCAGCTAAAACAAGGCACAGCACCCTGGCAAAAGCCATGGGGGGAAGCCATTCCATCCAGGCCATATAACGCCACGACAGGTAAAGAATATCGGGGCGGTAACTCCATCAGCTTAATGATACAGCCGTTTTCAGACCCACGATGGCTGACATTTAACCAGGCTAATGCAGAGGGCTACAAAATTAAAAAGGGTTCTAAGGGGGTACAGCTTCAGTCCCTGACCTTTCATAAAGAACAGATAAAACGTGATGAAAATGGCCGTATCGTTAAAGATGAAAAAGGACAAGCGGTAAAAGAGCTGGTTAAATTAGAAAAGCCAATAACCAGATCTTTTACGGTATTCAATGCGGAACAGGTGGAGGGTATACCTGCACTCAAGGCACCAGAACGGGCATGGCAGCCACTGGAACGGGCTGAAGAAATACTGAATAAGTCCGGTGCCCAAATTAATCATATGGCCGGTGATCGAGCTTATTACAGCCCGGTAAGGGATCATATTGTTTTACCACTGCGTGAACAGTTTCCTGATGCAGAAAAGTATTATGCAACAGCCTTGCACGAACTGGGGCATTGGACTGGCCACGAAAGCCGTTTAAACCGTCCATTAATGAACACATTTGGCACGCAAGCGTATGCCAAAGAAGAATTAAGGGCAGAAATTGCATCCATGATGGTTGGCCAATCATTGGGCATTAGTCACGATCCTGGGCAGCATGTGGCTTATGTGGGTTCCTGGATTAAAGGATTGCAGGAAGATCCATTTGAAATTGTACGGGCATGTCAAGATGCCGAAAAAATCCATGATTTCCTGGTGTTGGAGAAAGCCCAGATCAAGGAGCAGGTACAGCCTGAAAAATCCGAATTGGAACAGGTAAAGGAACAATTTCAGTCATTGCTTGGCTCTGTAGGCAGTGAACAGGCCGAACGCTTAAAGTCCATGGAGGCCGGAATGTTGAATGTGTCCAGGTTTGCCAGTGAAAGTGTAAAGGAACAGCTGCAGGTCAATTTTTACAAAGAGCAGTTGGAGCCGACACGGGCAACCCAAATTGAACTGGAGCTTTGAAATGGATAAGCAAAAAGCATTGACAATAAAGGAAGCCGCAAACCTTTTAGGGGTGTGCTATCACACTATATATACGAAACGTCATCTTCTGGGCTTTCAATTGCCTGGCGGACGTAAATGGTTTATTTGGCCGTCTTCACTTGATAATCTTAGCAAAAAGAATAACAATGTTTTCAGATTATCATTGCAAGTCGGTAATGAGAGTAATACATTATGCCGATCTACAAAAAATCTAAATCTTCATTCTGGTGGATTGATATCAGGACATCAGGTGGGGAAAGAGTTAGACGCTCTACTGGAACCTATGACAAAAGGCAAGCGCAAGAGTATCACGACAAGGTAAAAGCCGAGTTATGGCGCCTGGATAAGCTGGGTGAACAGCCAGAATTTTCTTTTGACCAAGCGGCTTTAAAGGTGTTGAAGCTATCCGAAGGCCAAAAAGACTATAAAACCAAAATACGTCATATTAAGTATTGGCGGAGTTGTTTTGGTGGTAGAGCAATCAGTTCTTTAACATCTGATGAAATATTCAATAATTTACCTACTCATCGTTTGGTAAAAAGCGGCAAGAGTAAGGCACAGCCATTGGCTGCTGCTACTAAAAACCGATATTTGGCTACTATGTCCCGGATTTTACACATTGCTTATGATGAAAACTGGCTGCAAAAAATACCAAAACTCGGGAAGTTTAAAGAGGCAGATGTAAGAATCCGCTGGATAACTCGTGAGCAAGCCCAGTTATTAATTAATCAATTTCAAACTGAATGGATGAGGAATGTATGCTCATTTGCTCTCTCTACAGGGGCCAGAATGAGCGAAATACTTTCTTTGGAATGGTCACAGGTAGATATTGGAAAAAAGCTATGCTGGGTCACGGGTGATAAAGCTAAATCAGGGAAATCCCGTCCTATTCCCTTAAATTCTGATGCCATGTCTGTAATTTGGTCATGTTTAGGAAAAAACAAAAAATGGGTTTTTGTAAGGGATACGGGTACACACCCTAAGGAAATTAACAGGAAGTCATTTAATTCAGCGGTTAAAAAATTACGCTTAGGTGATTTTCATTTTCATGACTTGCGGCACACTTGGGCAAGCTGGCACGTCCAGTCTGGCACACCCTTAATGGTACTGAAAGAACTTGGTGGCTGGGAAACTTTAGAAATGGTAAAAAAGTATGCTCATTTAGATGCAAGTCATCTGGAGATGCATGCAAATTCGGTCACCTTTTGGTCACCCATAAGTAAAACCGAAGCCGCATAAAACAAAAAAACCGCTTAGCATATTGCGTAAGCGGTTGATATATATAGAATTCTGCTGGTGGCTCTTCCCCGATTCGAACGGGGGACCTGCGGATTATGATTCCGTCGCTCTAACCGACTGAGCTAAAGAGCCAATTACTTAAATAAGATCAAGTAAGAACGTAATTATGCACGTCCTTTTTTAAAAAGGCAATACTTTTTTCTGCCACTCTTAAAAAATCAACGTTTATGTGTTTTTGTTGTCATTTTTACAACAGTGTAGCTGATACACTTCAAGATTGTTTCATTTTTTGCACTTAACGCGTATGCCTACATTTCCGCAAACCAGTATTGACTGGACTAAAAAACTGATTGGTTTCGATACCACCAGCCGTTATTCAAACCTTGAATTGATTGAATATATCAACGCTTATCTCTCGCGCTGCGGGGTAGAAAGCTTTCTGGTGTTTAATGAAGATGGAAAAAAGGCTAACCTGTTTGGCACCATCCCTTCTGTTACCGGAGAACGCCTTAAGGGCGGGCTGGTATTGTCTGGTCACACCGATGTGGTGCCGGTAGATGGGCAGGACTGGAACAGTGAGCCTTTTGTAGCGAAAGAGCATGAGGGGCGGCTGTATGGGCGAGGTGCCTGCGACATGAAGGGCTTCATTGGCACAGTCCTGGCCCTGGTGCCTGAATTTACCAAAGCCAGGCTTAAAGCACCGCTTCATCTGGCCTTTTCCTTTGATGAAGAAATAGGCTGCCTGGGTGCGCCCCTCTTGCTAAAAGAACTGGCGCAAAAGGGAATTAAACCGGCGGGCTGTATTGTGGGTGAGCCTACAAGCATGCGGCCGGTCGTGGCGCATAAGGGCATTAGCGCGTACAAATGTATCGTGCATGGGTGTGCCGCGCATTCCTCATTAACCCCGGTGGGTATAAATGCGATTGAATATGCCGCGCGTATTATTTGCATGTTCCGTGACCTGACAGATGAAATAAAGCAAAAAGGGCCATTTGATGAGTATTTTGATGTGCCCTTTACAACCGGGCAAACCAGTACCATACAGGGCGGCAATGCCATCAATACGGTGCCCGCACATTGTGAATTTCTTTTTGAATACCGTACGTTACCGGCACAGTCACCCACTGAAATTCTGGCGCGGATTGAATCTTATATTAATGACGTCCTGGTGCCGCAAATGAAAAAAGAAAACCCCGATGCCGGTATTGAGCTGATTAAGCTGGCGGGTGCACCCGGTATGGAAACGGCAGAAAAAGAAGCGATCATGCAATTGGTGCGTGGCTTGACCAAAGAAACGGATATTGCCAAAGTGGCTTATGCAACGGAAGGCGGCCTGTTTCAGCAGGCGGGCATCCCAACAGTTATTTGCGGGCCGGGCAGTATAGAGCAGGCGCATAAGGCTAACGAATACATTGCCCTGGAGCAGCTGGCCAAATGCGAGGCGTTTTTAAAAAGTGTTTGTGCCAGTCAGCAAGTGGCGTGATATGGCGGGTTATCCGGCGGGGTTTTTAGCCGGATATGCGGCAAGCCCTGCGGTCTAGGGGGAAGGTGGCTGGCACGGGAAAAAGAACATAAAAAAGCATTAAAAAAACGCAGCCGCAAGAGCAGGGCTGCGTTTTTTTATCCAGCGGCTTGCCGATTAATTTTTTTGCAGCAGTGCACGCAGGATTTTTTGTCCGGCACGGCCATCGGCGTTCAGGCCTAGTCTGGTTTGTTCGGCTTTGATCGCTTCACGGGTTTTGCTGCCGATCAGGCCGTCCGCTTCACCAATGTCATGGCCTTTGTTAAGCAATATTTTCTGCAAAGTAACCCGGTCGGTACGTGACAGACCCAGGTCATCAGTGGGCCAGGCTGTCTGGAAGGGGCCTTCACCTTTCAGTCGGTCAGACAAATGGGCAATGGCAAGGGCATAGCTTTCGGCTGCGTTATAGCTGTAGATAACGTCAAAATTCTTGAAAACCAGGAAGGCAGGGCCGTTGGCGCCGGCAGGGGTAAGCAGGCCGGCTTGCATGGAAGCGGGGGCCAGGTTGCTTAGGGGTTGGCCATTGATATCGGTAAGGCCCTTGTTGATCCAGGTTTGCAAGGACCGTTTCTTTTTGCGGCCCTCACCGGCAATGGGGAAATTATCAGGCAACTTTACTTCAAACCCCCAGGGCTGGCCGCTTCTCCAGCCATTTTTAGCCAGGTAATTGGCTGTAGAGGCCAGTGCATCTGTCGTGTTGTCCATCAGGTCGCGGTGTCCGTCACCATCAAAATCAACCGCTAGCCGTTCAAAGGTGGTGGGCATGAATTGGGTATGTCCGAAAGCGCCCGCCCATGAGCCAACCAGGCGATCGGGTGCAATGTCGCCCGATTGCAGTATCCGCAGCGCAGCGAAGAATTCTTTCTGGAAAAAAGCCTGTCGGCGTCCATAGCAGCTTAGGGTTCCCAAAGCTTGCACTAACGGATATTTGCCAAAAGTCTGGCCAAAATTGCTTTCTACGCCCCAAACAGCCACAACGGTTGCCGGATCAACACCGTATGTTTTCTGGATTTGGTTCAGCGTGTTCTTGTGAAGGGCAAGGTTTTGCAGGCCCTCCTGGATGCGTTGTTCATCGACCAGGGCGGCCAGGTAGTCCCAGATGGGTTGTTTGAATTCGGGCTGATAATCCAGTTTTTCCAGAATGCCCATGTCAGGCACAATATTGGTAGTAAACCGTTTGAAAGACTGGTTTGAAACCCCCGCTTTTTGTGCTTCAGGTTGCAGTTTGTTCAGGCAGGCGGTAAAGTCGCTCGTTTGTGCCTGAATTGGCAAGCTGGTGCACAATAAGATGGAAATGAAAGAAAATAAGCCGCCAAAGCGTGCAATTGTTGATTTTTCCTGGAAGTAACGGGCCATGAAGATCTCTCTGGTTTGTCCTGAATTGAACGAATTGTAGCAGTATGAAGTATTTGCATTCACCCGGTACTTTTTTTCCTGTAACTTTTAATGAATATCCTGCTAATATCAGTCTTGAGTTTTTCGCTTCAATTTTTGGCAGGCTGTGGTAAAACACGGGTAAAATTGCAGTACGGAAAAAGTAGTATAAGATAAATAAAATAAACTTTTTCTAAAATACAATGTCTTTTATCTTGTGAAAAAGCTTTAAAACCAAATATACAAGGTTGTAGCGCATGAAAGGGTAAGTGTTTTTATGTTCAGGTATAAGTCCGCTCATAAAACCGACTGTTAATATATATAAACCAGGCAGTAAGACGCTGTCTGGTTTTACTGAAAAGAGATTGTGTCGCATGAAGTTTAAAATGTTAGTAGCTGCGTTGGCATTCATTGCTACCTCCGGGTGTGTGTATGCTGACTCTGAAACCATCAGCAAGGTTGACCAATTGGGTCAGACCCAGGTCACTCAGCCGCTGTTGGCCCGGCAATCGGCAGAAATGGTAGCTGGCAAAACCGAATTGGCAATGTCAGGCAATCTGAAAAAGCCCCTAAAGCAAGCGCTTTCTCCAGATATCGAGCATGCCAAGGCAGCGATCATTGTTTCCAATATCCTGACTCGTTTCGAATATGATAAAAAACCGCTGGATACTAAAATGTCCAATGCGGTTTTTGATGAATACCTAAAAATGCTCGACCCGTCAAAAATGTTTTTCCTGAAGTCGGATATCGATAAGTTTTCTGCCGTTAAAGATCAAATGAACGATATGCTGCTTAGTGGTCGCCTGCAAATTCCATTTGATATTTTTGAAATTTACCGGGATCGTGTAGAACAGCGTTTTGATCATGTCCTGTCTACCCTGAAAGATGACTTTGATTTTTCAGTTGACGAATCTTTTGAGCTTGATCGCAAAAAAAGCAAATGGGTTGAAACCAATGAGGAAATCAACGATTTGTGGGGTAAGCGTGTCAAGAATGATTATTTAAGATTGAAGTTGGCTGGCAGTACAGATGAAAAAATCAAGGAAACCTTACGAAAGCGTTATATTAATAATCGCAACCAGATTTTACGCATGGGCAATGAAGACGTCAGTGAGATGTTCATTAATGCGTATGCCAGCAGTACAGATCCGCACACCAATTATTACAGTCCTTCTTCAGCCAAGAATTTTGATGTGCAAATAAGCCTGTCTGTTGAGGGGATTGGTGCTGTACTGCAAAAGCGTGATGAATATGGGCAAATCCGTGAGGTGGTGCCTGGTGGTCCTGCCGCCAAGTCCGGCCAGATTCAGCCGGGCGATCGCATCGTGGCCGTAGGTCAGGGGCCAAAAGGTCCCATGGAAGATGTGGTTGACTGGCGCCTTGATGATATTGTCAATAAAATTCGTGGCAAGCGTGGTAGTACGGTCAGAGTTGAAATCATCCCTGCCGAGGGGGGGGTTGATGGCAAGCAAAAAGTGGTCACTTTAGTCCGTCAAAAGGTAACCCTTGAAGACCAGGCGGCCAAATACAAAATCATTGAAATTGAAAATGATGGGCAAATCCAAAAAATAGCCATTATTACTATACCTAGCTTTTATGAAGACTTTGATGCTCGCGCTCGTGGTGAGAATAGCTATAAAAGTGTGACGCGTGATGTTCGAGTCATTCTTGAAGAGTTGAACAAGGCCAATATTGATGGCGTTGTTCTTGACATGCGCAATAATGGTGGGGGTTCCCTGACTGAAGCGGCGAATCTGAGCGGGCTGTTTATTGGTGGTCCAAACCCCATTGTGCAGGTTCGTACGGCAGAAGGTTCTGTGTCCAATGTTCGTAGCATAAAAACAGACATGGTGTGGGACAAACCTTTGGCGGTTCTGGTTAATCGTATTTCGGCCTCGGCCTCTGAGATTTTTGCAGGTGCCATGCAAGATTATGGGCGTGGCGTGGTGCTGGGTGACCCCACCTGGGGTAAAGGATCCGTGCAAACCATTCGTGGCCTGAATGAATTTTTGCGTCGTCCGCAAGATGAAGAGCTGGGTTCCCTGAAGTGGACAATCCAGAAGTTTTTCCGTGTTAACGGAAGCTCAACGCAGGTGAAGGGTATTGTGCCCGATATCATCTTCCCAACCATGTTTGATGCCAAGGAAATGGGTGAGTCAAGTTATGAAAATGCCATGCCCTGGAGTGCGATTGATCCTGCTTCGTACAAGCCCGTTGGAGATCTGAAGCCAACCATTGTGAATCTATCCCGTTTGCACAAAGACCGGGTAAGTGAGTCAGGAAGCTGGGCGTTAATGAAAGATGAGCTGGACTATGCACGTAAGCTGTCTGATCAGAAAGTCATTTCCCTGAATTATCAAACCCGTCTTGAAGAACGTGAAAACATGGAGGCCCAACGCAAGGATTTTGAAGCCCGGCGTAAGGAATTGGGCGAGTCTGATATAGGTAATTTCCGCCTTGATGATGGTTTGCAGGCAGGTGAAGGTAATCTGAAAGAAGAATTGGCCAATGAGAAAAAACGCAAAGACAATATTGATATTGCTGCAAAAGAAGCGGCCAATATTGTGGCAGATATGGTTAACTTGAAGTAATAAACCACAGGCAAGAAGTAAGCCAGAAGCATTGCGGTTTACTTCTTGCCGCCTTGACGTCGTATACCATGAAAATTTTATTGCTAGGGAAAAACGGCCAGCTTGGCTGGGAATTGCAACGTGCATTGCAACCTTTAGGAAAGCTTGTTGCCTTGTCCCGTCATAATGAAAATGGTTTGTGCGGTGATTTGTCAGACCTTCACGGGCTGGCCAAAACGATTGAATATTTGAAACCTGACGTTGTGGTTAATGCAGCCGCCTATACAGCCGTAGATAAGGCCGAATCAGATCGTGAACAGGCGTTTTTGATTAATGCACGGGCGCCTGCGGTAATTGCTCAGGCCTTGAAAATCCATCATGGTTTGCTGGTGCATTATTCCAGTGATTATGTTTTTGATGGCACTGGTGAGCAGGCTCGTACAGAGTTGGCGCCTAGCAATCCCGTCAATTACTACGGTTATACCAAACTGGAGGGCGAACGGGAAGTTGCCCATTCAGGGTGCGGGCATTTTATTTTTCGTACCAGCTGGGTTTATGGCATACATGGTGGCAATTTTGCCAAAACAATGATTAAACTGGCCAGGGAAAAAGAAAAGCTGGCTATTGTGAATGACCAGATCGGTGTACCCACCGGAGCAGACCTGATTGCGGACATCACGGCACATGCCGTCAGGTCCTATTTTAATGAGGCGTCTGGGCCAGCTCGTAGCGCATTATTAAGTGGCCTATATCATCTTGTGCCTGACGGAGAAACCTCATGGCTGGCCTATGCCAATTTGATCTTCGATCAATTACGAGCCAAAGAAGAGGCATTGGCACTCAAGGAGGTTGTGCCGGTTTCCACCGCCCACTATCCCATGCCAGCCAGGCGTCCCCTGAATTCACGATTGAACAATAACAAAATTAAAGAAGTGTTCAACTTGCATATGCCCGACTGGGAGCCGGGCGTGTGCCGATTGGTGGAAGAGCTGGTGGTTTAATGGGTGTTGGGGTTGCTGGCGAGATCCAGATCATAAAAAATATGGTTGGCATCAATAAATTTATACAGGCAATGTCCAAGGTCTACATAGCCGCTTTCCTCAAAGCGTTGCTGCATGAATGCCAGCATGCTTCTTAGGTTATCCAGCAGCGACGTAATCTGGCTGGTTTCAAAACTCCATAAGCGGGTATTGAACTGCAGGAAGATATGACCGGTTTGTTCTGATGAATAGGATGATGGATAAGAGTTGGGCAATATGAATTTGTTTTTGCTTTCGGGTTTGCTGGCGGCAAGCGCATGAATCGCAGACTCAAAAGTTTGGCCTGGTCTGATGAAAAACAGCCGTTTTACTTTATTAAAAATCTGATGCTGTTGTGCGACTTCCAGAAACCAGATCAGGCTTGTTAGCTCGGTAAGGGGGGTAGCGTCTTTGGGGGCAGGGTACTGCTCAATAATCTTTTGGATGGTTTCGTTGTTATTGTATTCCATCAGGATATCGATGTGTTTTAATAAGCCGGTTTTCTGCTTGTCATTTAAAGCCGTGGCACCATGTTCAATCACCGATATCAATGAACCCTTGGCTGAGTGATTAATGCTGTTGACCGTGGCTAGAAGCTGATCGTAAGCACTTGGGGCTGATTCGTTGGCAGGAACGGCTACTCCCGCCTCATTGGCAATGGAATTGTTGTCAAGGTCATTAATTGCACAGGGAATAATAAAAGCAAAAGTCATGGTGTTGCTAAGAGGCCAAAAATTAGTGTAAAACGTTCCATTCTACACGCTTGTGCAGCTTGATGAACCGGTTTTGTTGTTTCAGAACGCGTAAGCAGTGTTGCAAGAGTAAGGATACAATAGGGGTTTATCAATTAAGCGGGTTAAACATATGCGAACGATTCAATCTTCAGAAGAAGCGGCAATCCTGGAGAAAACAAAACGGTGGGTGGAAAAGGCGGTTATTGGCCTTAACTTGTGCCCTTTTGCCAAAAGTGTTTATGTAAAGAATCAGGTGAGGATTGCGGTTACCGGTGCTGAAACGGTAAAAGAATTGCATCAGGTATTGGCCCAGGAATGTGAAAACCTGATTGAAACCGACCCTGAAGTGCTGGATACCTGTTTGCTTGTGGTGCCGCATGTATTTGAAGATTTTTATGATTTTAATGATTTTCTGGATATTGCAGAGCTTACCCTTGAAGAGCTGGAACTGGTGGGTGAGCTGCAGATAGCCAGTTTTCATCCTGATTACCAGTTTGCCGACACTGAGCCTGATGACATCAGTAATTATACCAATCGCTCACCTTATCCCATTTTGCACCTTATTAGAGAATCAAGCCTTGATAATGCCACGCAGCAATATCCTGATGCCAGTGCTATTTTTGACAGCAACATAGAAAAAGTCACGGAATTGGGGGTTGATGGCTGGAAAAAAATGCTGGAAGACGATAAAAACGTGTAATGCATTGAAATAAATGTGTTTCTTTGGCAGTGGATTTATTTTGTTTTTGTGTTATTATTCTAATCAAGCTGTATATCTGGTTAACTGAAGGTTTTCTGGACGCGGGTTCGAGTCCCGCCGTCTCCACCAATAGGATATTTACAACATTATAGTATCTTATTGATGGGGACGCCAAGGTTTCGACAGGGAAAGATAGGAAAACTGGCAGCCGGTAGGCGATGACCGTAAATCAAGCAAAACTCTTAAATGCAAATGACGAAAGTTACGCATTAGCCGCCTAATTTAGGCCGCTAGGAGCCTGATCCACTTGGCAACAGAACGGATTAAAAGGGAGCTTCGGCTCCCTTTTTTTTGCCATGTTCATTTTTATTCTTTTGTTAAATCCCTGGCGCTTTTCTGGCTTTGGGTTTTTTTATCTTAGCTCGTATAAATATAATTCAATTCGACGGTTAATGGCTCTTCCACGTGCGGTGTCATTGCTCATTAACGGGTCTATGGCGCCCCTGCCTTCGATGTCTATTCGTACACTTTTAACCCCTTTTTTGATTAAATAATGGGCGACCGCCGAGGCTCTTTGTACAGACAGGGCCTGATTGTTAATTTCACCTCCTTGCGAATCGGTATGTCCAACGACCTTGATGCGCAGGTTCTGGGATTGCTTAAGTTCCGTAACAATTTTATCCAGAATCGGAAACATTTTTCGGTTGATGTTGGTTTTTCCAGACCGAAATGAGCTGTTCGCCGGCAAAATAATCCTGAGGCTGCCATCGTGCACGCGGTTAACTTCAACGCCTAATGACTCTTTATCCGAATCCTTAATGGATTTAGAAATTTCATCCCAATTGCTGGGGGAGAGTGCAGTGCGCCCGAAGAATCCCGAGGTGGGTTTGCCATCAGGGCCCATGTTCAGGCTGCCTGGGCTGGGGTTAAGGACGCAGCCCGAAAGCAATGTGGATGAGGCCAGTAATATTTTCAGGGACGTAAAACACCTGGAATTAATCATTTTTAACCCCGTTTTTTTGAGCTAGATGAGCAATGGCATTCCAGAGTTCATCGACGCGGTTTACGGTTAGGTCGGCTTGCCATTCTTGTATGCTGTCTTTATTGTTGCAATACCCGTAGGAAACGGCAATGGTGGCCATATTTGCGGCTTTGCCAGCAATGATATCACGCTCGTCATCACCGATATAGATGCAGTGTTCGGGCAAGCTGTTGGCAAGACGGGCGGCATGGAGCAAAGGGGCAGGGTGCGGTTTGGCGTAAGGGGTTGTATCTCCGCATACATTGGCGGCACTGCGGGAGGTTAACTGGAAATGGTCAAACATGGGAAAAGACAGGTCTTCGGCTTTGTTGGTAACAATGCCCCAGCCCATATTATTCTGGTCAATCTTGTTTAGAAGTTCATTAATCCCGTTAAACAGACGGCTGTGAGTGGTCATGCAATTTTTATAGTCGTGTAAAAACTGCTGGCGTACTGCCTCGTACTCATTGTGATCAGGCTGCAGGTTTAAGGCGGCCCCAAGCAATCCTCTGGCACCTTGTGATGCATAAGGCCTTAAGGTGGCATATTGAAGGGGAGGCAGGCCTTTGCGGATGCGTTGTAAATTGGCTGCATGGGCAAGATCTGGGGCGCTATCAACCAGGGTGCCATCAAAATCAAAGAAAACTATTCTTCGCATTTACGGGTCGCTATCAAATAATTAACTGAAGTATCGTTGCTGAGTTTATATTTTTCGGTTAAAGGATTGTATTCCAGTCCTTTCATGCTGATTAAATCCAGTTTTGCATGACGGGCGCAGGAAAGCAGTTCGCTGGGCTTAATAAAACTGCCGTAATTATGCGTTCCTTTGGGAAGCAGATTCATGATGTACTCGGCTCCTATAATGGCATACATGAAAGACTTCATGTTCCGGTTGAGCGTAGAGAAAAACACCCAACCGCCCGGTTTAACCAATTTTGCGCAGGCATCGATAATCGATGCGGGGTCTGGGACATGTTCGAGCATTTCCATGCAGGTGACCACGTCGTATTGTGCCGCGCGTTCCTGGGCGATTTGTTCAACCGCCACTTTCAGGTATTCTACTTTTATACCAGATTCAAGTCCGTGCAACTTTGCAACAGTCAGTGACTTTTGGGCAAGGTCTATGCCGGTAACCTTAGCGCCGGTTGCTGCCATACTTTCTGAAAGTATCCCTCCGCCACAGCCTACGTCAATAATGGTTTTGTCGGCCAGGGAGCCGGCCAATGATTGAATCCAGCCAAGTCTGAGTGGATTAATAGCGTGTAATGGTTTGAATTCACTGGTGGGATCCCACCATTTTGAAGCTAGTGCGCTGAATTTTTCTAATTCAGCCGGATCTGCGTTGATGGGTTCGGAAGTAGGGGCGGGCGTATTCATAGGGCCTTGTTCTTGAAACCTGAAAATAATCGGGGTGTGAAGGGTAAGAATTCAAGTTTATCATAGGCCAGGCAAAACTGCCCTGAAGGCGGACAGTAAAAAGCCCCCAGTTGGGGGCTTTTTACTGTAGGCAAAAATAAATTGCCTGCGCTTAGTTGCGTGGTGTGCCTACAATCTCGATTTCTACGCGACGGTTTTTCGCGCGACCTTCACGAGTTGCGTTAGAAGCGATAGGATCGTTTTCACCGCGGCCTGAAGCGATAATCTGATCGGCAGGGATGCCTTGGGAGATCAGATAATTTTTAACAGTTGCTGCGCGACGCTCTGACAGACCTTGGTTGTATTGTGCAGTACCGATAGAGTCGGTGTATCCAACAGCAATAATTGATTCAAGGTTAAGTTGTTTTGTCTGCTGGGCAACCTGGTCAAGAATATTGCGACCTTCAGGTTTCAGGGTTGATTTATCGAAATCAAAAAAAGTATCAGCGTTAAGAATTACTTTTTGAGCAACGATATCGGGTGTTTGTGGTGCACCGCAACCTTGGGCTGCTGTAGCAGGTGTCCAGAAGTTGTCGCGCCAGCAATGTTCATTTGTGCCGTTCATCCAAACCAGACCGTATGGGTTTACCCAATTGTCGACAGTTTGCGCTGATGCTACGCCAGAAGTTGCGGCAGCAACCACGGCGAATGCTAATGCGAATTTAGAGGGCTTATTCATGTTTCTCCTCGTTGAGCTTGAAAGCTAAAAAATGACTCGCAGCGAAACCCGCCGCATGATTGGAAATCAGGGTCAGTATAGCAACGCTTGAATGTTCATTCAAAGGGTTAAACTAGATTTTCCCGTGTTCTTGAATTGATCTTACGCGATTTTCCTGTGGCTTGTAGAGTGTAAGCCCAACATTTTTAAAGGATCTTTTCAAATCTGTCGTTTATATGCGAATTTTGTTGGATTTGAGCAACAAGCAGGGAAAAGAGAGGGGGAAGGAGGAAAGTGTTGAAATCTTTAAGTATTTAAAGGTGAATTCAAAACGTAAAACTTAAAGGAAATGATTTGGAATCAAGCTGAGATCTTTCGGAATAAAATCTTTTTATGTCCATGGATTGATGTTTGCCGATGCGCTATAAATGTTAGAATCAATGTTTCGCCCAAATTGGCTTTTTCATTATAGGCAAAGATATTTTCAATGTGTTTGCCTAACCAGATAAAAATTTGTGAGTAATATGGATTCCTTTGCCAAGGAGACGCTTCCAATTTCATTGGAAGAAGAAATGCGTCGTAGTTATCTCGACTACGCTATGAGTGTGATTGTCGGTCGTGCCTTGCCGGATGTCAGGGACGGCCTCAAACCGGTTCACCGTCGTGTGCTTTTTGCCATGCATGAGCTCAATAACGACTGGAATAAGGCTTACAAGAAATCCGCACGTATTGTCGGTGATGTCATCGGTAAATATCATCCTCATGGCGATCAGGCGGTTTACGATACCATCGTGCGCATGGCCCAGGATTTTTCCCTGCGCTATATGCTGGTTGATGGGCAGGGTAACTTCGGTTCCGTAGACGGCGATAGTGCGGCTGCCATGCGTTATACGGAAATCCGTCTTGCCAAGATTGCTCACGAATTGCTGGCTGATATCGACCAGGAAACGGTTGATTTTGGCCCCAACTATGATGGCAGCGAGCAGGAGCCTTTGCTGTTGCCCTCCAAATTGCCCAATCTGCTGGTTAATGGCAGCTCGGGTATTGCCGTTGGCATGGCTACCAATATGCCTCCCCATAATCTGGCTGAAGTGATAGAGGGCTGTCTGTTTTGCCTTCGTAACCCGGGTTGCACCATTGATGAATTAATGGAATTTATCCCGGCTCCCGACTTCCCCACAGGGGGTATTATTTATGGCATGTCAGGTGTCCGTGAAGGTTATCGTACTGGGCGTGGGCGGGTTGTTATGCGTGCCAAAACGCATTTCGAAGACATGGAGAAGGGCAATCGCCAGGCTATTATTGTTGATGAACTTCCCTATCAGGTCAATAAAAAGACCTTGCAGGAACGGATTGCCGACCTGGTCAATGAGAAAAAAATTGAAGGTATTTCAGATATTCGTGATGAGTCCGATAAAGACGGAATGCGTCTGGTTATCGAGCTCAAACGCAACGAGGTGCCTGAGGTTGTCCTGAATAACCTGTACAAGCATACCCAGTTACAGGATACGTTTGGCATGAACCTGGTTGCCCTGGTAGAGGGCCAGCCACGTTTGCTGAATCTTAAACAGCTGGTTGATTATTTCCTGCAGCATCGCCGTGAAGTGGTTACCCGTCGCACGGTATACCAGTTGCGCAAAGCCCGTGAACGGGGTCATGTGCTTGAAGGCCTGGCAGTGGCGTTGGCAAATATCGATGAATTTATCGCGATTATCAAGGCAGCGCCTACGCCTCCGGTGGCCCGTCAGGAATTAATGGCTCGCACCTGGGATTCCTCCCTGGTACGGGAAATGCTGGTGCGTGCCGATGACGATGGTGTATTGGGCGGAAGCGTAGCCTATCGCCCCGAAGGCCTGGCGGCTGTATTTGGTTTGCAGGCAGATGGTTTGTACCGCTTAAGCGATGTGCAGGCTCAGGAAATCTTGAATATGCGCCTGCAGCGCCTTACCGGCCTTGAGCAGGATAAGGTGGTTAATGAATACAAAGAGATCATGGATACCATTTCCGATCTGCTGGATATTCTTTCCAAGCCCGAGCGTATTACCGCTATCATTGCCGACGAATTAATGCTCATCAAGACCGAGTTCTCGACCAATGCTAAAGATGCTCGCCGTTCAGTAATAGAGGCCAACGCGACAGAGCTTGATACCGAAGATCTGATTACGCCCACAGATATGGTGGTTACCCTGTCTAATAGCGGTTACATCAAAAGCCAGCCCTTGTCTGAATATCGCGCCCAAAAACGGGGTGGCAGGGGCAAGCAGGCAACGGCCATGAAAGAAGATGACTGGATCGACCAGCTGTTTATTGCCAATACGCACGATTACCTGTTGTGTTTCTCCGACCATGGTCGCGTTTATTGGCTTAAAGTCTGGGAAGTGCCTCAAGGTACCCGTGGCTCACGCGGGCGTCCTATCGTGAATATGTTCCCCTTGGTTGATGGTGAGAAAATTACGGTTATTCTGCCGGTTAAGGCATTTGTTGAAGATCGTTATGTATTCATGGCAACCTTGCGTGGCACGGTCAAAAAAACGCCTTTGTCCGATTTCTCCAATCCTCGTAAATCCGGCATTATTGCTGTGGCACTTGACGAAGGAGATCACTTGATCGGTGCCGATCTTACCGATGGCGAGCACGATATCATGCTGTTCTCCGATGCGGGCAAGGCAGTTCGTTTCGATGAGAACGATGTGCGCCCAATGGGACGCACTGCGCGCGGTGTCCGTGGCATGAACCTTGAAGACGGGCAAAGTGTGATATCCCTGCTGGTCGCCGGTGATGAAAACCAAAGCGTTCTAACCGCCACTGAAAACGGTTTTGGAAAGCGCACTTCCATTACGGAATACACCCGTCATGGTCGCGGTACCAAGGGTATGATTGCCATCCAGACCAGTGCCCGCAATGGCAAGGTAGTGGGAGCTGTCCTGGTTGAGCCCAATGATGAAATAATGCTGATCACAACAGGGGGCGTGCTGGTGCGTACCCGGGTATCCGAGATTCGGGAAATGGGTCGGGCAACTCAAGGTGTTACCCTGATTAGCGTTGATGACGGAAGCATGTTGTCCGGTGTACGCCGGGTTGTCGAAAGCGATGTCGATAACGATGATGAAATTGAGCCGGATGACGCATCTGAAACACCCACTAACGGGCAGGACGATGTTCCAGGCCAGGAAGATTCCCAACCTTCAACAAATGAATAAGTGAATGCGGTTATGAATAAGCAATATTGGAATTTTTCAGCAGGACCTTCCAAACTTCCTCGTGAAGTTTTGCAACAGGCCGCCGAGGAAATGCTTGATTGGCACGGCAGCGGCCAGTCAGTCATGGAAATGAGCCACCGTGGGCCCGAGTTCACGCAAATTTGTGACGAGGCCGAGGCTGATTTGCGTGTCTTGATGGATATCCCTGAAGATTACGCGGTCATGTTCATGCAGGGTGGGGCAACGGCCGAAAATGCCATTCTGCCCATGAACCTGATCGCCAGAAACGCTTCGCATTCTGCCGATTATGTATTAACCGGTATCTGGTCGACCAAATCCTACAAAGAGGCTACCCGTTACGGCACGGTGCGCATTGCCGCTCAAAGTCATCAGGCCAGGGAAATCAATGGTCAGGCCTATGAGCCCTGGACATGGGTGCCGGCTTTCGAGGAATGGAAAGTCAACCCCGACTCTTCCTATTTGCATTTTTGCAGCAATGAAACCATCGGCGGGGTCGAAATTGGCGGCCTGCCCAATATGCAGGCCTTAGGGGCCGATGCGGTTCCATTGGTGGTTGATGCGTCTTCCCATTTTCTATCCCGTTCCTTAAATATCAGGCAAACCGGCATGGTTTATGCTGGGGCTCAAAAAAATGCCGGTCCGGCCGGCGTGACGGTTGTTATTCTGCATCGTGATTTGTTGGGCCATGCTTTGCCTTATTGCCCAAGTGCCTTTGATTATGTCAACGTGGCTCGTGAGCGCTCACGATTCAATACGCCACCTACTTATTCCATTTACGTGGCCGGACTTGTTTTTAAATGGTTGCTCGCAAAAGGTGGTTTGGCGGCTATCGAATCTGAAAACATCAACAAAGCGAAGGCTTTATATAGCCAGCTTGATAACAGTGATTTTTATCATAATGCGATTCAGCCCGAATACCGTTCGCGCATGAATGTGCCATTTACTTTACATGATGACAGTTTGAATGCGGCTTTTCTTGATGGCGCAAAAAAACAGCAATTATTAAATTTGAAAGGCCATAAATCTGTCGGCGGCATGCGAGCTTCCATTTATAATGCCATGCCTATGGAAGGGGTAATGGCTCTTATCGATTATCTTAAAGAATTTGAACGCCAACATGGATAAACTGTTGCAGGAAAAACTAAAGCCGCTGCGTGAGCGAATAGATGCGATTGATCATGAAATACTGACCTTGTTAAATCAACGCGCCCAGGCAGCCATGGATGTGGGTAAAATCAAGCATGATTTTCAGGCGGATGGCCCGGTACTCAAGCCCGAGCGTGAGGCGCAAATTATTCGTCGTTTGCAGGACCTTAATGAGCAGGATGTTTTTCCGCGCGAGTCCGTGCATGCGGTATGGGCAGAAATTATTTCAGCTTGCCGCGGACTTGAGCGTGGCCTGACGGTTGCCTATCTTGGTCCTGAAGGCTCCTTCTCCGAACAGGCTGCCTTTGAATATTACGGTCATGCAATACAGAAATTACCTTGTTCTTCTTTTGATGAGGTTTTTCGTTCTGTCGAAGCCGGTCAGGCGGATGTGGGCATGGTGCCTGTCGAAAACTCGACGGAAGGGGCGGTTAACCGAACTCAGGATTTGCTTTTATCCACTACCCTGAAAGTACACGGAGAGCGTATTATCGCGATCCGGCATTGCTTGATGACGCAGGGCGGCAACATGGACAATGTAGACGTCATTATGGGGCATCCGCAGGCATTGGCACAGTGCCATAGCTGGTTGCAGCAACATTATCCTAATCTGAAAAGAGTGCCGGCGGCCAGTAACTCAGAGGCAGCCAAGCATGCAGCCCATGATGATACCGTTGCGGCCATTGCTGGTGAGGCTGCTGCGCTTATCTGGAACCTGCCGATTGTGGCGGCTGGTATTCAGGATGATCCCAATAATAAAACCCGTTTTCTGGCCATTGGCCACCTGGATTCCCTGCAAAGTGGCAAAGACCAGACCAGTCTTATTTTTGCCGTCCCCAACCGGATTGGCGCGGTCTATGATCTGCTTAGTCCCTTTGTCCAGAATAATGTATCAATGACCCGTTTCGAGTCACGTCCGGCCCGTACAGGCCAGTGGGAATATTATTTTTATGTCGATATTCTCGGTCATCGCAACGATGAAAATGTGGCCAAGGCATTGGCAGAACTTGAAAAAAAATCCGCTTTCTTCAAAATTCTCGGCTCTTATCCCCTGCAATAAAGGTAATGTATGTCCGTGAATGACACATTGGCCCCTTCGGCTAATTCGTTCTTTTTACCTGTGGTTAGCGTGGTTGGAGTAGGCCTTATTGGCGGGTCTTTTGCCAAGGCGCTTAAAAATGGCGGGCATGCAGGGTGCGTGCTGGGAGTGGGGCGAGACCATGCCAGCCTCGAAAGGGCATTGCAGCTGGGCTTGATAGATCGCATTGCCACACTTGAAGAGGCCGGCAAAGCGTCTGATTTTATCTTGATTTCCACGCCAGCTTCAGTGCTGGGTCGGATATGTGAAATCATTGGCCCGTTACTCAAACCTGGCGCGATTGTTACTGATGCCTGCAGTACCAAGGTTCAAGTAATTGAAGACGCCCGGCAGTCCCTGAAAGAGCGCACGAACCAATTCATACCTGGGCATCCTATTGCCGGCTCTGATGAATCCGGTCCGGCGGCGGCGGATCCGTTGTTGTACTGGAATCGCAATGTCATTTTGACCCCATTACCCGAGAACTCAGGTGATGACATCAAGCGGGTCAGGCAATGCTGGCAGGCTTGTGGTGCAATTGTGCGTGAAATCAGTGCCATTGAGCACGATCGAATATTTGCTACGGTCAGTCATTTTCCGCATTATCTGTCTGCACTTTATATGTCCATGGTATGTCGGTCCGATTCTTCGGGGCTGGCTTTGGCCTTGGCGGGTACGGGGTTCCGTGACTTTACAAGAATTGCAGGTGGTTCACCTGAAATGTGGCGGGATATCTTTATCAGTAATAAAGAAGCCATGCTGAATGAAATTGACGTGTTTCTGCCGATGCTTGAAAAAACCCGGCAGATGATAGAAGACAGTGATGTGGACGGTTTGCACGCATGGCTGGAGCAGGCCTCCTTGGCCCGGAAAAAATGGGGAGAAAATAAGTAATGCGGACACCATTTATTGATTTGAACGCAGCAGTAACAGCCAGTGGTGTGGTTAATTTGCCTGGTTCGAAAAGTATATCCAATCGGGTGCTTTTGTTAGCTGCGCTGGCAGCTGGATCTACGCGTATCGAGGGCTTGCTAGACTCCGATGATACAAAGGTAATGCTACAAGCCCTTGAAACACTGGGTATTTCGGTAGAACGTCACGATCAGGAAACGGTTACTATTAGCGGTCAGGCTGACTTTCCCAATAAAGAGGCGGAAATATTTTTGGGTAATGCCGGTACTGCTTTTCGTCCGTTAACGGCGGCCTTGGCAGTACTAGGAGGAAATTACCGTCTTTCAGGTGTGCCACGCATGCATGAACGCCCTATCGGGGATCTTGTTGATGCCTTGCGTTCCATGGGCGGGCGTATAGATTGTGAACAAAATGAAGGTTATCCGCCGCTTAAAATTGCCCCTGCAACATTAACTGTTAATGGGCCTGTGAAGGTGCAAGGGTCGGTTTCCAGTCAGTTTTTAACGGCATTGTTGCTGGTGGCTCCCCTGATAGCGCAAAAAACCGCTCAGGATGTCGTTCTGGACGTTGAAGGAGAGCTTATTTCAAAGCCTTACATCCAGATTACCCTGAATATGATGGCCCGTTTTGGTGTGCAAGTGCAGCAGCAGGGCTGGTCCCGCTTTACCATTGTTCGCGATGCTGTTTACAAAAGCCCAGGCCAGGTTGACATTGAAGGCGATGCTTCTTCTGCTTCATACTTTATGGCATTGGGGCTTGTTGGCAAGGGGCCGGTACGCATCAATGGTGTGGGTAAAAACAGCATTCAGGGAGATATCCGGTTTGCCCAAACCATTCAGGCTATGGGTGGAAAAATCAAGTTTGGCGATAACTGGCTGGAAATAAGCGGGCCCGATTTAACCAAGGGCGAAAAACTGAAGGCCTTTGATGAGGACTTTAATCTGGTTCCCGATGCGGCCATGACTGCTGCGGTCCTGGCATTGTATGCCGATGGGCCCTGCATGCTGCGCAATATAGGCAGTTGGCGGGTTAAGGAAACCGACCGGATTGAAGCCATGCACAAGGAGTTGGTAAAAGTGGGAGCCACGGTGACATCGGGTCCCGATTGGTTAAGGGTTGTGCCGCCCCAGGCATCAGACTGGAAAACGGCTGATATTGAAACTTATGATGATCATCGCATGGCCATGTGCTTTTCCCTGGCGGTGTTTGGCCCGGTAGGTTTGCGTATACTTGATCCTGACTGTGTCGCCAAGACTTTCCCGTCTTACTTTGACATTTACAAGACGCTTGTGAGGTAAGGCATCATGATTAACGCAAGTTTGCCACCTGTTATTGCGATTGATGGCCCCAGTGCTTCTGGCAAGGGGACGTTGGCCGGTATCGTGGCCCAAACGCTTGGCTGGCATCAGCTTGATTCCGGTATGCTGTATCGCTTAAGTGCTCTGGCCGTCATGAGAAAAGGTATTCTTCCTACCCATGAGGCAGAAATTGCCGAGGTGGCCCGTAATCTTGATGTCCGTTTTGTGGGGCAGCAGGTGTTGCTGGATAACGACGATGTCAGTGATGCGTTGCGTCAGGAAGAGGTGGGGGCACTGGCGTCCCAAATAGCCACTTATCCATTGCTACGGCAGGCCCTGTTCGAGCGGCAGCGGGCATTCAGGAAAGCGCCTGGCCTGGTGGCCGATGGTCGGGATATGGGTACCGTTATTTTTCCTGATGCAAAATTGAAGGTTTTTCTGATTGCAGATGTCGATGAAAGGGCACAAAGACGTTATAAGCAGTTGATCGAAAAAGGAATTTCTGCTAATCTATCAGCCTTGTTGGAAGATCTGAAAGCGCGGGACGAGCGGGATATGCATCGAAGTCATGCTCCATTGGTTCCGGCACAAGATGCAAAAATCATCGATTCCTCAACGCTGTCAATAGAGGAATCCGTTGCAAAAGTATTGGCTTACTGGGCTGAAGTAAACGCGTAAAGCGCTTATTGTCAGGGCGGTAGGTAATAATGGCAAAGCCTGTTGTGGTTTTGCTGTGAGAGCTTTCATGTATGGGGTACAAACTTCTACCCACATGAAAGATATCATTCACTCCACCAGGAAAATTGTATTTCCTGGTGTGTATTTTTTTATAGGCCCTAAGGGCCGTTGGATATAGTTTAATGACATCCGTAACTTTACAAGACGCTATTGGTGGCGAAAGCTTTGCAGACCTGTTTGCTGCAAGTGTTAAAAACCAGGATATGAAATCAGGTGAAGTGATTTCAGCAGAAGTTGTGCGCATCGACCACAATTTTGTGGTGGTTAATGCCGGATTAAAATCTGAATCTTTAATCCCCCTTGAAGAATTCCTGAATGATCAGGGCGAACTTGAAGTTAACGAAGGTGATTTCGTTTCTGTCGCCATTGATTCACTCGAAAACGGCTACGGAGACACCATCCTGTCCCGTGACCGTGCAAAACGTCTGTCTGCATGGTTGTCCCTGGAGCAAGCGCTTGAGTCCGGTGAAATGGTTACCGGTACGATTACCGGTAAAGTCAAAGGCGGTTTGACTGTCATGACTAACGGCATTCGCGCATTCCTGCCCGGCTCACTGGTAGACCTGCGTCCGGTCAAAGATACCACGCCTTATGAAGGCAAAACCATGGAGTTCAAGGTTATCAAGCTTGATCGCAAGCGTAATAACGTTGTTCTGTCACGTCGCTCAGTACTCGAAGTGAACATGGGTGAAGAGCGTCAAAAACTGCTCGAAACCCTGCAGGAAGGTGCTGTGGTTACCGGTATTGTTAAAAACATTACCGATTACGGCGCTTTCGTTGACCTTGGCGGTATTGACGGTCTGTTGCACATCACTGATATGGCATGGCGTCGTGTGCGTCACCCATCCGAAGTTCTGTCTGTTGGTCAGGAAGTCGAAGCCAAGGTACTTAAGTTCGACCAGGAAAAAAGCCGTGTATCACTGGGCGTTAAGCAGCTGGGCGAAGATCCTTGGGTGGGTCTGGCTCGTCGTTACCCACAAAGCACACGCCTGTTCGGTAAAGTGACCAACCTTACCGACTACGGTGCTTTTGTTGAAGTGGAAACCGGCATCGAAGGTCTGGTTCACGTTTCAGAAATGGACTGGACAAACAAAAACGTTGATCCACGCAAAGTAGTTAGCCTGGGTGAAGAAGTTGAAGTCATGGTTCTTGAAATCGACGAAGATCGTCGTCGTATTTCACTGGGCATGAAACAGTGTCGCGCCAATCCGTGGGAAGATTTTGCCATTAACTTCAAACGTGGTGACAAAGTTCATGGTGCCATCAAGTCAATTACAGACTTTGGTGTGTTCATTGGTCTGCCTGGCGGTATCGACGGCCTGGTTCACCTGTCCGACTTGTCATGGGCAGACTCTGGTGAAGAAGCGGTTCGCAACTTCAAGAAAGGCGACGAGATTGATGCGGTTGTTCTGGCTATCGACACCGACAAAGAGCGTATCTCTCTGGGTATCAAGCAGCTGGAAGGCGATCCATTCAATAACTTCGTGTCTTCCAACGATAAAGGCGTAGTTGTTCCTGGCGTTATCAAATCTGTTGAGCCTAAAGGTGCCGTTGTTACATTGTCTCTGGACGTTGAAGGCTATCTGCGTGCATCAGAAATTTCTGCCGGTCGTGTAGAAGATGCAACAGCTGTCCTGAAAGAAGGTGACAACGTTGAAGCCATGATCCTGAACATTGATCGTAAAGCCCGTTCAATCCAGCTGTCCATCAAAGCACGTGACAATGCTGAAACAGCAGATGCACTGCAACGCATGACAGATACAAGTGCTTCTTCAGGCACAACAAGTCTGGGTGCCTTGCTGAAGGCTAAACTTGATCAAGCTAAAGACGAATAAACAGTGACTAAATCAGAGTTGATCGAAGCACTGGCAGCAAGCTATCCACAGCTTGCTGCACGTGACTCGGAATATGCTGTTAAAACCATGTTAGATGCGCTTACCAATGCCTTGGCAAAGGGACAGCGTATCGAAATCCGTGGTTTTGGCAGTTTTTCCCTGTCATTACGTGCTCCACGGGTAGGTCGTAATCCCAAGTCGGGCGAACAGGTGATGGTGCCAGGTAAAAGGGTGCCACATTTTAAGGCTGGTAAGGAATTACGCGAGCGTGTAGATTCTGTATTCAAAGCTGGCAATGAGCTTAAATCAGAATCTTTGGCTCATGAAAATCTTGAATCGGGCAGAGTTAAGGTAGCCAGTTGTTAGGCTGACTTGATAATTGCTCAATAAAAAACTCCGAACTTAAAACGTCGGAGTTTTTTTGTTTATAAATGAAGAAAAGCAGATGTGCAGTATTTTAAAAGGCAATTTCGCATTACAATGTGTTGTTTTCAGGATTAGAGGAGAGGGTTGTGCATTATTTTATTTGGGCATTGCGCCTGATTATATTTTTACTGGTCTTGTTATTCGCCCTGAAAAATACTCAGCCGGTATCGGTCAGGTTCTTTTCGGATGTGGCAGTTAATAACATACCCTTGATTGTGGTGTTGCTGGTTACTTTTTTTCTTGGCGCCGTGTTTGCGTATTTGCTGGCAATTTTGGCGCGTATTAAAAAAACACGCCAGGTTGGCCAGCTTAAAAGTGAAATTGCCCGTCTTAAAAAAGATGTTAATGCCACTAAAGGCAATAAGTCTGAGGCAACGGGCAACTTGTCGGCCAAAACATCAGACTCAACCGCAATCACGAAGATCTAAAGGAGCAGCAGTTTGGTGGATTATGAAGCTTGGTGGCTGATACTTATACCCATTTTATTTGGTTTGGGCTGGATTGCCGCACGAGTCGATGTGCGGCAAATGATGTCTGAAACACGACAATTGCCCGACTCTTATTTCAAGGGGCTGAATTTTCTGTTAAATGAAGATCATGACAACGCGATAGATGCTTTTATTGAAGTGGCAAAGCTTGATACTGAAACCATCGAACTTCATTTTGCCCTGGGAAGTCTGTTTCGTCGTCGTGGTGAAATAGAGCGTGCCATCAGGGTTCACCAAAGTCTGCTTTCGCGGGCTGATTTGCCCAAACAGGACCGTGATCATGCCCAGCATGAGCTTGCCCAGGATTTCTTCAAGGCGGGTATGTTTGACCGTGCCGAAGAGGCCTATAAGGCGGTGCTTGATAGCACGTACGCCGTGCCAGCAAACCGTTCGCTTATCCGCATCTACGAGGCCGAGCACGATTGGCCCAAGGCCATTGAGGCCGTCAGGCATCTTCACCAAATGCTTGATGAGCCTATTCCTCAGCTTATTCATTACCATTGTGAACTGGCGCAGCAATCCATGCAGTCCAAACAGCCTGATATTAACTATATCAATGAAGAACTGAAAAAGGCTGAACAGGCATTGCTAAAACAGCAAGGAGAGCTCCGGACCAATGCTGCTGCCGTGCGGATTGCCATGCTTAAAGCAAAATTAATGAACATACAGGGTGACGGGGAAGCTGAAAGAAAATATCTTGAACAGGTAATTGCCAATGCCCCCGAATATGTTGGATTGGTTGCCGGTAATTTGCTTGAAAATTACAAGGTAAACCAGCAGGCGGAACAAGGACTGGATTTATTAAAACAACATTACCTGGCTCATCCTTCCCTGGATTTGTTTAAAATAGTATTTAGCGAGTTGCGAGAACAGCAAGGGGCTGCACCCGCATGGCATTTTGCCTCTGAATCCTTACGGTTACATCCTTCCCTGCTGGGCCTTGATAAGCTTCTTGAGGTTGAGTTGAAAGCGGCCGCTGACGGAGAGAAAACCAATGCCTCTGGCAGGGTTTTGCCCGATGTGGAGCTATCGCTGTTGCACAAAATGATCCGCAAGCATACACAAAGGCTTGATCGATACAGTTGCAGTTCCTGTGGTTTTGAGGCCAGGGCGTTTTATTGGCAATGCCCTGGATGCAATATGTGGGAAACCTATCAGCCCAAAAAACTGGAAGAAATGTGATGGATTCATTTCCACTGGAAATTATCAAACAGAAAAAAATTCTGGTGATTGGTGACACCATGCTTGATCGTTACTGGTTTGGTGAGGTTGACCGAATCTCACCCGAAGCACCTGTCCCTGTTGTTCGGGTGGCCCGCCGTGAAGATCGCCTGGGGGGGGCGGCAAACGTGGCCAGAAATATTGTTGCCATGGGCGCAAAGGCCTCATTGCTGGGCATTGTGGGGCCTGATGAGGCCGGAGGGCAAATTCAGTATCTGGCCGACGAGGCTGGTATTGATCCTTACCTTATCCAGGACCAAAGCCTGCATACCACCCTGAAAATGCGGGTGCTGGGGCGACAGCAGCAATTGCTCAGGATAGATTTCGAATATCCCCCCCAGGCTTCAGCCTTGCAAATGCTTGAAGAAAAAGCCAAATCGCTAATTGCGCAGCATGACGTACTGGTACTTTCCGATTATGCCAAAGGGACGTTAACCCATGTTGAAGCCATGATTGCCTATGCGGTGGAGTGTAATATTCCCGTGTTGGTTGATCCTAAAGGCGACAATTACGCGCGCTATCGTCATGCCAGCCTGGTTACGCCTAATCGCTCGGAAATGCAGCAGGCGGTGGGGCACTGGGAATCCGAAGAGAAATTGAATGAGCTGGCACAGACACTGCGCAAGGAATATGCGCTGGAAGCGTTGTTGATCACCCGCTCAGAGCAGGGGATGACTTTGTTTAACAAGCAGGGTCGTTTTCATGAAGATGCGTTGGCGCAAGAGGTTTTTGATGTTTCCGGTGCAGGAGATACTGTATTGGCAACATTGGCCGTAGCCAGGGCAGCAGGCCTGGATTGGCCACAGGCAATATATTGGGCCAACAAGGCAGGCAGTATTGTGGTGGGAAAATTGGGTACATCCATTGTAAGTGCGGAGGAATTGTTATGATCGTAGTAACCGGAGCAGCCGGATTTATTGGCAGTAATATTGTACGTGGCCTGAATCGCAAGGGTATAAATCGTGTTGTGGCCGTTGATGATCTGACTGATGGCGATAAATTCATTAATTTACGCGATTGCCAAATTGCCGATTACATCCATAAGGATGATTTTCGCAGGCATATCAGTACGGGCAATGTCGGTAACATAAAGGCCATTATTCACCAGGGAGCCTGTTCGGATACCACCGAACGGGATGGCCATTTCATGATGGATAATAACTATCGCGTAACACTGGAGTTATGCAATTTTGCCCAGGCCCGTGCCATTCCGTTTATTTATGCGTCATCGGCTGCGGTGTATGGTGCCGGGCCGGTGTATGCCGAGAATATTAAAAATGAAGCGCCGCTTAATGTGTATGGATACTCCAAATTCCTGTTTGACCAGGTCTTGCGCAGCCGCATGGGCAGTCTTACGTCGCAGGTAGTGGGCTTAAGGTATTTTAATGTATATGGCCCTCACGAGCAGCACAAGGGAAGAATGGCATCGGTGGCTTTTCATAATATGACCCAGTTTCTTAAAGAAGGGCATGTGCGTTTGTTTGGTGGTTGGGATGGTTATGGTGATGGCCAGCAAAGCCGCGATTTCATCTCTGTGGAAGATGTGGTGGCCGTTAATCTGTATTTTCTTGATCACCCTGAAAAATCCGGTATCTTTAACTGTGGTTCAGGCCGTGCCCAACCTTTTAATGATGTTGCCAAAGCAGTGGTCAATACATTAAGGGAAGAGCGTGGGGAAGCCGCTTTATCGTTAGAAGAATTGGTGCAGGCTGGTCTGATTCGCTACACGCCATTCCCTGAAGACTTGAAAGGCAGATATCAAAGCTTTACCCAGGCCGATCTTACTGCCCTGCGTCAGGCTGGTTATACTGCTGACATGCTTGATGTTGAAACTGGTGTGAGTCGCTATGTGAAAGCCTTGCGCGAAAACGTAAAATAACATTTTTCAATTTGAATTTCCGAATTTCTGAATTTCCGAATCTCTTAAATTCTTATTTCAAACCATCTGTATAAATACGGATGGTTTTTTTATTCATTTTTTCACTCATTAAACCTGAAAAGTAGGATGATGACTGTCTGGTTCAGTGACGGGGTGTTCATGAAACGAATAAAAACATTCAAATCCTGCTGGTTAAAATGCTTATTTTTACTGTTGGTTTTTCTTTCAAATGAGGTCTGCGCGATCGACCTTAATTCAGCCAGTCGTGAACAGTTGGTATCAATCAAGGGGATCGGGCTGAAAACGGCAGAAAATATTATCAGGGAACGGCAAAGGGGTGGCCCTTTCCTGTCAAGGCAAGATTTGGCTTCAAGGGTGAAAGGGATAGGGGCTAAAAGGGCAAATAAGCTGTTTGAGGCGGGCTTGCAAATAAAAAGCGAGACATTGTCCGATAAGGCGCTCACAGATAAGGACACTCGGGCGCAGGCGGTTGACCGAAAAGAAAGAAAACGTTCGCTGTCTGCAGCAAAGCCAACATTGATTAAACCCCGACAGGGAAATACTGATTACTAATAAAATAGTCGTGGGATTGAAGAAAAATGGTATATGATTTCATTACTATGACTAATACCTATCCTACTATTGAAGACACTATCGGCAATACGCCGCTGGTACGGTTACAACGACTTCCCGGTGCCTTTGGCGATCCCAGGGGGAATGTCATTTTGGCCAAGCTTGAAGGAAATAATCCAGCAGGCTCGGTCAAGGATCGTCCGGCATTGTCCATGATCAAGCACGCAGAGGCTCGGGGACAAATCAAGCCCGGCGATACGCTTATCGAAGCAACCAGCGGTAATACTGGTATTGCATTGGCGATGGCGGCGGCAATCCGTGGTTATAAAATGATACTTATCATGCCAGATAACCTTTCCCTTGAGCGACGTGCGTCCATGAAAGCATATGGTGCAGAACTTATTTTGACTAAAGCAGAGCAGGGGGGGATGGAATATGCCCGTGATCTGGCCTTAAGCATGCAGTCTGAAGGTAAGGGGGTGGTGCTTGATCAATTTGCCAACCCCGATAACCCATTGGCACATATCGAAGGGACAGGCCCAGAAATCTGGCAGCAAACCAACGGCAGGGTCACGCATTTTGTCAGCGCCATGGGAACAACCGGTACCATTATGGGTACGGGCTCCTACCTGAAATCAAAAAATCCGGCAATTGAAGTGGTGGGTGCTCAGCCTGCCCCAGGGGCATCCATACCGGGTATCCGGAAATGGTCAGAAGAATATCAACCCAAAATCTACAACCCAAAAGGGGTAGACTGTTTTGAGTTGATTGCTCAGGAAGAAGCCGAAAACATGGCCCGTCGTGTGGCGGCCGAAGAGGGTATTTTTGGCGGTATCTCATCAGCGGGTGCGCTGGTTGCCGCCTTACGTGTTGCGCAACGTACGCAGAATGCTACAATCGTTTATATCGTCTGCGACAGAGGAGATCGTTACTTGTCGCAAGGCGTATTTAATTAAATAAATAAAACTTAAAGTGCAATGTAAATAGCTGGTTATTAAAAACAAAACCAATCATCTTGACATATAAAGCCAGACGTTTGTTGTGTGTTTTTGTTTTATGCTCATAAATATGCAGCCGTCTTGATAATTATCAAGACGGGCAGGGCAATAAATTAGTACTATCCTATGCTATGAAAGCCGCTTCCATTTTTTCAACGCCTAAAGACCTGCCTGATCATGAGCGGCAAAAACGCCGGCATATGCTTGCAAGTCTGGGTATTGCATGGCTCGTCATGATGCAGGTAATGATGTTCGCATTTCCAGGTTATCTGCGTGGTGAATACATTGGCACAGAAAGTCTGGCCATGCTTGATACGGCTATCATCATCATGAATTGGCTCAGTTTTGCGTTAACCATGCCAGTTCTTCTTTATTGTGCATGGCCAATCTGGCTGGGCGTTTTCAAAAAATCCTCTTCAAACTCAGTGCGCGTCAACATGGATTGGCCTGTTGCGCTAGGTATTCTTACCGCGTTTATTCCCAGTGTCATCGCTACCATCAATCAGCAAGGCGAAGTTTATTTCGAATCCGTTGCCATGTTTGTGGCGTTTTTGCTAACTGCACGCTATCTGGAATTTTGCGCCGAACAATCGGCCCGTTATTCTAAAATCGGCACACCCGCCATCCTGGAACAGGAACGTGCCATTATGACTGCAAAAGCCGATAAAATCGCTTTTGCATTTGTCGTTATTCAAATACTGCTGGCTATTGCCAGCGGCATTGTCTGGTACCTGTTTATAGACAGGTCTCATGCCTTGCCCGTACTGGTTGCGCTATTCGTCATGAGTTGCCCCTGTGCCTTGTCCATGGCGGTTCCTACGGCTTCCTCTGCCGCCCGTGCAATCTTTCTCAATAATTACAGTTTTACCCCGGAACAACAAGAATTCGTATTAAGCCTTACCCGAAAAACCGCCAATCAAAACCTTTACGGTTCCCTGGCGTGGCATATTCTCATGGCCCCACTGGCCATGTTCGGGTTGGTGGCACCATGGGTTGCGGCCATTACCATGTTGGTATCTTCTTTGGCTGTGGCCTGGAACTCATGGCGTTTATATAAAAAATTCCATAATCAGGGCTTTATTATTGGCCCTGATTGGACGGCAGGGAAAGCCGTTCAGGGATAAATGAAATGGAATCTTTGTTTTTATTGCTTCCCGTTTCATTTTTGTTTGTGATCGGTATCGGTATTGCACTGTATTGGGCGGTGTTCTCCGGTCAGTTTGATGATACAGAAGAGAATGGGAAATCCATTCTTGAAGATAATGACTCAAATCATACTTGACAATTCCTCTGCTAAATAGCTTACTTTGTTGTATTGCAACACGGGAGTTTGTTTTAACAAGAGTTCATGTAGAATGCGGGTCAACATAGGTATAAATTGCTCTGGATTCTTGTCTTGTTGATTCAAGTCAAACCAAATTTGTAAAAATGTTTCATGATTCTTATCGGTATCACAAAAAAATAAAGTGGTAATTTTTAGAGAGGATGGTCTATGCGTACTCAAAACGCAACTGTTAGTGAAGCCGAAACCTTCAATTACAAGGTAGTTCGGCAGTTCGCCATTATGACGGTGATCTGGGGGATTGTGGGGATGTTTGTCGGCGTTTTTATTGCCGCACAACTTATCTGGCCCAATCTGAATCTGGTTGATTGGTTAAGTTACGGACGTCTTCGTCCCTTACATACCAACGCGGTAATTTTTGCCTTTGGTGGCAGTGGTCTGTTCGCAACGTCATATTATGTCGTGCAGCGTACCTGTCAGGCCCGTTTGTTTTCTGATAAACTGGCTGCATTCACCTTCTGGGGCTGGCAGCTGGTTATTGTTGGGGCTGTTATTTCTCTGCCTGCAGGCTTTACGTCCAGTAAAGAATATGCCGAACTCGAGTGGCCTATTGATATCCTGATCACACTGATCTGGGTTTCTTACGCCATTGTTTTCTTCGGCACCATTGTCAAGCGCAAGGTCAAGCATATCTATGTGGCAAACTGGTTCTTTGGGTCATATATCCTGACCATTGCCGTTTTACACATTTTTAACAATATTGAAATTCCCTGGGGCTGGTTCAAGTCTTACTCTGCATATGCGGGCGTACAAGACGCAATGGTTCAATGGTGGTATGGCCACAACGCGGTTGGCTTCTTCCTGACAACCAGTTTCCTTGGCATGATGTACTACTTTATTCCTAAACAGGCTAACCGTCCTGTTTATTCTTATCGTTTGTCGATTGTTCACTTCTGGTCATTGGCCTTTACCTACATGTGGGCAGGTCCTCACCATTTGCTGTACACCTCACTTCCAGACTGGACTCAAAGTCTGGGCATGGCATTCTCCCTGATTCTGCTTGCGCCATCATGGGGTGGTATGATCAACGGTATTATGACGTTGTCAGGTGCCTGGCATAAACTTAGAACAGATCCAATCCTGAAGTTCATGGTTGTGGCACTGTCTTTCTATGGTATGTCTACCTTCGAAGGCTCAATGATGTCCATCCGTCCAGTCAACGCCTTGTCTCATTATACAGAATGGACCATTGCTCACGTTCACTCTGGTGCGCTGGGCTGGGTTGCCATGATTACTTTTGGAAGTCTGTATTACATGATTCCCCGTTTGTGGGGGCGCGATAACATGGCCAGTAAATCCCTGGTAGAAGCTCACTTCTGGATCGCTACCATTGGCGTGGTCCTGTATATTGCTTCAATGTGGATTGCCGGCGTAATGGAAGGTCTGATGTGGCGTTCTGTTGAGCCTGATGGCACGATGACTTATGCATTTGTGCAGGCGCTTCAATCCAAGTATCTGCTTTACATCATTCGTTTCACCGGTGGCGCTTGCTTCCTGGCTGGTGTGATTATCATGTTATACAACGTTATTATTACTATTAAAGGGCAAAAACCTGTTAATCCTGTAGTGCCGGTTGGTTCTTCCGAAGACTCTTACCAGGCATCAGCAGTTGGTGCTCCTGCAGCAGTGTAAATAGGGGAACTCTAATGACTAATAAATCAAAAAGTTTTTTCTCACACGAAACTATCGAGAAGAATGTCGGGATACTGATTATTCTCAGTATCCTGGTTATCTCATTTGCCGGACTGGTGCAAATTGTTCCTTTATTCTTCCAGCATTCAACCACTCAACCAGCCGAGGGGGTCACTCCTTATACGCCCTTGCAATTGGCTGGTCGTGATGTGTACATCAAGGAAGGTTGTGTAGGCTGTCACTCACAGCAGGTACGTATGCTGCAATCCGAAGTGTTGCGTTACGGCCATTACTCTCTGGCGGGTGAGTCCGTTTACGATCACCCATTCCTGTGGGGTTCCAAACGTACCGGCCCTGATCTTGCCCGTGTTGGTGGCCGTTATTCTGACGACTGGCACAGGCTTCACTTGCGTGATCCGCGTGCCCTGGTTAAAGAGTCCAATATGCCAGGATATAGCTGGTTGCAACATAAGGATATTTCCAACGTAGATCTGAAACCTCGTATGAATGCACTGCGTATGCTGGGTGTTCCATATACCGAAGAACAGATTGCCAATGCCAATAAAGAGCTTGCCGGTAAAACAGAGGAAGATGCTGTTGTTGCTTACCTGCAAAGTCTGGGTGTCGGCTTTATCAATGCGTTACGTGCCAAAGAAACTGCCCAACCTGCGACACAGGCAGTCCATACCGGAGGGTAACTGATATGGCTATATTGAATGGTGTATTCACCGTCATATCAATGTTGATGTTTTTTGGAATCATCTGGTGGGCATGGTCAAAGCACCGTGTCAAAGACAATGACGAGGCGGCAAGGTTGCCATTCGCATTGCCAGATGAAGGGTCGGATAAAGGAAATCAGAATAAGGGGTATGGATCATGAGTGATTTCGTGAGCATTGGATGGAGTTATTGGGTTGCCATCATTGCGCTGGTTGGTGTCGTATTTTGTCTTTGGTTGTTGTTTACACAACGTGCCTGGCTGGGTGGCGCCCCTAGAGGTGAAGAAAGTACCGGCCACATATGGGATGGAATTGGTGAGTTGAATACACCAATTCCACGCTGGTGGGTCATCATGTACATTGGCTTGTGTGTTGTTGCGCTGGGTATTATGTTCCTGTACCCCGCGCTTGGTAGCAGCCCAGGCCTGCTTGGCTATACAGCAGCCAAGCAAGTAGAGGAAGAGCGGGCCGAGTACCTCAAGAGCATTGCTCCTATCTATGAAAAGTTTGCTGCAGTGCCTATTGATGAATTGGTCAAGAACTCTGAGGCCCACGTCATTGGTGAGCGCTTGTTCCTGAATAACTGCGCACAGTGTCATGGTTCAGATGCTAAAGGCCAACCTGATTATCCCAACCTGACCGATAACGACTGGTTGTATGGTGGTGAGCCCGAGGTAATCCTGCAAACCATCACAGAAGGTCGTCACGGTATTATGGCGCCTTTGGGTGCCGCGATTCCCCAGGCAAAAGCCGAAGAAGTGGCCAATTATGTGCGTTCCCTTTCTGGGTTGTCACATGATGCAACGCTGGTACCGGCAGGCCAAGTAACATTCAACCAGTTTTGTGTAGCCTGTCACGGTGCTGATGCCAAAGGTAACAAGGCACTGGGTGCGCCAAATCTGACAGACAATATCTGGTTGGGTAGCAGTTCCAAAGACAATATTGTCAATACTATCTTGAATGGACGTGAGGGTATTATGCCAGCACAGAAAAATCTCCTTACTCCTGACCAGATCCGTATGTTGACATCGTATGTCTGGAGTCTCTCTAATAAAGCGGCGGCAGCGCAATAGGCAGTAAATCAAGGAAGGAAGAAAGAATGAGTAATGATCGAAGTGCCGAAGATAAAAATTCGGAACAAGCTCCAGCGTGGCAACCCGCGCAAATACAACGTCCAACTCAGGTATCGAGTTCGGCGGGGTTGACCGAGGAAGAAACCAGTAGGGTTATCGAAGAATTCAGGGCGAAGATTTATCCCCGATCGGTAACCGGTATCTTTGCCCGCTGGAGGATCATTCTCGTTCTTTTTACGCAGGTTATTTTTTATGGCTTGCCATGGCTGCAATGGAATGACCGTCAGGCTGTTCTGTTCGACCTTGGCGCCCGAAAATTTTATCTTTTTGGTATGGTATTGTGGCCGCAAGATGTATTTTATATGGCCGTCATACTTATTATTTCCGCTTACGGCCTGTTCCTGTTTACGGCACTGGCCGGACGCCTGTTTTGTGGATATGCCTGTCCGCAAACGGTCTATACCGAAATTTTCATGTGGATAGAACGCAAGGTAGAAGGTGATCGGGTAGCCCGTATTCGCCTCGACGAAGCGCCTTGGTCGTTCCGTAAATTTCGTATCAAGGCAACCAAACATATTTTATGGATCGCTATCGCCTGGTGGACAGGTTCCACCTTTATTGGTTACTTTGCGCCTATCCGTGAATTGGGCTCCGACCTTATCAATTTGGAACTGGGTCCATGGCAATGGTTCTGGATAATTTTTTATTCAGTGGCAACCTGGGGTAATGCGGGTTTTCTGCGCGAAGCAGTCTGCAAGTACATGTGTCCTTATGCCCGCTTCCAAAGCGTAATGGTAGACGCCGATACCTTTGTGGTTACCTATGACAAAATCCGTGGTGAACCTCGTGGCGGACGTTCACGCAAAGTAGATCACCATGAACTTGGTCTCGGAGACTGTATCGACTGTACGGTCTGTGTACAGGTCTGTCCAACCGGTATTGATATCCGTAACGGCCTGCAGTATATGTGTATTGGCTGTGGCGCCTGTATTGATGCCTGTGACCAGATTATGGATAAAATGAATTATCCCAAAGGCCTTATTCGTTATACGTCTGAAAACGGCATGCTTGAGGGCCTTGATAACAAACAGGCTAGAAAGCGTCTGTTCAAGCCTCGTGTTTATGTTTACCTCACATTATTGGCGTTTTTTGTCATCGCCTTTGTGGTGTCTGTAGCGATGCGTACGCCATTGCGTATGGATATCATGCGTGATCGCGGGGCATTGGGCCGTGAAGTGCCGGGGGGCTTAATTGAAAACGTGTACCGTATACAAATTATCAATATGACCGAAGGGCCACTTGAGCTCGAAATTACTGCTAAAGGCAAAGATATTGAACATGCCCGGGTACGTGTTGGTGATGCCGATAAGGCAGTGGTCAATGTTGACGCATTTGCCAATGAATGGGTACCGCTGGTTATCCAGGTTCCACTTGAAGAAGTCAAGCCGGGGCTGTACGATCTTGAGCTAAAAGCCGAGACGCTGGAAAATGAGAATGTTAAGCTTAAAGCAGATGGTAAAACAAGCTTTTATGTTCCTAATTAATTTTTAAGCTGGAAATTTACATGTCTACTTACAATGATGATGATCTGGATGTCAACCCTTGGTATAAGGAGCCTTGGCCATGGATTTTAATGGCCGGGCCGGCACTGGCAATAATTGGTTGCATCATTACAATTGTGCTGGCATTATCAACAAATGTAGATCAGCAAATCAAGTTGGATGGCGTCAAACAAGGGCTTTTTGTTAGTAAAGATGGCAAAGATATTCCCGGGTTTGACGCAAGGAAAGACGTGGAAGAAAGAAAGCTCAAATAACAACGGGGGTGATATGCGTACCATAATGTGGATTTTATGGCCGTCATTTTTGGCGGCCGGGCTGTTAAGCGGTGTGGTGTTCGCGTTAGTAGAGCCTGCGGATATAAGTATTTTTGGATATATCCCGGTTAGTATTGAATGGGTCTATGCTGGCGGTTTTTTTCTGTTCTGGATGATGGCCGCATTTTCCAGTGTTTTAAGTTTGTTCATGGTTAATTCACGGGGAAACAACAAACTGTTTGGAAATGAAGAAGAACTCTAGTTTTTATTATTAATGTCTGGCAATAAAAAGTACGAAAGAAATTTCGTGCTTTTTTTATTTTTTCTTGCTGTTTTGTTCGTGTTTGATCAGGTCATTTAAGCCCGATTTGCTTAATAATTGAACCTGGCGCTGATGGATGCGAATTAATCCTTCTTTGGCAAAGCGTGAAAGCAGGCGACTGACGGTTTCAAGTGTAAGTCCCAGATAGTTGCCGATTTCTTCCCGGCTCATGCGCAGAATAAATTCGTTGGGTGAATAACCCAGATTTGTGAATCGTGTTGATAAATTCAACAGGAATGAAGCCACCCGCTGTTCTGAGCGCATGGCACCCAAAGATAGCACCAGATTGTGTGAGCGTGAAATTTCTTTACTGAGGATTTTCCAGAATTGATGCTGCAGGGCAGGGATTTCATGGGTTAGGGCATCAAGATCGCTAAGTTTTAGAACGCAAACTTCGGTATCTTCCAGTGCAATGGCATTAGATAAGTGTGCGCCTTCGCTAAATCCATCAAGACCCAGTAATTCTCCGGCAAGAAAAAAGCCGGTAATTTGTACGTGTCCACTTTCATTTTCGAGTTGTGTTTTCATGGAGCCCGAACGAATACTGTAAATGGCCGTCAGCGGATCGCCAACCTTGAAAAAAAGCGTGCCTTTAGGGATGCGTATGCGTTCTTTGATCAGTTCGGTCAGCCTGTGTGTTTCAGAGGGTGTTAAGCCGCCAGGGACACATAGATGTCCCAGCATACAGGTTGAACAGTGAATTGATTCTTTATTTAATAAAAGGTGTTTGAGCATCCAATCTTTTCCTTATTGCTATGCTCAAGTAGCAGAGATAGCAGCGTACATTGTAGCCGTTAAAACATATTAAAATTGTTATTGTTTGGCATATATCAATTATTTTCTTAAGTCATTTATTTACTGTTTAAATAAAAAGACTTGAATATTGTTTCTTTTTTCGAGGGTGTAAATAATTCTGTGTAACCGTCTGGATTATACATAATCGCTGATGCGATCTTCGAACTCAATAATAAACCGATTCAGTGCAAGCTTCCAGTTGCGAATTGGCATGGTCCATTTTTTGGACGCATCCATGATGGCAAGGTAAATAACTTTTCTGGCTGAATCGTCTGTCGGGAACAACTTGCGCTTGCTGATGGCCTTGCGAATGACACTGTTCAGGGATTCGATGGCATTGGTGGTGTAAATGGCTTTTCGAATGTCCTCCGGATAGCGAAACAGGGTATTCAGGTTCGGCCAGTGGGTACGCCAGCTACGGCTGATCTGTGGATATTTGTCATCCCATTGCTGAGCAAACAGCTCCAGTTCCCGCAAGGCTTCCTGCTCGGTGGCAGACTGGTAAATACGCTTGAGTCCAGCAGCAACTGCCTTGTAGTCCTTGTAGGGCACATACTTCATCGCGTTGCGTACCATATGAACAATGCACAGCTGGATTTGGGTCTGCGGATACGCGGCACTGATCGCATCCGGGAAGCCTTTGAGCCCATCAACGCAGGCAATGAGGATGTCTTTGACGCCACGGTTTTGCAACTCCGTGAGCACGCCTAACCAGAACTTGGCGCCCTCGTTCTCAGACAGCCACATGCCCAACAGTTCCTTATGGCCTTCTAAATTGACCCCCAGCGCTAGATAGAGGGCTTTGTTGATGACTTGCCTGTCCTGTCGGATCTTGACCACAATGCAGTCCAGATAGACGATCGGGTAAACCGATTCCAGCGGGCGCGATTGCCACTCATCAACCTTGTCGATCACTGCTTCGGTGACTTTGGAGATCAGGGTGGGTGAAATGTCGGCACCGTACATTTCCTTGAAGGTTGCCACGATTTCGCGGGTCGTCATGCCTTTGGCGTAAAGGCTCAGGATCTTGTCATCCATTGAGGTAAAACGTGTCTGGCCCTTTTTAACCAGCCTGGGCTCAAAGCTGCCGTCACGATCCCGAGGCGTGTTCAGCTCGAATTGTCCATCTTCTGTCTTGACCGTCTTGGCAGTGTAACCATTGCGGTTGTTGGTGTTGTCCGAAGACTGATGCCGCTCGTAGCCCAGATGCTCATCAAGTTCGGCATTCAGGGCAGCCTCTACCGTAATCTTGGTTAGCATCTGGCTGAATTCATTCAGGTCCTTTTCAGTCTTCAAGCCTTTGGCTGCCTCGCGAGCAAACGCTTCCAGTTTCTTTTTGTCCATGTGATCTATCCTTTACCCTGTATGGGTGTAATGATAGACGGTTTACACAGTTTAATTTACAGGCTCCTTTTTCTTCTAATTGATATGTATAGCTATGTTGAAAATATTGTAATCATAATGTTACAGCATTAATGTATCATTATTTCCAGTATTTTTTTTGTGTATACGTGTTTTTAAGCAATTCAATAAAACTCCTGGTTCTTTGGGGTAAATGTTTTCTGTCGGGTAACATCGCATATATTCCATTTGCAGGTGTATTGTATACATCCAGTATAGTGACTAATGTCCCCTTTTCAATCTCACTGCGTACTTCCCACATAGAACGCCACGACAAACCAAAACCGCTTAAAGTCCATTTAAGCAGTACTGAACCGTCTGAGCAAGATAATCGTGCTCTTGGCTTAAAAGCAATAATCTGGTTGTTTTCCTTGAAAAGCCAGCCCTTATGCTGGTTACCCTGGGTACCAAAGGACAGGCATTCATGATGCTGGAGTTCGTCAGGATGTTGTGGTGTGCCGTGTATTTTCAGGTATTCCGGAGAGGCCACAACAACCCGGTGGTTTTCAGCCAACCTGATGGCAATGAGTTGTGAGTTTTCCAGGTCACCAATGCGTATGGCGCAATCATATTGTTCTTCCACCAGGTCAACGACCCGGTCGGTCAGGTCAAGCGAGACCTGGATGTCCGGGTATTGTTCGCAAAATACGGGAATAAGTGGGGCAACATGCTTTCTCCCGAAACCGGCCGGCGCCGTAATGCGCAAAGGGCCACTGATTTTGACCTTTCCTTGGGTAATCAGGCTTTCGGTATCGGCCAGGTCTTTCAGGATTCTTTGTGCCTCTTCCAGAAAAATATGTCCTTCCGGAGTCAGCGACAGTTTTCGGGTTGATCGTATGATTAATTTTACGCCCAGGCGTTCCTCCAGGGCATCAATGCGCCTGCCCATCATGGCCGGGGCAACATTTGCCTGTCGGGCTGCGGCAGACAAGGTACCTAACGTTGCCACCGCTACAAAACTTTCAAGTTGAGTAAATCTGCCCATTAAAACCCTCTTGTAAAGTACTTAAGATTTAAACTGCCTATTGTCCAGGCAGTGAGTGCTTTTTTTGTCTACTTTCGTCTGCCCGCTAGATGACAGGATCAAGCTGCCGTTCCTGTTCCTGCAGAACCAGTTTGTTAAGCCGGAACAGCCTCTCGCGCTTAAGCACGGTTTCCAAAGGTTCAGCCGCGCGTCCTATTGTGAGGGCGTCTTTTGGAATTAGCTCAAACAGGGTCTGCATGCAGGGTTGATGGTGTTCCCAGCACATAACCAGAAACTGGTCGGGATCATACAGGTATAGTCCCAGGTTCCTGATTTCGGCTCGATGAAAATCCTTGATATTGCGGGTTAGAATACAGACCGTGCTTTCGGGATGTTTTTGCTGTACGGCCCGCGCTGCCGCAATAACATGCCAGTCTTTTTTATCACTGCGTTTAAGGCCTTCCTCAAAAACGGCCACATCGCCCATATTGGCCAGCGGGAACTGCTCTTGCAGTATCTGCCATTCGGTATCCAGTATTTCGGGGGCAACGTTCCAGATGCGGCTGGCATTGCGTCTCCATTCCACGCCTATGTATTCTGCCCAGACTGGCTGAAAATGGCCGGCCTGCGCCATGCGCAGCAGCAAGTGCCGTAGTATATTGGACATCAGGACACAGGTGTCAATCACAATATGGCGGGGAAATCGTGTGGGAAGGGAAGCTGACATTGAAAACCGGTAATGAAACAAGACAATTTGCCTGCGACAATTGTTTTGTCTTGTTGAATGGGTAAACTGCCATTTTAACATCTGAATTTATATCTTGAAATTTGATGGTTCCAGCACTATATAAGTAGTATTGAAAAATAACCCGAGCAGATACGCTCAACCATTTTATGGGAAAGAATGATGCGATTTGATAAGTTAACAACAAAGTTCCAGCAGGCTTTAGCTGATGCGCAAAGTCTGGCAACCAGAAACGACAACCCTTATATAGAACCCGTCCATGTGCTGTCTGCCTTGCTAGCTGATGCCGAAAGTGGTTCTGGCAGTTTGCTGGCACGCTCAGGCGTGGCGGTTAACCGTGTGTTGCCGGCGCTTGAAAAGGCAATCAAGGAAATTCCGCAAGTGCAGGGTGCCGATGCCAATATCCAGATTGGCCGGGAGCTGAATGGGCTGCTGAATAAAACCGACAAAGAAGCGGCAAAGCGTGGTGATGCTTTTATTGCCAGTGAATTATTTTTGCTTGCATTGGCTGATGATAATGGTGCGGCCGGCCGTATTTTACGTGAAGCCGGCTTGCAGAAAAAAGCCCTCGAGGCAGCGATTGAAGCTGTGCGTGGCGGAGAATCCCTAACCGACCAAGAGGGCGAGTCCAATCGCCAGGCACTTGAAAAGTACACGACTGACCTGACCGAGCGCGCGCGCCAGGGCAAACTGGATCCGGTCATTGGTCGCGATGATGAAATCCGTCGGGCCATCCAGATTTTGCAGCGCCGTACCAAAAACAACCCCGTGCTTATTGGTGAACCCGGTGTGGGTAAAACCGCGATTGTCGAGGGGCTGGCCCAGCGTATTATTAATGATGAAGTCCCAGAGTCATTGCGTGGCAAACGGGTACTTTCACTGGACTTGGCCGCTTTGCTGGCGGGTGCCAAATATCGGGGCGAATTTGAAGAGCGCCTGAAAGCGGTCTTGAAAGAGTTGGCCCAGGATGATGGCAATAATATTGTCTTTATTGATGAGATCCACACCATGGTGGGGGCCGGCAAGGCAGAAGGTGCGATGGATGCCGGCAATATGCTTAAACCGGCCCTGTCACGCGGCGAGCTGCATTGCATTGGTGCAACCACGCTTGATGAGTACCGCAAATACATTGAAAAAGATGCCGCGCTTGAACGACGCTTCCAGAAAGTAATTATTGATGAACCGGATGTTGAGTCTACCATTGCCATTTTGCGTGGTTTGCAAGAGCGTTATGAAATTCACCATGGGGTGGATATTACCGACCCGGCCATTGTGGCGGCTGCTGAACTTTCCAATCGTTATATTACCGACCGCTTCCTGCCCGACAAGGCGATTGACCTGATCGACGAAGCCGCGGCCCGCATCCGGATGGAAATCGACTCCAAGCCTGAAGTGATGGACCGGCTTGATCGGCGTATTATTCAACTGAAAATTGAACGTGAAGCCGTGATCAAGGAAACGGACGAGGCCTCCCAGCGTCGTTTGAAATTAATTGAAGAGGAAATGGAACAGCTTCAGCGTGAGTATAACGATTACGAAGAAGTCTGGAAGGCAGAGAAAGCCGCCGTGCAGGGTTCAAAAGCCATCAAGGAAGAAATTGATCGCTTGCGGGCGCAAATGGCTGAGTTCCAGCGCAAGGGGCAATTTGATAAACTGGCAGAGTTGCAATATAGCAAATTGCCCGAGCTGGAAGGTCGCTTGAAAGCCGCCGAAGCAGGGGCGGAGCAGGCTGAAAAACCTAAATTGCTACGCACCAAGGTAGGTACAGAGGAAATTGCGGAAGTGGTTTCCCGTGCCACTGGCATACCCGTTTCTAAAATGATGCAAGGCGAGCGTGCCAAATTGTTGGCCATGGAAGATGAGTTGCACAAACGGGTGGTTGGCCAGGATGAAGCGGTTACGCTGGTTGCCGATGCGATTCGCCGTTCACGGGCCGGTTTGTCTGATCCCTCCCGGCCGTATGGGTCTTTCCTGTTCCTGGGGTCAACTGGGGTGGGTAAAACTGAATTAACCAAGGCGCTGGCCGGATTTCTGTTTGATTCTGATGAACATATGGTCAGGATTGACATGAGTGAGTTCATGGAAAAACATTCGGTTGCCCGTCTGATTGGCGCGCCTCCGGGGTATGTGGGCTATGAAGAAGGGGGTTACCTGACTGAAGCGGTACGCCGTAAGCCTTATAGCGTGATTTTGCTTGATGAGGTTGAAAAAGCGCATCCGGATGTTTTCAATGTGCTGTTGCAGGTACTTGATGATGGCCGGTTGACTGATGGCCAGGGCCGTACGGTTGATTTTCGCAATACGGTCATTATTATGACTTCCAACCTGGGGTCGCATCATATTCAAAGTATGGTGGGGCAGTCTTATGAGGCCATTAAAGAAGTGGTGTGGGAAGATGTTAAACAGGCCTTCCGCCCAGAGTTTCTGAACCGGATTGATGAAGTGGTTGTATTCCATGCCCTGAGTAGCAAGCATATTGCATCGATTGCAAATATCCAGTTGAAGCGTCTTGCGCAAAGACTGGAGGAACAGGAAATGAAATTGGAAGTATCCGAAGCAGCCCTGGCCTTAATTGCCGAGAGTGGATATGATCCGGTTTTTGGTGCTAGACCTTTAAAACGTGCTATTCAACAACACATTGAGAACTCGATTGCAAAACAGATTCTTGAAGGAAAGCTGGGGCCAAAAGATACTATTTTGGTAGGTTTACAAGACGGCAAGTTTTCATTTTCAAAGAAGTAAGCGCTTAAATCCTTAATATATAAAGGTAAATGCCTGATATTACAGTCTTTTTGCATGTCATAAAAGATTTGTGTTTCAGGCATTTTTTTTTACATTTAAGGAATTTACATATAAATTAGGGTAAATGCCCGGTAAATTTTTGTTGACACGATTGTCAATAGTCGTCATAGTACGTACATAAGATTTTCAAGTTCGTTGATTTTTGCTAGATTCTTTGCTCATGCAGTATCGTTGTGCTTTTGTCTACTCCTTGATGGTCTTGTGTTTTTTTGGTCTATAAAGACCGTAATTTTAAGGAAATTCAAATGTCAACAGAATCTGGCATCGTTAAATGGTTTAACAACGAAAAAGGCTTCGGCTTTATCAAGCCCGCTTCAGGTGGTAAAGACCTGTTTGTACACCACACCGACATCATCGGTTCAGGTTACAAATCTCTGCAAGAAAACCAGGAAGTTACTTTCGTGGTTGCAGACGGTCCTAAAGGTCCACAAGCTAAAGAAGTATCAGCTAAGTAATTAATACTAGCTACCAAAATACCGCCGCAAGGCGGTATTTTTTTGTCCAGTGCGGTCAGCATGGACGCACTTCTGCGAACCTGCATGCCAGGTGGTGTGAGAGGGGCGCACTCTACAATAATTGTTCTCTCTCCTGATGTGAAAAGACAAGCATCCCTCTTTTAAGTTTTTTTGTCGTCAATTCTTCCAGACTAGCGGTATTGTTGGTCTGTCTTTTCTGTCTTGCTGATTCTTTTTGATCGCTATCAAAATTCGACGTTTTGACACTGTTTTTAAATGTCAGGTGATGTGTAGTGAACGGTCGATATTGTTTTTTATTGGTTATTTTTGTTTTGTTAGTTTTATATAAACTAGATTTTTAGGCGGGTTGTGTTTTAGCAACGACAGCAGATAGAGATGTTTTGTGTTGTTTTTTAATAAAAATCAATTACTTGAAAGTTTTTTCAAATTATTTTCATTTTCATGAGGTTTTATGTGATAATTACAGTTGATTTTAATAATGAGAATCATTACCATTAATCTCTTTGAGATAAAATAGCAATGCACGGGAAAATAAAACATGTGTCTATGGGCCAAGGGAAGTAAAATTGCTTGCCGAACATATGGCCGTCTATCCCGGAACCAGCTTGCATCGCGTTAATCCGGTTGCCTGTGGAGCCCGGATCAGTTCGTTTTTCTGGACTCAAAGTATGGTTCGTGAAGATGCGTAAATAGCCATGTTGCCCGAATTTGTTGCGTCGCTGGGCTAATCTTTACTATTAGTAGGTAGTTATCATGGGTCATTTGTGGCCAAGCGTTTTAAATAAACAGTATGAATAAATCTTCAAACTTAATCCCGACAGTACCTTTCTCAATTCGCCTGGCGGGTGCTGTTACTGCTGCGGGTATTCTTGCTGGTTTGGGATTTCTATCCACCTTGAATGCTTCGGTTGCCACGGTACAAGTTGAAGAAACGCCCGTGTTTGTTTCCATTCTTGATGAGCCGGTTCCCGAGGCGCCGAAAGGTGAGGCTATGCCCGAGGCTGTTCCGCCCCAGGAATCTGTCGTAGAAGAAGTGCCGCCAGAGCCAGAGCCTGTGGTTGAGCCAGAACCGGAGCCAGAGCCGGAGCCAGAACCAGAACCAGAACCAGAACCTGTGGTTGAGCCGGAGCCGGAGCCAGTCATGCCGATCAAGCCGCCAGAGCCCAAGCCAAAACCTAAGCCTGTCAAAGAGGTTAAGAAAGAAGTTAAACCCAAGAAAAAGGTTCAGCAAGATAAGCCCAAATCCCAACCGGTCCTGAAAAACCAAAAAGTTTCAGAGCTGGCGCCTCCGGTAACAAAACCCATTGGCATTGCCCAGGGTAATCCCAATGTGAAGGCAGGATCAACGGCTAATACCGGGCCCGTTAAGATTTCCCAGCCCAATTACAGGGTACGGCCCAAACCGCAGTATCCAAGAGTTGCCCAGCGCCGTGGAGAAAAAGGTACGGTTGTGGTGCGTGTCCTGATTGGTCTGGATGGAACAGCTAAAAAAGTAATACTGCAAAAGGCAACGCCTTATGCAGATTTGAATGAGGCGGCTTTAAGTGCCGTACGCCGGGCACGTTTTAAACCCTATATGGTCGATGGTGTGCCACGAGAAGCTCAGGCAGACATCCCAATTAAATTTGAATAAAAGGAAATAGCATGATTTCTTCATTGCTGACGTTAACATACGGTTCATTGGCACAAATTGTGACTGATCCGACAGGAAATATTAACCCGGCAGCGGCAGCGGTTCCCGAGTCTGCAGGTGCGGTAGCTGCCAATATGACTCCAGTAAGTACTGCGGTAGCCGGTAATGTGGCCGAAGCGACCAGCGCTGCTGCCGTGGCTGTTCCCGGTGGGGCCAGCGAGGTTGTCAGTAATATGGCTGCCAATGCGGCAACTGCAGTTGCCACCGATACCGGTGCCTCACAAATGCTGGGCTTTCTGATGCAAAGCGATATGGTTGGGAAATCTCTGTTTGGAATATTGGTTTTCATGTCTTTGCTTACCTGGTATCTTATTGTGGTCAAGGGTTTGCTTAACATGCGTGCCAGCCGGCACAGCAAGGCGTTTCTGTCCCGTTTCTGGAACTCTTCTTCACTGGAACAGGTAGACAAGGACTTGCATAAATATGGTGCCGGTGATCCGTTCTCCCGGCTGGCTAACCAGGCTTTTCATGCGCGTGAGCATCATGCCAAATACGGTGCTACCAATTTGTCGGAAGTGGGTTCAAATGCAGATTTTGTTACGCGTACCATGCGCAAGGTTATTGATGAAGAAACCGCCCATTTGGAAAATGGCCTGACTGTTTTGGGCTCGGTGGGTTCAACCGCCCCCTTTGTGGGATTGTTTGGCACGGTGTGGGGCGTTTATCATGCGCTTATCAATATTGGCATGTCCGATGGTGTCTCTATTAACAAAATTGCCGGGCCGGTGGGTGAGGCCCTTATCATGACCGGGCTGGGTCTGGCGGTTGCGATTCCTGCCGTATTGGCTTACAACGCCTTTGTGCGCCGTAATCGGGTGGTGCTGGCTTCGTTAGATGGTTTTGCTTATGATTTATTTGCTTTTGTTACCACAGGCCAGCAAGTGGAAGTGTCGTCCGGCAAGGTACGTGCCTTGCGCAGTAATGGCACACATCATTAAGGCTGCGGAGTAAATAATGGCATTTGGAAGCTTCGACCAGAAAAACAATTCCAATCATATGGTGTCGGAAATCAATATGGTTCCGTTAATTGATGTGATGCTGGTTTTGTTGGTTATATTTATTATTACTGCGCCCTTGCTGGCGCACTCTATTAAAATTGACATACCCCAGGTAAGCAGCACCCCTGTGACAGAAGACCCCAAATCGATTGATTTGGCCATTGATGCCAATGGGGGCATTTTTTGGAATGAGTCACCCATTGCCGAGGGGGATTTGCGTGAAATGTTTGTTTCGCATGGAAAAGAGGTTCCTCAACCGGAAATCAGGATTCGTGCCGATGCCAATACACGCTATGAGCAGCTGGCCCGGATCATGGCAATGGCCAAAGGGTCGGGTTTGAAAAAACTGGGTTTCATCACGGCTCCCGGTTCGCAAAACCAGGCAGATACGGGGGCGCCTGCCCAGGCGGATCCGGCACCTGCGCCTGCCTCTGTTTCCGGTCAGGCACCGGCGCTGTAAGCAAACAAGATACAAGGTAAAAGGCCTGATCCGTATTGGTCAGGCCTTTTCTTGTCTTGCGATTAACTTAATTTTTCTCTTCGTTGCTGTAATAATTGACGCCAATTTTAATTCGTTCGCGTCCTTGGTTTTGACGGTGGCGGTTGGTGTCTCGCAGTGAATACACACAGCCGCAATACTCCTGCTGGTAAAACTCTTCGCGCTTGCTGATTTCAATCATGCGGGCCGAACCGCCGCCTTTGCGCCAGTTGTAGGTCCAGTAAACCAGTTCAGGGTAACGGGCCGCTGCACGTTCTCCGCAACCGTTAATCTGGTTCATGTCTTTCCAGCGGGAAATACCCAGCGAGCTGGTAATGGTGTCAAACCCGTGTTCGTGCGCGTACAGGGCAGTACGTTCAAAGCGCATGTCGAAACAGGCAGTGCAACGTTCGCCGCGTTCGGGCTCGTTTTCCATGCCCTTGACACGTTCAAACCAGTTGTCTACGTCATAATCTACATCAATAAACGGGATGTTATGTAATTGGGCAAAGCGAATATTTTCTTCCTTGCGGATTTCGTATTCCTTGACCGGATGAATATTTGGGTTATAGAAAAAAATAGTGTAATTAATACCCGATGCGAGCATTGCTTCCATGACTTCGCCAGAGCAGGGCGCGCAACAGGAGTGCAGAAGCACTTTACGGTGTCCTTGGGGTAATTCAAGGACAGGTCTTTTGATATCGGTGACGGTAACCATGGCAGTGGAATAAATAAATATTTTAAAAGATCATTTTAGAGTATTTTTGAATGATTTTGCCCTGAACTCGGGGCTTTGGCTTATTGTATCGCATTGCTTTGCTGCGCCCGGGTACCGGGAAAGACGGTTTCCCACAGTTTATTCACCACCTCGCGTTCGGTAAGCAGCAAATGCTTGTCTATTCGTGCCTTTTCCTGGCCACGCAGTCTTACCGCATGTTGTGTTTTGCGCAACGTCCGGTAGGCATCAGCCACTTCACGGGCCAGTTCTTCGGGAATAAAACCACCTTCCGCAGCAATGTTAAGCAATGTAATATTACCAAGGTTATCCAGCAGCCTGGGGTATTGATACGAATAGGCCAGCACCAGATATTGAGTAATGAATTCAATATCCACCATACCACCGGTATCATGTTTTACGTCAAACATGCCAGAATTGTTGGGGTGACCGGCCCGCATTTTGGCTCGCATGTCGATAATATCCTGCCTGAGTTGTTCCCGGTCTCTTTCTTTAAGCAGGATATTACGGCGGATCTGTTCAAACCGTTTGCCTATAGCTTTGTCGCCCGCACAGAAGCGGGCACGGGTCAATGCCTGGTGCTCCCAGGGCCAGGCGTGCTCAAGCTGGTATTTTTCGAAAGTATCAACCGAGATGGCCAGCAGGCCGGCGTCGCCATCGGGTCGCAGGCGCAGGTCAATTTCGTACATCCGTCCTGAAGAGGTCATGCTGGAAAGCCAGGTACTTAGGCGTCGTCCCAGTTTTGCGTACACCTCAAGCGCGTAGTCGGCCGGGTCATCAAAAAGCAGCACCAAATCAAGGTCAGAGGCATAGCCCAGTTCTTTGCCCCCCAGTTTGCCATAGGCGATTACGGCAAAACGCGGATAGTCTGGCACTTCGTCAGCCGTTTTTTCCGGTTTAGGTTTAACGGCGGGCCAAATGCGTTTCAGGCTTTCTTCCAGTAACAGATCGGCCAAGGCAGACAGGTGATCGGCCAGTTTTTCTACCGACAGGCCGCCAGACAGATCCTGGGCCAGTAACTGGAAGCTGATCTGTTTTTGTATATCACGCATGATGTTCATTTGTTGTTCGACATCAGGCTGTCCGTCTTGCAATACACAGGCATCCAGGTCTTTACTTAACTGCGTGGCCACATGAGAAAAATCCACGGTTTGCATTAAGGTTTGCCAGTCGATCAGTCCATCAAGCAAAATCGGGTTGCGGATCAGGTAACCGGCCGCCCAATGACTGGCCGACATGATACGGGCCACTCTGGCCAGGGTTTCGGGATACTCGGCCAGCAGGGCAATATAGGCACTGCGTTGCGCAATTGCTTCAACCAGATCAAACAGGTTACCGCAGGTCAGTTGTGGATCATCGGTTTTGGCCGCGGTTTCCAGTAATTTGGGCAACAGTTTTTTCAATCGTGTGCGGCTTGAACCTGACAGGGTACGGATACGGCTACTGTTTAATAATGCCTTGATTCGGTTTTCAATATATTCATGGTTTTCCGGTGCGAAAAGCTGTTGGGCCAGTTCAGGTAGATCAATGCTTTCAGGGAAACCCTGGTGATTCCGCTCATGGGTAGCTGATGGGGATTCTTCGCCCATGCCGGCAATCCGGAAGGCGTTGCGAAAGGCCCGGGATACAACCTGACGGTGTTCGTTTAGCTGTAGCCTGAATGTTTCTGTCTCCATGTTCATGGCCTTGGCCAATGCAGCAAACCGTTGTGGGTCTGCCGGCAACAGGTGGGTTTGTTCGTCTTCACGGTATTGCAGCATATGCTCTACGCGTCTTAAAAAACGATAGGCATTTTCCAGCAGCAGGCCTTCTTCTTTGGTAATGAGTCCCATGCTTATTTCGGCATGAAGGGCAGGTAGCAGGCCTCTAAGTTGCAAGGATGGCATTCTGCCACCACGAATTAGCTGGGACAATTGCACGGTAAATTCAATTTCCCGAATACCACCTTCACCCAGTTTGATGTTGTGAATGCTGTCTACGCCATTGAGGTTAAGGGCCTTTCGCTGCCAGTCCTGGCGAATCTGTTCGCGTAGCTGGCGCAAAGAGGAAAGGGCGTCAAAATCAAAATATTTGCGGTAAACAAATGGTGTGCGCAGGCTTTTCAGCTGGGTAATGTCCTCTTTGGGGGCGCTTTGCTCAAAATATTTGACGGGGATGATGCGTGCCTTGAGCCAGGCATAGCGCTCCCATTCACGTCCCTGGGTAATCAGGTAGTTTTCCAACGCGTCAAGACTCCATGCCAGCGGTCCGGCGTCACCATCGGGACGCAAACGCAGGTCGGTTCGGAAAACTTGCCCATCGGCATTGATTTCTGACAGGACCGGCATCATGCGTTGGGTCAGGCGGCCATAAAATTCGTGATGGCTTAGGGGGCGTCGCCCCGTTGTCTCACCTTCCTGGGCGTATAGCATGATCAGATCGATGTCAGAAGAAACATTCAGCTCTTTGCCGCCCAGTTTTCCCATGCCCAGAATAATCATTTCCATGGGCTTGCCTGTTTCAGGATCAATGGGTTCACCATGGGTTTGTACCAACTCCTGCATGATGCTCATATAAGCTTGTTTAATGACCAGATCGGCCAGAAAACTCATGCATTGAGTGACTTCTTCAAAGCATGCCTGGCCATTGATATCCCGAACCATTAAGGTACAGAAGACCCGGTTCCTGAGTTTGCGTAAAACCTGCTTGCATTGTTCGATGCTTAGGGGTTGATTAACAGACTGGCCGCTTGCTTGCTGGGTAAACCATTGTTCAATGATGGCTGGTGTAAGGGGATGCAAAATATCCTGGCACAGTTCGGTTTCCAGCTGTTCATTCGTTTCAATTTTACGGCGCAGGTAACCGGACCATTCAAGGGCGCGGATCAAACTGTTAGTAGGTTTCATGCTTTCTCAAAAAATGTAAGGTTATGTCTAACGATTGTTTCTATGCCCTGAGGCAAGACAGGATTGGATATAATACACTGGACTGTAACCATGAGATGAGAGCCGCCCCAGTGAGCGTTGCCAGAAAAGTTTTACGTTATTGCCTAATTGCCGTTATTGTTTTTTTGATGCTGCTTGCTGCCTTGTCATTAGGGGTTCGGTACTATCTTGCTCCAAATTTACATCAATGGCTTCCCCAAATCCAGACATATATTAGTGAAACGCTTGACCTGGATGTTCGCGCTGATCAATTGTCGCTGGCCTGGGATGACAGCCCGGTCTTGCAATTAAAGGACGTAACGGTTGAAAACAGTGAGAAAAATGAATACTTGAAAATTAAATCCATTTCGGCGGGTGTCAATTGGCTGGATCTGTTGCGCATGCGTCCTTTTTTATCTGAAATCAGTATCCATAATGCAGCCCTGAATATACGCAGGGATCCAGACGGAAGCATACGTTTACTGGGGCAAACATTAACAGGGCAGGGTAAAAATACACAGCCTGGTGACGCTGCGGGAAATGATGAGTTGTCGTCATTGGCGGGTTGGCTGTCCTCCCTGTCTTCGCTTAACCTGGAAGATGCCGATTTGATCTGGCTTGATGAGCAACGTCAGGCGCCGCCCTTGGTGTTGTCGGGTGTCACGCTTAATGTAAAGCCTGAAAACAAGGCGCTTGATGTTTCATTGGTGGCCAATTTACCCGAACAACTTGGCCGCTCCCTTAGCCTTGATGCTGCTTTGAGGCCTTCTGTGGATGTGGAGGGGCAATTGAAATGGAGTGGTAAAGTCAATACAAAGTTAAATGGTTTGTCCTTGCTTGATCTTGCACCCTGGCTAAACGTGCCCGAGCAGCTTCGGTCCGGCTATCTTAATCATGCCGCTATTGTGCTGGATGTAAACAACAATAAAATCGGCAATATCTCACTAGATGTCGAGGCAAGGGATTTCAGGTTAGAAGACCATTTAAGAAAGCATGCTTTTATTGTTGCGTCCAGTTTTTTAAAATTAAAGCTGGATACCAGTTTCAACAATATTCAGGCCGAAATTAATCGGCGTTCAAGTACCGGCAATGCAGAGCAAATAACCTTTGAAGATTTGGCCAATGCCAGTCCATGGGGGTTTGATTTTGTTGCCAGACAGTTTTTTTATGACGACAAAACGTCTTTTAATGAGCCCGTCAGCCTTGATGAGGTTAATGTAACGGGCAGTTTTCAACGCGATGAACAACAGTTTCCGTGGGTAAGCATACGGCAGGGAAGCATTCAAAATGAAGATATTCATATTAAGGCCAATGGCAGCTGGCGTTTTGACCCCAATTCGGATAATGGCATTGTTGATCTTCAGGGGGATCTGCAATCCCTGAAATTGCCATATTTATATCGTTATTTACCCAATGTTATTGATGAAGAGGCCCTGGATTGGCTAACCCATGCCTTCAAGGATGGCTACCTTAATAATGCTCCTTTTACGCTTAAAGGCGTGATTGACCACTTTCCTTTTGGGCTCAGGCCACAATCGGGTGATTTTCAGGTAAAGGGTACTTATCATAATTTGGCCCTTGACTATCACCAGCATGAAATAAAGGGACGTAAATGGCCGGTTGTCTATTCGGAAAACGGCAGTTTTGACTTCCTGCGTGATCAGATTGCCCTGCAATCAGGACATGCGTATTTTTTGATTCAGCAGGATAAAAAAATTGATCTGACTGATTTTTCCGGGTTGGTTTCCAATATAGAAAAAGGAACAGAAGTAGAGCTGCAAGCCGACTCAATGGCGCAAGCCGAAAATTTTCTTGAATTTACTCGAACCACGCCATTGGGTTATCTGATTAATAATGCCCTGGATACCGCCAGCGTGACAGGGACCTGGCAGATTCCGCTGCGTCTGTTTATTCCGGTTAATGATGCGGATAATGCCAAGGTAAGCGGAACCATTAATATTCAGGATGCCGACTTTCAATTTGAGCCCGACTATCCATGGTTGCGAAAAATGAATGGTTCATTGCGGTTTGATGAAACAGAGCTGCTTGTGCAAAAACTCGAAGGGACCATGCTGGGTGGGCCTGTTGCCCTGGAAGGCAATATCGGTTCGGCCGGTAAAGCCTTGAATATGAATGGCACGTTTACCAGCGAAGGGCTTAAGGAGGTATTGGCGGTTAAAGGCATGGGCCGGCTAAAGGGGCAAGCCAATTACAAGGCACGCTTTGATTTTCTTGCCGGTGGCAAAGTCAATGTACAGGTCAATTCTTCCTTGCAGGGGCTGGCTTTGGATTTTCCGCCAGACGTGGGGAAATCCGCCGCTGTGTCAAAACCATTGGTGGCACACTGGTTAAGTAATGCCAGTAAAAATAACGATCATGCCCGGGTGCTTGAGCTGGATCTGGGGCAAGGTACCGTCAAGGCGGTTTTTGAGCGGGATACTCGCTTAACCGCCGGGGCTTTCTTTTTCAAGGGTGGCATAGGCGTGCTGGCTGCTCCTTCAATACCCGCCAATGGTTTGAAAATATCCGGCAAACCGGCGTATATAGATGTTCAGCAATGGCTGGATATTGTTGATGAGTTTGAAACGGGCAAAACCCCTGGTAAACAGGTGCAGGTGTTTCCTGATGTGACGGCATTGGAGCTGGATGCCGCCTCTTTGCGCTATCTATCGCAAACCATTGCACAGGCCAGGGTGTCAGGCATGAAAAAAGCCAAATCCTCAACCTGGGGTTTCAGGATTGATTCTGAAGCGGTAGCCGGAGATATTGAGTGGGTGCCAGGCAAGGTTCCCCATGAGGATGTTGTGGCGGCCCGATTTGACCGTCTGGCCTTAAATTCGGGGTCTGGGCATGAAGGGGAAAGCAAGGCCCAGGAAAATAAAAACAATCAAAAAATATTGGATTTGCCAAGGCTTGATATTAACGCTCAACGGTTTTCGGTCTTTGACAGGGCATTAGGTTCGTTGGCCCTTCAAGGACGGAAAAGAACCCGACAGGGCAATTGGCAGATTGACAATCTGGCCATCAGTAATTCTGCCGGCTCCCTTTATGGTACGGGTGTGCTTAAAACAGAAAACAAAAGTACGGGGCTGGATCTTAAACTAAACCTGAATTTTCTGGATTTGGGTAAGTTGCTATCAGCTCTGCTAGAAAAAACAGTGGTTGCCGGTGGTAAAGGATATATAAATGGTGCGTTGAAATGGCCCGATATTACCGATCTGGACCTGAATCAGATAAGCCTTAATCTTGATAGTCAGATTACAGAAGGCAGATTGCTGAGTATTGATTCGAAAGTGGCCAAGGCGCTGGAGCTGCTTGCCCTGCAATCAATAGGCAGGATTCCCGAGTTTGGCAGCACACTGGGTAATTCCTTCAAGGATGGTGTCAGTTTTGATACGGTCAGGTCCAAACTGGAGATGGCGCGGGGTGACGTGCAGGTTTCTGATTTTCGTCTTAATGGTCCGGCTGTGGCAATGGTGGCTTCCGGTACGACCAATATAAACACCGAAACCCTTGATTTTCAGGCAGTGGTGGTGCCTAATCTGGATATTAGCGGTGCCGCCATTTTGACGGGGGTAATTGTTAATCCGGTAGTTGGGGTAAGTGCTTTTCTTTCCCAATGGTTATTACAGGCACCGTTGCAACGTTCGTTAACAGCAAGATATTTTGTGCGGGGAACTTGGAGTGAGCCTATAATTAACGATGCCGTTTTACCAACCGAAGAAGAGTTGAAAGAGAAAGAAGCGAGCAAAAAAATTGATGATTTATATAGAAGTAATTGAGTAATTAATTGAACAGGTTAGAAATGAAAAAAACAGGATTGCTGGCGATAACCATGATGATGTTGGCTGGCTGTGCCTCACAGGGCGGTAATTTGGCGCAGGATTCAAGTGTTACCCGTTATATGTGTAACAAGGTAACCGCAGGGGCCGACATGCAGAACGGGACCCAAGCCCCGTCTGAGCAAACCTATCCGTGCACCCAGGAAGAGTTTGAATCCATGAATAAGGTTTATCACTCCCTGGATGCACTGAAAAAAAGCCTGTAAAATTATTTATCGGCAAATAACATTATTTTTTGAACAGGACTTTGTCAAACACTAAACCTGCAAATGCGGCAAGCGTTGCCACGGCAGCCCATGGCGTGTCGCTTGATGTACCCATGATAACGATGACATAGGCGGCGGTGCCAAATAGGGTGCCAAAAATGGCTCTTATGGCAAAATAGGCCCAGTTTTCGTCTTCGATGGTTTTGCTGTTGGTGGGGGCGGAAGTAAAACGGCAATGTTGATGGTCAAAAAGACGCGTTGCTATTGAAATAATAGAGCCCAGGGCGCCGAAGAACATGGCGATAAAACTGACGGACCAGGTAATGAGCACGGTAAACAGGCCGAAAATAATCAGGCCAATGACGAAACCCCCGTTTGAAAAACGTGGTTTGTGAAATTCTTGAGTTTGATCTGGTGTTTCTGTGGAAGTGTTTTGATGATCAAAATCAGTCATGAGTTCATACCCCTTGAAAAGTAATAAAGTGTGTACATATAAATATTGGCTAATGGTTTTAAGTACGTATTAAAGTGTATTGATTTAATGCCCGAGGTGCAACAATGAAACGGAATATTCTACTAATCCTTGCGATTTCTTTAACATTATCTGCTTGTGTATATGGCGTTGGTGCTGCCGGCGGAAGCGGTGGTGTGGCCGTTGGTGTCGGTACAGGCGTTGCATTTTGAGTATTTTTGACAAATTAAACATAAAAAAATGATGGTTGTCCGGTTTTTTGGGTAAAATGACTGGTTATACTATTAATTTTTCCGCAATATAAAAGGTTTATTTACATGCAGGCAACGGTAGAAACTCTTGAAGGCCTTGAGCGCCAGGTAAATCTAGTCATATCGTTAGACGATATTGAAAAGGATGTTAAAACACAGCTGCAACGTGTAGCCCGTACTGCCAAAGTACAGGGTTTTCGTCCAGGCAAGGCGCCCATTTCTGTCATAGAACGCAGTCATGGACCTGGCATCCGCTACGATGTTATTAATCAAAAAGTGGGTCAGGAATTCGACAAAATCATCAAGGAAGCCGATTTGCGTGTTGCAGGTATGCCTTCCATCGAGCCCAAAGCAGAAGGTGTTGAAGAAGGCCAGGTTGGTTTTGTGGCTAAATTCGAAATCTACCCTGAAGTGACCCTGCCCGATCTTTCCTCACTGGAAGTGGTGCGCTTTACGGCCGACGTTGGCGATGAAGAAATCAACCGTACCGTTGATATTCTGCGTAAACAGCGTGCGACTTACGAAGCCCGTGAAGACCGTGCTGCACAAAATGATGACCGCATTACACTGGATTTCGTTGGCACCATTGACGGTGTTGAATTTGAAGGCGGAAAAGCTGAAAACTTCCCGTTCCTGCTGGGTCAGGGACGCATGTTGCCCGAGTTCGAAGAAGCGGCAACCGGCCTGAAAGCGGGCGAAAGCAAAACTTTCTCCCTGTCTTTCCCTGAAGATTACGCAGGCAAGGAAGTTGCTGGCAAAACGGCAGAATTTACCATTACGGTTAAAGAAGTGGCCGAACCGGTATTGCCCGAAGTTAACGAAGAATTTGCCAAATCATTGGGTCAGCCAGAAGGCGACACCGAAAAACTGCTTGCCGAAATCCGCAGCAACATCGAACGTGAAGTCAAAAACCGTATCCAGGGCCGCACTAAAGGCAGCGTCATGGATGCCCTGGCCAATGCAGCCGCTTTTGATATTCCCAAAGCTTTGGTGGAAAACGATGTGCAAGCCCGTGTAGCAGCCGCTCGCGAAGAGCTCAAGCAACGTGGTGTACCTAACGCAGACCAAATGCCTATCCCTGCCGAAACCTTTGCACCGGAATCCGAGCGCCGCGTACGTTTGGGCCTGTTGGTTGGAGAATTGGTTGAGCAGGCTAAATTGCAGGTAACACCTGAACAGGTTCGTACCCGCATCGAAGAGTTTTCACAAAACTACGAAAAACCCGAGCAGGTTATCAGCTACTATCTGTCTGATCGCCAGCGTCGTGCCGAAATTGAAGCGGTTGTGCTTGAAGATAACGTGGTTGATCATGTTTTGTCTTTGGCAAACGTGGCTGAAGAAACCATCGATTTTGATGATTTAATGGGAACAATGTAATGATGCACCGTTTTACCGATTTTTATGCGTCCATGCATGGGAGCGAGTCGGTGACACCGACCGGACTTGGCTATATCCCCATGGTTATAGAGCAGTCTGGTCGCGGTGAAAGATCATATGATATTTATTCCCGTCTTCTGAAAGAACGCGTTATCTTCCTGGTGGGACCGGTTAATGATCAGTCGGCCAATCTCGTGGTTGCGCAATTGCTGTTCCTCGAGTCGGAAAATCCTGACAAGGATATCTCCCTGTATATCAACTCGCCTGGTGGTGGTGTTTATGCAGGTCTGGCCATTTACGACACCATGCAGTTCATCAAGCCTGATGTCTCTACGTTGTGCACGGGTATGGCTGCCAGTATGGGGGCTTTCCTGTTAAGTTCGGGGGCCAAAGGCAAGCGTTACAGCCTGCCTAACTCACGCATCATGATTCACCAGCCTTTGGGGGGTGCGCAGGGCCAGGCAACCGATATCGAAATTCAAGCCCGCGAGATTCTCAGTCTACGTGATCGCCTGAACCAGATTCTGTCCAGCAATACCGGGCAGCCTATTGAAAGAATCCGTGAGCATACCGAGCGTGATAATTACATGGCGCCCGAAGATGCTCTGGCTTACGGTTTAATTGATAAAGTACTTACCACAAGGGCTGCAGGAGTATAGTTTTGCTATACTATCCTTAAAGGTAATATTCATGGCCGACCTTTTATACGGTCGGCCTTTTTTGCGAGATATATATACTTAATATGGCAGATAAAAACAGTTCTTCCGATGGCAAAGTTTTGCATTGTTCTTTTTGCAATAAAAGTCAGGATGATGTTCGCAAGTTAATTTCAGGGCCCGGTTCGATTTTTATTTGTGATGAATGTATTGCGCTGTGCAATGAAATTATCCGGGACAGTGCACATGAAGATGCTCGCGAGCTTATCAAAACAGAGTTGCCAACCCCGGCACAAATCAAGGAATTCCTTGATCAGTACGTGATTGGGCAAGATAAGCCCAAGCGCAGTTTGGCGGTGGCCGTTTACAACCATTACAAACGCATCCGTCACGGCGAGCTGAACAAAGATGAAGAAGTAGAGTTGTCCAAGAGTAATATTTTGCTCATTGGGCCTACCGGTTCAGGTAAAACCCTGCTGGCCCAAACGCTTGCCCGTCAGCTTGATGTTCCGTTTGTCATGGCCGATGCCACCACGCTTACCGAGGCCGGTTACGTTGGTGAAGACGTTGAAAATATCGTTCAGAAATTGTTGCAAAGCTGCGATTATGACGTTGAAAAAGCCCAGCGTGCCATCATCTATATTGATGAAATAGACAAAATTTCACGTAAATCCGATAACCCGTCCATCACTCGTGATGTGTCCGGTGAGGGTGTACAGCAGGCACTGCTGAAATTAATCGAAGGAACGGTTGCTTCTGTGCCTCCGCAAGGTGGGCGCAAGCATCCCAACCAGGATTTTGTCCAGGTCGACACCACCAATATCCTCTTCATTGTAGGTGGTGCTTTTGACGGCCTTGAAAAAGTTATTCAAAACCGCACCGAAAAATCCGGTATTGGTTTTGGTGCGCAGGTCCAGTCAAAATCAGAAAAAGGCGTAGGAGAGGTCTTTTCTGCGGTAGAGCCCGAGGATATCATCAAGTTTGGCCTGATCCCCGAATTGGTGGGGCGTTTGCCAGTTGTGGCAACCCTGGAAGAATTGAATGAAGAGGCGATGGTCAAAATCCTGACTGAACCCAAAAATGCGCTGGCCAAGCAGTTCCAGAAATTGTTTGCCATGGAAGACGTAGAGCTGGAAATTCGTCCTCAGGCACTGGTTGCCATTGCTAAAAAAGCACTGAAACGTAAAACTGGTGCCCGTGGTCTTCGTTCTATCCTTGAAGCGGCACTCATGTCAACCATGTTTGATCTTCCATCCTGCAAAAATGTCAGTAAAGTGGTTCTCGATGAAGCCGCTGTTAATGGCACCGGCACCCCTTTACTGATTTTCAGTGATGATGCCGAAGTAGAAAAAGCATCTTCTTCCAGCACCAAACCCCGTAATTTAAAAAACGCAGCAGCATAAACAACATTTGTGTAGCATATGGAGACAAGCCTTGAAATCCTGGGTTTGGTCTCCATATTCCTATCATTATTATTAATTACAGATTGTTTTCAAGGAAATTGCTTATGTCTGCGAGTCAAATTTTGCCTGCAGAATCAATTGAGTTGCCGTTGTTGCCTTTGCGCGACGTCGTGGTATTCCCCCACATGGTTATTCCTTTGTTTGTAGGTAGGCCCCGTTCCATTCGTGCCCTGGAGGCCGCTATGGAAGCTGGTAAGCAAATCATGCTGGTTGCCCAAAAATCGGCAAGCAAAGATGAACCGGCGCCTGAAGATATTTATGAAATTGGCAGTGTTGCCACTATATTACAAATGTTGAAGCTTCCCGACGGTACCGTCAAGGTATTGGTGGAAGGGCTTCAGCGTGCGCACATTGAAGAAATTCGCGATACAGAGTCCAATTTTATTGGCAAGGTAATGCCTATCGTTCCCTCAAGCGAAGATAGCGCAGAACTGGAAGCGTTGCGCCGTACTGTCGTTTCCCAGTTTGATCAATACGTCAAACTTAATAAAAAAATACCGCAGGAAATCCTTTCTTCTTTAAACAACATAGAAGAAACCGATCGTCTGGCCGATACCATTGCCGCGCATTTACCTTTAAAGCTGGAGCAAAAACAAAACCTGCTTGATGAGTTGGATGTGACTGCTCGTCTTGAAGCATTGCTGGGCCAAATAGAGGCTGAGATTGATATCCTCCAGGTTGAAAGACGCATTCGTGGTCGCGTTAAAAAGCAAATGGAAAAAAGCCAACGCGACTATTACCTTAACGAACAGGTAAAAGCGATCCAGAAAGAGCTGGGCGAAGGCGAAGAAGGGGCAGACCTTGAAGAGCTTGAAAAGAAAATCGAAGCCGCCCAAATGCCCAAGGAAGCCCGTACCAAGGCTGATGCCGAGCTTAAAAAGCTTAAAATGATGTCTCCCATGTCGGCTGAAGCAACGGTTGTCAGAAATTATATTGACACCCTGATTGGCTTGCCATGGAAAAAGAAAAGCCGCATTAATACTTCTCTTGAAAATGCCGAAAAGATTCTTAATGCAGATCATAACGGGCTGGAAAAAGTCAAAGAACGGATTATCGAATATTTGGCAGTTCAGCAGCGCGTTGATAAAGTCAAGGCACCGATCCTTTGTCTGGTAGGTCCTCCTGGTGTGGGTAAAACTTCATTGGGTCAATCCATCGCGCGTGCAACCAACCGCAAATATATTCGCATGGCACTGGGTGGTGTTCGTGACGAGGCCGAAATTCGTGGTCACCGCCGCACTTATATCGGCGCAATGCCCGGCAAGATTTTGCAAAACATGTCTAAGGTAGAAGTACGCAATCCCTTGTTCCTGTTAGATGAAATCGATAAACTTGGCATGGACTTTCGTGGTGATCCATCTTCTGCCTTGCTCGAAGTGCTGGATCCAGAGCAAAACCATACGTTCCAGGACCATTACGTTGAAGTTGACTACGACTTGTCTGATGTCATGTTCGTGGCAACCAGTAACTCCCTGAATATTCCGCCGGCTTTGCTTGATCGGATGGAAGTCATTCATCTGTCGGGTTATACCGAAGACGAGAAAGTGCGCATTGCGCTTGATCACCTGATTCCAAAGTTGATGAAAAACAATGGCGTCAAAGAGGGTGAGCTTACAATTGAGGAAAGCGCGGTACGTGATATTGTTCGCTATTACACGCGGGAAGCGGGTGTGCGGGCATTGGAACGCGAACTGGGTAAAATTTGCCGTAAAATCATCAAGGCAATCCTTATGGGGGCCAAGTCTGCATCCAGAACAGCGGCCAGTAAAGTTACTGCACCAACCATTACGGTCACCAATGAAAACCTGGGTGAGTACCTGGGGGTACGCAAATACACCTTTGGCATGGCCGAAAAAGAAAACCAGGTTGGTCAGGTAACCGGTCTGGCCTGGACAGAAGTGGGCGGAGACTTGTTAACCATCGAGGTAGCTGCAGTCACCGGTAAAGGGCTTATTCAGCATACCGGTTCTTTGGGTGATGTCATGAAAGAATCCATGCAGGCTGCGCGTACGGTGGTAAGGTCGCGTGCGCACCGGCTTGGTTTTGTCGATAGCATTTTCGAGAAAAAGGATATTCATATTCACGTTCCCGAAGGTGCCACGCCTAAAGACGGTCCTTCTGCAGGTATTGCCATTACTACCGCTTTGGTTTCTGCCCTGTCTGGTATTCCCGTGCGGGCAGATGTCGCCATGACCGGTGAAATTACCCTGCGTGGTGAAGTCCTGGCGATTGGCGGGCTGAAAGAAAAACTGTTAGCTGCCCACCGTGGTGGTATTAAAACGGTGCTTATTCCCGAGGAAAACGTCAAGGATTTGTCTGAGATCCCTGATAACGTCAAAAATCATCTGGAAATTATACCGGTGCGTTGGATTGATCGGGTTCTAGAGGTTGCCCTGGAGCGTTTGCCAACCCCACTGTCAGAAGCGGAAATTGCCAAGCTGGCCCAAGAGGCGCTGGCTGCAGGCAAAACCGCGGCCGGTGTTGACAGTCCGGTAAAACATTAAGCTATTAAATATATTATTTAAGCTTTAATTTTAGCCAGACATAAAAAATCCAGATGAAAATCTGGATTTTTTATTGCCTGACAGTTTCAGGGCTCAAAAACCAAGGTCGTTCCGGAGGCGTTCTTTTTGCAGTTGCAGGTTTTGTAGTTGCTCAAACTCGGGATTCGATGAGTTGATGTTGCCGGGATGGGTATTGCTGTTATTGACAGGGGCTGGGAAATTGGAAAATGGCGAACCTTCTCCGGTTTCGAAGGGAGCGGGTTCAGGGCTTATTCCCGGTGTTGTACCCGGTGCCGGAAAATTGGGCTGCGGCGCAGGGAAACCGTTGCCAATGTTGTCATTGTAGGTGGTTTGACTGCTATCAAGATTGTCGGTGGCTTCAAATAGCTGCTTATCGGAAGCAGGTGCAACAGGTGTTGGGAACGGGCTGGGTGGGGCCAGCGGCACTGGAGGAATGGCTTGCCTGAGATCCGGGTTGATTTTAAGTGCATGAGGTTCGTCCGTCTCTTCAGTCGTTGGCTCTGCTTCAGTGACAGGTGATTGTGGTGCTGAAGAAGGAGCGACAACGGCCGGTTCCGGTGGTTGGGGCTGGATAGTAGGCTGGTTCTGGCTTGCAGGGGCGTTGTTGGATACGGCAGGCAAGATGCCAGAGGGGTCTGTTGGTTCGGGGGTGAGTTCAGCGGGTAGCTGGATGGTGCCCGAGACAGTAGGTGCCGATTGGCTGCTGTTGTCCTGGACCTGATGGTTCTGAATGTCCCTGACGGGGGCACGAGTAAAAACATCATAAACTGATCGCCCAATGAAAAACAGGACGCCAGCAGCCACAATGGCAAGAATAGTATTTGAAATAATTGGTTTAGCCATATTTAAATAATGAAAACTTGAGTGGGTTAATAGGACAGTCAGGGCCAAGCCTGATTAATTGAATATATTATTGCCAAACTTATAGATGCCATCAAAGAAACGTTCTATGGCACTGACGTTCATCTCACTGGTGCTTTCACCCAGAATAATGATTTTGGTTTTGTATTGGCTGCCATCATTGCTGCCCGTTTGGCCAGTATAAGCAGTGGGGGACGTGTAGGCTAGCCGATTTTTATCAATGCCACGGTCAGTTAGGGCTTTCATGATTGTTAGTGAACGTACTTCCTGCAATGTCTGATTCAATTCGGCAGAGCCGGCATTTTCAGAAATGCTGTCGATGAGTATTTTGCGGTGGTGGCGGTCTTTCAGTAACTCGGCCACTTTGTTCAGATAGGCAGTGGCATTGGAAGACAGGCTGGCCGAACCGGGCAGAAACAAATCGCTGTCGCGAGAGGTAAGTGCGACGCCGCGGGCGTCTTGGCTTATTTGAAGGTGACTCATTTCATTATTGCCAGTGCTTAAGCTTGAGCATGCGCTTAGCAGACAAAAAAATGCAAGAGCGAAACCAATACGAATGGATTTGAATGGTTGCATGAGCCTAAATATTGAGAATAAACAAAGGGTTAGATTGTAACCCAGATTGCTGTCGTAATTGTTTTGACAGCTTTGCAAGTTGATCATTTTTGTAACCAAGGCGGTGGCTGGCTAAGGGTTTTGCTGATAAAAGAAAGGAATAGCGATAAAGGTGAAGGGAAATAATGAAAGTTTGGTCTGTTTTACAACATTTAGGGATGTTTTTTTCATGTAAGCACGGCTTTTATTATGTCAAAAGACAGAAAATGTTAGAATCGAACAATTATTGTATTTGGTAGAGACTGGAATAAATGAAATTTTTAACTGCACGAACTACGGGAACGGAAAGCAAAAGTTCCTAGTCGCGATCGTGAGAGTTCATTGTAGTAAAACTTTCTTGCAGTCTCATCATTAGCGCGACTAAAAACTAGTCGCGCTTTTATTTTTTATTAAGGCATTTAAATGATTCAGATTACCTTACCAGATGGTTCTCAGCGCCAGTTCACTAACCCGGTCAGTGTGGGTGAAGTGGCCACGACTATCGCGCCTAGCCTGGGTAAGGCCGCCCTGGCGGGTAAGGTGGCTGTAGGCTCTGAAGAAGCCAGTCTGGTGGATACCAGTTTTGTCATTACACAAGATGCGCGCCTGTCCATCGTGACTGCAAAAGACCCGGAAGGCCTGGATCTCATCCGTCACTCTACCGCTCATTTGCTGGCCTATGCCGTAAAGTCGCTTTTTCCCGATGCACAAGTTACCATTGGTCCGGTCATTGATAACGGTTTTTACTACGACTTCTCTTACAAACGTGCTTTTACGCCAGAAGATCTGCAAAAAATTGAAAAGAAAATGCATGAGCTGGCCAAAAAAGATGAAGTGGTTACCCGCGAAGAATGGCTGCGTGATGATGCAGTTGCTTTTTTCAAGGAACAGGGCGAACACTACAAGGCTGAAATTATTGCTTCCATCCCGTCTAATGAACCCATTAGCCTGTATCGTGAAGGCGATTTTATTGACTTGTGCCGTGGCCCTCACGTGCCTTCAACGGGCAAGCTTAAAGTTTTCAAGCTAATGAAAGTGGCCGGTGCTTACTGGCGTGGCAATAGCAACAATGAAATGCTCCAGCGTATTTATGGGACTGCCTGGGCGAACAAAGATGAGCAGGCGCAATATTTGCACATGCTTGAAGAAGCTGAAAAGCGCGATCACCGCAAACTTGGCAAAGAACTCGACCTGTTCCACTTTCAGGATGAAGGTCCGGGACTGGTATTCTGGCATCCCAAGGGTTGGAGAATCTGGCAGCAGGTAGAGCAGTATATGCGTGATGTCTATAACGACAACGGTTACCAGGAAGTCAAGGCGCCTCAAATTCTGGATATTTCCTTATGGAAAAAAACCGGTCACTGGGACAACTACAAAGAAAATATGTTCACGACCGAATCCGAAAATCGGGTTTATGGTCTTAAGCCAATGAATTGTCCTGGTCATGTCCAGATATTCAATTCAGGCTTGCACTCTTATCGTGAACTGCCCATCCGTTACGGAGAATTCGGCCAGTGCCATCGTAATGAACCTTCAGGTTCCTTGCATGGCATGATGCGGGTTCGTGGCTTTACCCAGGATGACGGGCATATTTTCTGTACCGAAGACCAGTTGCAAGATGAATGTACGAATTTTACGGCTCTGTTGCAAAAAGTTTATCGTGATTTTGGCTTTACCGATGTCCTTTACAAGGTTGCCACCCGCCCTGAAAAACGCATTGGCGATGACGCTGTGTGGGACAAGGCCGAAGAGGCACTGATGGAAAGCCTGCGTCGTTCTGGCTGCGAGTTTGAAATCTCTCCCGGGGAAGGCGCTTTTTATGGTCCCAAAATTGAATACACCCTGAAGGATGCCATTGGCCGCCATTGGCAGTGTGGTACGGTTCAGGTGGACTTTTCCATGCCGGTACGCCTGGGCGCCGAATATGTCGATGCTTCCGATCAGCGTCGTGCACCTGTGATGGTGCACAGGGCCATTCTGGGTTCACTGGAACGCTTTATCGGCATGTTAATTGAAAACTACGCGGGTGCATTGCCACCATGGCTGGCTCCCGAACAAGTGGTTGTATGCCCGATTTCCGAGGTTTTTTCCGAATACGCCAATAAAGTGGTAGATATTTTAAGCAAGCAGGGCTTCCGTGCTTCGGCCGATTTGCGTAATGAGAAAATCACTCGTAAAATCAGGGAAAACAGTATGCAAAAAGTGCCTTATATTCTGGTCGTTGGCGAAAAAGAACAGCAAAATGGTGCTGTGGCTGTTCGTGGTCGCGGCAACCTTGATTTGGGTGTATTATCTGTCGATGATTTCGTCGCACGTCTTCGCACTGATGTGGCTTTACGTCAGGATGTCAAGGCGTAATTTATTATTTTTTTAAGGAGTTGTTAACATCGCAACCGAAAAATCCCACCGTACAAATGCTGAAATACGCATTCCTGAAGTTCGTCTGATTGGTCTTGATGGAGAGCAGTTGGGCGTTGTGAAAACACTTGAAGCCATTCGCATGGCTGAACAGGCAGAAGTGGATCTCGTCGAGATCGCACCTAATGCATCGCCTCCGGTTTGCCGTTTAATGGATTACGGCAAGTTTAAATACCAGGAGCAAAAGCGTTTGCATGAAGCCAAGGCCAAGCAGAAAGTGATTCAGGTCAAGGAAGTCAAGTTCCGTCCTGCCACCGACGAAGGTGATTATCAGGTCAAGCTTCGTAATGTACGTCGCTTTATCGATGATGGTGACAAAGCCAAGGTAACGCTTCGTTTCCGTGGACGTGAAATGGCTCACCAGGAACTGGGTATGCGTGTGTTAGAACGAATTCGGGAAGATCTGGGCGATACGGTCCAGGTTGAGGCAATGCCCAAGCTCGAAGGACGTCAAATGGTAATGGTGCTTTCCCCACGCAAAAAAGCCGTGGGTGGCAAGACTGAGCCTACCAAGTAATTCAGTTTTTATGACTCAATATATCCCGCTTTAACCGGCGGGAGTTTCTTTGGAAGTATAGCAATGCACGTATTATTCATCGTAGACCCATTGCCCTTGTTAAAAGCATATAAAGATACATCGGTCGCCATGATGCGTGCATTGATAAAGCGCGGCCATTCCATCAGTATTGCCCTGCAGGGTGATCTGTTTATTGAAACCGGCCGGGTTTTCGTCCGTTCACGTACCATCCAAATTGAAGAAAATGCCAATTTGCATGGCCATGCCTGGTGGACCTATACCTCCGAAGACAATGAGCTCCCTGTGGTGCATTTTGATGCAACCATTATGCGCAAAGACCCGCCATTTGATATGGAATACGTGTATTCCACCCATCTGCTGGAGTATGCCGGGCAGCAAGGGGCTAAAGTATTCAACTCGGGAGCGGCTATCCGCAACCATCCCGAAAAATTATCGATTACCGAATTTGCCGAATTTACCGCGCCAACCCTGGTTACCCGTGATATGGCGCGAATCAGGCAGTTTCACGCCCAGCACCAGGATATCGTTGTCAAGCCGCTTGATGGCATGGGCGGCAGTGGCGTTTTTCGTGTCCTTCAAAATGAGGGCAATTTAAACGCGATCCTCGAGTTACTGACCCAGGAAGGAAACAGAACCATTATGGCGCAGCGTTACATTCCTGAAATCACCAATGGCGACAAGCGCATCCTGCTTATCGACGGAGCGCCTGTTCCTTATGCGCTTGCACGGATTCCGCTGGCGGGTGAAACCCGGGGTAATCTGGCAGCAGGCGGACGCGGCGTGGCCCAAAAGCTTACCGAACGTGACCAGCAGATTGCGCAAGCCATTGCGCCTGTATTAAGGCAAAGAGGCCTGCTATTGGTGGGGCTTGATGTCATTGGTGATTACGTGACCGAAATAAATGTGACCAGCCCTACCTGCTTTGTTGAAATTACAGAGCAAACCGGTTTTGATGTGGCTGATCACTTTGCCCAAGCGCTTGAAAAAGCAGTTTTATCAGCATAAGGTTGTTTTATGACTGCGATTGCAATAATTGCTCACATCCCTTTGGCGTCTGCATTGCATGATTGCGCAACTCATGTGTATGGAAATATAGAAAACTTTGTTTTTTTTGATATTGCGCCTGATGTGAATCCGGATCAAAAGGTAAATGAAATTGCCGGGCAGTTAAGCAATATGGTGGGCAATAACAATGCGGTGTTGGTGCTGGCCGATTTGGGCGGCGCAACGCCTGCCAATATTGGCGCAAGGGCGGTGCAGGTTTTGCAAGGCAGCGGTGTCAAGGCACATATTCTTTCTGGGACCAATGCATGCATGATTTTAAATGCCATTCGTTACCGTGACAAACCCCTGGAAGAATTATGTGAATCTGTTTTCGAGGGTGGGAAAAAAGGCATGAAATGCATTGACCTTGCTAAAGATCAATGACTTCCGGTTATTAACGTATAAGATGAATTATGGCTTCAGTAGATATTATTATTAGCAACAAATTGGGATTGCACGCCAGGGCGGCCGCAAAATTAACGCAATTGGCAAGTTCATTCAGCAGTGAAATTTTTATCAATCGAGCATCACAGCGGGTCAATGCTAAAAGCATCATGGGTGTCATGATGTTGGCAGCAGGCAAGGGTAGCGCGATCACGCTTGAAGCAATGGGTGATGACGCCTCAGAGGCCCTGCAGCAAATCGAGGCCTTATTCAATAGCAAGTTTGGTGAGCCAGAGTAAACATTAAGATTGGGCCTGCATATGAGAGAGTCAAAGGATACCCCCCCTTCAACCGCCGTTTTGCTCATGCGTGGCAAGGGTGTAGCCCGGGGGGTTGCTATCGGTCGTGCGGTTATTATGGGCGCAGCCACCCTAGAGGTCGCTCACTACCGCATTACCGCCGAGGATGTTCCTCAGGAATGTGCCCGCCTTGATGCCGCCCTTGAAACGGTTTACAAAGATCTGCAGCATATTATTAAAAGCCTGCCGGCTGACGCACCCAAAGAGCTGGCCCCTTTATTAAATGTTCACAGCCTGCTGGTTTCCGATCCCATGCTGTCAGAACAAACCCGTGAAATTATTGCCAGCCGCCAATATAATGCCGAATGGGCTTTAAGTACCCAGGGGCAATTGCTGGCAGATCAATTCTCGCTCATGGAAGATGAATATATTCGTGAGCGTGCCGCCGATGTAAATCAGGTTATAGAAAGGGTGCTACGGGTTTTATCAGGGATGGGTTCTTCCCTGTTGCCTGATATGTCCTTCGACATGGATATTAATTCTTCCATTGTTGTGGCACATGATATTTCACCCGCAGACATGCTTAAATTGCGTGGTGCCCGTTTTGCCGCTTTTGTTACCGATTTGGGGGGGGCTACCTCGCACACGGCAATTGTTGCCCGCAGCATGAATGTGCCGGCCGTGGTCGGAATGGGTAATATACGCAGCCTGGTCCGGGACAAAGACGTGTTAATTGTCGATGGAGAAACAGGCATTGTTATTGTTAATCCGTCTGCGTTTATCCTGGCAGAATACCACAAGAAACAGGACGCTTATATCCGCGAGCGCGCCGAGCTGATTGTTCATAAAGATGAGCCGGCTATTACCCTTGATGGCAAAAAAATCAAACTTGAAGCGAATATAGAATTACCGCACGAGGTCGATGAGGTAATGAATCTGGGTGCTGATGGTATTGGCTTGTTTCGTAGCGAATTCCTGTTTATGGGGCGAGAAACCCTGCCCGATGAGCAAGAGCAATATGAAGCGTATTCGTATGTCCTGAAAACCATGCAGGGCAAGCCGGTTACCATTCGCACGCTGGATATCGGTTCAGATAAAACCCTTGATGGTGAAGCCACGGTGGCGGCCAATCCGGCATTGGGTTTACGGGCTGTCAGGTATTGTTTGTCGCGCCCTGAAATGTTCCAGACTCAATTAAGAGCCTTGCTCCGGGCTTCGGTGCATGGGAAATTAAGAATCCTGATCCCCATGCTGTCTCATCTGCATGAGTTGCACTCGGTTAAGCAGGCCATTGAATTTGCCAAAAAACAGCTTTCTGAAGAAGGTTATGTTTACGCCGATAATATTGAATTGGGCGCCATGGTTGAAATACCGGCTATTGCGATTGCCATAGAACCGTTCATAAAGCATCTTGATTTTGTTTCAATTGGCACTAACGACCTTATTCAGTATACGCTGGCTATCGACCGGGTCGATAACGAAGTGTCCGACTTGTACGACCCTTTGCATCCGGCGGTTTTGCGCCTTATTTCCCAAACCATACAGGCCGGAGAACGGGCCGGCAAAGAAGTGGCAGTGTGTGGCGAGATGGCAGGTGAGTCCCGTTACACGCGTTTGTTGCTGGGTTTGGGCCTTACCGAATTTTCCATGCATCCGCAGCAATTGCTTGATGTCAAGAAAATAGTGCGCACTTCTCACACCAATGCCTTAAGAAGCAAAATTGCCACGGCACTGAATCATGCTGAATACATAGACCTGGATGCGCTTGAGGTTTAAGTGAGAAAAAAAGACCGGTTAAAAACCGGTCTGAATGTTGAACACTGAGGAAGGAAGGGCCGGTCTGTGCCGGTTAGATAAATAGGGTTAACCTGGTATGACGGGTTTTTGCCCGGTTACAAAATACTGAATGGTTTCATAAACGGTGCGGATCTGGTCACCAAACGGCAGTGGGTCTTTGCTGCGGAAGAAAAGACCTTTACGGACGTCGCCATTATAGGCATCTGAAAGGCGTTGATCGATGCAGAACTGGCCAATTTTACTGATGCCATCGCGTAGCCCGCACACACTAAGGCAGTTCATGCTTTGTACGCAACGGCGAGGATCTGCTTTGGCATTGTCCTGTAGTTTTTGTTCGTTACTTAGGTATTTTTTCAGGAAAGGCGTCAGGACACCACGGGCTGGCAGGCCTGCAACCGACATGAATTCAACAATGTCTTCTTCTTTGGCTTCGGAAAGCGTTTTCTTGAAATTGATATGGGCATCGCCTTCTTGGGTAACGGCAAAAGCGGTGCCAATCTGAACCGCGTTGGCGCCCCAGTCTTTAAGGGCGGTTTGGATTTTCTTGAAGTTGGCCATGCCACCAGCAAGAATAAGTGGAATTTTTTCGTTTTCAAGTCCCAACTGTTTGAAAACCTGCGAAGTTTCTTCAAGAACCCTTCTGAAACTGAAGCGGTCATTGTTGAGGTCTGTCATGCTGGGAGAGCCCAGGTGGCCGCCGGCATGATTGGGATGCTCAATAATGATGGCATCGGGCAGGCGGTTTTTTTTCATCCAGCGTTTAAGCACAATGTTGATGCCGCGCGATTCTGACAGGATGGGGAACAGGGCCACATCGGGGTGATCGGCGGTCAGATCGGGTAATTCAAGGGGAAGGCCGGCACCCATGACGATGGCGTCTGCGCCTGATTCGCAGGCTTGGGTAATAAGGGCAGAGTAGTCGGCTACCGCTTTCATGACATTAACCGCAATCATGCCCTGACCATTGGTTTGGGCCTTGGCTGCCTTGATTTCACGGTCAAGGGCAATGCGATTGAGTTTGTCGTAATTTTCTTGCTGGGGGATTTCTTTTGATTTTGCTAAAAGATCTGGGTGCAAGTGACGTAAATCAATGCTGGCAATGGTGCCAATGGCATTTTCGCGAGCAACAGCGCTGGCCAGTTTGTTGGCAGAAATGCCAACGCCCATCCCGCCTTGTACGATGGGAAGCAGCTTGCGATTTTTAATAAGAAGGGGATTAAGGTTTTGTGTCATGCTTTGCAGTATAAGGCGATATCAATAAGATATATTTTATATGTATCTTTAATGATTTCAATCAATTTATGTATATTGCCTTTTATTTGAATCTCTTCCTTGATTCATATCAATAAATGTTTCACTTGCAGGGTTTGATGATTGGATCTTTGCTATTAATCAAATTAAATAAGGAATACGCCATTTATTTGTTTAATAAATGGCGTATAGGGAATCGCAATTGGGGATCACAATGACGTTAGTTAAAAGTGATATCCCTGTTCTCCATGGTGGGTAATGTCCAGGCCTTGGCGTTCGGCATCTTTTTCAACCCGGATTCCGCCTGTTAACAGACCGGCAATTTTCAGGGCAATGAAGGTAACTATTGCGCACCACGCAGCGGTAATCAGCATGCCTTCAAGCTGGAGCCATACTTGCCAGGGAATGTCACCAACGGTCTCCAGTCCGGGACCACCCAGGGGTTTGGCATTGAAAATGCCGGTTAGCAGTCCGCCCACAATGCCTCCCACGCCGTGAATGCCAAACACATCCAGGGAATCATCTGCACGAAGAAGGCGTTTCAGGCCATTAACCCCCCACAGGCAGAAAAGACTGGTCATAAAACCAATTATCAGGGCACCTGCCGGACCAACCAGGCCTGCGGCAGGGGTAATGCCAACCAGGCCGGCAACGGCACCGGATGCGGCACCCAGCAAAGAGGGATTTCCTTTCATTTTCCATTCAGCCAGTACCCAGGCAATAATAGCGCCCGAGGTGGCAAGCAAGGTATTAAAGAAGGCAAGGGCGGCTTGTGTATTGGCCCCCAAGGCAGAGCCGGCATTAAAGCCAAACCAGCCGACCCACAACAAGGCGGCACCAGTCATGGTCATGGTTAAATTATGGGGCTGCATGGCTTCTTTGCCATAACCCAGGCGGGGGCCAATCATATAGGCGGCAACCAGGGCGGCCACACCTGCGTTGATATGCACCACGGTACCACCAGCAAAATCCAATGCTGCACCGCTAAGCAGGCCGGTGGATGACCAGATCATGTGGGCCACTGGAATATAGGAAAAAGTCAGCCAGATGGCCATAAAAACAAGCACGGCGGAAAACTTGATCCTTTCGGCAAATCCGCCAATAATCAGGGCGCAGGTAATGCCGGCGAAGGTGGCCTGGAAAGCGGCAAAGCTCAGCTCGGGAATACTGCCGCTTAATTCGAAGGTGTCATTGCCTATGTCATACATGCCAGAGAAAAACAAGCGACTTAAACCACCGAAAAATGCATTGCCATCGCTAAAGGCCAATGAATACCCATAGGCAAACCATAAAATAATGACAAGGGCGAAAGTAACCAGAACATGGCTCATGACAGACAGAATGTTTTTGCTGCGCACCAGTCCGCCATAAAACATGGCCAGGCCAGGAATAACCATTAACAGAACCAGTATGGTAGAGATACTGACCCAGACGAGATCGGCTTTATCCATGATGAAATCCTTTAAAGGCAAATAATGAGTGTTGTTTGGGATAGGTCATTATTTTTATTGATGAAATTTGGTTCAGAGTGCGGCCTCACCAGCCTCACCGGTGCGAATGCGGATAGCCTGTGCGAGATCGGTGATGAAAATTTTTCCGTCCCCGATTTTTCCTGTTGTGCCAGCTTGGCAAATGGCTTCAATAGCCTGTTCAATCATGGCGTCAGGAATGGCGGTTTCCAGCTTGATTTTGGGAAGAAAATCAATCACATATTCGGCGCCCCGATAGAGTTCGGTATGGCCTTTCTGGCGTCCAAAGCCTTTTACTTCGGTGATAGTCATTCCTTGAATGCCGATATCGGCCAAGGCGGTGCGCACGTCATCCAGCTTGAACGGTTTAATAATGGCGGTTAGCAATTTCACGATGGTCTCCATGAGGGGGAAATTTGATCATTCCAAAATGATGGAATATCTGCTCATCGTTTACACAGCAAAAACCATGCCAAAAAAATAAGGATAAAATAGGCCTGTTATGATTCATAATGGTGCAAAGGCCTTAAATTGTTGATGGATTTGTCAATAATGGTTAAAGCGTCAAAAAAACATCACGAAATGAAATGAGATAGAGGGGAATCATTGTTTTTTCTTCCGTGTTGGTCGATACTGTTTGATATTTATTTTTTTAGGAGCATGTATGAAATATTCTTTGTCAAAATTAAGTATGCTGGCGATCTTTTCTTCAGCCTTTGTATTGGCTGGATGCGATCAAGAGTCAAAAACAGAACCGGATTCAGTGGCTAGTAAAGTGACAGAGGCTACTAATATCGCTATTGACGCTGCCCAGCAAGCCGGACAAGAGGCGGCAGATGTCGTCAAGGCCGCTACCGAAAGTGCAGGAGAAGCCATCAAGAAAACCACTGACAGCGTGGTTGAAACAGTCAAGTCAGCAACAGAAAATCTGAAAAAAGATGAAGCGGCAACGGCAGAAGGCCTGTCAGACGCTACCCAGGTAGCTGAACAGGAAGCCAAGGCAAGCACCCAGAGTGTGACTGAGTCTGTCAAGGAAGAGACGGCAAAAGCCGAAGAAGACGCCAAGGCTGCCACCGAAAGTGTGGTTGAATCTGCCAAGGAAGAGGCTGCGAATGTTGAAGAGCAAGCCAAGAGCGCTACTGAAAGTGTCGTTGAGTCCACCAAGGAAGAAGCAACAAGTGCTGAAGGTGAAGCCAAAAGCGTAACCGAGAGTGTGGTTGAGTCTGTCAAGGACGCAGCGGTTAGCGCCGAAGAAAAAGCGGCAGGCATCGCTGAGCAAATTTCTGAAACCACGGCCAATGCGAAAGCAGTCGTTGAAAGCGCCACAACCGATGCTGTCAATTCAGTTAAAGAGGCCGCATCCAATGTTATGGGTACGTCCTCGGGTGCAGAGAGCACGGCAGCCGATGCAGTGAAGGAAGTTGCCAATCCGGCCCCGTAATCAAGGCTGGTGGGCAGAAGATCAAAACGGACATTCCAAAAATGTGAATGTCCGTTTTTTATCTGGAAAAAGGCTGGTTAATTAAGCCAGGCCGGTATATTCTTATCTATAATAAGCTTTCTTTCAGACTATATATATTTTTGCTTAAGGGTGTGCCATGAAACGCGGTAATCAAATTTTTGAAGAATTTCAGAAGAACATGCAGGAGCTTATTTCCAAAAGCCCGGCTGCCGATATTGAAAAAAATGTAAAGGCATTCATGTCACAAGGCTTCTCAAAGCTGGATCTGGTTACCCGCGAAGAGTTTGACATTCAAGTGGCTATGGTTGACAAATTGCGTGAACGCATTGAAGCAATGGAAACCCAAATCAAGGCGCTTGAAGAAAAAAACCAGTAATCGTATTTTTAACGATTGATAAAAAGGCCCCATAGGGGCTTTTTTAATGCCTGCTGCCTTGCATAATACAGCGCTGTTGCAGGAGTGTTTATGACGTTAGCTGTATTAAAAAGCTGTGCCATTGCCGGCATGCATGCCCCAGAGGTACGGGTAGAAGTCCATGTGGCACCGGGTTTGCCGGCCTTTAATATTGTGGGTTTGCCAGGCACTGGCGTTAAGGAAAGTCGTGAGCGAGTGCGTTCGGCCTTGTTCAGTAGTGGTTATCAGTTTCCGGCCGGCCGTCTTACGGCTAATTTGTCACCGGCTGATCTGCCAAAAGACTCGGGCCGCTTTGATTTACCCATTGCCTTGGGTGTTTTGCTGGCTAGCGGGCAAATAACCATGCCTGCCGAACAGGCCGTTACAGTATTGTCTAAAACGGTTTTTGCCGGAGAGCTTTCATTAACCGGCACCTTAATCCCCGTTGCCGCGCCTTTGGTAATAGGGCTGTCGGTGTATCGGCAAAAAATCAAGAATGCGGTGCTGGTTCTGCCTAAAGAAAATGCAGCGGTTGCTGCTCATATTCAGGGTTTGAATGTGTTGGGGGCCAGTACCCTGAAAGAAGTCGCCGATTTTCTGGCGGGTACGGCCAATCCCAAGTATGAAACCGCTAGGGCAATCGCCAGTAAAGAAAAAATGGATTATCCCTGCCTGTCAGATATCAAGGGGCAGCCAATTGCCTGTCGTGCGCTTGAAATTGCTGCTTCGGGTGGTCATGGGCTGCTTATGTCAGGTTCGCCTGGGGTGGGTAAAAGCATGTTGGCGCAGCGCTTGCCCGGTTTGTTACCCGCGCTTTCCAGTCAGCAGTTGCTGGAAGTAACCGCCGTGCAAAGCCTGTCGCAACGTGAAATGCGCATGTCCATGCAAAGGCCATTCAGGTCCCCGCATCATTCTGCCTCTATGGTTTCCCTGATTGGGGGTGGGGCCCAGGCAAAACCCGGTGAAATCAGCATGGCCCATCATGGTGTGCTGTTTCTGGATGAATTGCCTGAATTTGACCGAAAAGCACTGGAGTCCTTGCGCGAACCAATGGAAAAAGGGGAAATTTGCATCACCCGGTCCAGCCGTTCGGTGGTTTATCCGGCGCAATTTCAATTGATTTCCGCCATGAATCCTTGTCCTTGCGGGTATCTGGGGCATGCCAGCAAACCCTGCGTTTGTAGCCCTGAAAAAATCAACCGTTACCAGGGCAAGTTGTCGGGGCCCTTGCTGGACCGGATTGATATGCAAATTACAGTGCACCCTTTTCGGGGTGACTGGGAAACGGCACAGGCGGCCGAGCCATCAGTGCTTGTCAAAGAAAGGGTAGCGCGTTGCCAGGCTCTTCAGCAAGCACGGCAAGGCAAGCTGAATGCGCACCTTGACGCTGGTGATATGGGGCAATATTGCCAGTTGGACAGTGTCAGCAACAAGCTCATACAGCAAGCCTGCAATCGGTTTAGCTGGTCTGTCAGGGTCATGCACCGGGTATTGCGGGTCGCCCGCACCATTGCTGATATGACGGGTAAAGAAGCCATTGATAGCGCTGCGTTATCAGAAGCCATCAGCTATCGCCAGCAAATGGATTAACCGTATTGGGAATACTGATTAATGCCGGTAAAAATACTTGAGTTGATTTTTGCCTACACAATCGGGTTTATTTTCGATATATATTAGACAATAAAACAAAAACCATCGTATAATCAATGGTTTCCTGCAACCTCTTAGGTTTGCCTTGTAGAAAACGTAAGCAAGCTGGCTTAAAACAAGCCTTTAATGGTGGTCTTTAAAACCCGCCTTTAAAGCCATTGGCACCCTTGTGGGTAGCCGGCATTGTTGTTTACCAGTTTTTTATGGGCTAAATTCGAACGAAGTCTTGCATGGGAATTGATTAGGGTTTTGCAAGTTCCGGTATCTCATTGGGCACCTTTAATCAGCATTATTGGGTTATATCATGCCAAAAATGAAAACCAAAAAAGGCGCTGCCAAGCGCTTTAAGGTTCGCGCTGGTGGAACTATCAAGCGTGGTCAGGCGTTTAAACGTCACATTCTGACCAAAAAAACAACTAAGAACAAACGCCAGTTGCGTGGTTCTACTGCAGTTCACGACGCAGACGTGGCTTCAGTCAAGGCAATGTTGCCTTTCGCTTGATAGGAGAATAATATGCCTCGCGTAAAACGCGGTGTTACCGCACGTGCTCGTCACAAAAAAGTTATTGCTGCAGCTAAAGGCTATCGTGGCCGCCGCGGTAATGTATTCCGTATTGCCAAACAGGCAGTAATGAAAGCCGGTCAGTATGCTTATCGTGACCGTCGCAACAAAAAACGCACATTCCGTGCACTCTGGATTACTCGTATCAATGCTGCTGTTCGTGAACATGGCGTTACATACAGTGTCTTTATTGCTGGCCTTAAAAAAGCGGCAATCGAATTGGATCGTAAAGTTCTGGCCGACATGGCTGTTAACGACAAAGCCGGTTTTGCCGCTGTTGTTAACCAAGCTAAATCTGCCCTGGAAGCCTAAGATCCAACAGTTGTAAATTAATTGCTGTACCCAACAGGCGGGGCTCAATATGGGTCCCGTTTGTTTTTTTTAACGAATGGTAATTTCATGACACAGTCGCTCGATGAACTTATAAGCCAAGCCCAGGAAAAATTCGCAGAAGCGGCCGACGCAGCCGCCCTGGAAAATGAGAAAGCTAAATTTTTAGGTAAAAACGGTGTAATTACCGGCCTTATGAAAGGTTTGGCAAAGTTGGCGCCCGACCAAAAACGAGCAGAAGGTGCCCGTATCAACCAGGCCAAGCAACAAGTTGAAGCTTTGCTTAACGAGCGTCGTGATGAATTTGCCAAAGCTGAACTGAATCAACGTTTGGCCGCAGAAACCATTGACGTGAGCCTGCCCGGCAGAGGGCGTTCAAAAGGCGGCATTCACCCCGTTATCCAGACCTGGCAGCGTATTGAAGAAATTTTCCGCTCCATTGGTTTTGAAGTGGCTGATGGTCCTGAGATTGAAAATGACTGGACCAACTTTACCGCCCTGAACAACCCCGAGAACCATCCGGCCCGTTCAATGCAAGATACCTTCTATGTCGACATGGAAGATGCTGACGGCCTGCCTTTGCTGTTGCGTACCCATACCAGTCCCATGCAGGTGCGCTATGCCCGCATGCATAAACCGCCCATTAAAGTTATTGCCCCCGGTCGCACCTATCGTGTTGATAGCGATGCCACTCACTCTCCCATGTTCCATCAGGTAGAAGGGTTGTGGATTGCCGAAGATATTTCTTTTGCTGACCTGAAAGGGGTGTACACCAATTTCCTGCGTGCTTTCTTTGAAACCGAAGACCTGTGCGTGCGTTTTCGCCCTTCATTTTTCCCGTTCACGGAACCTTCTGCCGAAATTGACATGATGTTCACTTCCGGGCCCAATCAGGGACGTTGGCTGGAGATTTCCGGCTCGGGTCAGGTGCATCCCACCGTCGTGAAAAATTACGGGCTGGACCCTGAAAAATACATTGGCTTCGCCTTTGGTTCAGGCATCGAACGCCTGACCATGTTGCGTTATGGCGTTAACGACCTGCGCCAGTTTTACGAAGGTGATCTCCGCTTCCTGAGCCAGTTCAACCGCTAAGTTGGCGGGCAGTTCAGGCAGTCATCCCATTCATTGCAAAGAAACGAATTATTATGTTATTTCCAGAATCCTGGCTCAGATCATTGGTTAATCCGGCCATCAACACAGAAGAATTATCCCACCGCCTGACCATGGCCGGTCTAGAAATTGAAGATACCGCACCGGTTGCGCCGCCATTTACAGGCGTGGTGGTTGCCCAGATTGTTGAAATTGCTCCCCATCCCAATGCCGACAAACTTCGTATTTGCCAGGTTGATGACGGCTCTGGCGAGTTGTTGCAGATTGTTTGTGGCGCACCCAATGCCGCAAAAGGCATTAAAGTGCCATTGGCCAAAATAGGGGCCGTGTTACCAGGTAATTTCAAGATCAGCAAAGGCAAGCTGCGGGGTGAGGTGTCTTTTGGCATGTTGTGTTCTGCACGGGAACTGGGGCTGTCCCAGGATCATGATGGTTTGCTGGAACTGGATGCATCTGCCATTGTTGGTCAGGATATTCGCCAAACCCTGGATCTTGATGATACCGTTTTTGAAATCAAGCTAACGCCCAACCGTGCAGATTGTCTTTCCTTGCATGGGATTGCCCGTGAAGTGTCGGCACTTACCGGTGCGCCCGTCAAGCCTTATGACTTTTCTCCGGTAGCGGTTTCCCTTGAAGACAGGCTGGCTGTTACTGTGCAGGCCCCCGATTTATGTGGGCGCTTTGCCGGTCGTGTCATTAAAGGCGTTAATGCCAAAGCGGCAACACCCGCCTGGATGAAATCCCGCCTTGAAAGGGCAGGGCAGCGTTCGGTTTCCATCTTGGTGGATATTTCCAACTACGTCATGCTTGAGTTGGGGCGTCCCACTCACGTTTTTGACCTGAATAAAATCAACAGTGACCTGGTGGTCCGCTGGGCCAAAAAAGGTGAATCACTTAAACTGCTTAATGGCCAGACGGTAGCGCTGGACGAAGAAGTGGGTATTATTGCTGCTGGCAATACGATTGAAAGCCTGGCCGGTATCATGGGGGGCGATGCGACAGCGGTTAGCCTGGAAACTACGGATATCTTCGTTGAAGCTGCCTTTTGGTTCCCGGAAGCGATTGCCGGTCGCAGCCGCCGCTTTAAATTCAGTTCAGAAGCCAGCCATCGTTTTGAACGCGGTGTAGACTTCCAGAACGTGGTTGAGCACCTGGAATATATCTCTCGTCTTATTCTTGACATATGCGGTGGCCAGGCAGGTCCGGTAGAAGATCAAATTATCAATCTGCCGCAGCGCAATCCGGTATCCATGCGGGTTGCCCGCTGTCGTAAAATTCTTGGTATTCAGGTAGATACTGCCGAAATTGAAAAAATCTTTACGCAGTTGCAATTGCCTCACACCTTTGATAGCGAGGTATTCACCGTCACTCCGCCTTCATACCGCTTTGATATTGAAATTGAAGAAGACCTGATTGAAGAGGTGGCCCGCATTTATGGTTTCGAGCGGATTCCCGATAATCCTCCCAAAGCTTTGGCGGCCATGCTGCCAAGCAACGAAACCCGCCGCAGCGAGCATGATATGCGTTATGTCATGGCCGATCTTGACTACCAGGAAGTGGTTAACTTCAGCTTTGTTGAAACAGACTGGGAAAGCAATTACATGGGTAATCAAAACCCCATTAAACTGCTTAACCCGATTGCCAGCCAGTTGGCCGTTATGCGTTCTGGCCTGATTGGTGGTTTGATTGCCAATATTTGTCATAATGCCAAGCACAAGCAAAGCCGTGTACGGGTGTTTGAGTTGGGTCGCGTATTTCGTCGGGATGCATCGGTAAAAGATGGTGACCTGACGGTGGCCAATATCAGCCAGCCTTTGCACCTGGCGGGTGCGGCATGGGGCCCTGCGGTTCCCGAGCAATGGGCAGAGCCGGTGCGTCAGGTTGATTTTTTCGATGTCAAGAATGATGTTGAAAACCTGTTTGGAAAAAAAGCAAAACTGTTAAGGTTTGTGGCGCAATCGCATCCTGCCCTGCATCCTGGCCGCAGTGCGGCTATTTTGCTGGACGGCAAACAGATTGGCTTTATTGGTGAATTGCATCCGCAGTGGGTACAGGACAACGAGCTGGTGCATGCACCCGTGGTCTTTGAAGTCGCGCTTGATGCGCTGACCCATGTGGCTTTGCCCGAAGTGAATAACCTGTCTCGTCAACCGCTGGTGATTCGCGACCTGGCTGTGTGGGCGCCGGTTGATTTACCTGTTCAGGCAATTTTGGATACGCTTGCTTTGCACCAGAAAGAATTGCAAGAACTTGATATCATTAAAGAAGTTTCTTTATTTGATGTCTGGCGTGATGTAAAATCCGAATCTGGCGATCGCAGTCTTGCTTTCCGTTTTGTGCTTCAGGATCCGCAGGCAACGCTGGAAGAAACACGGGTTGAACAATGCATGGCATCTGTTCTGAATGTTTTGGTCAAAGCACACAATGTGCGTCAACGCTAAGGCAGAATTAAAATGGCAGAAGTAAACACTACCCTTACCAAGGCTGAACTGGCCGAAATGTTATTTGATCGTGTTGGACTGAACAAGCGCGAAGCCAAAGATATTGTCGATACTTTTTTTGAGGAGATCCGCGAGTCTCTGGCAAAGGGTGAGCCTGTAAAATTATCCGGTTTTGGCAACTTTCAGGTGCGCGACAAACCGGCCCGTCCGGGGCGTAACCCGAAAACCGGAGAAGTGATTCCTATTGCTGCGCGCCGTGTGGTGACATTCCATGCAAGTCAAAAGCTTAAGGCAATTGTTGAACAGGGTGACGCGTACAATCCCAATTCTGAATATGCACTTCAGGACTAAGGTGTATTCCATAAAAAATCATTTGGGTTTACAATCAAGCGATGAATCAAAAAGCCAATACCACTTCGACCATCTTGCCACCCATTCCGGCAAAACGTTACTTCACCATTGGTGAGGTTTCCGAATTATGTTTGGTAAAACCACACGTTTTACGCTATTGGGAACAAGAATTCACCCAATTGAATCCTGTTAAAAGACGTGGCAACCGCCGCTATTACCAGCATCACGAAGTGCTGTTAATTCGTAAAATCCGTGATTTGCTGTACGAGCAGGGTTTTACCATCAATGGCGCACGTAATCGTCTGGGCGATGCACGCGATATCCCGCGCGACCAGGATGCCGCGGTGCGTCTTTCTGGTGCAGAGCTTCAGTCGTTGCGTACTGAATTGGGTAATATTGTAGGTATGTTCAATAATTTGCTTAACGATCGGGTTTGACCAGGTAAAACCACACATTAAAAAAACGGGCATATGCCCGTTTTTTTGTTTCAGCATCAATTTTTTATTTAATAGGCTGAAGGTGTGCAAGCCTTGCCAGCCAAGCGCAGAAAACGACCTGCCTAGCGGTCCATAATCAGGATATCCTTGTTTACATGATTAATATTGGTATGACCGCAGAATGCCATGCTGATATCCAGCTCATTGGCAATAATTTCCAGTGAGCGGGTAACGCCATCAAGACCATAGGCACCCAAACCATACAGGAAAGAGCGACCAATTAATGTGCCTTTGGCACCCAGGGCAATGGCACGCAACACATCTTGTCCCGAACGGATGCCGCCATCCAGCCAGACTTCGGTTTGGCCGCCATGGTTTTTAACGGCTTCAACAATATCGGGCAGGGCGGTAATGGTAGAGGGCGCGCCATCCAGCTGGCGTCCGCCATGATTGGAAACCACAATGGAATCAGCGCCACTATCTGCTGCATGCAAAGCATCTTCCTTATCCATGATACCTTTAATAATAAGCTTGCCGCCCCATTTCTTTTTAATCCATTCCACATCGTCCCAGCTTAAGCTGGGGTCAAATTGCTCGGCCGTCCAGGAAGCCAGCGAAGACATATCGCCCACCCCTTTGGCGTGACCCACAATGTTGCCAAAGGTGCGGCGTTTGGTTTGCAACATATGCCAGCACCACTCTGGCTTAAGGGCCAGATTCAGTAAATTTGCCAAGGTGGGTTTGGGGGGGGTAGATAAACCGTTCTTGATGTCTTTATGGCGTTGGCCCAAGACCTGCAGGTCTAGCGTTAGCATCAGGGCAGAACAATTAGCCGCCTTGGCCCGGTCAATCAGGCGTTCTATGTAGTCTTTGTCGCGCATGACATACAGTTGAAACCAGAAAGGGGCTGATGTATGGGCGGCCACATCTTCAATAGAGCAAATGCTCATGGTGGATAGCGTGAAAGGAATGCCGAAGCGTTCTGCCGCCTTGGCGGCCAGGATCTCGCCATCGGCACGTTGCATGCCGGTTAAACCGGTTGGGGCGATGGCCACGGGCATGGCGCTATTAATGCCAATCATTTTGGTTTTCAGGCTGCGGCCTTCCATATTCACGGCAACACGCTGGCGGAATTTTATTTTCTGAAAATCGCTTTCATTGCTGCGATAGGTGGATTCTGTCCAGGATCCGGAGTCGCAGTAATCGTAAAACATTTTGGGGACTTTGATTTTGGCAATGCGTTTAAGGTCTTCAATACACGTTATTTTTGCTAGATTTGCCATTAATAATACCTATGGAAGAGTCAACTTTAAAGAGTCAATTTTATACTGTTCTGCCTGAACCGTCATACAAGGTCCATCAAAATGAAACATCCTGCTATATTTGGCAGGATGCGGACAAGTACGGGTATGTGTGGGGATGTATAAAGGCACTTCCCGTTATGGCGGATGTGGCTGGTGCCTAAGGCACCTAGTTGCCAGCTGCCCAGCGCATGACATTGCTGACCCGGGCATTGCCTTTAAGGCTAAAAGCGCTGCTGTGAGTCTGGTTGTTATAAGTTGCCTTCAGGTTATAGGCGCCATCTGGCAATTTAATATAAAGCAGCGGGCCGGTATTGTTGGCTTCAAATACCATTTGCTTGTTCTGGTTGGTAATGACCACATGTACGGCGCCCAGATAAGCGCCATCATTAGCGGCAAAAGTTAAGTGCACATTGTAATTATTGGATTGTGCCTTAAATTCGTTTTGTTCGCTATTGCCAAAACCACCCGTAATATATTGGGTTGTCTGGTTGTAGGTTTGTGGTTGTACCTGGGCTTGCACCATATTTTGTGTACCGGCATATAGCCCGAAAGCAATGGCAGATGTGAGCAGAAATTGCTTGATGATCGCGGGTTCAAAATGATAGGTTTTTTGCATGGTACTTCCTTTTTTGAGTTTACAACTATATAAAAGGGTGCCGATGTAATGCGGCAGGCAGATTAACCTTTTAGATGCGTTTTATTGTACAGGTCCTGGGTACCCTTACTTTTTTCTGAATGTCATTGAAATATTTAAGCAGAAAAGGACACTTCTATCAATAGATTAAGTGTATTGGATTTTTACGCTTATGACTCAGGGTGTAACGCTGGATGGTGGTATCTGATATTTCAGTTAGTAAATTCAAGGCTTCAATTGGATTATTAAATGCTTTAACCGGGCATGTGATGAAACGCTGGCGCTTATTCTTGCATCTAACGGTTAGATATTTCCAAACAATGGGGATATTTGGCTATTGAACAGGAGAAAAGCCATGAATAAGATAATATTACCTTTGCTGGTAGGGGCACTTTCGCTGGGGTCTTCTTTTGCGGTTCAGGCGCATACGGTTAGCGATGCGGTTGCAAAATCTCCGCCCGAGGCGCCTTACAAAGCGGTTAGTTCCCTGGTTAAACTGCCTGACTTCATTCCAGGCATGGGGCAACTGTTTGTTGATCCTGCCACCTTGCCAGCCGGGCCATTTCTGGCCTATGATCGCGACGGCAAACTGGTTAGCACGATTTACATGATTCCCATTCAGGATATGGTGCCCGAAAAATCATTTTCAGATCTGAAAGTACCGGGTATTGCTGTGGATCATACCGATATCATGTATAACGCCGGTCACCCTGGTGTAGAAGTGCCTCATGTTCACATTGTATTGTGGCATATCCCTGCCGGGGAAGAAAGCAGAGTGGCAAAATGAACAGGCAACGCAGACAATTCATGTTGCATGGCAGCGGGTTATTATTTGCTGCCGGCTTTTACCCCGGGCTGATTTTGTCTGAAGGTGTGGTAAATATTGTCATGGCGGGAACGGTTGGCGGGGCACATGTCTGGTATGACCCGTATGGCTTGTATATTCAACCGGGACAAACGGTCAGGTGGCTGAACAAAGACCTGGGCAACACCCACACCGCAACGGCCTACCACCCCGACAATTACGGACGATCCCGCCGGATTCCGATTGGGGCACCTGCCTGGGACTCCGGCTTTCTCTTGCCCAATGAATCCTTTTCGGTAACTTTTGAAAAGGACGGCATTTATGATTTTTATTGCCTGCCCCATGAGCACGCGGGTATGGTAGGGAGGATTATTGTTGGAAACCCGGACTTGCAAGATTGGTTTAGCCAGGAAGAGGCCAATAAAGGCATCCCCCAGGTTGCTTTAAAGGCTTTTCCGGCAGTCGATAAAATCCTGAAAGAAAAAATAGTCCGGGTTTGATTGTTAATTAGTAATGCTTTGACATCCTCCCCTCCCTCTCGCTAATGCTCGGCCCCAAGGGGCCAAGGAAGGGGATTCCTACCGTGTTCAGCCCACAGAGGCCAACTCACCTCGGTGGGTTCCTGCTGCTGGCGACCTGACTGCATCACTCACTTCACAGGCGAACCGGGCGTGTCCCGCCCTTAAAACATTAATCGCACCGACTATATCGGCATTGTCTTTAAAATCGCACTCAACGCAATGAAATTGGGCTTGTGTCTGGCGATTATCTTTGGAGACATGACCGCAACAAGGGCAAGTCTGGCTGGTATGATGCGGTGGTACGGCAATCAGCCAGCCACCATTCCATGCCGTCTTGTATTCAAGCTGTCGCCTGAATTCTCCCCAGCCTTGATCTAGAATGCTTTTGTTCAGGCCCGATTTGGCCTTAACGTTGTTGCCCGGCTGCTCGCGGGTGCCGGATGCCGACCTGGACATATTATGTACCTGCAAATCTTCAATCACGATCATGGCGTGGTTTTGGCTGATCTGGCTTGAAGCCTTATGCAGAAAGTCCTTGCGGGCATTAGCAATACCGGTATGTAGCTTCTGAATTTTGGCCCTGG
>NZ_JAENGP010000016.1 GCF_016595155.1 Advenella mandrilli
CCAGGGCCAAAATTCAGAAGCTACATACCGGTATTGCTAATGCCCGCAAGGACTTTCTGCATAAGGCTTCAAGCCAGATCAGCCAAAACCACGCCATGATCGTGATTGAAGATTTGCAGATACGGAATATGTCCCGTTCAGCGTCCGGCACCCGCGAGCAGCCCGGTAACAACGTGAAAGCCAAATCGGGTTTGAACAAATCCATTCTGGATCAGGGCTGGGGAGAATTCAGACGACAGCTTGAATACAAGACGGCATGGAATGGTGGCTGGCTGATTGCCGTACCACCGCATCATACCAGCCAGACTTGCCCTTGTTGCGGTCATGTCTCCAAAGATAATCGCCAGACACAAGCCCAATTTCATTGCGTTGAGTGCGGATTTGAAAATCATGCCGATATAGTCGGTGCGATTAATGTTTTAAGGGCGGGACACGCCCGGTTCGCCTGTGAAGTGAGTGATGCAGTCAGGTCGCCAGCAGCAGGAACCCACCGAGGTGAGTTGGCCTCTGTGGGCTGAACACGGTAGGAATCCCCTTCCTTGGCCTCTTGGGGCCGAGCGTTAGCGAGAGGGAGGGGAGGATGTCAAGGCTGCTTTCCCATCTTGTTTCCCGCGATATAAGCTGTTATTGTTGCTTTTTTAACGAAGTATGGTGGCAAGGCAAATGAACGCTTCCGGCAAGGCATTAGTCGTATCGTTGGTAATGATTGCAGGTATTTTGACAGGCTGTGACCAGGGCGTGCCTGTTAACAGCCAACCGGTTACCGTTCATGGCGATATAGACCATTCTGAAGTGGAACTGGCTCGCGCCAAACAGGCCGAAGCACAGGCCCGGGCTGCCGAGGCCAAGGCCCGCAAAGACGAAGCCAAAGCCATTGCCGACGAAGCCCGTTTGCGCCAAAAAGAAGCCTTAAGCAAGGAAACTGAAGCAAAATCCTTGGCAGCCAAGGCTAAATCAGATGAAGAAGCTGCCCGGCTGAATGCCGAGGCCGCCAAAAACAATGCCATAGAAGCGCAGGCCAATGTAGAGCTGGCCAAGCTGAAGACGGAAGAAGCACGTTTGAAAACCGAAGAAGCCAAAGCGCGTGCCGATGAGGCAAAAACCCGTGCAGATGAAGCCCGCTTGCTGGCTGAAGAGGCCCAGGCACGGCTGGAAACCGCCAAATTGCAGCTGGAAGAAGCGCGTTTGCAAATGCCTGTGGCAGCTGCTACGCAAAACCTGGCGCCCGGTGCCAGCCTGTCTGCACCTGAAAGTCCGAATCCAGAGCCAGGCTCGCCTGCCCCAGATAGTACAGGCCTAACACCTGAGGCGGTTACGCCGGCTGAACCAGACTAGCCGCTGGCACAAACACCTGGCCGACCTTGATCAGGCTGCTGTGAATGTCAAAGGGGCCACCGGCCGCGCTTAATAAATTGCCGCAGTTGCCACCACGCATATCAGTGGCGGGAATACCGGTTTGTGATGACATAAAACAGGTAAAGGCCGGAAGCGTTATCGGTATTTAAAAACGTTTAAAAGTGGATAAGAACAATTAAAAAGCCACTGAAAGCCCGCCATCAACAGTTAGGACTTGGCCGTTAATATAGGAGGCGGCCGGAGAGGTCAGAAAAAGTACGGGGCCGATGATTTCCTCGGGTTTGCCCAAGCGTTGCAGAGGGTTGCGTTCCTGGATTTTACGCATGGTTTCCGGCTCTTTGATCAGGGATTCATTGTGTTCGGTATCAAAAATACCCGGGGCAACCGCATTGCATAAAATGCCTTCATGACCATATTCAACCGCGATGGAGCGGGTCATGGTATTAAGGGCTTGTTTGGTAATGGGGTAAATAAAATCGCCATGGCGAATGACATGACCGGCAATGGAGCTGATGGTAACGATGCGGCCATGGCGGTTCTTGCGCATAAGGTCGATGGCCGAGCGGGAAATGCCGATATTGGCCAGGATATTGGTATTGACGATATGTTCGATTTCAACCGGTGTAAGGTCGTGCAGGGTTTTGCGAATACGAATGCTGGCATTGTTGACCAGGATATCCAGGCGTCCGTACTGCTCTTCTATCTGGGTGAACGCCTCGCGCCGGGATTGGAAGTCATTAATATCAAAAGACAGCCAACTGGCCGACAGGCCCATGTTATTGAAAGCGCTGGCGGTATCTTTGGCGCGTTGCTCGTCACGGGCATGCACAAGAACGGTGGCGCCGGCATTGGCCAGACCATGGGCTATCTGGTAACCCAGACCTCTACAGGCGCCGGTCACCAGGGCAATCTGGTCTTTCAGGGAAAAAAGCTGGTTGGTGGTGCTTGTTGCATTCATGAATTGGCTCCTTGGTCCCGCTACTGGTTGTTTTGTCCAAGTATAGTGCGTATTGACTGCTTTTTAAACAGGGTAAAAACCATACTGCAGGGATAGAATTAATTCTCTTTTCATCCGGTTATGGTATTTTAAAAAATAAAACAGCAAACCGTTTTCAGGAATATTAATAACATGGCAGACAAATCTTTTTTATTACCCGGTATCCAATATCCCATTATCCAGGCACCCATGGCGGGGGTTTCCACACCGGCCCTGGCTGCGGCGGTATCCAATGCCGGCGCTTTGGGTTCATTGGGGGTGGCAGCGGTCAATACGGTGGGTGCTCGCCAAATGATTGAACAAACCCTGGCTTTAACCCATAAACCGTTTAACGTGAATGTGTTTTGTCACCGGCGAACCCCACAAAACCCACAGCAGGAACAGGCTTGGCTGGTACATCTGAAACCCCTGTTTGAGGAATTCGGTGCCACACCGCCTGCACAGCTGAATGAAATTTATGACACTTTTGTGGATAACCGGCCCATGCTGGACATGCTGCTGGCGCTTAAACCTGCCTTTGTCAGCTTTCATTTTGGCCTGCCTTCCACAGGCTATATACAGGCCCTGAAAACGGCTGGCATTACCTTGCTGGCTAGCGCCACCACCCTGGAAGAAGCCCGGCAAATAGAAGCGGCAGGCATTGATTTTATTGTGGCCCAGGGGTACGAGGCCGGTGGGCACCGGGGGGTATTTAACCCAGAGCAGGGTGATGCCTGCATGGGGACATTGGCATTGGTGCGACTGCTGGTTAAGCATTGCCGGTTACCCGTTATTGCCGCGGGGGGAATTATGGATGGCAGTGGCATTAAGGCCGTGTTAAAGCTGGGGGCTTGTGCTGCCCAGATGGGAACGGCCTTTGTGCTTTGCCCCGAGTCATCGGCCAATGCAGCTTACCGTGCCAACCTGAAGAGCGAACGGGCCTTGCATACGGCGGTTACCACCGTTATTTCCGGCCGTGCCGCCCGAGGCATGGTGAATCGCATGATGACCGACCTTGAAACGAGCACCGCACCGGCTACACCGGGCTATCCCATGACCTATGATGCTGGCAAGGCATTGATCGCCGCGGCCAATGCCAAGGGCAATTTTGAATTTTCCGCCCAGTGGGCAGGGCAAGCGGCTTACCTAGCACGTGAAATGCCGGCGGCACAACTGGTAAAAACGCTGGTGGAAGAATGGCAAGAAACCTGATTGGCAGTTCTTGACAATAGTCCAAAATCAGATTGCCCAAGTTTAACGTTAAACTTGGGTATTTTTTATTTAAAACAAAAATACTCTATAACAAATGTTTTTTGTGTTACGGAAAGTGAAATTTTGGCAAATACTTTTCCTTGATGTGGGTTAAGCATATGATATAGACTATTGTGAAAAGAGTAGTGGCTTGCGAAATATCAATCGTTCTTTCAGCTGAATCACCTAGTATGGGCTTAAATCTCATCTAACTGGATAAGAGTTTTTCCTATGTACTCTGAAAAAATACACCCGCATAACATCAAGTATTTTTTTTCAAGATTCTTAATATTGTTTGTCTTGCTTGCCGCATTGGGTGGAATGTCTGCGCCCATGGCCCAGGCTTTGCCCGAGTTTCTGGACACCCTGGTCCCTGAAGAAATTTTCCCTGGCGCTGATCGCTTTGGCCCGGCAGAAGGCAAACCCATGGTTGCCCGGGCTTATGCCAATAATAAGCAAATCGGCTATGTGTATCTTACGACGGATATTGTTAATACCAGGGGCTATTCAAGCAAGCCGATTGATGTGGTGGTTGGGTTGGATAGTAACGGTACGATTGTGGGTGCCAAACTGGTCAGGCACCATGAACCCATTGTTTTAATTGGGATTCCTCAGTCAAAAGTAGATAATTTTATCCAGGGTTATGTCGGGTTGAACATGATTACCACCCCGCGCCGGCCAAATGCCCCGCCACCGGTGGATATTATCAGTGGTGCAACGGTTACCCTGATGGTTATTGGTGACAGTATTACCCGTTCGGTCATGGCGGTTGCCCGTCATTACAATATTGGCAAACCCCATCAGGAGGTGGCGCAGGCAATTGCTGAGCCGGTACAAAAAAGAATTATAGACATGTCCCTGGATGAAACGAAATCCTGGGATGCCCTGCTGGAAGAGGGAGCAGTCCGCAATCTTCATATCTCGATTGATGACGTCAACAAGACATTCGAGCAGACCGGGCGTCAGGGAGCAATAGATAAACCTGAAAAAGGGGACCCTGACGATACTTTTATTAATCTGTATGCCGCTGTGGTCAGTGTGCCGTCAATAGGGCGCAGCCTGCTGGGTGATGCCGAGTGGAACCATTTGCGTGACCGCCTGAAACCGGGGCAACAGGCTATTTTAGTGGCCGGTGAAGGGGTTTACTCTTTCAAGGGCTCAGGTTATGTACGTGGCGGTATTTTTGACCGTATTGAAGTGATACAGCAGGAAGGCAGTTTCCGTTTTACCGACCTGAATCACCAGCGGATTGCCGATCTGATGGCGGCAGGAGCCCCTACCATTAAAGAAATCGCCCTGTTTACGGTGCCCGAATCTGCCGGTTTCTTTGAGATTACCGAACCCTGGCGTTTGCAGTTAATGGTTCAGCGCGTTCTTAACGTAAGGGAAAAAGCATTCGTCACGTTTGACCTTGATTATGAACTGCCACAGGCTTATACCATTGCCGATCCTGATGCGCCTGTCATGTCTGTCACTGCCGATAAAACGCAGCCGTCAACGACTTTGGCAACAAGCGCAACAACAGCGGCTGGTGCGCCCGCCACTGTTTCTGCCGAAGAAACCATCAGTCTGGAAGACGCCGAGGCGTATGAGCCCTTATGGAAACAAATCTGGAAATCCAAAGTTGTCCAGATCACAATTGTCGTGATCGCGCTGGTACTACTGGCCGGTGTGTTTTTCTTCCAGGAAACGCTGGCCAAACACCCTGTTTTCTATGACCGTTTCCGCCTGGTTTTCCTGACGTTCTCGCTCTTTTACATTGGCTGGTTTGCCCAGGCACAGCTGTCGGTGGTGAATGTCCTTACCTTTACCTCTTCTTTGCGCACCGATTTCCAATGGGAATACTTCCTGATGGATCCGATCGTGTTCATTTTATGGTGTGCAACGGCCATTTCCATGGTGTTCTGGAACCGGGGGGCATTTTGTGGCTGGCTTTGTCCGTTTGGATCCCTGCAAGAGTTATTGAACCGGATAGCCAAAAAAATCGGTATCAAACAGGTTAACGTCCCGCATGGCGTGCATAGCCGGATGGCTGCCATTAAATATGTCATTTTTGTGGTGTTGTTTGGGTTTTCCCTGTATGAACTTTCACTGGCCGAACAGCTGGCAGAGGTGGAGCCTTTTAAAACCGCCATTATCCTGAAATTCATCAGAACCTGGCCATTCGTGCTGTTTGCCGTGCTGTTGTTGTTGGCCGGTCTGTTTATCGAGCGCTTCTATTGTCGCTACCTGTGTCCTTTGGGGGCTGCCCTGGCCATTCCTGCCAAGATGCGCATTTTTGACTGGCTGCGTCGTTATAAAACCTGCGGTAACCCCTGCCAGCGGTGTGCCAACGAGTGTCCGGTCCAGGCCATTCATCCGGAAGGGGATATCAACCCTAATGAATGTATCCAGTGCCTGCATTGCCAAATGCTGTATCACCACGAAGAGAAATGTCCTCACCTGATACAGAAAAATTCAAAAAGAAAGAGAACCAAAGCACCGCCTCCGCAGTCCTTGCCGCAAGAAACGGTCGTCAGGTTTATACCGAATGCAGGCAAGACAGGCAATCAATAGCAAGTAATACCTGAAGCAGTAAATATGGTTTTTTAGCTGTAATGTGAAATGACACAGATATCTGAGAGGGATTAACTCTGGCGTCAAATTAAAAAGGAGTTTTTATGTCTGAGCAAAAATCGGATAAAGTGGGTCTGAGCCGTCGTTCCTTTCTGGGAACCGCTGCGCTGACAGGGGCAACGGGTCTGGTTGGTGGCGCACACCTGCCTTCTTTCGCTGCCAAAGATGACAAATCGGGAAAAGGTCTTAAATATGAAGTGGGTCCGGGTGAACTGGACGAGTATTATGCGTTTAACTCCAGTGGCCAATCAGGGGAAATACGTGTGCTGGGTTTACCTTCCATGCGTGAGCTGGTACGGATTCCCGTTTTCAATATGTGCAGTGCAACAGGTTGGGGGCGGACTAATGAAAGTCGTAAAATCCTGAACGAAAACCTGACACCTGCAACCCGGGCATACCTGGAAAGCCAGAATATGCCGGTGCTGCCCAATGGTGACGCGCATCACCCGCATATGTCATTTACCGACCAGACCTATGATGGCCGGTATGTTTTTATTAATGATAAAGCCAATAACCGTGTTGCCCGCATCCGTTGCGATGTGATGAAAACCGACAAGATTCTTGAGGTTCCAAACGTGTCGGGTGTGCACGGCTTGCGCCCGCAGCGTTACCCGCGTACGGGCTATGTGTTTGCCAATGGTGAGCATATTGTGCCCGTGCCTAATGAAGGCACCTTAATGGATGACCCCCAGAAAAACTTCTGGGCTGTTTATACCGCCATTGACGGGGACACCATGAAAGTGGCCTGGCAGGTATTGGTGGATGGCAACCTGGATAATGGTGATGCCGACTATCAGGGGAAATATTCTTTTTCTACCTGCTACAACTCCGAAAAGGGCCTGACCGTTCAGGATGCTTCGGCCAATGAACAGGACTGGTGCGTTGTTTTCAATATCAAGCGTATTGAAGAGGCCATTAAAAATGGTGACTACAAGGAAATTGGCGGGGTGCCAGTGGTTGATGGCCGTCATGGGTCCAAATACACCCGCTACATTCCCGTGCCCAACTCGCCGCACGGATGTAACGCGGCACCAGATGGTATGCATATTGTCCTGAACGGCAAGCTTTCCCCAACGGTTACCGTGCTGGATGTTAACAAGCTGGATGATTTGTTTGACGATAAAATCCAGCCCCGTGACTGCGTGGTTGCCGAGCCAGAACTGGGTCTTGGCCCGCTGCATACCGCGTTTGACGGTCGTGGCAATGCCTATACTACGCTGTTTATTGACAGCCAGATGGTGAAGTGGAATATTGACCTGGCCAAACGTGCTTTTGCCGGTGAGAAGGTTGATCCCATTATCCAGAAGCTGGATGTTCATTATCAGCCGGGCCATAACCACACTACCATGGGTGAAACCAAAGAGGCCGATGGCAAGTGGCTGGTTTCATTGAATAAATTTTCTAAAGACCGTTTCCTTAACGTGGGCCCGCTGAAGCCGGAAAATGACCAGCTGATTGATATTTCAGGCGATGAAATGAAGCTGGTACATGACGGCCCGAGTTTTGCCGAACCGCATGATATGTGTCTGGTCCATCGTTCCAAGGTGCATCCAAAACATATCTGGGACCGTAATGATCCCATGTGGGAAGACGCCCGTAAAATGGCGGAAAAAGACGGAGTAGACCTGGACAAGGCCGCCGATATTATCCGTGATGGCAACAAGGTTCGTGTTTATATGGTTGCCATTGCCCCTGTGTTCAGTATTCCTTCTTTTGAAGTCAATGAGGGAGATGAAGTCACGGTGGTTGTTACCAATATGGAAACGATCGAGGACCTGACGCACGGCTTTACCCTGGAAGGTCATGGCATTGCCATGGAAATTGGCCCTCAGGCGACTTCTTCCATCACATTTGTGGCGGGTATTCCTGGTGTGCATTGGTATTATTGCCAGTGGTTCTGCCATGCCTTACACATGGAAATGGCTGGGCAGATGTATGTCCGTCCCAAGCAGTCGGCCTGATGTGTTTAATGGCATGAAATTAAACACCAGGCACTTATTGCCAGCCGGCATTTTGCTGGCCGGCATAAGTTTTGCCCACGGCAGCCAGGCTGCCATCATTCAGCTTGTGCCCACCGATAGCCTGCAACAGGCTATTGAACAGGCACAGGCGGGTGATGTGCTGCGTCTGGCAGCAGGAGAATACAGGGGTAATGTTGTTATTGACAAGCCCCTGACCCTGGAGGGGCCTGCCGACCGGAGCGCGGTGGTGGTGGGCGCAAGAAAGGGGCGTACCGTTTGGGTGCAATCACCCGATGTAGTGGTACGCAGCCTTACGGTCACGCAGTCAGGACTGAGCCTGCCTGATATGGATGCGGGCGTTTTTCTGGATAAAACCGCTACTAAAGCATTAATTGAAAATAATGATATTTTGAATAATTCGGTGGGTGTTTATGTATGGGGGGCGCATGAGGCGCTGGTACAGAACAACCGGATTGTTGGTACGACAGAATTGCGCGTGTCAGAACGGGGCAATGGTGTGACCTTATGGAATTCTCCCGGTGCCAAAATAATCGGCAATGATATTTCCCTGGGGCGTGACGGTATTTTTTCAAATACCAGCAAGCATAACGAGTTTCGAGGCAACCGTTTTAGTGAGCTGCGTTATGGGGTTCATTATATGTACACCAATGATAGCGAGGTTAGTGAAAACGTCTCAATCGGCAACGGCATTGGCTATGCCATCATGTTTTCCGAACGTTTGAAGGTTAAAGATAATATTGCCATTGACAGCCGGAGCCAGGGAATTATGATGAACTATGCGAATGGTTCGGATATTTCAGGAAACCTGGTGATCAATGCTGAAAAATGCGTGTATTTTTACAATGCCAATAATAATGTGATTAACAGTAATCACTTTGAAGAATGCCAGATCGGCATTCATTATACCGGTGCGGCACAGGGCAACAAAATAAGCAACAATGCCTTTGTCAGCAACCAGAACCAGGTTAAATATGTGGGTTCCCGTTATTACGACTGGTCGGTGGATGGCCGGGGTAACTTCTGGAGTGATAACAGTGCTTTCGACCTGGATGGTGATGGCATTGCCGATACCGCTTACCGTCCCAACGATGTGATTGACCAGGTGATCTGGCGGGCTCCCGTTGCCCGCTTACTGTTGAACAGTCCTGCGGTTGGCGTTGTAAGGTGGGCGCAATCACAATTCCCGGCCATTTTGCCCGGTGGGGTGATTGACAGTGCGCCTGTCATGAAAATGCCCATTACACCTGCGCTGAAAAAATACAGGGAAATGCAATGAGTAGCAAATATCATGTTGTCTTGTCAGGTGTCTCCAAGGCATATGCAAAGCAGTTTGCCGTTAACAATGTAGATATACAGCTGAAAGCGGGCGAGTGTGTGGCCCTGGCCGGCCATAACGGTGCGGGTAAAAGCACCATTATCAAGTTGATCCTGGGTCTGATTCACCCTACACAGGGAAAAGTTCAGTTATTGGGACATGATGTATCAAGCCGTAGCGCGGCCCAGATCCGTGGGCAGATTGGTTATTTACCTGAAACCGTTGCCTTGCACCCCTCTTTGACCGGCGCTGAAACATTGGCTTTTTATGCCAAACTGAAAAAGCAGCCACTGGCGAATAATCCTGGCTTGTTGTCCCGTGTCGGGATAGCGCAGGCCGCCAAGCGCCGTGTAGGGACTTATTCCAAGGGAATGCGTCAGCGGCTGGCGCTTGCCCAGGCGTTGCTGGGCAATCCGCAGGTCTTGCTGTTTGATGAGCCCACCACGGGCCTGGACCCGGCCTCCCGGCAAATGTTTTATGAAATTGTGTCAGAGCTACGCAATCAGGGTTCAACCGTATTACTTAGTACGCATGCATTGGCAGAGCTTGATGGTCAGGCTGACCGTATTATTGTCATGAAAAATGGATCCAAGATTGCCGATGGCAGCATGTCTGAATTGCGTCAGCAAAGCGGGTTGCCCATCCGGATTCGTATAGCCTTAACACCCGGCTCTGAAAGTGCCGGGAAATTGCCGCCCGTATGGCGTAAACATAATGAATCTGCTTATGACCTTCATTGTTCCGAACAGGATAAAGTCCAGGCCATATGCAGTCTGGGCCATATCAATGGGATCAATAATATAGAAATACATACACCCAGCCTGGATGATATGTATGCGCACTTCCTGCGGAGGGAAGATGTATGAACGCTGTTTTTATTATTACCGGTAAAGAAATCCGTGATGGCATGCGCAATCGCTGGGTACTTGCCACTACCGTTTTATTGGCCATGCTGGCTTTGTCCCTGGGGTTTATGGGCAGCTCACCCACCGGGGCCGTTAAGGTGGACCCGTTAACCGTCACGGTTGTCAGCTTGTCCAGTCTGTCTATTTTCCTGATTCCCCTGATTGCCATGCTGCTGTCTTATGATGCCATTGTTGGAGAGATAGACAGGGGAACGATGGCATTGCTGCTGAGTTACCCGGTTGCCCGCTGGCAGGTGGTGATTGGCAAATTTCTGGGTCATCTGTTTATTTTGGCCCTGGCCACCATATTTGGTTACGGCCTGGCCGGTATTACCCTGCAGCTGGTGCATGGTACGGTTAATACCAGTGCCTGGGAACCGTTTGTATTTTTAATCATCGCCAGTATTTTGCTGGGAGCCAGTTTTCTGTCCATGGGATATTTAATCAGTACTCTGGTTCGTGAAAGAGCCACTGCGGCGGGTATTGCCATTGGGGTGTGGTTGTTTTTTGTGGTTATTTTTGATATGGCCCTGCTGGGCGCACTGGTTGCCGATACCCAACAAACGCTAACGGCATCCGTTGTGAATATGGTGCTTTTGTTTAATCCGGCTGATGTCTATCGTTTGCTGAACCTGACGGGCTATGAAAATATTTCGATGTATGCAGGCATGGCGGGCTTAAGCGAGCAGATTGACATGAGCAGGCATGTACTGATGGTGGTGCAGTTATTGTGGATTGTTATTCCCTTTGCGCTGGCCACTTTCTTTTTCAGGAAGAAACAGATATGAAGCGGTCTTTCTTGAATGCAATGGTACTGGCAGCTGTGTTGCTGGCAGGGTGCGGAAGCGAAGGCGGTCCGGCATCAGCACCACCTGCTCCAAAAATGGTTACCACAGATGTGGTTGGGCATTATTGTTCCATGAACCTGTTTGAACATCAGGGCCCCAAAGGCCAGATTCACGTTAATGGCGCTAGTGAGCCGGTTTGGTTTTCTACAATCCAGCAAGTATTTGCGTATACGCTTTTACCCGAAGAACCCAAGGGCCTGAGTGCTATTTATGTGAATGATATGGGGGCGGTTAGCGATTGGTCTCAAAAAGGGGCCAATGATATCTGGATTGATGGTTATAAGGCATTTTATGTGATTGAGAGCCAGTTTGTGGGTGGCATGGGCGGCGAAGATGCCTTGCCTTTTGCCGATGAAACCAAGGCAAAAGCGTTTACCAATGCCTATGGCGGTCGGGTGGTAACATTTGAGACCATGCCCGAAACCTATATCCTGAACTATGACGGCGTTATACAGACGCCTGTTATGGATGGCACTCTTTCACCAACCGGAGCAAACTGATGAAAACATTTACCCCGTCACGTCGTCGTTTTATTGGCATATTTGCCGCTTCAGCCGGTTTGGGCATGATGCCCTGGATGGTGCGCAAGGCATCGGCCCTAACACTTGAGCCGGCCGTTTGGCGTGGAATTGCATTGGGTGCGGATGCCGAGTTGCATATTTATCATGCCAGTGCAAAAAAAGCCCGGCAGCTAATAGAGCTGGCGGTGGCCGAGGTGCGCCGGCTGGAAAACATATTCAGTTTATATCAGGAAGACAGCGTTTTAAGCCAGCTTAACCGGGACGGGTTTATTGATAACCCACCGGCCGATTTTATACGTTTGCTTAGTGACAGCAAATATTTCAGCACACTGACTTCGGGTGCGTTTGATCCTAGCGTACAGTCTTTATGGAAGCTGTATGCCGAGCATTTTACCCGGAATCCGGGCGCAACCCATGAACCCGATGCGGCAGAAATCAGGCGTGTGCTGAGCCTGGTTAATCATCGCCAGATTTATATTGAAGACCGGCGTGCCGGATTCCTGATGCCGGGAATGGCCTTGACCCTGAATGGCATTGCACAGGGTTACATTACCGACCGTGTCACGCAACTGCTGCGCCAGGCCGGACTGGATCGGGCGCTGGTGGACATGGGGGAAATACGTGGGCTGGATGTGAACGAGAGTGGGCCAGACTGGAAGGCCGGTATTCGTGACCCTGAACAGGCAGGGCGGATCCTGGCAACCATCCCCCTGAAAAATGAGGCGCTTTCTACCTCGGGGGGCTATGGCACAACGCTTGATGAAGCGGGTAAATTTACCCATCTGTTCAACCCGCTAAGCGGTGCCTGCCAGCCGGCATATCGCAGTGTTTCAGTACGGGCACCCAATGCGACAACGGCAGATGCTTTGTCAACCGCATTTTCTGTTATGTCATTGGATAATATTAAAGCCGTCGTGAACCAATTGCCGGGTGTTGGTGTTTGGTTGTTAATGCCAGATGGTACGCAAAACCGATTTGGTCAGACAGCCTGAATAACAAACAAACTCCGTTTTTTAACGGAGGTTTGTTGTTGGTTTAAAAACCGGTTTAAAGACATGTGGGTTTGGCATGTTGAGCGGGTTTTAGCGACGGTTGCGTGGTTTGTTGTTATTGCGGGTTGCAGCGGCACCGTTTGCAGGGCGGCCAGGCAAGTGTCTAAAGGTAATACGGCCTTTATTCATGTCGTAAGGTGACATTTCAAGGGATACTTTGTCACCAGCCAGAATGCGGATATGGTGTTTGCGCATTTTTCCACCGGTGTATGCAATTAGCGGGTGGCCGTTTTCCAGGGTGACGCGAAAACGGGAATCAGGTAGTACTTCGGTTACCAAGCCATTCATTTCTATTAATGCTTCTTTGGCCATAGATTAATCTCCTGTGTGATTGAAAATAACATGCATATGCGGCCTTGGCCGTAAGCTTAAAAAAAAGCGGTATGCGTAGATAGGCGCTGTGGCGCTGGCGGATATCGGGATGTAGCGTTTTTCCGCAATGGGAAAAGAGGTATAGCGTATAGCTGCCTGGCGTTAACCAGGTTCAGGGGTGAATTCTTTAAATATTAAACAATTAATATTTTTGAATAAACGGTTAGGTTAATGATACCCGTTGAATATTACGCCATCATAACGACGACAATGCACTATTATATCATACTTGACGTTGTTTGTTAACTACAGCTTGGCCTGGTTAGGCAGGTCTTTCAGGGCAGGTGCAGGGGGCAGGCCGGTCACATCCAGGATTTCATGCTCATCCAGGGTTTCGCGCTCTAATAGTGCAGTGACCAGGGCATCCAGTTGGGGGCGATGATCGCGTAGCAATTGTTTGGCCTGTTCGTGGCTGTTATTGATGATTTTATGGACTTCTTCATCAACCAGGGCGGCGGTTTGTTCGCTGACGGCATCAAGCTGTCGCTGGCCCATCCCCAGGTATTGGTTCTGGCGGGCAGCCAGTTTTACCATGCCCAGTTTTTCGCTCATGCCCCAGCGGGTCACCATGTTGTGGGCCAGGTCGGTCGCCTGTTCAATGTCATTTTCAGCGCCGGTGGTTTTGGTGCCGTAAACGATTTCTTCGGCAGCCCGTCCGCCCAGCATGCCAATAATACGTGCCCGCAAGTAGGCTTCGGGGTAGTTGTAGCGGTCTGCCGGCGGGCGCTGGTAGGTAACACCCAGGGCTTGGCCGCGAGGCACGATGCTAACCCGGTTGACGGGATCGGCGCCGGGCACGACCAGGCCAAGAATGGCATGACCACTTTCATGATAGGCAATCCGCTCACGATCGGCCGGGCTCAGGATAATGGGGCGTTCGGGGCCCAGAATGATTTTTTCAAGAGAGTCAATAAAGTCTTTCAGGTGGATTTCATGCTGCCCGCGCTTGGCCGCCAGCAGGGCGGCTTCATTGCACAGGTTTTTAAGATCGGCCCCCGACAAGCCGGGTGTGGTGGCGGCGACTTCCATTAAGTCTGCATCTTGTGCCAGGGGTTTGTTACGGGTATGCACCTGCAAAATGGCTTCGCGACCGATTTTATCGGGCAGGTTCACCACCACCCGGCGATCAAAGCGGCCGGCTCTTAACAGGGCCTTGTCCAGAATTTCCGGCTGGTTGGTGGCGGCCAGCACAATGACTTCTTCCTTGCCGGAAAATCCATCCATTTCAGTCAGGATCTGGTTAAGTGTTTGTTCCTGTTCGCTGGCTCCGCCCATGACGGCCTGGCCCCGGGCACGGCCGATAGAGTCAATTTCGTCAATGAAAATGATGGATGGTGCATGTTCGCGGGCCTGCTTGAATAAATCCCGCACGCGGGCCGCGCCCACACCGACAATCATTTCAACAAATTCAGAACCGCTCATGGAGAAAAAGGGAACCTGGGCCTCGCCGGCAACGGCTTTGGCCAGCAGTGTTTTACCGGTACCCGGTGCGCCCACCAGTAATATACCCCTTGGGGCAGTGGCACCCAACGCCGTGTATTTCTTGGGGTTTTTCAGGAAATCAACAATTTCAACCAGTTCGTTTTCGGCCTCATCAATACCGGCCACATCTTCAAATGTGATTTTTTTATCCTGTTCGTGATCATAGCGGCGGGCCTTGCTTTTGCCCATGCCAAACATGCTGCCGCCCAATGCCCCGCCGGCCTGTTTTGAGGCGCGCCGGTAAAGCCATACGTAAAAGAAAATAATAAGCAGTACCGGCCCAAAGCCGAACAGCAGGCTGGTCAGGGAACTGCTGCCGTCCTGGATGGGGGTGGCGCTAATGTTGACATTATGGTTGGCCAGAAAGGAGGCAAGCCCCGGGTCGGTGAAGTCGGGTACAACGGTCGAGAACGCCGTGACATTACGGGGCGGTTCTGAGGCTGCTTGCTGGGCAGTACCTTCGGCCAGAGGCAGGGTGACCGGATGGTTGAATTGCCCCTGGATGATTTGGCCCTGATTGTGAATGGACAGGACATTGCCATTGGCAACCTGTTCTTTAAACGTGGTGTAAGGTACTGGCACTGCCTGGTTGGCATCCGGCAAAAACCATTGAGTGACCAGATAATTGCCAACCAGAATCAGCAAAATAATGAGCCAGAAATTGCGTTGCGGCAGCCGGGGCGCGCCGGGGCGTCCCGGCGTATTGTTAAATGAGTTGCCTGAAGAAGAATTATTGCCGTTTTTCATCGTGCGTTGATTGCTCTGGAATTGTTATGGGGCAGAGGCCTTGCGGCTTTGCCTGAAGGACTCTTTCAGTGAAATAAACGGGGGAATCGTTTATGCCTATCATAGCATTGAAAATGTATCTTCATGCTACGATCAGGTTGGCGGGTTATTGGCCATCTGATTGACGAAACAATATATTCAAAGTCAAAGGCTAATCCAGATCACAGGTTGTGAAAAAATGCAGGTTCTCCTGTTGCGTCAGGATGCGGCTTCAGCAAAATTGCCGTCACGGAAATCCTGCAGGGCCTGGTGCAGTTCTTCCTGGGTATTCATGACAAACGGTCCGTACTGGGCAATTGGCTCATTCAGGGGCTGACCGGCAATTAACAGTACCCGTGCATCGGCACCGGCCTGAATGACGACACCATCGGCCTGGTTATTGTTTTCCAGGATGGCCATGCGCTGGACCGGCACCGCTTTGCCTTCAATGGATACGTTGCCACGGTACACATAAACGAAAGCGTTATGGGTGGCGGGCAGGGACTGCACGAAACGGCTGCCCGCCGGCATATGCAGGTCCAGGTAAAGTGGCTCGGTGGTTTCACGCGTAACGGCACCGGCTACACCATGGCTGCTGCCAGCAATAACCGTTACGTCAACGCCTTCCGGTGTGCTGAATTTGGGCAGTTCTTCGGCTTTAATGTCCCGGTACCAGGGTTGGGTCATTTTGTTGCGGGCAGGCAGGTTCAGCCAAAGTTGAAAGCCTTCCATAAGCCCTTCTTCCTGTTGCGGGATTTCAGAATGAATGACGCCCTTGCCAGCCACCATCCACTGCACGCCGCCATTTTCCAGCAGGCCTTCGTTGCCGGCGCTGTCACGGTGTTGCATGCGTCCGGCAATCATGTAGGTAATGGTTTCAAAACCACGGTGCGGGTGGTCGGGGAAACCGGCAATGTAGTCGTCGGCTTTATCGCTGCCAAAATTGTCCAGCATCAGGAACGGGTCAAGCCGGCGTTGCAGGTTTTGGGTAAGCACCCGGGTCAGCTTGACGCCGGCGCCATCAGAGGTGGCCTGGCCGGCAACAATATGTTCTACCTTGCGAGGGTAGGTAACGGTGCTGTGGTTGGTGTTCATGTTGTACTCCTTGCCGGTATATTGCACTTGCAGGGTGCTGCTTGCAATGCCGGAAATTGGGGGATTAATCGTATTATTCCACTATACACAAGACATCAGTATTGAAAAACCACCAAAATGGACCAGATTGTTTCACAAGAGGAACAATGGGTGCCAGCAAAGTGGTTAATAAAAATTACCTTGCAACATCTGCTTTCAGTGACCCACTAGCAGGGTGACCCGGAAGAGCGTTTGCGGCATCAGGAGTCAATCGAATCGGGCTGGTCCAGTTTGCGTATGTGAACGGTTGCAATGCGTTGTTCTTCAAGACTTGCAATACGGAACTCGAACTGCTCATGGGTCAGGGTTTCACCTTCCAGGGGCAGGCGGCCGAAGCGGTTAATCACATAACCGCCCAAAGAGGCATAGTCACCTTCTGCGCTAACCAGCCCTTCTGTCTGCAAGGCGATTTCCAGCTGATGCAGGTCAGCACTGCCTGCCACCGTCCATTGCCCGGGTCCGGTCGCCTGGATTTCCATGGTTTCGTCTTCATCGGGGAATTCACCGGCAATTGCCTCAAGAATGTCGATGGGTGAAACCACGCCTATGAGTTCGCCAAACTCATCACTGACCAGGACGATTTGTCCGCTGGCGCTACGCAAAGTTTCGATCAGGTTGATGGCCGTGATGGATTCAGGCACGTAGACTGGGGTGCGCAGACTGTTTCTCTCATTGATTTTGCCATCACGGATCAGGTCGCCAAGCAGGTCTTTTACACGCGCTACACCAATGACGTTGTCAAGCGAACCGCGGCAGACCGGGAAGTAGCCATGGGGCACTTCAAGCAGTCTTTCACGGATTTTTTCAGGTTCTTCATCCAGATTCACCCAGGAAATATCCGAGCGGTGCGTCATGATGGAGCGTACGTTGCGTTCGGCCAGCGTCAGGACACCACTGACCATGCTGCGCTCTTCCGGGGCAAAGGCGGCGGGTAGCATGATGTCGGGCGTATTGGCCAGTTCACCGGTGTGTTCCTCTTGTGACTGGCGCCCACCCAGCAGGCGCAGAACCGCCTTTGAGGTGCGCTCACGCATGGGAAAACGGGCCTGTTCCTTGACCGTATTGCGTTGGGCTACCTGATTCAGGGCCTCTATCATGATAGAAAAGCCAATGGCCGCATACAGATAGCCTTTGGGCAGATGAAAGCCCAGGCCTTCGGCGAACAGGCTTAAGCCAATCATCAGCAGGAAGCTCAGGCACAGTACGACAACCGTTGGATGTGCGTTCACGAAACGGGTTAACGGTTTGGAGGCAACCAGCATGACACCGATGGAGATAATTACCGCGGCCATCATGACCGGTAACTGGTCTACCATGCCAACGGCGGTGATGACAGCATCCAGGGAGAATACGGCATCCAGTACCACAATCTGTGTGACGACCACGCCAAAGCTGGCGTAGCCGCCGGAAGCCGGCCCCTTATGGGAGACCCCTTCAAGACGCTCATGAAGTTCTGTTGTTGCCTTGAAAAGCAGGAACAGGCCACCTACCAGCAGGATTAGGCTGCGGCCTGAAAACCCCTGACCGAAGAGGCTGAACAGCGGGGTGGTTAGTGTAACGATCCATGAAATGACCGAAAGCAGGCCCAGGCGCATGATGAGTGCCAGGCTAAGGCCAATGACCCGGGCCCTGTCCCGCTGGTGTGGCGGCAGTTTTTCTACCAGGATGGCGATGAAAATAAGGTTGTCTATGCCAAGGACGATCTCTAGCACGACCAGCGTGGCAAGACCGATCCAGATGGCTGGATCCATGAGTAGTTCAATCATTGTAAAAGACTATTGAGGTTTGGCTGGCGTGGGCCAGCGCCGTACTGGGAGGTTCTAGGTCAGAAGCCATGGGGCATGTTCAAATGAAATACGAAGTGGATAAATGGTTGAAAAGAATCATTGTTTTATTGTTACATAATCCTAGCACGCGATTATGACAATTACAAGATACAAACATGACGGGGCTGGTGAGGACGGCTTGGTCGGTATTTTTTAATTTCCTCTTTTGGAGGAGCCGGTGAATATGCTATAGTCACGCCCTATGCGAAGCCTTCAACGCCCTCTTCGACATAAAGTTACCGATGCCTGGCAAATTTTATTTTTCCTGGCGGCGCTGTCGTTTTTGTGCCGGGCGCTGATTCCTGCCGGATACATGCCCGATTTTTCAGGTGCGCGTGAGGGCAAGTTTTCCATTACCATTTGTACCGCTACCGGCACCAACACCATACTGGTGGACGCAAACGGGGAGCTTGTTGAGCCATCATCGGGTGACTATCCCGACAATCAGGATTGTGCATTTTGCCTTGTAGCATCGCAAACATTAATGCCTGCCCCGGAAATGCCCGCGTTGGCGGTTTTCCTAACATCCCGTCCTGTCTCTTTGCCGCATGCCAATCATGCGCTCCCCCCGCTTCCTGCCCAGGGTCCGCCACTGGGCTCGCGCGCTCCTCCTTTAAACCTCGGTTAAGTCTTCGTCTGTGATTGTGTCCGTATCAATCACGCTTTAACGGTAGTTTTTCCGAGGTTTTTTTATGTTTATTTTTCATTCCGGTGCCTGTCTCAGGCGGGCCGTGTCATTGCTTTCTTTTGCGTCTTATTCCCAGGTCATGTTTACGCCTGGACAGTAAGCCTTTGCAGGGGCTGGTGAACCTGTAAGTACATCGCAACAGGCATTCAGTCAGATTTCGTCAAGATCCGGCATCATCCTTGAGTTGCGCCCGGTTTGCGTTACTTATAAACATAAATAGATATAAAAATTAACAAATGACAAATTTTAAACCAGTTTTCTTATCACGCTATCGCCTGCCCGTGCAGGCATTTCCTGCGTTGGCAGGTGTCATATTGGGTACCGTCTGGGCCAATACCAGCGCAGCCAGTGTTACGCAGCTGGCGCCCATTGTGGTAACGGCATCTGCAAGCGAGCGCTTGTTGGAAGATGCGCCAGCCAGTGTCACGGTGCTAAGTAGCGAAGAATTGAGCCGTCGGCCAATTTATAATGTGGCCCAGGCGGTAGAAGGAACGCCCGGTGTGAACTTGAGCAGCGTTGGCATTAATGGCAAGGGTATTTCAATCCGTGGCATGAAAACAGACCATACCCTGGTTCTGTATGATGGCATGCGCATCAACCAGTCGGGGCCGCTTATTTACGGTTCGGATTTTGAGCACGGATGGATGCCCGCAGAAGCCATTGAGCGTATTGAAATTGTTCGTGGCCCCATGTCTTCGTTATATGGCTCCGAGGCGCTTGGTGGTGTGGTTAACGTTATATCACGGCGCGCCACCGATGAATGGGTTAACGTCTTTTCTGCCGATGGCGTTTTCCCCCGCAACAGCCGGGGCGGTGACCGGCACCGTATGGGGGCCTATATTTCAGGCCCCTTGATACAGGACGTGCTTGGCTTGACGGTCTCCGGGCAATATCAACACACACAAGCCCTGTACGCCCCCGAAAGTGCGACGCCTACGGCCTTTCATGAAACTTCCATGGGGTACCGGAAAGACCTGCTGGGTACGGTGGGTTTAACTTGGACGCCCGATGACAGGCAACGCCTGGATGCCACGATGAGTGTCGGTAAAGAAGACCGCTGGCGTCACAGTACCACTTACCGTTCAGACGACAATATCCGCCGGCAGCGCCTTTCTCTGTCACACACCGGAGACTGGGACTGGGGGAAAAGCGAAATCAAGCTGTACCGTTCCAACCTTAAGCGTGTTAATGACCGGACAGATGGTGGTAGCACCGGCCCGCACCAGTTTACCGATAAGGTTGCCAGTGGCATGGTCAGCTTTGAACCTTTGCATGGGCACACGGTGACGTTGGGTGGCGAATTGCGCAAGGAAATCCTGGAAGATCCTACCGTGAATGCATCCGGCCGGGAAAGTGCCACCCACAAGGCTTTTTTCCTGCAGGATGAAATGATGCTGGGCGAAAACTGGGAGTTGTTGCTGGGCAGTCGTTTCGACCATCATCCCAATTATGGCTGGCAGACCAGCCCGCGTGCTTATGTGCTGTATCACTTCAATGATGAACTTGTTTTCAAGGGTGGTGTGGGCAAGGGGTTTCGGGCGCCTACGCTTAAACAGCTGTCGCCAGGTTATCGCGGCTCATGGGGGCGGGGCTCGGAGATATTCGGTAACCCCGACCTGAAGCCCGAAACCTCGGTGTCGTATGAAGCGGGTTTTGATTATACCGGTGACCGCTGGCAAGCTAATGCCATGCTGTTCCTGAACCAGGTGGAAGACCTGATTGATACCAACTGTGTTGCCGGGTGTGCCGACCGGAGCAAAACCTATGAGTACGTCAATATAAACAAGGCCCGTATTAGCGGCCTGGAAGTGGGTTTTGGAGTGGAGCTGCCCTGGCAGCTTCAGCTGAATGCCAACTATACCTATCTGGATGCCGTAGACCGAAGCAGCAAAACGCGTCTGACTGACCGTCCGCGCCATGTCGCCAATGCCACCCTGAACTGGCAGCCGGCCGATGACTGGGATGCCAGCCTCAGGTGGCAGTATGTCGGTTCCCAGCGCACGACAAGCGCATCAGGCTATCAGCCGGCTTATTCAATCCTTTCCCTGTACGGCAGTTACGATGTCAACCGGCATGTGACCCTGCATGCAGGCATCGAAAACCTTACCGACAAGCGTCTGGCCGATGAGTCTGCAGACTATGTGCTCAGTGATGAAGGACGTCGCCTGTTTGTTGGCGTGGAAATGAGGTTCTGACATGATGCGTAAACTGACTCTTCTTAATCTATGGATATGGTGGTGTGTGGGTGTTGCCGGGCTGGTACCGGCACAGGCTGCGGCCGAAGTTTCTGCTCCGCTTGTCAAGGTGGTCACCAACCGGTCGGTGCTGCCGGCCAAGTTTCAGGTGCTGGCACCAATCGCCAAGCGTGCCGGCGTCCGGCTTGAGCATGTGGACGTTGGCACGGCAGGTGCCCCTGCCGGACAATGGTTGCCGGGCGCCAGTTTGGTTGTCCTGGATACGCCGCGCCCCAGTGCCCGTGCCGAAGTGGACGGTGCGATTGGTCAAAGCCTGCAAACGGGTGATGTCCCCTGGCTCAGGGTTGGCGGCCGTGTTGAAGACTTTGGCGGCATGACGGCCGAACAGGCCCGGCAATTGTCAGCTTATTACACCAACGGCGGGGCCGGTAATTTCAGGCTGTTTTTCCAGGCTGCCAAAGACCTGGCCCAAGGCCGTTCCATTGCGTCGTTGCCAGCTGCCGAACAAGTGCCCGAGACCGGTTTTTATCATCCGGCCGCCCCGCAAGTATTCGAGTCGCCTGAGCCTTATTTGGCCTGGGCCCGGGCACGCATGCCCCAGGCTGTTGGCCAGCTTGCTTTCCTGATTCACAATGGGGTGGTTAGTGATATGCAGACGCAGCTTATTGATGCCCTGATTGCCGCATCTGAAGCCAGAAACATCTTGCCTGTTGCCTTCTGGTATGACAGTAACGACCCCAAGGCATTGACGAAGGTTATCAAGCCGGCCGGTGCCGATGCGATGGTTAATATGCGCATGACGCAAAACAGCGCCGAGCGGGCTGCCGAACTGGCGCAACTGGACATCCCTGCCATCCAGACCTTGACCTATCGTGAGGGTGATCAGGCGCAATGGCTGGCAGCGCCCAGCGGTGTGGCACAAAGAGTGGTGCCGATTTTTATGGCCATTCCCGAAACCTGGGGCATGAGCGATCCCATGGTACTGTCTGCCCTGCAGGACGGGGCGGCAGTTCCCATGGCCGAACAGGTGGATGGTTTGCTGGATAAACTGCGCAAGTTAATTGAGTTACGCCGCAAGCCTGCCAGCGACAAGCAGCTGGCGCTGATGTTCTGGAATTATCCGGCCGGAGAGCGCAATTTTGGCGCCTCACACCTGAATGTCCCGCTTAGTATTGAAAATATTACCCAGGCGCTGAATCAGGCCGGCTATGATGTTGATCCGGTGGATGAAGCCGGCATGATTGAAAAGGGTCAGGCCATGCTTTCCATGCTGTATCGAAGCAGCCAGCCAGAAGATTTGCTGGCCCGTGACTTGGCGGCAGTGTTGCCGGTTGCGCAATACCAGGCATGGCTGGACAAACTGCCAGCCGGGCCACGCGAGGGTATGGCGGTCTGGGGGAATCCGGCAGACCATTGGGCGGTTCGCACGGTAAATGGCGTGCCCGCGTTTGTGATTCCCAGAATGAAGTTGGGCAAGCTGGTTATCATGCCACAAATGCCAAGAGCTGCGCAAATGGGCAGCCATTATCACGATGAGTCGATGGCGCCCGATCATTTGTATATGGCCGCCTACCTGTGGCTGCAAGCGTCTTTCAGTGCGGATGCCCTGATCCACCTGGGCACGCATGGCACCCAGGAATGGTTGCCAGGCAAAGACCGGGGGCTTTCCATGCGCGATTATCCCTTTCTGGCGCTGGGGAGTTTGCCTGTTTTTTATCCCTATATCCAGGATAACGTGGGTGAGGCGCTGCAAACGCGACGCCGGGGCAGGGCGGTGTCCATCAGTCACCAAACACCACCTTTCGCGCCCGCAGGGCTTTACGATGAATTGCGTGATATGCACAATCTGGTTGAAGAGTATGAGCAGCTGGACGAAGGGGCCGTGCAGCAGACGGTCATGGAAAAAATCCTGGCCGCAGCCCGGGATTCCAGCATGATTCAGGATTTGGACTGGGAAGAACGCCAGGCCCGTGACGATTTTTCCGGGTTTTTGCAGGTCTTGCATAACCATTTGCATGCGCTGGCCCAAACTGCCATGCCGCTGGGGCTGCACCGTTTTGGCCAACCTGCCTCAGCGGAACACCGGCTGGCCGTGGTCATGCAGCAATTGGGCCAGCCATTTTATGATGCACTGGGCTTGTCGGACGAACTGTTTGTGGAAGATTTCACGCAGCTGCAGGCCAGTGTGCCGTACCAAACCCTGAACCGTTACCTGCGTGAGGGGGAAGACATGGCAACGGCCGCACCCGGGCTTCAGGAACATTTATTACGCGCCCTGGAACTGGACGCGGGCCTGGCTGATACCGGTGAAATGGAAGCATTATTAAGCGGGTTGTCGGGTGGCTTTGTGCTACCCGGGCCGGGTGGTGACCCCATACGCCGTCCGGGTTTGGCCAGCGGCCGTAACCTGTATGCGCTGGAACCCGATAAATTGCCCACGCCGTCCGCTTATGAAAGCGGGGGTGTGGCACTGATGCAATTGGCAGACACGTATCGCAACGAGAACCAGGGGGCCTGGCCCAAGCGTCTGGCATTCAGCCTGTGGGCAGGCGAAGCGGTACGCCATCAAGGCATTACCGAAGGGCAGATTTTGCATGCATTGGGCTTAAAACCGGTGTGGGCGCGCAATGGCCGGATTTCCCGCCTGGACATTATTCCCGCCGCTACCCTGGGCCGGCCGCGTATAGACGTTGTTATCCAGGCAACGGGGGTTTACCGGGACCAGTTTGACGGCTTTATGCGCTTGCTTGCCGAGGCCATGAACCAGCTTGCGGAACTGGATGAGCCCGATAACCCGATTGCGGCCAATACACAGCGGATTACGGACGAGCTGCTGGCAGCAGGCATGCCGGCAGACGAGGCCGTACAGGCTGCCCGTTACCGGATATTCAGCAGTGCACCTGGCAATTACGGCACAGGCCTGCCTGGCATGATGCAGCAATCCACCCAATGGAAAGGGGATGATGAACTGGCCGGGCAGTTCCTGAACCGCATGCAATATGCTTATGGCAGCGAGGGTTGGGCCATCAAGCCCTCTTCAACCAACCTGCTGGCGGCCCAGTTGCGGGGCACCGATGCGGCGGTCATGTCGCGCACGTCAAATATACATGGCGTGCTTTCCACCGACCATCCCTTCGAGTTCCTGGGCGGGCTGTCGGTGGCGATTCGCCATCTGGATGGCAAAAGCCCGCCGCTGTATATTTCCGATTTGCGCAAAAAAGAACCTAAAACCACTTCCATGCAAGCCTTTCTTGCCAATGAAATGCGGGTCAGATACCTGAACCCGCACTGGATAGAAAGCATGCGAAATGAAGGCTATGCCGGCACGCTGGAGGTGGTGGATACGGTTAATAACCTGTTTGGCTGGCAGGCCGTAGACCCTGCCACGGTGCGACCCGACCAGTGGCAGGCAATCTTCGATACCTATATTGAAGATACGCGCGAACTGGGCACAAACGAATGGTTTGAGCAGCACAATCCCACTGCCCAGGCACAGGTGCTGGAACGCATGGCCGAAGCCATTCGCAAGGGTTATTGGGATGCGCCCGAAGCCACCCGGCAGGCGCTGGCCGAGCGCTGGAACGAACTGGAGCAACAGTTTAATGCCACGGCGGGTGACCCGCTGACACGGACATTCGTGGCGGACATGGCCCAGGGGTTTGGCCTGGCGCAAGCGGCTGCTGAGGCGGATGCCGCAACGCCTGATGCCGCTTCTGCGGCCGATGCCCAGGCGCAGTCAGCGGTCAGTGGCCAGCTTATGCAGCCAGTGGAAACGGCACCGCCTTTGTTTCCCTGGATGCTGGTTTTTTCACTTGCCCTGTTGGGGGCGGCCACCTTGTATGGCGGCCTGCGCCAATGGCGTGGGGCCCATACAAGGTCTGCACACGCATAATTTTTTTGGAGTATTAAATGAACTTTCTTGAATCGGGCCTGTATGAACTTGCCGGGCTTTTCCTTGCACCCGTACTTGTAATGATTTTGCTTTGCCTGTTGTATTCCTTTGCCTCGCTGGGCGGTTTTGCCGTTGAGTGGTGGCAACGGCGCCAGCAACGCGCGCAATCGGTGCTGCACCAGCAGCATGCCAGGCATGGCGGCACTGCCGATGACTTGGAACTATGGATTATGCACCGCCTGGAGCTGTTGCGTATTGTATCGCGCACGGCACCCATGCTGGGTTTGATTGCCACCATGATACCCATGGGCCCGGCCTTGCTGGCGCTTGGCGGGGGCAATGCGGCTGGTGTGGGCGAGAACCTGGTCACGGCTTTTTCAGCGGTTATTCTGGCATTGATTGCGGCCAGCGTTACGTTTTCCATCTTGACGGTACGGCGACGCTGGCTGTTGCAGGAACTGCGTGAGCTGGAACGCCAGGGCTTGCTTGTGGCACAGGAGGCCTGAACATGCGATTTCTGGAATCTGATGATGCAGATGATCCCATCCTTTCGGTGGTTAACATGATTGACCTGTTTCTGGTGGTGATAGGGATTTTAATGGTGGTGGTTGCCCTTAACCCGCTTAATCCGTACGCCGCCCAGGATGTGATTGTGATTGAAAACCCCGGCAAGGCCAATATGACCATGACCATTAAAGAGGGTGAAGAGCTGACCCGTTATGAGTCTAATGGTGAAATCGGGCAGGGGCAGGGCATCAAGGCCGGCATTACCTACCGGCTGGATGACGGGCGCATGATTTATGTGCCCGAAACGGCTGTTGCCCAGTAAGGGCACCTTGTTGTTGGAAAGCATTGCTTGCCCGTTACCGGGCAAGCAATGCTTATAAAACAGGCCGTTAAACGGCGGTGTAGCCGCCATCAACCAGCAGGCTGGTGCCGGTAATGAAAGAGGCATCGTCACTGGCCAGGAACAAAACGGCGGCAGACACTTCTTTGGGTTCACCCATGCGGCCAATCGGGTGCAGGGCGGCAATACCGGCACGGATTTCCGGTGTAATGGTTTCGGTTAAGGGGGTGTTGATATACCCGGGGCAAACCATGTTGCAGCGGATACCTTCCTTGGCATGAGAGGTGCCTACCATTTGGGTGAGCATTTTGACGCCCCCTTTAGCGGCAGAGTAGGCGGTTAGTTTGTCGCGGGCTACCATGCTGTGGATAGACCCATTGTTGACAATGGCACCGCCCGTGCCCTGTTTTTTAAATTGCTGGACGGCATATTTATCGCAGTAAAAAACACCATTCAGGTTGATGTCGATAATTCTCTGCCAGTCTTTGCTGTCCAGTTCATCGACATTGGCTTCGATATTGATGCCGGCATTGGCAAAAATGACATCCACCTTGCCGTATTGTTCCACCGCTTGCTCAAACAGGTTCTTGACTTCCTCTTCATTGGAAACATCGGCCTTGACAAAAAAAGCCTGCCCACCCTGGGCGGTGATTTTGTTAACCACGGCCTGCCCTTGTTCGATGGAAATATCGGAAACAATCACTTTTGCACCTTCAGCCGCAAAAGCCATGGCGGCAGATTCGCCCAGGCCACTGGCTGCACCGGTAACAATGACTGCTTTATTGGTGAAACGGTTATAACTCATTGCAAATCTCCATTAAATGAAAGAACTGTCTGGTTGACAGTATTATTTAAGTATAAACGATGCGTTTTTCAGGAAGAAAAATAGCCTTCGGTATTTGGCAGGCAAGCGTGAAGGTACTTTTTAACACCTTGTTTTTTCAAGGGATTAATTAATAATGATTCTCATTTGTGATATATTATCAGTTGACAATAGTAAATAACCCTATACGGGCTACTGAATGAGATTGTAAATGACAGAAATTACCCTTGATACACAGAAGCAGCAACACCCCATTAAAATGCGTTTGCTGCAAGTTAAACGAATTACTTCGTTAAGCCCGTCAATACGTCGCATCACCTTAAGTGGTGATGACTTGAACGGTTTTCTTTCCGCCTCTTTTGAGGATCATATTAAATTATTTTTGCCCGACTCCCCCGGTGAAAAGCCCCATATGCCGGTGTTGGGGGAAAAAGGGATGGAATTTGCGCCAAATCGCCCCAAGCCGCTTACCCGCGACTATACACCACGCCGCTATAATCCCGACACCAACGAATTGGATATTGACTTCGTGTTAAACCATGAAGGGCCGGCCACCCGCTGGGCAAGCCAGGCAGAGGAGGGGCATTACCTGGGCGTGGCCGGGCCGCGCGGTTCATTTGTGATTCCTGCCGGTTTTGACTGGCACTTGCTGATGGGTGATGAAACCGCCATTCCGGCGATTGCGCGCAGGCTTGAAGAATTGCCGGCGTCGTGCAAGGCGATGGTTATTATCAAGATTGCCAGTGAGGACAGTAAAATACCGTTGCAGGGCCAATGCGATTTTGAGGTTCGCTGGGTACAGCAAGACAGTGATTTTGCCAATAAAAATGAAGCTGAACTGCTGGCTGCCTGTTTGGGCGATATTGTTTTGCCTGCCGGAGAAGGCTATGTATGGGCGGCAGGCGAGTACAGCGATATTAAGGCCTTGCGTGAATACATGATTGATCAGTTCAAAATTGATAAAAAGCGTATTCGTGCCAGTAGTTACTGGCGTAAATCACAGGTTGCCACGCATACGAATTTTGAGTGACATAAAAGCGGCTGGGGGAATCAAATCCAGCCGTGTTTGTATAAAATCATTAATAGTGTAAGGGTCTTGTCTTACAGACTGCAGTTAAAGCGGTGCATTGTCAATTCTGGACAAATCATCATTCACAGCGAATATTTTTCCGTTCACATGGGGAATGCCAAATCCTTTTAAACGAGCGGTGTGCATGTCCAGATAGGCTTGGGCACTGGGTTTGTCCTGAAACAGGTAAATGCCGCCGGCCTCATTGGCACTTTCATTTTCTGTCCATATTTTCCAGATCAGACCGGGTTCTTGCGCAATGGACTGGGCCAGGTCATTCATTATTTTGCTCATTTCCTGGCCCCAGGGGCCGGTGTAGGGGAAGTCAACTTGAAGCAGGTGTCTCATGGTTTCATGATTCCGTAGTGAGTGGTGGAAAGCAATAGTGTACTACCTGAAACCGCTTCCTCCAATGGGATGCAAAGCTGGTATGTAGCAGATGCATGGGTGGATTCATTGGCATGCCATATACTGCAAAACCATAAGGCTGCGGTGGCATTTTTTCACCCGTAGTCCGGTTTCAAATTATCGGATCCATATGCGTACACAATTATTCAAGAATTACATCGGTGGTCAGTGGGTGAGCGCCGAATCAGTCAGTACTAACCGTAATCCCTCCAATATTAACGACATCGTCGGCGAATTCAGCCAGGCGGATCTGGGGCAGACGAAAGCTGCCATCCAGGCTGCCAGGGATGCCTTTCCCGCCTGGGCCATGTTCCCCATGCAGGAACGTTCCAATATTCTTGCCCGTGCATCAGCAGAAATTCTGGCGCGCAAGGATGAGCTGGGGCAATTGCTGGCACGCGAAGAAGGTAAAACATTACCCGAAGCCATTGGCGAAGTTGCTCGAGCCGGGCAAATATTCGGCTTTTTTGCCGGAGAGGTTTTGCGCATGGCAGGTGAGAAACTGCCTTCGGTACGAGCGGGTGTAGACGTCGAAATTACCCGTGAGCCGCTGGGGGTTATTGGCATTATCACGCCATGGAATTTTCCCATTGCCATACCGGCATGGAAGATTGCGCCTGCCCTGGCATACGGCAATACGGTGGTGTTCAAACCGGCCGAGCTGGTGCCAGCGAGTGCATGGGCTTTGGTGGATATTCTGGTAAGGGCGGGTTTGCCTGCCGGGGTGCTTAATCTGGTAATGGGGCGCGGCTCGGTCGTTGGCGAGGAAATCGTGACTAGCCGGGAGGTTGATGGGGTGTCCTTTACCGGGTCGGTTGCAACAGGGCAATCTATTGCTGCCAAGGTCGTGGCGCGCATGGGTAAAGTGCAGCTGGAAATGGGAGGGAAGAACCCATTGGTGATTACTGACGATGCCGATCTGGATGTTGCCGTTGAGTGCGCGATCCAGGGTTCCTATTTCTCTACCGGCCAGCGTTGTACGGCTTCTTCACGGCTGATTGTCACGCCCGGTATTCATGACCGTTTTGTTCAGGCCATGCAGGCACGCTTGTCTGCCGTGAAAGTGGGCGATGCCCTGGCCACAGGCACCGATATTGGCCCTGTAGTCGATCAGAATCAACTGGAAACCGATCTGTCTTATATCAATATTGGCGTGGAAGAAGGAGCGCGATTGCTCCATGGCGGCGAGCGTTTGCAACGCCAGCATGATGGTTTCTACCTGTCACCCGCCTTGTTTGTGGATGCGGACAACACTATGCGCATTGCGCGGGAAGAAATCTTCGGGCCGGTTGCTGCGGTGATTCGTGCCAATGATTATGAACACGCACTGGAACTGGCTAACGATACCCAGTTTGGGCTGTGTGCCGGGATCGTTACCACTTCACTGAAATTGGCAACGCATTTCAAACGTCACGCACAGGCCGGTATGGTCATGGTGAATCTGGCTACGGCAGGGGTGGATTATCACGTTCCTTTTGGCGGCCGCAAGGGCTCCAGCTATGGGCCACGTGAACAGGGCAGGTATGCCGCCGAGTTCTACACCACCGTGAAAACCGCCTATGTGAATGCCTGATTGGCATGCTTTATAAAAATTTGATTCAAGGAGAAGACAATGCATAAAAAATGGAAAATTTTATTGGCGGCAACTTGCATGGCAGGTGCCGTTTTAAGCAATACCGCCAGCGCCGATACGTACCCCTCTCATGCCGTAACGATGGTTGTGCCATGGCCGCCCGGTGGTCCTTCGGATATTGGTGCCCGTCCTTTGGCCGCGCATTTGCAGAAGATGCTGGGCCAGTCTGTGGTCATTGACAACCGTGCCGGTGCGGGCGGCAATATCGGCAGTAATATGGTTGCCAAGGCCAAACCGGATGGACATACTTTACTGCTGTCATCCAGCGGGCCTTTTGTGATTAATCCCTATATTTACGCAAAAATGCCCTATGACGCGGAAAAGGACTTCACGCCAATCAGCAATCTGCTGCAGGTACCGCTGGTGCTGGTGGTGAATCCTTCCGTTCCGGTGAATAACCTGCAGGAGTTGCTGGCATACATTAAAGAAAAGAAAGGTGATTTTCAATGGGCATCTGCGGGCAATGGTACGACCCAGCACCTGACCGGCGAGCTTTTCAGAATGACGGCCAAACTGGATATGGTGCATGTGCCTTACAAGGGTACCGCACCGGCGATTACCGATCTGCTGGGCGGACACGTGCCAATGATGTTTGACAGCACCATTGCTATCGTGCCACACATTAAAGCTGGCAAGGTACGGCCTATCGCGATTTCCAGCCCCGAACGCTCGCCATTATTGCCTGAGGTTCCTACCTTTGCCGAAGCCGGTTTGCCGGGTGTGGAAGCATCGGCCTGGTATGGCCTGTTCGCTCCTGCCAATACGCCTGCCGAGGTTGTGAACACGCTTAACAAGGCCACGCTTGATTTCATGCAAACCAGTGAGTATAAGCGCATTCTTGATGAAACCGGTTCCCGGCCGGTAGGTGATACGCCAGAAAATTTTGCGGCTTTTGTGAAACAGGAAGCCATTAAATGGAAAGACCTTGTGCAAGCCACCAACACCAGACTCGATTGACGAGTTTCCCGTAAATGATTGAAGTAGATAAATAAAATGACGACTGCCCAAACACTTGATACCGCTTCCCGCAATGGCGGCCAGATTCTGGTTGATGCACTGCGCCACAACCAGGTTGATACCGTGTACTGTGTGCCCGGAGAAAGTTTCCTGCCGGTACTTGATGCCCTGCATGATGCCACGCAAATCCGCACCATCGTGACCCGCCATGAAGGTGCCGCTTCCAATATGGCCGATGCCTATGGCAAATTAACCGGCAGGCCAGGCATTGCTTTTGTGACCCGTGGGCCGGGTGCGACCCATGCCAGTAATGGTGTGCATACCGCCAAACAGGACTCGACCCCCATGATTCTGTTCGTGGGACAGGTTGAAACCACCATGAAAGAGCGTGAGGGTTTTCAGGAAGTAGATTACCGCCAGGTGTTTGGCAGCCTGGCAAAATGGGCTACCGAGATTGAAGATATTGAACGCATTCCCGAAGTAGTGTCGCGTGCTTTCAGTGTTGCCATGTCCGGTCGGCCCGGGCCGGTGGTGGTGGCCTTGCCGGAAGACATTCTTTTCAATGCCGCTGCCGTGGCAGATGCCCCTCCTGTGCGTATCAGCCAGGCGGCACCTGCACAACACGACCTTGACGAACTGGCCCGTTTATTGGAACAGGCAAAGAAACCCTTGCTGGTGGTGGGTGGTACGGGCTGGACGGAAAATGCCACCCGTGATCTTGCCCGTTTTGTTCATACTTATAATTTACCGGTTACAGCTTCGTTTCGCCGGCAGGATCTGTTTGATAACCGTGATGCGCATTATGTGGGGCAGTTGGGCTTGGGCACATCGCCACAGCTGGCTGAATGCGTAAAGCAGGCCGATCTGTTGCTGGTGCTGGGTTCTCGCCTGACGGATACACCTACTGCCGGGTATAGCCTGGTGACATCGCCCGGCCCCGGTCAGACATTGGTTCATTTGCATGTTGATCCGGCAGAGCTTAACCGTGTCTTTGTGGCCCATTTGCCTATCAATACCAGCATGCCTGCCGCTGCTGCGGCGTTAGCCGGTTTGAAACCGCAGGCTGAACCCGCCTGGCGTGCCTGGACAGAGGCAGCCCGTGCCGATTACATCGCGCACTCTACTCCGCTGGCACCCGTAGCGGATTACAAGGGGGTGGATATGGGGGCAGTGGTAGCGCATTTGAATAATGTGCTGCCCGATGATGCGATTATCGCCAATGGCGCAGGCAACTATACCGTCTGGGTGCACCGCTTTTTCCGTTACCGCCAGCCCGCCACGGAACTGGCACCCACCAATGGGGCCATGGGCTACGGTTTGCCGGCAGCGATTGCGGCCAAGCTGCATGCACCGGAAAAAACCGTGGTCTGTTTTGCCGGTGATGGCTGCTTCATGATGTATCCGCAAGAACTGGCCACTGCCATGCAGTTTGGCGCGCCAGTGGTGGTGATTGTGGTAAATAATGGCATGTTCGGCACTATACGCATGCACCAGGAGAGGGAGTATCCTGGCCGGGTATCTGGTACAGCGCTGTCTAATCCGGATTTCGTGACGTTTGCCCATGCTTTTGGGGCCTATGCCGAACGGGTACAGGAAACCACAGACTTCCCGGCCGCTTTTGAACGTGCCCTGGCTTCAGGCAAGCCCGCCTTGCTGGAACTGTGTACTGACCCGGCACAGATTAACCCGCAGTTGCGCCTGGCGTCTGTTTAAATGGAGGGCGGTACGCCGGGTTGATGCCCGGATTGTAAAGCGGCATCAAGCTCTGTGTCCGGCCAAAGTCTATTCTGAACCAGATCAATCACGGTTTCCTTGATGATCTGGTTGATTTGCCAGGTTTCTGACGACTCTCTTGGGGTTTTACCCATTAACAGCGCCACGCAACGGCTGATGCCCGGTTCGGTAAGACGGTAGGTTTTCAGCCGGCCGGCATTCACATCCTCAATCACCGCTGCCAGTGGCAGGATGGTGCATCCACAGCCATCCATCACCAGTTGTTTGGTCATGGTGGTGGAGCCATCGCATTCCAGGGCCAGTTTCAGGCTGAAACCATGTCGTGCCGCTACGGTTTCGGCCATGAGACGTATGCCATGATGGGTGCTGGGCAGGATAAGGGGGATGTCAGCCAGCTGGCTGACCGGGATGCTATTGGCGACAGGAATCGTGAAATCAGGCGGGGTGATCAGCCAGATGCCTTCATGCAGCAAAGGGTCATAAGACAAGGCACCGGCGTGTTCAGGACGATACAGTAACAGCAGGTCAATCTCGCCATCATTCAGGTTGCTTAACAGCTGGTTGGCCAACCCTTCTATGAAACGAATTTGGGTATTGGGATAACGGCCCCTGAAAGCATGGTAAAGCTTGCCGAATGTCATCCTGGCAATCGTCGGCTGGGCACCTATGCGCAGCCTGGCGGGCCCGGTTGCCGTACCTTTTTGCATGGCCCGCATGGCAGTTTCAAGGGTGCTGGAAATGGTTTGCGCATAAACCATTAATTGCTGCCCGCGTTCAGTGAGCATCACACCACGGCCACTGCGATGGAACAGGCGGCCTCCTACCTCGGATTCCAGCAGGCTTACCCGCCGGCTCACGGTAGACTGGTCCATCCCTTTTTCAATGGCTGCTCGGGAGATGCTGCCTGCGTGCACAACCGCTGCAAATAGTGCCAAATCATCGGAGTTCATAAGGAGATTTTAACGCAGTAACAGGACCGGTTTTGTTGAGCGGGTAATGAGCCTGGTGGTGGTGCTGCCAATAAAAAACTGGCGTATTTTTGAGTGGCCATAGGCTCCCACCACGACCAGGTCTATCTGATGCAATGCGGCATAACTCATGATTGATTTATCCACTTCACCGTCCAGCGTGTTTGTGGTGACGGTAAAATCTTGTGATTCCAGTTGTTCTTTGGCCCAGGACAGCTGGTTTTGTATTTCCTGGCTGGGCTGGCCCACATAAACCAAATAGGCGGTCAGCCCCTTAAGAAGCGGGCTTGATGCAATTTGTTCAATACATTTTCTTGCCGTCGGGCTGCCATCAAAAGCCACCAGAAAAGATTGGGGCGTCTGGAATGGAGAAGTGGCGATCAATACCGGTTTATAAATCGCACGGACAACATTTTCAATTTGCGTCCCGATTTTGTCGGAACGCAATTCGGTTTGCGTGCCGTGTTTCCCCATTACCAGTACACGGATATCTTCTTCCAGTACAACCACTGTTTCCAACAGGCTACCATGGCGCTGGAAACCATGAGTTTTAAGATTAAATTTATGTAGCAGGTATTTGCCGGCTTCTTCAAGCAAGACCTTGCCATGCTTGATTTCAATTTTTCCCTTGCGCTCTTCCAGTTCAACCAGTTCCTGCAACAGCGTTTCCCGGCTGCCAAAACCAATGGCGCCACTTAAATCTTGCGGGGCCTGGGCCTTGGGGGAATCAATAACATGCAAAAGTTCAAGGGGTGCATTCAGTTTATGGCTGAACCAGGCGGCGTAATCACAAACGGTATGGGTACCGGGTGAGCCATCAATACATGCAATAATTTTTGACACGGTTTAAGCTCCTTTTAGTGCTTGCCCAATTGATCCAGGGCATCCGGTTTAAGGTGAACGCCGAATTTTTCAATCATGGTCTGGCTTGCTTCATTCATGCCAATCACGTTTACTTGCGTACCTTCACGCTTGAACTTGATGACCACTTTATCAACGGCTGCCACCGCGGAAACATCCCAGAAATGAGCCTGGCTGATATCAATCACGACGTGTGAAAGCGCTTCCCTGAAATCAAATGCCGCTGTGAATTTTTCGGCAGAACTGAAGAAAACTTGCCCCTTAACCACGTAAGTACGCGTGTTTCCCGTGTCATCCAGGGTTGATTGGACAGACATGTAGCGTTCAATTTTATTGGCAAAAAACAAAGCCGACAGCAATACGCCAATCAGCACACCATAAGCCAGATTATGGGTGGCAACCACAACAGCCACCGTTGCAATCATAACAATATTGCTTGAGAGCGGGTAGGTGCGAATATTTTTAAGTGAATCCCAGTTAAACGTGCCAATTGATACCATGATCATGACAGCTACCAATGCCGCCATGGGGATGACCTTTAACCAGTCACTAAGAAAAACCACCAGAATTAACAGGAAAATACCGGCACAGAACGTTGATAAACGGGTGCGGCCTCCCGATTTCACGTTAATCACCGACTGGCCAATCATGGCACAACCGGCCATGCCACCCATGAATCCGGCGGCAATATTGGCCACCCCCTGGCCCTTGCATTCGCGGTTTTTATCACTGGAGGTGTCTGTCAGGTCATCAACAATCGTGGCGGTTATCATTGACTCAAGCAAACCCACGGCCGCCAAGGCAATGGCATAAGGAAAAATAATGTTGAAGGTTTCAAGGTTTAAGGGAATGTCGGGAAGCAGGAAGACCGGCAGCGTGTCGGGTAACTGCCCCATATCACCAACGGTACGGATATCCAGTCCCAGGATGATCGCCACCAATGTCAGCACCAAAATTGTGACCAAGGGTGAAGGAATTAAGGAGCCAATTTTAGGAACCAGCGGGAATAAATAAATAATGGCCAGCCCTGCTGCCGTCATGGCATAAACAGGCCAGGTCACATTCGTCAGCTCGGGCAACTGCGCCATGAAAATAAGGATGGCCAGTGCATTGACGAATCCAATCACGACCGATTTGGAGACAAACCGCATCAGCTCAGCTAATTTAAGGTAACCCGCGATAATTTGAATGACACCGGTCAGGATTGTGGCTGCCAGCAAATATTCCAGGCCATGTTCTTTGACCAAGGTGGTCATTAATAAAGCCATGGCTGCTGTGGCGGCGGAAATCATGCCTGGCCTTCCACCAAAAAAAGAGATGACAACAGCGATACAGAACGAGGCGTATAAGCCGATTTTGGGGTCTACCCCGGCAATAATGGAAAAGGCGATGGCTTCAGGTATTAAAGCCAACGCAACCACCATACCCGACAGCACATCGCCACGGATATTCGAGAACCATTGTTCTTTGACATTGGAAAACATAGGAATAGGAATCCGTAATGAAGTTTGGCCCCGCATTATAGACCGGGTTGAACGGGACCGCGCTGTTTTATGGCATAAGCGCTTATTGCTGCAGGCTTAAGGCCGAATTCTCCAAATGGGTTTTCAGGCTTTCTTCCAGACCCAGCTGGCGTGCCAGTTCGTCTAAATAGGCTCGCTCCATGAAACTGTCGGCACCGTTAACCAGCACGCTGGCCATATACGCTTCGGCAGCCTGCTCGGGGGTTTCCACCAGTTTGGCGATGGCAGCCGGGTCGGCTGGGCTATTGATTTGGGCACGAATCCAGGCATGCTCATCGGGTGAGGCATTCAATCGATCAAATTCGGCTTCCAGCAAACGCTGTTCGTCGGCATTGATATGGCCGTCAGCCTTGGCAGCGGCAATCATTGCCATCAGAACCAGTTTGCTGTGCTGCTCCAGTTCGGTGGCAGGTAGCTGGTTGAATGCCTGGGTTTGATAGGTGATTTGTGCAGGAGCTGGTGCGGCAACCGGCTGGCTGGATGCTTGCGGTGCCTGGGCTTTGTTTTCTTTCCACTGGCCATAAGCATGGTAAGCCGCCGCCCCTAAAGCGGCTACGCCGCCATAAGTGGCCACCTTGCCACCGATTTTCCTGAACTTTTTGTTACCCATTAATAATGCCAGTGCTCCACCGGTAAGGGCGCCACCGGCAAAACCCTTAAGGCCGGACGAGCCGTTTGAGTTGGATGCGGTAGAGGCAGGGTTGGCCTGGGATGTGTTTTGACCAGAGACCAGGCCCTGTGCCGATTGCATCAATTGCTGTAAAACGTTCTGTATTGACATGTGTCACTCTTTATTTGAAAAAAACGGTTTGGATTAGATGCCAACCTGCATAATTAGTTCATGGTTTCTCGTGATTGAAGATGATTCGCTCTTGGGCCAGGAGTTTCAGGATATATGGAATCAAGCTTGTAAATAGTTTTTTTATGGATATTGCAGGCTATATTGAAAATTTGGATGGCTAAATGAAAGCAGCAAAGGACTGGACAAAGGTTTCGCACCCAACTGAAAAAATAGAAAGGATGGAGGCTTTCTTTTCCGGTTATGGATTTGCGCCTCACAGACACGATACATACGCCCTTGGCATTACCCTTAATGGTGTACATAACTTTAACTATCAGAAGTCCATGCGACATAGTATGCCGGGCAATGCAATTGTGATACATCCAGATGAGCCCCATGATGGAGAGGCAGGAACTGAAGCGGGCTTTCATTATAAAATTCTCTACATTCAGCCTGAGATAATCCAGCAAGTACTCGGGGGTAAGCCTTTGCCATTTATTTCCGGGGGGATTTCAACAGACCAGCGCGTTATCTCTGCTATTGCCAGGATGCTTTCCAATCTTGATTTTCAGTTAGATAGTCTGGAAGAAGATGATGGCATATATGATATCGCGCAGGCTCTTAATGATGTATCGTGTAAAAAGAAACAGCGCAAAAAATTAAATTATAAAGCTGCCGATTTGGCCAGACAGTTCATGCTTGATACCCTCAATGAGGCCGTTACCATGGATCGCCTTGAACAAGTCTCCGGCGCTGATCGCTGGAGCTTGTCGAGAGATTTTCGTGCTTTGTTCGGAACAAGTCCTTATCGGTATTTGAACATGCGCCGTCTTGATAAGGCCAAAAGTATGATCATTACCGGGATGGCGTTGGTTGATGTCGCTGCAGCTTGTGGCTTCACAGATCAAAGTCATATGACACACCATTTTTCCAAGGTTTATGGATTGCCTCCTGGTCGATGGGCTACTCTCATGCTTCGCAATTAGCTTCAAGTTTGCACGATCATACAAGACGCTTTGGTTTTTTTATCATTAGAATGACTCTGGATTCTAAAAAAATACCGAGTGTTTGTTTTGCACATTTCGATTTATTTTTTGGGGTCAGGATGGGATCTTTTTGTCCATGTAAAGGGGTAAAGATCTCCTGCTTCTGTCAAGTTAGTTGGAACATAAATCATGCCGTCTTTTCGCAGGGTGCTCCCATCCGCTATTGCCATTATTCCAGTGAGTATGCTTTTTGGTATTCTGGCGTATCGGGCAGACTGGAGTTATCTTGAAATTCTGGTCGCCGGGTTTCTTGGTTTTACGGGTAGTGGCCAGTTTGCCTTGTTGCCGCTGGCAGAGGCTAATGCCGGCTTCCTGACAATGCTGGTTATTTGCGCATCTATTAACAGTCGATACTTTCCAATTGCATTCACCACAACTAAAAGGTTGCCAAAGACATTTTTTGCCAGAATGTTTGTTGCTCACATACTTGGTGATGAGGCTTACGCCACGGAAAAAAATAGCGATACGGTTAAAGAGACAGTCTGCATTCGATTGACTATTTTCGTATTCTGGGTGGTTTCTGGCGTAATAGGAGCCATGATTGCGAAGGCCATTCCCAATGCTTGGCTAAGCACAGATATCCACTTGGGGTTCCCGGCCAGCGTTGTGTTGGTTCACCTGTCTGTCTCACAGATAAAGATGCGGGTATCTGGTATTTTTCATATGCAGTTGGTGATGGTAATTGCTTGCCTGTTATCGGGCACTGCCTTCTACTTGTTGTTAGGATCAACTTATTTTTGGATGCCGGGCATAATCATTGTGGCTCTTATTTTGGATAAATGGAAAAAGTATGAATGAGGGCATAATCACGGCCATCTGGGCACTTTTTTTTACGAGTTTGCTCGTCCGGGTGTTACCGGTGCTCTTCGACTTTCAATTTCCTGAGAAGCTAATAAAGTGGATGGAGAGGATTCTACCCTCAGCCGTTTTTCTAAATTTTATCGTATATATTTTTTTGCAGGAAATGCAGGTTTCAATGATTCCTGCAATGGTATCTCTAGGCATTACAGCTATTCTGGCCTGTTTAAATCGCGGCGGGCTATTTACGGGTGTATTGGGCGGTTGTGTATCGTATTACTTATTGAGCGCTGTTTTGGCCTGATGCAAAGGGTGGCTGGCAGGATTTTTCTACTTAATGATTAGTTATTTGCACTGTTTGGCGCCGAGGTGGTATACATTCCCATGCGGAATACATATTCTCGTAAATCAACTGGGCGATAAGACCGCCAGTGAGTCGATGATGGGAGCGTCCAGTAAAGGGGAAATCAGGCAATCCTGTTCATTACGATGAAGCGACTCTGTGCCTGTCGTGGTAGTAAGGTCTTTTGCAGTCTCGTTATTACCGGAGCTGGTCACAGAGACAAACACCTGTTCTGGTGAAACCGGGGCAGAACCAGATAGGTAATATACCTTGTCACGGGATCTGCCTTGAGATTGCAACATGCCTCTTAATGTATTCAGTACAGATTCGGGTAGTAAATCGAGCATGTGTAATTTCAGCAAGGTCTGCTCGGGTAAGTCTTTCTCTCGCAATAATGGTTGACGCCAATGTTGGCTCTGCCAGCCACTGAAAATCTTGGGTATCCCTGAGCCCCCACGCTCTCCCAAACCTATTAGCAGGAACATTTGGTGCAAAGTGCGGTTGCGGCAGTCACTTTCACCACCGCGAATAACTTGCTCTACGGGTAGACGCAGACCACCGGGGTTGCGAAATCCAAACATATTGGGGCGCTTCACGACAAGAACAGATAATCTCCCTGTGTAGTCAGCATGTACTAATGTATTAACCAGTGCTTCACGCAAGGCGACATGAACTGGCGTATCCTCTTTGCGTTGGCCGTTTTTTATACTGAATGGAACTTTAAGTTCCGCTATTAGTTTGCGGTATACACGCCGATAAAAATCAAACAGGTTGCCAGACCAGGTGCCATCAGGCACCAAGCGATCGACCCAGCACAATTCCGTTTTCGCTTCTGGCTGTTCCTGATAATCCAGGAAATAATATGGAAACGCTTCCTGAATAGATGACCAGCGGCCAAACATCAGTAGTCCAGCCAGTGTCAGTCCTTCTTTACCGGTGGTGCGATCACGGCGCCAGCCGCGCAGACTCTGTAAAAAAGCAAAATCATCCTGCTCAAGGTAGGGGTGTCCGGGTTTTTCATCCTTAAGCATTTGACGGTAAATGCGCCCCCTGTGTCAGGATAGTTGTCACCCTCCCATTTCAACTAAAACAGGCGGTAAAGGACACTCATCATGGCCCGTTATTCCCATGAACGTAAACAAGCGGTACTTAATAAATTACTCCCCCCTTACAACCTGACGGTTGCCGAACTGGCCCGTCAGGAAGGCATTAGTGAAGCAACCCTTTATAATTGGCGTAAACAAGCCAAATCAGAAGGACGCCCTGTGCCAGGATCTAAACCCAAATCAGAACAATGGTCAGCCCAAGCCAAGCTGGCGACCGTCATTGAAACCGCTACACTGTCTGAGGCGCAGCTCAGTGCGTATTGCCGTGAAAAAGGGCTTTATCCTGATCAGGTCAAACGCTGGAAAGAAGAGTCCTTACAAGGCTTTGAGCGCAGTGCCGAGCAAGAGAAGGCTTTGCGTAAGCAGGCACAGAATGACCGTCAGGAGATTAAAAAACTGCAGCGTGAATTACGGCGTAAGGACAAGGCCTTGGCTGAAGCGGCTGCCTTGCTGGTGCTGCGAAACAAGCTCAATGCGCTCTGGGACAACAGCGACAGCAACGAGGAAGAATGACCTCAACCCCAGAGCGCCAAGCCATCATCACGCTGATCCAACAGGCCAATGCCGATGGTGCCCGCCTGGTCCGGGCCTGCTCAGAGGCAGATATCTGTCTGCGCACCTATCGACGCTGGGTCCAAGCCGGTGCCGTGCAGCACGACAAACGCCCTACAGCCGTCAAACCGGCACCGGCTAACAAGCTCTCACCGCAAGAGCGTGCAGACATCGTCGACATCTGCAACCGCTCGGCATACAGCCAGTTGCCACCCAGCCAGATCGTACCTGACCTGCTGGACAAAGGCATTTATATGGCCTCGGAATCCACCTTCTATCGTGTGCTCAGCGAGGTTGGGCAACTGCATCACCGTGGCCAAAGCCTGATACCCCAGCGTCGGCACGAACCGACCACCCACCAGGCCAATGGGCCCTGTGAAGTCTGGTGCTGGGATATTACTTACTGTCCTTCAAGGGTACGGGGGCAGTTTTACTATCTCTATCTGTTTGAAGACCTGTACAGCCGCAAGATCGTGGGGTATGAAGTCCATGAGGCTGAGAGCGGTGAATATGCTGCTCAACTGCTTCAACGTTGTCTGTTGCGTGAGCAATGCCTGCATCAACCCCTGATTCTGCATTCAGACAATGGGGCGCCGATGAAAGCACAAACCATGAAGGCCAAACTCGAAGAATTAGGCGTCTTGCCTTCCTACAGTCGTCCCCGGGTCAGTAATGACAATGCATTTGTGGAGTCCCTGTTCAGGGTGCTGAAATACCGTCCACAGTGGCCATCATCTGGGTTTGCTTCGCTGCATGAGGCACGGCAATGGGTTGAGCGCTTTGTCAGCTGGTACAACACCGAGCATCGTCATAGCAAACTCAACTTCGTGACGCCCCAGCAACGGCATAACGGTAAAGACACTGCATTACTGGCTCAACGCCAGGCAATACTGGAGCAGGCCAAGCTGCGTAACCCCTCACGCTGGGGAACACGCCCAGTCAGAAATTGTGAGCCGATTGGACCTGTCACGTTGAACCCTGAAAAAGAGATGAAGATGCAACAAGCTGCTTAAGACAAAAAACAGTGACAACTACCTTGACAAACACCGCATCCGCAAACCCACCTTAAAAACTTCGAAGGTATTTTACAGGCCGATGTCTATGCTGGTTACAACGAGGTATACCGAACCGGCAAGGTTATTCAAGCGGGTTGTTGGGCCCATGCCCGACGCAAGTTCCATGATATTCATGTCCATCGGCCCTCAGACATCACCCATCATGTGCTCACTCAAATTGGCCGTCTGTATGAAATTGAGGCCGGTATCCGGGGCAGTCCACCACAAACTCGTCAGGCCGAGCGCCAGAGCAAGTCATGGCCAATTGTGCTTGCCTTGCATGAGTGGTTCATGCAGCAGTTGCCGACCCTATCACGTAAATCCGTAACGACCGATGCCATCCAGTATGCCCTTAACCAGTGGCAGGCCTTGACACGCTATCTGGATGATGGGGAAATCGAAATCGATAATAACGCTGCAGAACGAGCCTTGCGCGGCGTGTCTGTTGGACGCAAGAATTACTTATTCCTGGGTTCGGATGCGGGTGGTGAGCGGGCGGCAACGCTTTACAGTTTGCTGGGCACGGCCAAACTGAACGGGATCAATCCCGAGGCGTACCTGTGTCATGTGCTGTCGGTGATTGCTGACTATCCGGTTAATCGCATCGACGAGTTATTGCCCTGGCGAGTGCAGCTGTAAAAAACAAGTTTTAAGCTGTCAATACGGTATGGGGCGGAGCGTTACTTTAGGAGGGAGGTTAAGCTGATATGTTCATGAGAGGGAAATGGCCAGCAGGGGATAGGGTGGTACTAGGCTAAGTGGCAGGTCGGCTACGGTTATTAACCCGATAAATGAATTTTAGTTTCTAACTATTTTGTCATTTTTGATTTTCGTACTAACTTATGACGCCACACCTAGTTCCCATCTATTTTGTCACTTTTACCTAAACAGCCCTCAAAAACAGCCATTTTCACCCCTCCCAGTTCCCAACTATTTTGTCCGCCCACAAGCACAATTAGTTCACCGCCCCGCCTTACTCCACCGTCACACTCTTGGCCAGATTCCGGGGTTTATCCACATCGGTCCCCCTTACGCAAGCGGCATGGTACGACAGCAACTGCAACGGAATGGTATGCAGTATGGGTGACAGCTTTCCATAATGTTCCGGCATGCGAATCACATGCATGCCTTCGCTGTTCACAATCTTTGAATCGTTATCGGCAAACACATACAGCTCGCCACCCCGGGCGCGTACTTCCTGCATGTTGGATTTGAGCTTTTCAATCAGTTCGTCGTTGGGGGCGATGGTTACCACCGGCATGTGTTCGGTGACCAGGGCCAGCGGGCCGTGCTTCAGTTCACCGGCGGGGTAGGCTTCGGCGTGGATATAGCTAATTTCTTTTAATTTTAAAGCACCTTCCAGGGCAATCGGGTAATGCATGCCACGGCCCAGGAAGAGGGCGTTTTCTTTGCTGGCGAAGCGGTCGGCCCAGGCCATGATTTGTGGCTCCAGTGCCAGGACGGCACTGATGGCGGTGGGCAGGTGGCGCAGCTGTTTCAGGTAATCGGCTTCTTTTTCTTCGCTAATGCGGCCTTTCACCTGAGCCAGGGCCAGCGTAAGCAGGAACAGGCCCACCAGCTGGGTGGTAAAGGCTTTGGTAGAGGCGACGCCAATTTCCACGCCGGCCCGGGTAATGAAGTTCAGCTTGCATTCGCGTACCATGGCGCTGGTTTGCACGTTGCAAATGGTCAGGGTGTGTTCCATGCCCAGTGAACGGGCGTGCTTCAGGGCGGCCAGGGTGTCGGCGGTTTCGCCTGATTGGGAAATGGTCACGACTAATGATTTGGGGTTGGGTACGCTGTCGCGGTAGCGATATTCGCTGGCAATTTCCACATTGACGGGGATTCTGGCGATGGATTCAATCCAGTATTTGGCGGTCAGGCCGGCATAAAAGCTGGTGCCGCAGGCCAAAATCAGGATGTTATCAATGTCTTTAAAAATCTTGTAGGCATCGTCGCCGAACAGGTCGGGTGTGATGTTGTCAATATCTTGCAGGGTATCGCCCACGGCACGGGGTTGTTCAAAAATTTCTTTTTGCATGTAGTGGCGGTACGGGCCCAGGTCGGCTGCAGCCGTATGGGCGTGAACGGTGTGAACCCGGCGTTCTACCGGTTTGCCATGGCTGTCAATAATCCATACCTTGGACAGTTGCAGGTCTATCACGTCGCCATCTTCAAGATAAATGATCTGGTCGGTAGTGCCGGCCAATGCCAGGGCGTCAGAGGCCAGGAAGTTCTCGTTGTTGCCCAGGCCTACTACCAGGGGAGAACCCTGGCGGGCACCCACCACGCGGTGCGGTTCATCGCGGCAGAAAACCGCCAGGGCATAGGCCCCTTCCAGGCGACGCACGGCCTGCTGCAGGGTTTCAAAAAGGTCGCCGTTATATAGGTGGTTAATCAGGTGGGCAATTACTTCGGTATCGGTCTGGCTTTCAAAGGCATAGCCAAGGGCTTTGAGCTCATCACGTAGCTCATCGTGGTTTTCAATAATGCCGTTGTGCACCAGGGCAATGCGGGGTTCACCCTTGTCCTGGCCCGAGAAATGCGGGTGGGCGTTGTGGGTGGCAGGCGCGCCGTGAGTGGCCCAGCGGGTGTGGGCAATGCCGGTAAAGCCGCTGAAGTTGTCTTCCTTGATCAAGGCTTCCAGTTCTGCCACGCGCTGCGTGCTGCGGGTGCGTTTAAGCTGCCCGTTTATATACAGGGCAACACCGCATGAGTCATAGCCACGGTATTCCAGACGCTTAAGCCCTTCTACCAGGATAGGGGTAATATCTCTTTGCGCAACAGCACCAACGATTCCACACATGAGAAAACTCCGTTCGGATAAGTAAAGATTGTATTTTGCACTGTATTGGAAGAAATTAAATTTCTAAATTAATAGATTAATAACGGAATATTTCATATAAACCATTGTTATTAATATAATTTCATTTATTATTTAAATATGTAATTTAATTTCAAATGGCAGGAAGTCATGCTTGAATTGGATGAGTTAGATAAGCGCATATTGCAGCAGTTGCAAAAAGACAGTTCTTTAACGAACCAGGAATTGGCAGAAAAAGTGCATGCCTCTGCCCCTACCTGTTTGAGACGGGTGCGCCGTTTGCAGGAAAGCGGGGTGATCCAGAAACAGGTGGCCATTGTAGACCCGCAAAAAACCGGGAGTACGCTAACGGCGATTGTTGAAGTGACCCTGGATGTGCAGACGGCGGAAGCCAATACGGCGTTTGAGCAAGAGGTGAATGGGGAAACGGCGGTTTTACAATGCTATCGCGTTTCAACGGGGCCGGATTTTATCCTGGTGATCCAGGTGGCAGATATGCCGGCCTACCATGAGCTGGTGCACCGTTTGTTTACAGCCCGCAAAAATGTTCGTAATGTGCGCACGTTTTTTTCAGTCCACCGCAGCAAGTTTGAAACCTATATTACTGATTTTTAGCCAGCAATTGCGTATACGCCTGCAGGTAACGTTGCCCCATTTTTTCTACATTATGTTCGTCAATGACGTAGGTGTAGGCTTTTTCAGCCATGCTGGCAGCGTCTTCAGGGTGGTCCAGCGTGGTATTGATGCCTTCGGCCAGCGCCTGGCTGTCACCCACGTCACAAAGAATGCCCCGGCCATCGGCCAACACTTCTTTCAGGCCACCCGCGTTGGTGGAAACAACCGGTACGTGCTGCAGGAAGGCGTCAAAGACACTGCCGCCCACCCCTTCAAATTTGCTGCTCATGACAAAGACATCAAGGGCACTGTAATAGTCTTCTACCTGTTTGCGAAAGCCAGCCAATAAGTAAACGTTTTCAAGGGACAACTCTTTGATCAGGGCTTTGCAGGCCTCAGATTGATCGCCATCGGCCCCAAAATGCAGGAAAACAAAGTCTTGCCTGATGCGGTTCAAATGGCCAATCGCCCGTATCAGGGTTAAAGGGTCTTTTTCCGAGGTTAGCGCGGCTGCGGTGGCCAGGATTTTTTTATCTTTCAGGTTAAATTCCTGTATAAGTGCCCCGGCTCTTTCCTCATTGGCGGTGTAGGTCGCCGGGATGGCACTGGGAATCACAATCGAGTCTACGCCCAGTCGCTTGGGCTCTTCTGTGGAGGCTTTGCAAACCGAGACGAACAGGTCCACCCGTTTCCATTTCAGGGCGGTGATTTTTTCTTTGTTTGGGGCGATATTGAAAGCGGTGCGGCGGGTATAGACTGCTTTGGTGTGGTGAAACAGCTTGCTCAGCACCAGCCAGGTAAGCGTATTGGCCGTTTGCGAATGAATGATATCGAAATGCTTTGCATGACGGATTAAAAATGGTAGCTGTTGCCAGGCTTTTGACAGGGTGTATATGGTGAATCCTTCAGCCATTGCCTGTTGCGAGAGCGCATTGTTTGCCCGTGTCAGTAAGGCTACTTCATGCCCGGCCTTGCGAAATTCCTGCATGCTGAACAAGGTCTGGCGTTCACCGCCACGCCAGCCTTTTTCAAAATTCATTTGCAATATTTTCATGAGTACTCCTGAGCGATCACCGTCAAACCATCTTTGCGGAAATCGTAAAATGTATTTTTTTATTGTGCCGCAAATGTGTTGTGCATTCCTGGCAGCCAGGGTTAATGCAGGGATTTTATGGCCTGTTTTCTTTTTTCTTTTCCCTGTTTTTCAGCCAGAGAATGGCATGTTTGTTAAAAACGGATTGTACCGAGAGCACCGCCAGCAGCAGTCCGGCCTTGCCATCCAGAAAACCGCGCTTGATAAAGTAGGTCCTGAAAAACCGGCCAATCGTGTGAATCATGACCGAGGTCAGGCTGTTTTTCTTGCCCTTGCGAAAACGCTGTTCGGCCCAGGCTTCGGCATAGTTGGCTGATTTAAGCAGGTATTCGTGCAGATTGTTGTAGGTGTAATGCAGCAGGTCGCCTTTAAGCTGCTTTACTTTTGCGCCAGCCGGAATAATAACGTTTTCATGAACCAGCGCGTCATCAAAACGGGTCAGGGTGGTGGGGTAAAAACGCTCGACATAGCCAGGATACCAGCCGCTGTGATGAATGAACTGGCCAAAGGCCCAGCTTAGGCGGGCCACTTCAAAAATGGTGTTTTCAGGCGGGTTGGCCAACACTTCCCTAAGGCTGGCAGCCAGCTCGGGCGTGAGCTGTTCATCGGCATCGATCCACAATAGCCAGTCTGCCGTCACGTACTGCTGGGCAATCTGGCGCTGGCGGCCAAAGCCGGGCCATTCCTGGTTCACATAAAACTTATCGGTGTAACGGCGGGCAATGGCTTCGGTCTCATCGGTGCTGCCTGAATCAAGAATAATGATTTCATCGGCAATGTCCTTGACCGAGTCCAGGCAGGCAGCCAGCATGCGGGCTTCGTTCTTGACAATCAGGGCAACAGCCAAGGTGGTTTTTTGAGTGGTCATGGTGGAGTTTAAATAACTGCTGTATCCAGTTTTTTGATAAAGCGCAGCAGGTTGATGACAACGGCAATAATAATAATGCCTGCCGCAATGACAAGCGCATAGATGGGCCCCTGGCTTTCGCTGAAAGTAAAGCACAGGGCAACAATACCAGCACCAACACCCTGGCCAAACAGACGGGTGGTGGCCTGCACGCCGCCGGTGGCACTGCTGCGGTGATGGGGGGTGGAAAGCAGCATGGCCTTGTTGTTGGGCGTTTGGAAAAAGCCAAAACCCATGCCGGTCAGGAACATATAAAAGCTGATGAGCGTAAGGGGAGCCGGAACCGGCAGGAATAACAGGCCTAATATGCCAATGGCCATGATGAGGGCACCTGTGCCAGCCAGCAAAGAAGCCGGAAAACGGGCGGAAAGCCGTGCGGCCAGCGGGGCGATGACAATGCTGCCAATAGGCCAGGTGCTGAACAGGATGCCAACGGTTGTCAGGGACAATTCAAGCGAGCGCTGAAAATAAAAAGGCAGTACCAGCATGGCGGTGGTGGAAGCGGCAAAAGTGAGGGCCGAAACCATGACGGCATACCTGAAAACAGGAATGCGGAACAGGTCGACCGGTACCAGCGGGGCCTGTTGTGGCGCCGAACGGCGGACCAGTAAAATGGCGCAAACGGCGGAGCAGAGTAGGGCTAGGCTTGCCGCCCAGGGCATGTTTCCGGCTTCATCAAGACCCCAGATAAACAGGCCGAAAACCAGCATGTTAAGCAAGGCGCTAATGTAATCGAAGGGAGCCTTGATGGTTGGAATGAGGGGCAGGAAACGGGCAGCATAAAGCGCCAGCAGGCAAAATGGAATCGTGAAAACGAAAATCCAGCGCCATGGGGCAATGGCAATGATGAATGCGCCAATGGATGGGCTAAGAACCGCCATCAGCCCCACAATCATGGCATTCAGGCTGATGCCGGTGGCCAGTTTGTGGGGCGGGTAAATATTGCGTACCAGGCCGCCAAACAGGCACATGACCGAAGAAGAGCCCAGACCCTGTATGACCCGGGCCACAATCAGGGTTTCCAGGCTTTGGGCGATCCAGCATAATACGGCACCCGCCATGAAGACGGCAATGCCAATCCGGAACATCCGGGTAATGCCAATGCGCTCGGAGATTGCTGAAAACGGCAATAGCGTGGAGATAATGGCAATGGTGTAGGCATTGACAATCCAGACCGACGATGACGGGAGAATGCCCAGCTCTTGGGTAATGGTGGGCAGGGCAATATTGGCGATGCCCGCGTCAAGGACAGTAATGCTGATGGCAATGAGCAATGCCATGGCGGCCCAGTACCGGGCCGGGGTGGGCAGTCCGGCTAGTTTTTTGGGTGCCGGTGATGGGGGAGGCGCTACAGATGGGGTGCTCATGCTTTTTTATCGGGGCGTTTCCAGTTTAGTTTGCTTTCCTGTTTCTTGGGGCTCAATGTCAGGGCATCTGCGGGTGCGGCCTTGACCAGTGTGGTGCCTGCGGCCAGGGTTGCGCCCTTATGGACGGTTACCGGTGCCACCAGCTGGGTGTCAGAACCAATGAAAACGTCATCTTCGATAATGGTCTGGAATTTATTGACGCCATCGTAGTTGCAGGTAATGGTGCCGGCACCAATGTTAACGCGCTGCCCAATTTGGGCATCGCCCAGATAGCTCAGGTGGTTGGCCTTGCTGTTGGCGCCCAGGGTGGTTTTTTTCAGCTCAACAAAATTGCCGACATGCGAGTGTGCGCCCAGTTGGGTGCCAGGACGCAAGCGGGCATAAGGGCCAATAACAGCCTGTTCTGCCGCTTCGGCTTCTTGCAGGTGGCTGAAAGCCTCAACCCGGGTGCCAGTGCCCAGTTTGACATCACGCAATACGCAGTGCGGGCCAATCCGTACGCCATCGGCCAGCGTTACATTGCCTTCAAAGACACAGCCCACGTCAATAAAAACATCCCGGCCGCATGTCAGGTTGCCGCGCAGGTCAAAGCGGGCCGGATCAGCCAGGGTTACACCGGCTTCCAGCAGGCGTTTGGCCTGTTCGGCCTGCCAGGCGCGTTCCAGCTGGGCTTGTTGAATGCGGCTGTTGACGCCTAGCGTTTCCCAGGGAAAATCGGGTTGGGCGGCACCAACGGTTACACCATCCTGGACGGACAGGGCAATGACATCGGTAAGGTAGTACTCACCCTGGGCATTGTTGTTGTTAATGCGGCCCAGCCAGTTTTTGAGTAGTCCGGTGGGAGCGGCAAGAATGCCGGTATTGACTTCAGTCACGGCGCGTTCTGCTTCGCTGGCATCCTTGTGTTCAACAATACGGATAACATTGCCCGCTTCGTTACGAATAATGCGGCCGTAACCGCTTGGGTCAGGCAGGGTTTCTGTTAAGACCGCTACCCCTTGCTCACGGGCTTGCAGCAGGCGTTGCAGGGTTTGTGCCTGAACCAGCGGCACATCGCCATAAAGCACTAGCGTGGTGTCTTCAGGGGCCTGGCCGCCTGTCAGGAAAGGCACGGCCTGCTGAACTGCGTGGCCGGTACCCTGCTGGGGTTGCTGAAGTGCAAATTCAATGCCCGGTATATGGGCAAAATCGGCTTTCACTGTTTCGGCGCCATGACCCACCACAACGGTAATGCGGGTGGGGTCCAGCTGCATGGCACTCTCTATGACATGCGCCAGCATGGGTTTGCCGGCTAGTGTATGTAAAACTTTGGGTAAGTCCGACTGCATGCGTTTGCCCATGCCGGCGGCAAGAATGACGATATTGAGTGACATAATATTGTGTAGTGAGGCGTTATAAATAATGAGTAGCGAATTATTGCTTACTTTAACCGGAAACCGCACTTTACAGCCGCGGTTTCCGGTATGCCGGATCATTTTTTTGCAGGTGTTGTGGTTTTCTTGGCGGTGGTTTTTCTGGCGCTGGTTTTTGCCGGGGCGGCAGCGGGTTTGGTGCTTTCCCCCGATTCAGCTTCAGGAGTGGCTTCGGTGCTGGCTTGCATGGTGGCGGCAGTTGCCTGGGCCAGCTGGTTGAACTGGTTTTGCAGCATGTTCCACCAGACGTTGGCAGCAGCGCCCATGGCGTCACTGCCGCTAGCGGTCGTGTCCGGCTCGTTGGACGAAGCGGTTTCGGCAGCCTTGGGCTTTATGCCAAGCACTTCATCAAGGGTAGCCTGGCCTTTATGTTGCTCGGCCACCGCGCTAACAAAGGAATTCATGGTGGCAATGCTGGCACGCTGGATTTCCATACCCTGAATAGTGCTGGAAAGCATTGAAAGGTTAAGCTTCAACCAATTTTCAACGGTTTTCAATTCCTGGATGCGTTTGTCCAGGTCTTCGGGGTTAAGCGAGGTGCTGGCCATGGGAAATGAGGAAGGCGTGCCGGTTTGGGCAAATGACTGCCATGCCTTGCCCATCATTTCCATGCTGCTGATAAGTGGGTTGCCTGCCGTGATGCCATCCTGCCCAAAACCGGGAAGAACAAAAGGGTTGGTGTTTTGTGAACTCATGAGGAATCTCCTTGGTGAATTAAGGCAGCTGGTGCAATAATTGTCTGGCGGGCTGGTTTAGTAGCCCTTCAAGAATAACGACGGCCGCTTCTATGGTAATTACCCTGCGGGTAATCATATCAAGCACTTCTTCCTGCTCAAATATCCTGATTTCCGAGACTTCACCGTCACGGTTGGCAGGCTGGGTTTCTGGCAGGATAATGCAGTCACTAACCATAATATCCTCAACCTGATAGCCTTCGGGCAAGCGACGGTGCATTTGTAAAATAGTACGTAATGGCGTGCGGATTTGCAAATCGGGCTCATCCAGTCCGGCTTCTTCGTCACTTTCGCGTAAAAGCGCCTGTTCCAGGTCCTCAATTCCGTTGGCAAGACCGCCAACCAGTGTATCCCACATGCCAGGATCGGTGGATTTGGTAGCGGCCCGTTTGGCCAGGTAAAGCTTCAGGTCGGGGGTCCAGGCATTTAAATGCACGGCACGGGTCAACAGGCCAAGCGGGCGCATGGCGGCTCGTTCTATGACACCAATAACCTGTCCTTCGGCATACACATTTAGCAACTCATTACGCCAGGCCCTGGCGCAGTTGGCCTGGTGCAGGCAAGTGGCAATACTGGCCAAAAGAGGATCCAGTTCAGCCCTGGAAATGCCCGGGCTGGCAATATGGAATTTGGTGGCTGTCTGGCAAACCTGCGGATGATGACGCAAGGCTTGCTGTGCTTGGGCGGTAATGAAACCGGCAGATTTTCCGGCAATGAGCAAAGGAAGGGAATGTCTATGAGGGAATTCCTGTATTTCCTGCTGTAGCCCTTGATAAAGTTCAGTTAATTGCTTCAAATTGGTATGCGGTACGTATCAAACATGCAACGATTGTAGCCTTTATGCTTTTGATACAGTAACTTTAATCTGTGTTTATATGGTTAAATGAATGTACTATGATGTAAATCAATGCGTTGTAGATAAAGTTTGTGCCACTAAATAATAAATCTGTACCTGAATAGTCAGTGTTGTAGATAGTAATAAAAAATGATATTTGGGTGCAACAGCCAGAGGTCAACATGAAAAAGTTGAGAGGGTTGCCAGGCATTGCCGCATTCATTGGTAGCACGGCGGTATTTGCCCAAACAGGAGACATGCCAGGAGGGCCCAGGGTTGCGCAGGTTAACCTGACCCCCGGGGTAACTGAAATTGCCGCAGATATCTATTGGTTGCACTGGATGATGCTCATCATCTGTACCGTTATTTTTGTTGGTGTATTCGGGGTCATGTTCTATTCGATCTGGGCCCACCGCAAATCAAAGGGCCACAAGGCGTCCGTCTTCCATGAGCACTTGGGTGTTGAAGTCGCATGGACTGTTATTCCTTTTATTATTGTGATTGCCATGGCATTGCCGGCCACCAAAACGGTGGTGGCCATGAAAGACACCTCCAGTGCCGATCTGACCATCAAGGCCACGGGTTATCAGTGGAAATGGGGTTATGAGTACCTGGATGGCCCGGCCAAAGGGGTCAGTTTCCTGTCGAATCTGGCAACACCTCTGGATCAGATCATGGGTGATGCTGAAAAATCAAATACTTACCTGATGGAAGTGGACCAGGAAATGGTGGTGCCGGTTGGCAAGAAGATACGCGTGGTCGTGACGGCCGCTGATGTTATCCATTCCTGGTATGTGCCCGACCTGGGTGTCAAGCAGGATGCCATTCCAGGGTTTCTGCGCGATACGTGGTTCCGGGCCGACAAGACCGGAACGTTTCGGGGGCAGTGTGCTGAATTGTGTGGACAAAACCATGCCTTCATGCCGATCGTTGTGCGCGTTGTGTCCGAAGAAGATTTTGCAACCTGGTCAAAAGAGCGTAAAACGCTGGCCGCAAAATAACAGCACCAGGCTTAATTCAGAGACTTAGTTTAACCGGTCGCCAGTTATAGACGGGGACTATGCAGGTAAGGAGGACAACACATGACTAGCGTCGCAGTCGGTCACGCCCAGGATCACGTTCACGATGATCACGATGCCAAACCCAAGGGTTGGCGACGATGGCTTTTTGCCACCAACCATAAAGATATCGGGTTGATGTACCTGATCTTCTCGTTTATTGCCTTGCTGGAAGGCGGCACCCTGGCGCTGTTGATACGGATTGAGCTTTTTGAGCCGGGTGTGCAGTTCTTTCAGCCGGACCTGTTCAACCAGTTTACAACCATGCATGGCCTGATCATGATTTTTGGGGCAATCATGCCGGCGTTGGTGGGGTTTGCCAACTACATGATTCCTTTGCAGATTGGTGCATCGGATATGGCTTTTGCCCGCATGAACAACTTCAGTTTCTGGCTGTTGCCGGTGGGTGGCATTTTGTTAACCGCTTCTTTCTTTGTGCCGGGCGGTGCCAATGCGGCAGGCTGGACCATGTATGCGCCCCTGTCCCTGCAAATGGGGCCGGGTATGGATATGGCCATTTTTGCCATTCATATCCTGGGTGCGTCTTCAATCATGGGGGCGATTAATATTATTGTGACCGTGCTAAATATGCGGGCACCGGGCATGACTTTGATGAAAATGCCGCTGTTTTGCTGGACTTGGCTGATTACCGCTTACCTGCTGATTGCCGTGATGCCTGTTCTGGCGGCGGCGGTGACCATGTTGTTAACCGACCGTCATTTCGGTACCGGGTTTTTCAATGCGGCCGCGGGGGGAGATCCGGTGTTGTACCAGCACGTGTTCTGGTTCTTTGGACACCCTGAAGTTTATATCATGATTTTGCCGGCATTTGGTATTGTATCTGCGGTTATTCCGACTTTCTCGCGCAAAAAACTGTTTGGTTATGCGTCTATGGTGTATGCCACCTCAGCGATTGCGATCCTGTCATTTATTGTGTGGGCGCACCATATGTTCGCAACGGGCATGCCGGTAACCGGGCAGTTGTATTTCATGTATGCCACCATGCTGATTTCCATTCCAACCGGGGTGAAAGTGTTTAACTGGGTGGCTACCATGTGGCGCGGCTCATTAAGTTTTGAAACACCCATGCTGTTTTCAATCGGTTTTATTTTCGTGTTTACCATTGGTGGTTTTACCGGACTGATTGTGGCGGTGGCGCCTATTGATATTGCCGTGCACGATACCTATTACGTGGTGGCGCACTTCCATTATGTGCTGGTTGCCGGCTCTTTGTTTGCCCTGTTTTCAGGCACCTATTACTGGCTGCCAAAGTGGACCGGATACATGTATGACGAGAAGCTGGGCAAGATTCACTTCTGGTCAACCATGCTGTCTTTTAACCTGACCTTTTTTCCGATGCACTTTTTGGGCCTGGCTGGCATGCCGCGCCGTTATGTGGATTATGCAACGCAGTTTACCGACTTCCACCAGATCGCCACGATTGGGGCTTTCTGGTTCGGGTTTTCACAGTTGCTGTTTCTGTATATTGTGATTAAGGCGTTTCGTGGCAAAGGGCAGAAAGCAACCGCGCAGGTATGGGACGGCGCCGAGGGCCTTGAATGGACGCTGCCATCGCCTTTGCCGTTCCATACTTTCGAGACCCCGCCAGAAGTGAAGTAAACAGTAAACCGTTTTTTCATTAACAGGTAGAAACAATGACACCCGAGCAACGTCGTAAAAACAGAAGGGCAGGCCTCATATTGGCAGTTGTGGTAGTGGCCCTGTTCCTTTGGACAATAGGCAAAGGCCTTAAGATTGTCTAATTAAAAGGGCAAGTGAATGAGTGATGATATTAAAGAGCTGGCGCAGCGAAAACTGAATTTTTTCCAGACCCTGAAGGCTATCTTATGGGCTTTTCTGGGTATTCGCAAAGGCGCCAGTTATCAGGAAGATATTTCAAGGCTCAATCCTGTTCATATTATTCTTGCTGGCATTATCGGGGTGCTGGTTTTTGTTTTTATATTGGTGATGCTTGCTCGGTGGGCTATTTCAGGGCTGGCCTGATTCCAAGTAAACGTATTTGTACCAAAGGAGAAAGCTATGGGTGCAAGTCATTCCGTCAATGGCAAAGAGGCGCCATATTATTATGTGCCTGCATTTTCGGCTCATCCGGTCAGAACCAGTTTTGCCATTTTAATCATGCTGATTGGGGCCGTCACCTGGATTAACCGTGTTCCCTATGGAAACTGGATTTTTCTGGTTGGGTTGCTGTCATTGTTTATTATGCTTTTTTTCTGGTTTCGTGATGCCATCCGGGAATCCGAGAGCGGGCTTAACAGCAAGCGCATTGATGATTCCTATCGTTGGGGGATGGGCTGGTTTATTTTTTCCGAGGTCATGTTCTTTGCAGCTTTTTTTGGCTCGCTTTGGTATGCCCGTGAAATAACCACCCCCTGGTTGAGTAATCTGGATCACCAGTTAATGCTGTGGCCGGGGTTTTCAGGCCAATGGCCCAATTTCGGACCGGCCGGGATTGTTCCGCATTTTGAAACGATCGGACCTTTCTGGCTGCCCACCATTAATACGATTTTACTGTTAACGTCCGGGTTGACGCTAACCTTTTCGCATCATGCCTTGCGGGCCAGCAAGCGGGGCAGCAGTATTTTCTGGCTGTTGCTGACCGTGGTCCTGGGCTTTACCTTCCTGTATTTTCAGGCGGTTGAATATGGCCATGCCTATTCCGACCTGAACCTGCGTTTTGATTCTGGAATTTATGGCTCGCTGTTTTACATGTTAACCGGATTTCACGGTTTTCACGTATTGCTGGGCGCCACTATCCTGACCATTATTTTGTTGCGCCTGGTCAGTGGGCATTTTACGGCAGAGCACCACTTTGGCTTTGAAGGGGCGGCCTGGTATTGGCACTTTGTTGATGTGGTCTGGTTGGGGCTTTATTTGTTTGTATATTGGTTTTAAGGTGCTGGCCACCCTGCAGGGGCCGGTTTGATCCGGCCTTTTGTTGTTGGTCGGCGGGGGGCTTATGGCCTGAAACCGCTGCTGTGGATCCAGCCCATGTAGTTGGCAAACAGCACAAAGGCCAGCAGGGCAATCGAAAGACCAACACGCAAGGTCAGGGCGTTGACGGTTTTGTTGCTGGTCCCTTTGTCCCGCATTAAATAGAAAAAGGCAACTGCCAGGCTGACAATAATGGCCAGGAAAGCTAACCCGATGAATACATGCATGATGGACTCCCCCAATGGGCAAAAACGAATGAAAAACAGTCAACCCTTAAAGATAAAGTACTGGCTTGCCTTACTGCTTTTGGCAATGCTGGTGGTGCTTTTTATTTTTCTGGGTCGATGGCAATTGCAGCGTGCCGATGAGCGACGGGCCATTCAGGCCGATATCGAACACGGGCAACAGCTTTCCTCTTTATTACTTCAAAATGATACACCTGAAAGTGAATGGCGGGAATGGAGAAAGGTTAGCGTGACCGGTATATGGCAACCGCAGTTCAGTGTGTTGCTAAACCGCAATCACCATGGCCGTCCGGGTTATTGGCTGGCAACCCCCCTGTTGCTGGACGGGAGTCCTGATAAAGCCGTTTTGGTTTTGCGTGGCTGGTTTGAGCGGCGTATTGCGCCAGATTCCCTTCCCGATTTTCCGGTAACCGCAGAAACGGTCACCCTTGACGGGCAGTTGCTGGGGCATGTGCCACGCCTGTTTGAGCTTTGGTCTTTATCGGGTGAAAAACAGGCGCAATTGCCGGCTCGCCTGCCATTGCCAGGGCCAGATTTGCCACAGGTGCAAAATCTTGATTTGAAGGAATTGGCCCAGGCAAGCAGACTGGTTTATTTACCCGTCGTGGTTCAGCAAACCGGTGTGGATAATGACGGGCTGGCCCGGGACTGGGTAACACCGCCGGTTGATGATCACAAGAATACGGGTTATGCCCTGCAATGGTTTGGGTTTGCCCTGATAGCGCTGCTGGCCCTGCTATTTGTAGGATACAGGATGGGTCGTTATGGGAAATCAAGGAGCAAAAATGAGTAGTGATGTGTTGGAGATGAAAAAGCGGTCCCTGGTGCCTTTGTATCTGATTCTGCTAAGTTGCATTATTCCTGTGGTGGCGGCAGCCCTGCTTTACTTCGTGCCGGGTTTAAGACCCGAGGGGGCGACCAATTATGGCTCTTTCGTGATGCCACAACGCAGTATGCCATCGTCTGCCCAGTTGCCATTACGCACCCTTGATGGCAATTTGTTTGACCTGAACTCCCTGAAAGGGCGCTGGGTACTGGTTAGTGCCGATGGTGGAGCCTGTCCTGATTCTTGCGCCACCAAGTTGCATTACACCCGTAATGCCCATGCCAGCCAGGGCAAGAATGTAGAGCGACTGGTGCGCGTGTGGTTTGTGACCGACAACGAAACCATCCCGCAGAAGGTGCTGGATGCGTATAAAGGCACCTTGATGTTACGGGTTGACCCGGTTGCACTGGGTACTTTTTTATTAGGCCAGGATGTTCGTGCAGGAGCGGATGAACTGGAGCGGGAAATGGATAAATATTTGTGGATTATTGATCCGCTTGGCAATTTGATCATGTATTACCCCGGCCAGGAAACCGATCCTGTCCGGTTCCGTAATGATATTGCCAAGTTGTTGCATGTTTCGGTAATTGGGTAAGCCATGGCAACCCGGGTTCATTCTGTTTATCGCCGGCTTGTTTTCCTGACCTGGTTTTTTACCCTCGACCTGATCATGTTTGGCGCTTTTGTGCGTCTTACCGATTCAGGCCTGGGCTGCCCCGACTGGCCGGGCTGTTATGGCAAACTCACGCCGTTTGGCGCATCGGGGCAGATTGCCGATGCACTGGTGCAACAGCCATATGGGCCGGTGTCCATGTCAAAGGCCTGGATTGAAATGATTCACCGGTATTGGGGTAGTGTACTGGGCATGCTGATTATTGCCATTGTGTTCATGGCATGGCGTTACCGGAAGCAGATTGGCCGCCCGGCGGGGCTGGCGACCTTTTGCCTGGTTGCAGTTTGCCTGCAGGGTGCTTTCGGCGCCTGGACCGTTACGCATAAATTAATGCCGGTGATCGTGACCGCCCATTTGTTGGGCGGCATGTTGTTACTGGCGCTGATGAGCTGGCTGGCCGCCCGTGAAAAAACGCATGCCCCGGTTTCTGTTGAGGTGGCATTTGCGCGACCATGGATGTTGTTTGGCCTGCTGATATTATTTGTGCAAATTGTGCTCGGCGGCTGGGTCAGTACCAATTATGCCGCCCTGGCCTGCATGGATTTTCCAACCTGTCACGGACAATGGGTACCCGAGATGGATTTTGCCGGTGGTTATTCAATTTTTCGTGAGTTGGGTGTATTACCCAATGGGGAGATCATCTCGCAACAGGCCCTGACTGCCATTCACTGGGTGCACCGGAATTTTGCGGTTTTTGTTTTCGTGTATCTGTTTGCCATTGCCTTGCGCCTGCGTCAAGAGCAGGGTTTACGCGCTCCCGCACAATGGCTGGTTTTGCTATTATTGATGCAGGTATTAACCGGACTAAGCACAATATTTTTCCAATGGCCATTACTCATTGCCGTTTTGCATAATGGTGGGGCCGCAGGGCTGGTGATTGCGGCGGTAACAATGCTTGTACGATTGAATCGTGCAGGATCTGACTATAAGGTATTGCCATGACGATAGCCTTGACTGCGCAAACAAAATTTTTTCAACAGTATTGGGTGCTAACCAAACCCCGGGTAACCCAGCTGGCGGTTTTTTGTGCCGTGATTGGCATGTTTCTGGCGTCAAACGGGTTGCCCCCGGTTAGTGTGGTGGTGGCAGGCACCATCGGGATCTGGCTGCTGGCTGCGGCCGCATTTGCCATTAATTGCCTGATCGAGCAGGAAATTGATGCCCGCATGTTAAGAACCCGACGCCGGGCAACGGCACAGGGCACGATTACCTCTTTGCAGGTGGTGCTTATGTCGGGCATGGTGGGTGGGCTGGGCATGCTGGTGCTGTACTGGTTTGTGAATGCCCTGACCATGTGGCTAACGTTTGCGACATTTATTGGCTATGCCTTGATCTATACCATTGTATTAAAACCGCGCACCCCCCAGAATATCGTTATTGGCGGTTTGTCGGGTGCGATGCCGCCAGCGTTGGGCTGGGCGGCCGTGGCAGGCTCGGTACCGGCAGAAGCGTGGTTGCTGGTGCTTATTATTTTTGCCTGGACACCTCCGCATTTCTGGGCGCTGGCCCTGTATCGCAGCCATGATTACCAAAAATCCGGTTTGCCCATGTTGCCAATAACGCATGGCAATGCTTTTACCCGCTTGCATATTTTGTTATATACCTTCATGCTTGTGGTCATAACGCTAATGCCATTTATTATCCGCATGAGCGGCCTGTTTTATCTGGCCGCGGCACTGTTTTTAGGGGGTTGGTTTATCAAGTACGCATTAAGCCTGTATAAGGTTTACAGCGATGAACTGGCCCGAAAAATATTCCGGTTTTCGATTCTCTATCTTGCCTTGCTGTTTGGGGCATTGCTGGTGGATCACTGGATCATGATTTTGATGTGATGGTAGGTATTTAATGAATAAATCATATAAAGCCAGAAAGCTGGCAATCAGTATGGGCCTGGTTTTTTCCATGCTCTTTGGCTTGTCAGCCTGCAAACAGGAAGTACTTGAAGGGGCCTCTGCGCAATCGTTGGCCTTTATCGGCTCGGATATTACCGGTACCGGTTTTGGTAAAAATGTCAGTGGCATTAACCAGAATGGCCAAGCGGTTTCTTTCAACGATTACAAAGACAAGGTGGTGGTTGTTTTCTTCGGTTTTACCCAATGTCCCGATGTCTGCCCCACGGCCATGGCTGAATTGTCGCAGCTCATGACAAAATTCACCCCTGAAGAAGCGGCACAGGTGCAGGTGGTCATGGTTAGCATAGACCCCGAGCGTGATACCCCAGAAATGCTTAAGGCTTATGTATCCGCTTTCGATGATCGTTTCAATGGTATTACTGGTACACCCGAACAAATTGCCCAGTTGGCCAAGTCCTTCAAGGCCTTTTATAAGAAAGTGGCCCATACCAATGGTACTTATTCAATGGAGCACAGTTCCAGTTTATATGTGCTGGATAAAAATGGTGAATCCCGCATTCTTTTCAAGCCGGGTACACTCATAGAAGATATGGAAAAGGATATTAGAAGCCTGTTTTGAGTTTTTCGTTGTAGTGCGTCATTATCTGCATCCGGCTTTCAGGCCGGATGTTTATTTTTGGGATAAAAAAATGTGGAGCCCGAGGGGGCAAGGTCCGGTGCTAAAAATAAGCGTGTAAGCCATTACATAATTCTTGTTTTGTATCTTAATGTTTTTATTTGTTATCTAAACATTATTTATTAAGATCTATGTTGTGTGATTGAAACAATAATTTACGATTAATGATTAAAATGCATGCAATTTAATTGAGTCATTGGCTTTCTGTCTTGGCTGGCCTGCCTGCGTTTTATTTAATAATTGTTGGCAAGAGTTTGGTCGTTCATGACAAAAAATTTCTATAAATATAGTATACGAATTCTTGGTCTGGATTTGTTTTGGACAAAATTGGTTGGAGTAAAATGAATTTCCCCAGAGTAATTGTGACAGCACTGGCAGGTGTTTCCCTGGCTGCTTGTGGTTCACTTAGCAATGTCATGCCCGACGGCACAAGTGATAATCCGGTTTTCCCAGAGATCCACAATATTACCTATGATAATGGCAGGGGCGTCGCCCCCAATCCAGAAAATCTTAAACTGGTACGTTCGGGTGTCACCAAAGACCAGCTTTATTACTTGCTGGGCCGTCCTCATTTTTCAGAAGGTTTTGCACCCCGCGAATGGGATTTCCTGTTTTACCTGAATACGCCGGGTAAAGGTACGAACAATGTGTCTTCCTGCCAATACAAAATTCTGTTCGACAAGGATATGCTGGCCCGCAGTTTTTACTGGAAACCGGTAGGCCCGAATGACATTTGCGAACCTGAATCCCTTGAGAAAGTGGCGGAACAAGCCAGAAAAGTCACCCTTGAAGCAGACGGCCTGTTTGCATTTAATGGTGCCGGCATTAATGATTTGCAGCAGCGCGGCAAATTGCGTCTTGAAGCCTTAAGCCAGGAAATCCGCAACCAGCCCAGTGTCAAATCCGTGGTTATTATCGGCCATACCGATCGTCTGGGCCCCAAGGCCTATAACCAGGCTTTGTCTGAAAGACGGGCAAGCAGTGTTGCCGGGTATTTAATATCCAAAGGCGTGTCTTCTTCCCTTATTACGGTGCAAGGACAAGGTGAATTGCAGCCGCTGGTTCAGTGCGAGAATACCGGTAATCGCCAGGAACTGATCAGTTGTCTGGCACCCAACCGCAGGGTTGAAGTACTGGTCAATCTTGAAGAGAATCAGGACAAATAAACAGCAAAAAAAAAGCACTTCATCTACTGAAGTGCCTGAATCATCCGTTTCAAAAGGGAGGGGAAAGAGGAGGAGCAGAAACGGATGTTAAACCCAAGCCTGCATTGCACAGATATTGCCGGGGCTTATAGTGTTTAGGCTTGCTGTTCCTACAATAGTTCAATAAGTTTCCCGTCCAGTTGTTTTAATATGTTACTGCAATATATAAACCCGGCGCGGTAAAAAAACGTCATCCCCTTATGTCAGGAATGACGTTAAATGTTTGAATCCAGAAAAACTATTCGCTTAATGCCTTGCGCATTTTTTTCAGGGAGGCGGCTTCAATTTGCCGGATCCGTTCGGCCGACACGCCAAATTCGGCAGCCAGTTCATGCAAGGTGGCGCCGCCACCTTCATCTTGTAGCCAGCGGGCTTCAATAATGCGGCGGGAGCGCTCATCAAGCAGCGAAAGTGCCTGGGAAATACCCGAGCTTTGCAGGGTATCGTAAGCCTGTTTTTCAATCACGGAGGTGGGTTCGTGATCGCCGTCGTCTGACAGGTAAGAAATGGGGGCGAACTCGTCATCATCATTGGTTTGTGATTCAAACGACATATCGCGGCCTGAAAGACGGACTTCCATTTCACTGACATCTTCGGGGCGGACATTCAGTTTGGCGGCAATGCCTTCAATATGTTCCGGATTAAGGGTTTGGCCATCGGGACGCATGCTGCGCAAATTGAAGAACAGCTTGCGCTGGGCTTTGGTGGTGGCAATTTTTACCATACGCCAATTGCGAATGACATATTCATGAATTTCGGCCTTGATCCAATGAACGGCAAAAGAAACCAGGCGGACACCACGGGACACGTCAAAACGCTTGACCGCTTTCATCAGGCCAATATTGCCTTCCTGGATAAGGTCGGCGTGTGGCAGGCCATAGCCCAGATACTGGCGGGAAATGGACACCACCAGACGCAGGTGCGACATGATAAGGTCACGGGCCGCATCCAGATTGCCTTCTTTTTGCAATTGTTCAGCCAAATTCTTCTCCTGTTCTGCCGACAGGAGCGGTAAACGGTTCACTGCGCTAATGTATGCCTCTATGGTGCCTAATGCTCCCGGGTTGGAGATGGCCATGGCTACATTGGAATTTGACAGTGCAAGCGCTTGATTTGACATAGATTTTGTTTGACTCCGTTGAAATTATATCTTCGTTGTATATATTAGCACTCAATAACAAAGAGTGCTAATAAGATATTGAAATCAGGAAAAAGTTCCTGTTTCAATCTATTTATGGCTTTTTTCCGGCGTTATGACCCACTTTAAAGGCGTTCGGCATGAAAACGGATATGGTCTTCCATGAAGGTTGAAATGAAATAATAACCGTGGTCATAATGCTCGTGGTGACGCAGGACCAACGGCTGGTTGGCTTGTTCACATGCCGCTTCGAACACCTCGGGATACAGCTGTTCTTGCAGGAAGCTGTCTTTCAGACCCTGGTCGACCAGGATGCCCTGGGGAAAAGGGTTGTGCAGGGTTTGCATCAGGCAGGAGGCATCATAAGCTTCCCATTGGGTTTTATCGTTGCCTAAATAACGGGAAAAGGCCTTTTGTCCCCATGGACATTTGACTGGGGCGGCAACCGGAGCAAAAGCAGAGACGGATTTGAACAGTTGGGGGTTTTTCAGGGCCAGTACCAGTGCGCCGTGGCCGCCCATCGAGTGGCCGAAAATACCCATCCGGTCTTTGGCTGCACCCAGTGTTTCGGCTATCGCATAAAGCTCTTTAGTAATGTAGCTGTACATCCGGTAGTTTTTATTCCAGCCGGGTTCGGTGGCATCCAGATAAAAACCGGCACCGGTGCCAAAGTCCCAGTGTTCGTCTTCTCCTTCTATGCCTGCCCCTCTTGGGCTGGTGTCCGGGGCAATTAGCATCATGCCGTGTTCGGCCGCGTAACGCTGGGCGGCTCCTTTGGTCATGAAGGTTTCTTCGGTGCACGTCAGGCCGGCCAGGTAAAACAAGGCGGGCAGGGCACCATTTTCGGCCTGGCGGGGTATAAATACGGAAAAACGCATGGGCAGGCCGATTTCACTGGACTGGTGTCGGTAAAAACGCTGTATCCCGTCAAAACAGGCATGTTCGCTGATAATTTCAAGATTCATGTTGTTGACCTAAGAATAGAAGGAAGAAAAACAAGTTGGCGTAAACACAAAGATTGTACCTGTAGATGGCTATGTTTTTCGCTACAATTTGTCTTGTCTATTCTTTGATTGAATTATCATGGCCCGACTTCCCCGTCTGTATGCGCCACACACCGCACAATTGGTGCATGCAAAGCTTGTCCATTCTTTTGATGCGGCCCCTGATGCGGGGCAACTTATGAATCAGGTTCTGGCCTGGCTCGCAGACCTGGTGCGCATGCATAACGTTGCCTTGCATGGCTGGACGCTGGTTGATGACAGCATTCTGCTTCTGGCCACCCCTGAAAACGAGCAGGGCATTTCCCGTGTCATGCAGTCGCTGGGCCGGAACCTGGCCGCTTCATTGCGGTCTGGTCCCGTTTTTTTAGGCCGTTATCATTCAACCTTGCTTGAACCCGGGCAATGGGTGCTGCCAGTGATGGTCTGGCTGGAGTCTTTTACCAGTCGCGAGAAAGGCATGGATGCACCCGAATTATGGCCTTGGTCATCGGTGGGCATTCATACCGGGGCCGGTTTGGGGGCCGTACCCTGGCTAACTGATCATGAAGACTACTGGCTTACCGGCAATACGCCGTTTGACCGTCAGGTCCGCTACAGAGAGATTTTTCATCATGGCTTGTCCATGAACGAGAGCGCCCGGATTGCTACCGCTTTGGCAGGGCAATGGGCGCTGGGTAGCGAAGCGTTCCTGCAGTCGCTGTCCAGCAGTGCCAGCAGGCGTGTCAGCCCCGGTAAGCGTGGCCGCCCAAGAAAAATCCAGCCTGAGTCCGACATGAAGTAAATGCTTGTTCATGGCTTGCTCTTATTTGTCGTCCTGTTTAAGCGTAATATTGGAACCGATATACTGTTCAGACATAAAAACGAAAAGGATGGGTATGGACTATTTACTGGCCCTTGATCAGGGAACCTCAAGTTCGCGCAGTATCTTGTTTGACCTGCAGGGCAATATTGTTGCCATGGCGCAGCAGGAGTTCCCCCAGTACTATCCGCAATCGGGGTGGGTGGAGCATGAGCCGCAAGAAATCTGGCAATCACAGCTGGCCACCCTGCGTGACGTTATTCGCCAGTCAGGAATCAGTCCAAACCGGATAGTAGCGGCGGGTATTACTAACCAAAGGGAAACCACCTTGGTCTGGCACCGTAAAACCGGGCAGGCATTATGCCGGGCGATTGTCTGGCAAGACCGGCGCGGTGAAGCCCTGTGCAGTGAGTTAAGGGAAAAAGGGCTGGAACTGTTTATTCAGACGCGCACCGGCTTGAAACTGGATGCTTATTTTTCGGCCACCAAATTAAGCTGGATGCTTGACAACGTGCCCGGTGCCCGCAAGCTGGCCGAGCAGGGAGAGTTGGCCTTTGGAACGGTGGATAGCTGGCTGTTATGGCAGTTAAGCAAAGGCCGGGTGCATGCGACCGATGTCAGCAATGCTTCACGTACTTTGTTATTCAATGTCAGGAATAATGGCTGGGATCCCGAATTGCTGGATTTGTTCGGCATTCCGGCCAGTATGCTGCCCGACGTACTGCCGTCAAGCGCTTTTTATGGACAAATTGATGAAACCATTGCTGGCCATTCCATTCCGATTGGTGGTGTGGCGGGAGACCAGCAAAGTGCCCTGTTCGGCCAGGCCTGCTTCCAGCCCGGCATGGCCAAGAATACCTATGGTACTGGCTGCTTTGCCCTGTTACATGCCGGTGGGCATTTTAGGGTGTCGGAAAATGGCTTGTTAACCACCCGGGTGGCCCAGCATCAGGATGGGCTTGAGTATGCCCTGGAAGGCAGTGTGTTTATAGGTGGGGCAGTGGTGCAGTGGTTGCGCGATGGCCTGGGGATCATTCAGCAAAGTGCCCAGGTACAGCCGTTGGCCGACTCGGTAAGCGATAGTGATGGTGTATTGTTTGTGCCCGCCTTTACCGGTTTGGGCGCACCTTATTGGGATGCCAATGCCCGCGGAACCATTACCGGACTTAGTCGTGCTACTACAGCGGCGCATATTGCGCGGGCAGCGGTAGAAAGCATTGCCTATCAAAGTGCCGCCCTGTTAGAGGCCATGAGCCTGGAGGTCAAGGCAGATAATGGGGTGCCCTTACAGGAATTACGGGTTGACGGTGGCGCTTGCGTGAATAATTCTTTAATGCAATTTCAGGCGGATTTGCTGGGCATTCCGGTGGTCCGTCCCCAAATGATTGAAACCACTGCCCTGGGCGCGGCTTATCTGGCTGGCTTGCAGCTTGGAGTGTGGTCGGGTACCGATGAGCTTGCTGCATTATGGCGCGAAGAACACCGTTTTGAGCCCAATATCGGGCGGGATGAAGCGACCAGCCTGATGGAAAAGTGGAACCGGGCAGTTCGCCAGACGATGGCGACATGATCGCCACAGTCTGACCGCGCTTTGCGCTGGATATTTATTCCATGAAGCGCATTTGCAATTGCCGGCCTTTAATGGTGCGTTGACGAAGTTGTGTGATGGTGTCATCGGCCACTTTGCGTTCGATGGCAACAAAGGAAACAAAATCGTAAATATTGATTTTGCCCACTTGTTTGGCGTGCAGGCCAATATCCTTGGTTAAGGCGCCCAGCAGGTCTCCGGGGCGGATTTTGTCTTTTTTGCCGGCTCGCAGGCAAATGGTTTTCATGGGGGGCTGCAAAGAACGGGCGTTGGTTTTGACTGACGGTAAATCCTGCCAGTCCAGCGCTGCCTCAAGCGCCTTTTCAATGCGTTCTGCCCTGAATTTTTCTTGCGGACTGCATAAGGTAAGTGCCAGCCCCTTGGCTTCACTTCTGCCGGTGCGGCCAATACGATGAATATGGGTTTCCGCATTGGGTGAAATATCCACGTTAATCACGGCGTCAAGGGTTTGGATATCCAGGCCACGGGCGGCCACATCGGTGGCGACCAGCACCGAGCAGCTTTGGTTGATAAACTGGACCAGGACATCTTCACGGTCACGCTGCTCCAGGTCTCCATGCAATATAAGTGCCCGGATGCCACGCTGTTGCAGGTCTTCGGCAAGTTCCTCGCATTGTGCCTTGGTATTGCAAAATGCCAGGGTAGATACCGGACGGAAATGGTTGAGCAGGTTGGCGGTTGCCACAAAACGCTGTTCAGGATTGATTTCATAAAAAATCTGTTCAATCTGGCTCTGGCTGGGCAGGGATTCTACCTGAACCTTTTCAGGGTTGATCATGAAGCCTTCGCAATCTTTCAGGATAGGCGCCGGATAAGTGGCTGAAAACATCAGGGTCTGGCGTTTAAGTGGACATGCACGGGTAATGGCACAAATATCATCATAAAAACCCATGTCAATCATACGGTCGGCCTCATCAAATACCAGTGTTTTGACGGTATTCAATTCAAGCTGCCCACGTTCTTGCAGGTCAAGAATGCGTCCGGGGGTGCCCACCACAATATGTGCACCGTGTGAAAGGGACTCGATTTGAGTGCGCAATGCCGCGCCGCCGCATAAGGTCAGGATCTTGATATTGCCTAATGCACGGGCCAGTTTGCGTAGTTCCCGGGAAACCTGGTCGGCTAGCTCCCGGGTGGGGCACAGCACCAATCCTTGAATGCCAAAAAAAGCAGGGTTGATTTTTTGCATGATACCCAGGCCGAAAGCGAGCGTCTTGCCGCTACCGGTTTGGGCCTGGGCCAGAACGTCCCGACCGTCCAGGATCAGGGGCAGACTTTCTACCTGTATGGGTGTCATGGCGGTATAACCCAGTTCTGACAGATTGTGTTGTTGTTCGGCAGAAAGGGGAAGGGAAGTAAAAGAGTTGGCGGTCATGGCGGGTGTGTTGTATTCAGGAAGGAAAAATAAAAGAGAATTGTAATCGTAATCGCGTCCGTACCCTGGTTTTATTTTGGCAAAAGGAAATTTTAATGATTAGACAAAAGCATGATTTTCCAATAAAAACAAAATCTTAAATGATCTGTCCCTTATTATTAAAAATAAAAATAACAAATTAAAAAAATAGGGTTTGACCCTTTTTATTTTTATTGCAAACGGGTGTTTTTGTCTTTATTCTTGAAAACTGAAAAGAGCCCATTTAGCCCGAACCCATTGCGGAGCATGTATGTCTACCCAGATTAACAAAGATGTTGTGACTGAGGCGTTTGTTGATGCCTCGGCTATCGGTTTAATGCCGCACCGGCAGCCCGAGTCCCAGGGCCTGTATGACCGGCACCATGAGCATGATGCCTGTGGTGTCGGGTTTGTGGCCCATATCAAGGGGCAAAAAAGCCATGCCATTATACAGCAGGGCCTGAAAATCCTTGAAAACCTGGACCACCGGGGAGCGGTGGGTGCCGATAAGTTAATGGGTGATGGAGCCGGTATCCTGATCCAGATTCCCGATGCCCTGTACCGGGATGAAATGGCCCGCCAGGGTGTTACGCTGCCGCCCGAGGGCGAGTATGGGGTGGCCATGGTTTTTCTGCCCAAAGAAACCGCCTCGCGGCTGGCCTGTGAAAAAGAGCTGGAACGGGCGGTGCGCGATGAGGGCCAGGTCCTGCTGGGCTGGCGCGATGTACCGGTAGACAGTGACATGCCCATGTCACCGGCGGTGCGAGAGTGCGAGCCGGTTATTCGCCAGCTGTTTATTGGCCGTGGACCCGATGTGATGGTGCCTGATGCACTTGAACGAAAACTGTATGTAATCCGTAAAACGGCCAGTCACGCCATTCAGGCCATGAATCTGGCCCATAGCACCGAGTATTTTGTGCCGTCCGCTTCGGTACGGACGGTAGTTTATAAGGGTTTACTGCTGGCCGATCAGGTGGGTACCTATTACCGTGATCTGGCCGATACACGTGCCGTTTCCGCCCTGGCCATGGTGCACCAGCGCTTTTCCACCAATACCTTTCCGGCATGGCCATTGGCACACCCTTACCGCATGATTGCGCATAATGGGGAAATCAATACGGTCAAGGGCAACTTCAACTGGCTGCGTGCCCGTGAGGGCGTGATGGAGTCGGCGGTGTTGGGCAATGACCTGCAAAAACTGTATCCTATTGTTTATGAAGGCCAGTCGGATACAGCCACCTTTGATAATTGCCTGGAATTGCTGGTAACCGCGGGTTACTCGCTGGCCCACGCCATGATGATGATGATTCCCGAAGCCTGGGAGCAGCATGCCGATATGGATGTTAACCGTCGTGCTTTCTATGAATACAATGCGGCTAAAATGGAGCCCTGGGATGGCCCGGCCGCCGTGGCATTTACCGATGGCCGCCAGATTGGCGCAACGCTTGATCGCAATGGCCTGCGTCCGGCCCGTTACCTGATTACCGATGACAATATGATCATTCTGGCTTCCGAAGCCGGCACTTTGACCATACCCGAACACCGCATCGTGAAAAAATGGCGCTTGCAGCCCGGCAAAATGCTGTTGATCGATCTTGACCAGGGCCGTATTATTGATGATGAGGAAATCAAGTCTCAATTGGCTAACAACCGCCCCTACCGGCAGTGGATCGAGCGTTTGCGGGTTCGCCTGGATGATTTGCCCGCTACCGATACCGTTCATGCCGCCGATTACATGAGCCATGCCTCATTGCTGGATCGCCAGCAGGCTTTTGGCTGGACCCAAGAGGACATCAAGTTCATTCTTGAACCCATGGGAAAAAATGCTGAGGAAGCCATTGGCTCTATGGGCAATGATGCGCCGCTGGCCGTGCTGTCCAGCCGTCCGAAGTCTTTCTATAACTATTTCCGCCAGCTGTTTGCGCAGGTTACCAACCCTCCCATTGATCCGATCCGCGAGCAGCTGGTGATGTCGCTGGTTTCCTTCATTGGGCCCAAACCCAATTTGCTGGATATCAATAACGTCAATCCGCCACAGCGTATCGAGGTCTCCCAGCCCGTGCTGGATAGCATTGGCATGTCCCGTCTGCGTGAAATTGAACGTTATACCAATAACAAATTCCGTTGTCATGAACTGGATATTACCTACCCGGCAAGCTGGGGGGGGGAAGGGATTGAAGCCTGTGTTGCCGCTTTGTGTGCCAGTGCCGTCGATGCGGTCAAGAGCGGTTATAACATCTTGATTATCTCTGACCGGAAGGTGAACAGCGAGCAGGTGGCTATTCCCGCCTTGCTGGCCACTTCGGCCATTCATCAGCATCTTATCCGTTCTGGCCTGCGAACCAATACGGGCCTGGTGGTGGAAACCGGTTCAGCCCGGGAAGTGCATCATTTTGCCTTGTTGGGCGGTTATGGTGCCGAAGCGGTTTATCCCTATCTGGCGATGGAAACCCTGGCCACCATGGATGCAACGGGCAAGGCGGTTAAAAATTACGTCAAGGCGGTGGGCAAGGGTCTGAACAAGGTCATGTCCAAAATGGGTATTTCAACCTATATGTCTTATACCGGTGCGCAGATTTTTGAGGCGGTGGGTCTGAAAAACGACCTTGTCCGTAAATACTTTACCGGTACGCCCTGCAATATAGAAGGGTTGGGTATTTTTGAAGTGGCCGAAGAGGCATTCCGGCTGCACCGGCAGGCTTTTGGCAATGATCCGGTATTGGCTAATGAGCTGGATGCCGGCGGTGATTACGCTTTCCGGATCCGTGGTGAAGACCATATGTGGACCCCCGACTCTATTGCCAAGCTGCAGCATGCCACCCGCGCCAACAATTACCGTACCTACAAGGAATATGCCCAGCTGGTCAATGACCAGTCGCGCCGTCATATGACTTTCCGTGGATTGTTTGAGTTTAAAGTGGATCCTTCCAGGGCGATTGCGCTGGAAGAGGTTGAGCCGGCCAGGGAGATTGTCAAGCGTTTTGCCACGGGGGCCATGTCTTTAGGCTCAATCTCCACCGAGGCGCATGCCGTGCTGGCAGTGGCCATGAACCGGATTGGCGGTAAGTCCAACACCGGTGAAGGCGGTGAGGATGAGTTGCGCTATCGGGCTGAAATGCAAAACGGTAAAAGCAAGATCAAGACGGGTGATACGTTGGCTTCGGTATTGGGAACCGACCGAATTGTGGCCGAGGTTCCGCTGCTTAAGGGAGATTCGCTGCGTTCAAAAATCAAGCAGGTGGCGTCGGGCCGTTTTGGTGTCAGTGCCGAATACTTAAGCAGCGCAGACCAGATCCAGATCAAAATGGCCCAGGGGGCCAAGCCCGGTGAGGGCGGGCAGTTGCCGGGTCATAAAGTGTCTGAATATATTGCCAAATTGCGTTACTCGGTGCCGGGTGTGGGACTTATTTCGCCACCACCGCACCATGATATTTACTCTATCGAAGATCTGGCCCAGTTGATTCACGATCTGAAAAATGTCAATCCGGCGGCTTCCATTTCCACCAAACTGGTTTCAGAAGTGGGGGTGGGCACGATTGCTGCGGGTGTGGCTAAAGCCAAGTCTGATCATATTGTGATTGCCGGCCATGATGGTGGTACCGGCGCCTCTCCCATTGCCTCTATCAAGCATGCCGGTACGCCGTGGGAGTTGGGGCTGTCTGAAACCCAGCAAACCCTGGTGCTGAACAAGCTGCGCAGTCGTGTGCGGGTGCAGGCCGATGGCCAGATGAAAACCGGCCGTGACGTAGTGATTGGTGCCTTGCTGGGGGCGGATGAATTTGGTTTTGCTACAGCGCCCCTGGTGGTGGAAGGCTGCATTATGATGCGCAAGTGCCACTTGAATACCTGTCCGGTCGGCGTGGCAACCCAGGATCCGGTCCTACGCCAGAAATTCCAGGGCAAGCCCGAGCATGTGGTGAATTACTTCTTCTTTGTAGCTGAAGAAGTTAGGGAAATCATGGCCCAGCTGGGGGTTCGCAAGTTTGATGACTTGGTGGGCCGGGTGGGTTTGCTGGACATGCGTGCCGGTGTGACACACTGGAAAGCCAAAGGACTGGATTTTTCCCGCGTGTTTTACCAGCCGGAAACCGAAACCGGCAAATATCATACCGAAGAGCAGGATCATGCGCTTGAAAATGCCCTAGACAAACAGTTGATCGAACGCAGCAAGGGCGCGATTGAGCGGGGTGAGAAAGTGTCTTTCATCATGCCGGTACGTAACCGCAATCGTACGGTGGGTGCCATGTTGTCGGGCATGGTGGCCAGAAAATACGGTCATGAAGGGCTGCCTGATGACACCATTCACATCCAGTTCAATGGTGTTGCCGGCCAGAGTTTTGCTGCCTTTCTGGCCCATGGTATTAGCGTTGACCTGGTGGGTGAGGCTAATGACTATGTGGGCAAAGGCTTGTCCGGCGGGCGGATCTCCATTCGTTCACCCAATGATTTTCGCGGTTATGGCCCCGAGCATATTATTGTGGGCAATACCGTGTTGTATGGTGCGCTGGGCGGAGAAGCCTATTTCAATGGTGTGGCGGGCGAGCGTTTTGCCGTGCGCAATTCGGGTGCTGCGACGGTTGTCGAAGGTACCGGAGACCATGGTTGTGAATACATGACGGGTGGTACTGTGGTGGTACTGGGAGAAACGGGACGCAACTTTGCCGCCGGTATGTCGGGGGGCGTTGCCTATGTGTGGGACCCCGAAGGCCGGTTCAGGCAACGCTGCAACCTGAGTATGGTTGAGCTGGAAACGGTTGTGCCAGGGCAAGAGCAGGAAAAAGAAGGCCGGATTGAACGCTGGCATACCGTCAAGCGGGGTGAGACCCGGCAAACGGATGACGCTATTTTACGCTATCTGGTTGAAGAGCATTTTCGTCTGACAGGCAGTTTTCGTGCCCGCGACCTGCTGGGCAACTGGGATAAATCGCGTGGCCAATTTGTCAAAGTGATGCCGATTGAATATCGTCGGGCACTGTCGGAAATGTGGCAATCAGAACAAATCAGTCAGAAAGTGGCTTGAGTGGCGTAAGGGTTTTTAGGAAAAATCATGGGAAAAACAACAGGTTTTCTGGAATTTGAAAGAGTAAGTGAGTCGTATGAGCCAGCTGTGTCACGGATTAAGCATTACCGGGAGTTCGTGCTGGCCTTGGACGACAAGCAGGCGCAACAACAGGGCGCGCGTTGCATGGATTGCGGTATTCCTTTCTGTACCAATGGCTGCCCGGTTAATAATATTATCCCGGACTGGAATGATCTGGTTTACCGGCAAGACTGGAAACAGGCCTTGGCCACGCTGCATTCCACTAATAATTTTCCGGAATTTACCGGACGTATTTGCCCGGCGCCCTGTGAAGCTGCCTGTACCTTGAATATCAACAGTGAAGCGGTGGGTATCAAGTCGATTGAGCATGCCATTATTGACAAAGGGTTGAAAAAAGGTTGGGTAGTGCCTCAGCCTCCGGTAAAAAAAACCGGCAAACGGGTTGCTATTGTGGGATCTGGCCCGGCGGGGCTGGCTGCTGCCCAGCAATTGGCCCGTGCCGGACACAGTGTGACGGTTTTTGAAAAAAGCAACCGGATGGGTGGTTTGCTGCGCTATGGCATTCCCGATTTCAAACTGGATAAAAGCCTGATTGACCGGCGCATGACGCAAATGGAAGCCGAAGGCGTGGAGTTTTGCGGCTCTACCTATATCGGTTCACCCGGTGATAAAGTGGCAGATGGACTGACTATAATAAGCGCCGCAGACTTGCAACAGGCGTTTGATGCGATTGTGATGGCAGGGGGCGCTGAAGTACCCCGTGACTTGCCAGTACCCGGCAGGGAACTTAATGGGGTTCATTTTGCTATGGATTTCTTGCGCCAGCAAAACAAGGTCAATGCCGGTCATCGTTTAACCGGTCAAATTGTGGCCAAGGGCAAGCATGTGCTGGTGATTGGTGGTGGCGACACCGGGTCGGACTGTGTGGGCACCAGTAATCGCCAAGGAGCGGCATCGGTCACCCAGATCGAGCTGATGCCTAAATTGCCTGAAGAAGAAAACAGGGAACTGACCTGGCCGTATTGGCCGGCCAGATTGCGCACGTCTTCTTCCCATGAAGAGGGTTGCCATCGTGACTGGGCCATTGTGACCAAATCGTTTCAGGGAGAAAAAGGCAAGGTTGGCAAACTGGTGGCGGCCCGGGTTGAATGGGTGCGTGACGAAGCCACCAGCCAGATGAAAATGACTGAAATCGAGGGCTCTGAATTTGAGTTGAAGGCAGATCTGGTGTTGCTGGCCATGGGCTTTGTGGCACCTGTGCCCGCCGTGCTGGATGCGTTTGGGCTGGATCGGGATACGCGCGGCAATATTCGCGCCAATACCGAAGACTACCGTACCAGTGTGGACAAGGTTTTTGCCGCGGGTGACATGCGTCGTGGTCAGTCTTTGGTGGTTTGGGCCATTCGCGAAGGACGGCAATGTGCCCGTGCGGTAGACCAGTATTTAATGGGACAGACTGTTTTACCAAGATAAAGGGGCAAGATAAACAATCCTTTGACACATTTTTCCAAGCTATAACAGAAATCCCGAAAAGTTTTTTCGGGATTTCTTTTTTTTGCATTAGTTGATGTAGCGTAAACGTTGATCAGTTACAATGGTTCTTTTGAATTTTTAAGGGTTATCCCGTTGAACGATCATCTTTCCGAGTCAGATATCATTCTACGATTTTCCGATGTGTCACTAGGCTACGGAGAACGGGTGATACTTGATAGCCTCAATTTGCAGGTGAAGAAGGGGCAGGTTGTCGCGCTGATAGGTGGCTCTGGTTCAGGTAAGACAACCTTGTTGCGGGCCGCCATTGGTCAGCTTATTGCCAAAAAAGGGGTGGCTACCGCCTTTGGCCAGAATCTTGCCAAGGTAAATCCAGATAAGCTGCGTCAGATTCGTCGGCGGATGGGGGTTCTGTTTCAGCAGGGTGCCTTGTTCACTGATTTGAACGTATTCGATAACGTGGCTTTTCCCTTGCGCGAGTTAACCAATGACAGTGAGTCGATTATCCTTGAAAAAGTCCTGGACAAGCTGGATGCGGTTGGCCTGAAAGCCGCTGCGCACCTGGCTGTTTCGGAAATTTCCGGTGGCATGGCGCGGCGTGTCGCATTGGCCCGGGCAATCGTGCTTGAGCCCGAACTGGTGCTTTATGACGAGCCTTTTGCGGGGCTGGACCCCATCTCGCTGGGCATGACGGCTCAGCTTATCCGTAATCTCAGTGACCGTCTTGGTTGTGCGTCGGTATTAATTACCCATGATATTGATGAATCCTTTCAAATTGTTGATCAGGTATACATGGTTGGGCATGGAAAATTGCTGGCGTCCGGTACCCCAGAGGATTTGCGCGGCTCTGAAGACGGCTATGTCAAACAGTTTCTTCATGGTTCGCCCGAAGGCCCGGTGGTTTTTGAGTACCCGGATACCCCGGCATTTTCCAGCTGGCTGTCAAAACGCAAAGAGGGCTTATGATTTTCAAGAGTATCAGTGCCTTGGGGGCATTTATCATTAATGTCATCAGCGGCCTGGGTGTGTTCAGCAAATTTACCTGGGAGCTCTTCTGCAAATCGGGTATTGCGCTGCGTCGTCCACGGCTGGTCATCGAGCAGGTGCATTTCATTGGCAATCATTCTTTGCTGATTATTGCCGTATCGGGGCTTTTTGTCGGTTTTGTCCTGGGCTTGCAGGGGTATAACACCCTGTCCATGTATGGCTCCGAAGAAGCGCTGGGTTTGCTGGTGGCTCTTAGTCTGGTGCGTGAGCTGGGGCCGGTCGTCACCGCCTTGCTGTTTGCAGGCAGGGCAGGCACTTCTATTACCGCTGAAATTGGTTTGATGAAGGCCGGAGAGCAGTTGGCGGCTATTGATGTCATGGGCATCAGTCCCTTGCGCCGGATTCTTGCACCACGCCTGTGGGGAGGGGTAATTGCCATGCCTGTCTTGGCGGCCATTTTCTCAGCCGTGGGTATTATCGGTGGCTGGGTGGTGGGTGTCCTCATGATCAGTGTTGATGCCGGTTCGTTTTGGGCGCAAATGCAAAACGGGGTAGACGTTTTTTCCGATGTGGGTAATGGTCTGATTAAAAGCATTGTGTTTGGTTTTGCCGTCATGCTAATTGCCCTGTTTGAAGGTTGGTATGCCAAGCCGACACCCGAAGGGGTTTCCAGGGCGACAACAAGAACGGTGGTCAGAAGCTCCCTGGCGGTTCTGGGGCTTGATTTCCTGTTAACAGCAGTCATGTTTTGATCAATAAATGAAAAATGTATCAGGCAGGCGGGTTTTCTTGCCGTACCCTGATACCGGGATGAATGACAATGAGTAAAAAAACCGATTTTCTGGTGGGTTTGTTTGTATTGCTAGGCGCGGCGGCGCTTATGTTTATGGCATTAAAAGCGGGTAATTTAAGCTCTTTCAGCTTTGAGCCCACCTATACCGTTAGTGCTAAATTTGAAAATGTGGGCGCGCTTAAGGCGCGTGCCGCCGTTAAAAGCAATGGCGTGCTGGTGGGGCGTGTAAAGAGTATTCAATTTGATAATCGGGAGTTCAAGGCTGTGGTAGAGTTAAGTCTGGAATCCCGTTATCAGTTTCCCCTGGATTCATCCGCCTCTATCATGACGGCAGGCCTGTTGGGCGAGCAGTATATTGGTCTGACCCCGGGCGCAGATGAAAGCAACCTTGAAAATGGCAGTGAAATCCTGTTTACACAGGGGGCGGTTGTGCTTGAAGAGTTAATCGGTAAATTTTTGTTCTCAAGTGCTGAAAAGGAAGGTTCCTCAGCACAAGGGAAGTAACCGTCATGCAACGCTTTAGCGCCGGCATATTTGTGTTAAATTATTTTAAATGCCAAGATGCATATAAGAGAACATCATGATTAATAAAAAAAACATCAGAAAAACACTCGGTCTGGCCAGTGTCGGGTTTCTGGTCAGCGGGTGTGCCTCGGTGCCTCATCCCAGTCCTGAAGATCCCCTGGAAAGTTATAACCGCAGCATGTTTGAGTTCAACGAGGTTGTAGACAAAACATTGTTCAAGCCGGTAGCAACCGGTTACAAGGCGGTTATGCCCAGTCCGGCACGTACCTGTGTACGGAATATTTTTGGTAACCTGGGTGATGTCTGGTCGGCCATCAACAGTATGTTGCAGGGCAGGGCACTCGACTCAATCAATACCTTCGGACGGGTCCTGTTCAATTCCACCATGGGTATTGGGGGGTGTATAGATGTGGCCACCATGAATGGTGCCCATAAAATTCCCAATGACTTCGGTACTACGCTGGGTGTTTGGGGGGTTGGTAATGGTCCTTATGTCGTGCTGCCTTTCTTTGGGTCAAGCTCTGTGCGTGACAGTGTTGGTCTGGTTGGCGATGTTGCCGGGGGGACCGCAGTTTATGCTTCACCTGGCGCGATTAGTGATGTGCCTGTGCGCAATGCCCTTATTGGCCTTAGGGTGGTTGATACACGTACCAACCTGCTTGATGCCGATGAGCTGGCCGAGGAAGTTTCCCTGGATAAATACTCTTTTGTACGTGATGCTTACCAGCAAAATCGCAAGGCGCTGCTTGAAAGCAAGTTGCGCCCTGAAGTACAAGACAGCGCTGCGGGCGGTTTATCGGTTCCCGATTATGATGACCCCGAGCAGGCGGGTCATGACGCATCCGTGCCACAGTATGAGGATCCTGGCGAATAATTGGTTTGTAACGTAAAATCTTCAAACCCTGAAAAACCGCCTGTTGAAAAACAGAGGTTTTTCAGTTGATTTCAGTTTGCTCCCATCTTTAACGCTTTCTGACAAATCCTTAATTTACTTAATGTATTTGGGGGTGGTTTGTGTTTACATTAAAGCGTTCGTTTAGTTTATTTATTATTTTATTTTTTGTGAATATTCAGGAGAAATCATGAAGCTCCAATCCGTGTTTCTGTTGGCCCGGCGTTTTGCCGCCATGGCTTTCGTATCGGCCGGCTTGCTTGGCACGGCCCAGGCTGCTCAAAGCCCAACGCAATTTATTGAGCAAATTGCCAACCAAACCCTTGATGCTGTCAAACAAAACAGCGCGGCACGCAGTGGCAATGTCAATACCATCAACGAGATTGTCAATGACAAGTTGATGCCTCATCTTGATTTTCAGAAAACGACACGGCTGGCTACCGGGCAGCCCTGGCGTCAGGCAACCCCTGAACAGAAAACAGCGCTGACAAATGCTTTTAAAAGTACGTTGGTTCGTACCTATAGCGGCGCCTTCAAGCAAGTGTCATCAAGCACAAAAATTGATCTGCTGCCATTCCGTGGCAATCCGAATGCCAACGATGTAGTGGTTCGCTCAACCATTATTTCGGACTCTGGCCCGGTATCGGTTGACTATCGTCTGGAAAAAGCGGGCGATAGCTGGAAAGTATACGATTTCAGCGTTGAAGGCATCTGGTTGATCCAGAATTACCGTAACCAGTTCTCTTCGCAGATTGCACAAAATGGCATTGATGGCCTGATAAAAGCGTTAAATCAACGAAAGTAATGTGTAAAGGGCTATAATCAAGGGTCTGTTCCGTGTCAGGAGCAGGCCTTTTTTTATGTAAATATGTCAGCCGTTAAAATAGAAAATATTTCCAAAATCTATGCACCTTCCCTTTCCTTAAGGCAAAGGTTGCTTTCTGCTTCGCCTGCCCGCAAGGGGTTCCAGGCGCTCAATGATATCAGCATCAATATCGAGCAAGGAGAGTTTTTTGGCCTGCTTGGTCCCAATGGTGCCGGTAAAACATCGCTTATTTCCATTTTGGCAGGTTTGTCGCGTCCTACCAATGGCAAGGCCAGCATTTGTGGCTACGATGTGGTGGCCGATTATAAAAATGCACGGCGCGCTTTGGGGGTGGTTCCCCAGGAACTGGTCTATGACCCGTTTTTTACCGTCCGTGAAACCTTGCGCAATCAGTCCGGTTATTTCGGTTTGCGAAATAACGATGACTGGATCGATGAAATTCTCTTGAACCTTGGCCTGTCCGACAAGGCTGATGCCAATATGCGTGCCTTGTCAGGCGGCATGAAGCGCCGGGTGCTGGTTGCCCAGGCATTGGTGCATCGTCCGCCGGTCATCATTCTTGATGAGCCCACGGCCGGGGTTGATGTCGACTTGCGACGCAGCCTCTGGGACTTCATTTCAAGATTGAATAAAGAAGGCCACACCATTTTGCTAACGACCCATTACCTCGAAGAAGCACAAACCCTTTGCGGCCGTATCGCTTTTCTCAGAAAAGGTAAAATGATTGCGCTTGATACCACCCAGGCCCTGATGGCCAAGTTTGGCAGTGAAGATCTTGAGGAAACTTTTGTGCAAATCATGCATACCGGCAATGAGCAGGCAGCGTAATGAACCCTTTACAACAAAATATCAACTTCGGTTCCGGTTTTCCCACCTTGTTGCGCAAAGAGTTATTGCGTTTCTGGAAAGTATCTCTCCAGACCGTGGCGGCACCGGTCATGACTGCCTTGCTGTATTTACTGGTTTTTGCCCAGGTCCTTGAAGGGCGGGTGCAGGTTTATGGCACCTTGTCTTATGTGTCTTTTTTAATGCCCGGTCTCATGATGATGAGCATGATGCAAAATGCCTTTGCCAATCCCTCATCATCGCTTATCCAAAGCCGTATTACGGGTAATCTTGTCTTCGTGCTGCTGCCACCCTTGTCTTACCTGGAAATATTTGGCGCTTACGTGCTGGCGGGTATTGTACGGGGGGTTTGTGTAGGCCTTGGTATCTGGCTGGTGGCAATGCTATTCATGCCACTGTGGCCGGTTCAGCCGTTGTGGGTAGTGTTTTTTGTCATTATGTCCTGCGGTATTTTTTCCTGTCTGGGGCTTGTTGCCGGGCTTTGGTCCGAGAAATTTGATCAGTTGGCGGTGTTCCAGAATTTCCTGATCATGCCTGCCACGTTCCTGTCGGGCGTGTTTTATTCCATCCATTCCCTGCCACCATTCTGGCAGGCTGTGTCACACTGGAATCCGGTGTTCTACATGATAGACGGCTTCCGTCACGGATTCTTTGGCATTTCTGATGTCTCGGTCTGGCACAGTTTTGCAGTCGTGCTTTGTTTTTTCATCTTAACGTCATTGCTGGCAGTAAAATTGCTGGCAAGCGGCTATAAACTTAGGACATAAAATGTTACCCACTCCTGAACAGATTCGTGAATACATTGCTTCCAACCTGGCCTGTGAACACATAGAGGTGGAGGGCGACGGTTCCCATTTCCAGGCAATTATCGTGAGTGCGGCCTTTGAAGGCAAGCGCCCGATCGCCAGGCACCAGCTGGTATACGCGGCATTGGGCGATAAAATGAAGGCGGAAATCCATGCCTTGTCAATGAAAACGCTAACCCCTGAAGAGTATAAAGTGAATGGATAAACTGCGCATTATCGGTGGTAACCGGCTTTCCGGAGAAGTCACCATATCAGGCGCCAAAAACGCCGCCCTGCCTATTTTATGCGCAACCTTGCTAACCGCCGAACCGGTTGTTTTACGCAATGTGCCAGCACTGAATGATATTCATACTACGCTGAAAGTCTTGGGACAGCTTGGAGTGAAAATCCAGTGGCTGGAAGAGGGTGTCGTACAACTGCAGGCTGATCAGATCAACAGTTACGAGGCATCTTACGAACTGGTGAAAACCATGCGTGCCTCTATTCTGGTCCTGGGCCCTTTGCTGGCCCGTTTTGGCCAGGCCAAGGTTAGTTTACCAGGGGGTTGTGCCATTGGACAGCGGCCGGTAGACCAGCATATCAAGGGGCTGGCTACCCTGGGCGCCGACATTCGTGTCGAGCATGGCTTTGTGTTGGCCAAGGCCGCAAGGCTTCAGGGTGCCTCTATTCATACCGACATGGTTACCGTTGGTGGTACCGAGCAATTTCTTATGTCTGCGGCGTTGGCAAAAGGCACCACTATTCTTGAAAACGCGGCACGCGAACCCGAAGTTGTGGATTTGGCCGAACTGCTGATTGCCATGGGTGCCAAAATCAGCGGCCACGGCACTGACAGAATCGTTATCGAAGGTGTGGAACAGCTGCATGGCGCTAACTATCAAGTGGTTCCCGATCGTATCGAGGCGGGTACTTTCCTGTGCGCGGTGGGTGCCACTGGCGGCGATATCCTGTTGCGCAATGCGGCCCCTTCAACCATGGGCGCCATTCTGGACAAACTTGAAGAGACCGGGCTTACTCTGGAAACGGGGCCTGACTGGATTCGGGCCTCAATGAATGGCAGGCCCCGGGCAGTAGGGGTTAAAACCTTTGAACACCCCGGCTTCCCCACTGATATGCAGGCCCAGATTATGGCGCTTGATACTATCGCGAGCGGAACTGCCGTCATTGTTGAAAATATTTTTGAAAACCGTTTCATGCATGTCCCCGAGCTGATTCGCATGGGCGCGGATATTGAACTGGATAGCCATACTGCCGTGGTGAATGGCGTGCCACAATTGTTTGGTGCCAAAGTCATGGCCACCGATTTGCGCGCATCAGCCAGTCTGGTGATTGCGGCGCTGGCCGCCAGCGGAGAAACCATTATCGACCGGATTTACCACCTCGATCGTGGCTATGAACAAATGGAAGTAAAATTGAAAGGGCTGGGAGCACAAATTGAACGACTGCGCGGGTAATATGTCTAACGAAGATAATGAAATGCTAACCATGGCGCTTTCCAAAGGGCGCATTTTTGAAGAAACCATGCCTTTGCTCGAGGCGGCCGGGATTTCCGTCAATGAAAGTCCCGAGTCATCGCGCAAGCTGATTTTGCCAACCAGTGATCCCCGTTTGCGTTTGCTCATTGTACGGGCTTCCGATGTGCCCACTTATGTGCAGTATGGGGCGGCTGATTTTGGTATTGCCGGTCGCGATGTCCTGTATGAATATATGCAAGAACAGCCTGGTGGGCTGTATCAGCCCACCGACCTGAATATTGCCAAATGTCGTCTGGCAGTGGCGGTACGCGAGGGCTTTGATTACGAAGAGGCCGTGAAAAAAGGCGCCCGCCTGCGTGTGGCAACCAAATATGTCAATGTGGCGCGAGAACATTTCGCCAAGAAAGGGGTCTATGTTGATATCATTAAACTATATGGATCAATGGAATTGGCGCCCTTGGTAGGATTGGCAGATGCCATTGTCGATGTGGTTTCCACCGGTGGCACGTTACGTGCCAATAACCTGGTCCCCGTTGAAGATGTCATGCCGGTTTCCTCCCGCCTTATTGTCAACCAGGCAGCCCTGAAAACCAGGGCGACACGGCTGATGCCTATACTGGAAGCCTTTGAAAAGGCGGCCATTTAGACCACGTGGGCGACCTTTGACACAAAGGTTCTTACTGAGCCGGAAGGGTGGTTTGTTTTTACTATTTTTGCAAAGAGTGATATGTCTTTAATAAACCGGTTAGATGCCAATGATGCAGGTTTTGCTCAGCAGTTAAAAACCCTGCTTGCGTTTGATGCCTCGCAAGATGAGCAAATCGAGCAGTCGGTGGCGAAAATCCTGAACGATGTCCGCCAGCGCGGTGACGAGGCGGTTCTTGAATACACGCAACGTTTCGATCATGTAAAAGCAAGCCATATCCAGGAACTGGAAATTTCGCTTGCCGACTGTGTGGCTGCCCTGAATGCCTTGCCGGCAGACCAACGCAAGGCCCTTGAAAGTGCGGCTGACAGGGTTCGTGTCTATCATGAAAAGCAAAAAGCCACCTCCTGGACTTATACCGAAGCCGATGGCACCTTGCTGGGACAAAAAGTAACGCCCATGGACCGGGTTGGTTTATATGTGCCGGGCGGCAAGGCCGCCTATCCTTCCTCGGTATTAATGAATGCCTTACCGGCCAAAGTGGCTGGTGTGCCCGAAGTGGTCATGGTTACGCCTACCCCGGGGGGCAGCCGTAACCCCATTGTGCTGGCTGCTGCCGCAGTCGCCGGGGTTGACCGGGTGATCGCCATTGGTGGCGCGCAGGCGGTGGGTGCCCTGGCTTATGGCACCCGGTCAATCGCCGGTGTCGATAAGATCGTGGGGCCTGGCAATGCCTATGTGGCGTCAGCCAAACGGCGGGTTTTTGGAACGGTGGGCATTGATATGGTTGCCGGCCCCAGTGAAATCCTGATTATTTGTGATGGTACAACGCCCGCCGACTGGATTGCCATGGACTTGTTCTCCCAGGCCGAGCATGACGAACTGGCACAAGCCATTTTATTGTGTCCCGATGCCGCCTATCTGGATCAGGTGTACGAGTCTATTGGCCGCCAATTGCCGAATATGCCACGTGCCGACATTATCCGCACCAGCCTGGCCAATCGGGGCGCTTTAATTAAGGTGCGCGATCTTGAGCAAGCTTGTGAAATTGCCAACCAGATAGCGCCCGAGCACCTTGAGATTTCCACTGAAAACGCCCCGGCATGGGCCGAAAAAATACGCCATGCAGGCGCGATTTTCATGGGACGATACAGTTCGGAATCACTGGGTGACTATTGTGCCGGCCCCAATCATGTGTTGCCAACTTCCCGTACCGCCCGGTTTTCCTCACCCTTGGGTGTTTATGATTTCCAGAAACGCTCCAGCCTGATTCAGGTGTCACGCGAAGGGGCGCAAACCCTGGGCAAAATCGCAGCGACCCTGGCTTTTGGGGAAGGCTTGCAGGCACATGCCGAAAGCGCCCGCTACCGTTTAGATTAAATACTTGATGAGATGAATATGCGTACAGCAGAAATAGTTCGTAATACCAATGAAACCAAGATCAAGGTTGCCATCAATCTTGATGGTACCGGCAAGCAGTCACTGAATACCGGTGTGCCTTTTCTTGATCACATGCTTGACCAGATCGTGCGTCATGGCCTGATTGATATCGATATTACTTGTGATGGCGATGTGCACATTGATGACCACCATACGGTAGAAGATGTGGGTATTTCCCTGGGTCAGGCTTTTGCCAAGGCCGTGGGCGATAAAAAAGGCATTTTACGTTACGGTCATGCCTATGTGCCGCTTGATGAAGCCCTGTCACGGGTGGTCATTGATTTTTCAGGCCGCCCCGGACTGGAATATAACATTCCATTTACCCGCGCCCATATTGGCCGTTTCGATGTTGACCTGACTCGTGAATTTTTCCAGGGTTTTGTCAACCATGCACTGGTCACCCTGCATATCGATAACCTGCGGGGCTTTAACGCCCACCACCAGGCTGAAACCGTCTTCAAGGCATTTGGCCGCGCGCTTCGCATGGCGCTTACCGAAGACCCACGCAATGCGGGCGTTGTCCCATCCACCAAAGGCGTCCTGTAAAGGCATCATACTTAAATGAAATCCCCATCTATTGCAATTGTGGATTATGGTATGGGCAACCTGTATTCGGTTGCCCGCGCGTTAATGCATGCGGCTCCCCATGCCCATGTCTATCTGGCTTCTGATGTGGCGGGAATCAAATCCGCCGACCGGATCGTGTTTCCCGGCCAAGGTGCAATGCCCGACTGCATGCGTAATCTGGTGCAGTCCGGACTAAGCGATGCCATACTCGAGGCAGCGTCAAGCAAGCCTTTACTGGGGGTTTGCGTTGGCGAACAAATGCTGTTCGAACGTAGTGAAGAAGGGGGGGCGGCCTGTCTGGGGATTTTTCCTGGCAACGTCAAACGTTTTCAAGGGAAGCGGTTTGCCACGACAGCGGCTGCCAATACGCCTGCCGCTGCCATCGGGCTCGAAAACGAAAAACTTAAGGTGCCTCATATGGGCTGGAGCCGGGTAAAACAAACCCGGCATCACCCGGTCTGGCAGGGCATCCCCGATGATGCCTATTTCTATTTTGTGCACAGTTATTATGTTGTGCCTGCTGATAACAGCCTGACGGTAGGTACGGCCTTATACGGAGACGTATTTACTTGTGCGGTTGCCAGGGATAATATTTTTGCCGTACAGTTTCACCCTGAAAAAAGTGCCGATCATGGTTTGCGCCTGTATCGGAATTTTGTTGAGTGGCGCATTTAGTTGCGGGACTAAATCCTGAAAATGCGTTATAAATACAGTTGCGGGATTCCAATAACAAAGATACTGTCAACAATCAGTTATTACGGGGAGTGACAAGTCTGCTACTTAGGCTTTGCTCATTCTGTTTTGTTTTTTTTCTTCTTATCAAACTAATATAACGCTATGCTGCTCATACCAGCCATTGATTTAAAAGACGGACAATGCGTTCGCTTGCGTCAGGGTGACCTTAATGACGCGACTATTTTTTCCCAAGACCCTCAGGCAATGGCCCGTCAATGGGTCAACCAGGGCGCCCGTCGCCTGCATCTGGTTGACCTTAACGGTGCGATTGCGGGCAAGCCTAAAAACGAGGCGGCCATCCAGGCAATCCTGAAAGAGGTAGGAGACGAAATTCCAGTCCAGATTGGCGGCGGTGTCCGAGATCTGGATACGATCGAGCGCTACCTTGATTTGGGTATCCAATATGTCATTATCGGCACGGCAGCGGTCAAAAATCCGGGTTTTCTGCAGGATGCCTGCACCGCTTTTTCGGGGCATGTCATTGTGGGTCTTGACGCCAAGGATGGCAAAGTCGCCACCGATGGCTGGAGCAAGCTCACCAAGCACGATGTGATTGATCTTGGCCGTAAGTTTGAAGACTACGGGGTTGAATCCATTATTTATACCGATATCGGCCGCGATGGCATGTTAACCGGTGTAAACATAGAGGCAACGGTACGCCTGTCTCAGGCCGTCAAGATTCCGGTTATTGCCTCGGGTGGCGTGACCAACCTTAAAGATATCGAAGCCCTGTGCGAGGTAGAAGATGAAGGCGTTGAGGGGGTGATTCTGGGTCGCAGCATCTATGAAGGGACGCTTGATTTCCAGGAAGCCCAGACGCTAGCTGACGAATTGAACGGGGAAGAAAATTGAGCATAGCTGCCAATGCCGATTCCACGTTGACCAAACGTATTATTCCCTGCCTTGATGTGACGGCAGGACGGGTTGTCAAAGGGGTCAATTTTGTTGAGTTGCGTGATGCCGGAGACCCGGTTGAAATTGCCCGTCGTTATAACGAGCAGGGCGCCGATGAACTGACATTCCTTGATATTACGGCAACCAGTGACGGCAGGGATCTGATCCTGCCGATTATCGAACAGGTGGCATCCCAGGTATTTATTCCCTTGACGGTTGGCGGCGGCGTTCGCGCGGTTGCCGATATCCAGCGACTGCTGAATGCCGGTGCCGACAAGGTGTCCATTAACAGTGCAGCAGTGGCTAATCCCGAGCTGGTGCGGGAAAGTGCCGATTATTACGGTTCACAATGCATTGTGGTGGCGATTGATGCTCGCAAGGTTTCTGCCAACGGTGAGCCCGATCGCTGGGAAGTCTTTACCCATGGTGGCCGTAAGGCGACCGGCATTGATGCTATTGAATGGGCAATACGCATGGCCCGTTACGGAGCCGGCGAGCTTCTGTTAACCAGCATGGATCGTGATGGCACCAAATCAGGGTTTGATCTTGAGCTGACCCGTGCCGTTTCCGATGCCGTGTCTGTACCTGTTATTGCTTCCGGGGGTGTGGGTAATTTGCAGCACCTTTGTGACGGTGTTACTAAAGGCCGGGCCAGTGCCGTGCTGGCAGCCAGTATTTTTCACTACGGCGAATATACCATCGCACAGGCCAAGGAGTTTATGGCACAACAGGGCATTAATGTCCGGGAAATTGCATGAGCTGGATTGATGAAGTGAAGTTCGATGAGGCCGGCCTGATTCCTGCTATTGCGCAGGACTGGAAAACCGGTCGCATTCTCATGGTTGCCTGGATGAATCGCGAGTCATTGCAGGAAACCGTGACGACTCGCAAAGGCGTCTACTGGTCACGTTCGCGCCAGAAATTATGGCGCAAGGGTGAAGAGTCAGGCAATACCCAGCAAGTTCATGAAGTTCGCATCGACTGCGATGCCGATGTAATACTTCTTAAAATTGAACAAACTGGGGGCGTGGCCTGTCATACTGGCAGGGAAAGCTGTTTTTTCCGTTTGCTAAATGGCAAAGGCGACAGCGCCCAATGGGAAATAACCGATGAAGTCTTGCAAGATCCGGAGCATATGTACAAATGAGCACAGAATCCAGTATTGAATTGTCGTGTGTGCTTGGTCGCCTGGCCGATGTATTGCAAACCCGGTTGCCAGCCAATGGCGGCGATCCGGCGACTTCGTATGCCGCCAAATTATTTGCCAAGGGCCCCGATGGCTTCCTGAAGAAAATTGGCGAAGAAGCCACTGAATTGGTCATGGCTTCAAAAGATGGCCAAAATGACCGGATCATTGCAGAAACTGCGGACCTCTGGTTTCATTGCCTGCTGGCACTGGCCTACCACGGCTTGCGCCCAGAGGACGTGTTTGCCGAGTTGGCACGCAGGGAAGGATTATCAGGTCTGGTAGAAAAAGCTAACCGGGATCAATCCTGAATTTAATATATTTGTGGCACAATTCAGTATGAACATTATTGGCAGTTCCTGATATAGTAGAAATTGGTTCGGAATTGTCACTTTAGGAGTTGTTTTATGGGCAGTTTAAGTATTTGGCATTGGCTAATCGTTTTGGTGATTGTTGCGCTGGTCTTTGGTACGAAGAAAATTCGTAATATTGGTGAAGACCTGGGCGGTGCTGTAAAAGGCTTCAAGAAAGGCATGAATGAGGCCACTTCGGAAGACACGGAAACAACAGAAAAAAAACAGGCGGGCACAGAAACCATCGATGTGCAGGCAAAAGAAAAATCGGATTCCTGAAATCCAGCAGATCCCTTTTACGCTTGCATGATTGCTGGTGAAAAGGTTCTGTTTTTGTAAAGCGTATTTATGTTTGGTTTAAGTTTCGGTGAGCTGTTTGTCATTGGCATGGTTGCCTTGATCGTTATTGGCCCTGAGCGTTTGCCCAAAGTGGCCCGTACAGTAGGGCTTCTTATGGGGCGGGCGCAACGTTACGTCAATGACGTTAAAAGTGATATCCAGCGTGAGGTTGATATCCAGGAAATCAGCCAGCTCAAAAATGATTTGCAATCCACGGCTCAGGACATGAAAGCCTCGTTCGAGGAAACTACGCAGTCTTTACGTAATCCGGTTGAGCAACTTGGGCAGGAATTGACCAGCGCAGGAAACCAGGTCAAGGAAACGTTGTCGCCTGAAAAAAAAGACACGCCCAAAGAAAATGAACCCGACAATAATAGTCACAAGCCCGAAAATAATACTGGTTCAGGAACAAAGGTCTAATGCAAAACTCATCACCTAATGAAAATAATGGCGAGAAAGAAGAAAGCTTTTTTTCGCATTTGATAGAATTGCGTTCGCGTCTGATTCGGGCAGTTGTTACGGTACTGGGGATTTTTGCCATTTTGTGTATTTATCCCGGTACGGGGGCCATTTACGATTTCATTGCCCAGCCCATGATTCAAACCCTGCCCGATGGCAATAAAATGATTGCCACGGGGGTCATCACGCCGTTTCTGGTACCCCTTAAGGTTACGCTGCTGTTTTCTTTTGTGCTGGCTTTGCCTTACGTGCTGTATCAGGCATGGGCTTTTATTGCGCCGGGCCTGTATCGGCACGAGAAGCGTCTGGCCATACCGTTGGTGGTTTCCAGTACCCTGCTTTTTTTAATCGGTATGGCATTTTGTTATTTTATTGTTTTCCATACTGTTTTTCATTTCATCTCAATGGTCTCGCCCGATTCCATTAATTTTGCACCCGACATAGAGGCCTATCTCAGCTTTGTAATGACCATGTTCATTGCATTTGGCATTACTTTCGAAGTGCCTATTGTGGTGTTGGTGCTGGTGGGTACCGGCATGATGACCCTTGAAAAGCTGAAAGCGGCCAGGGGTTATGTGATTGTGGGTGCTTTTGTGATTGCCGCTATCGTTACCCCGCCTGATGTGCTTAGCCAGTTGTTGTTGGCTATTCCCCTGTGTCTGTTGTACGAGCTGGGTTTGCTGGTGGCGCGCTTTATCAAGCCCAGGAAGACGGCAGAGGAAGTTGACAGTTAAGCGGTGTTTTCCGGTTTTGGCATATAGCTTGACAATGCAATCAGAAACCGGAAACCTGTTACCCCATTAAATGGGGGTTATTTCTTTGAGGTGATTCCGGGGCGCTGCCCCAAGGTTACCGTTACATCCTGGGATTTGCCCGAACGTAATATCTTGAATTTCATCTGGGATTTTGGTGGAAAGCCGGCAATTTCATTGAGCATCTGGTCGGTGTCAATAATTTCTTTATCATTCATGCCCAGCAGGATATCTCCGACCAGCAAGCCTGCCTGGCCTGCCGGGCCATTGGGTACCAGTGATGCAATAATAATCCCTTTGGTGCTGTCCAGGTTGAAGGCTTTGGCAAGATCGCTGGTAATGTCCTGCGGCTCAATACCTAGCCATCCACGTGAAACGGTACCGGTTTCAATGATTTCCTGCATGATCTTGAGAGCGGTATGGGCGGGTGTGGCAAAACCAATGCCCAATGAGCCGCCTGCCTCGGACTCGGAATAAATGGCGGTATTAATACCAATCAGGTCACCGTTGACATTAATGAGTGCGCCACCCGAGTTCCCCGGGTTGATGGCGGCATCGGTCTGGATGAAATTTTCGTAGGTGTTGATGCCCAGGCCAGTTCGGCCCAGTGCCGAGATAATGCCCATGGTTGTGGTTTGTCCTACGCCAAACGGGTTGCCAATGGCCAGCACGACGTCACCCACACTGAGTTGCTGTTTGTTGTCAGGGTGAATGGGTACCAGATCGGGTAAATCAATTTTCAATACGGCCAGGTCGGTGTCGGGGTCTGCGCCAATGAGTCGTGCATTGGTCTTGCGGCCATCGGTCAGGGCAATCTCAATCGAGTCGGCCGCTTCAACCACATGGTAGTTGGTCAGGATATAGCCGTCAGCAGAGGCAATAACACCAGAGCCCAGGCTGGTGGTGTTATTAAGCATTTGCATGTTTTCTTTCTGCTCCTGGATAAACGGACGCAGGGCAGGAACATCGGGCAGGTTCTTGAATGGGGACTCTATGTTCTTGCTGGTGTAAATATTCACCACAGAAGGTGCGGCAACCTTAACCGCACCGGCATACGATGTGATAATAGTAATGAGTTGTTCAGGCTCTTTTGTTTTCTCGCTGTTGGTTTCTGTTTCTTTGGCGGGTTCTGCCGGCTCTATTTTGGCGGTTGCAGTAGGCACAGAAGCGGGTATGGCTGCTTGCTTTTTAAAATCAAGCCAGTCAGGTCGTAGCGTCGTGACCGTAAACAGAATCGCGAGAAAAACAGTTACGGTTTGAGAGAAAATTAACCAATAGCGATGCATAAAGGAAAATGAAGTGAGTGAAATTTTTACACAAGACTTGGTAAAGTGGCTTGATGAAAACCTGAAACCACATTTATATCAAGATTATGCACCAAATGGGCTTCAGGTGCAGGGAAGGCCCGTAATAAAAAAAGTAATTACAGGTGTAACTGCATCGCGGGCTTTGCTTGAAAAAGCAATTGAGCATCAGGCGGATGCCGTCATTGTGCATCACGGATGGTTTTGGAAAAATGAAGATGTACGTATATTGGGCACCAAATACCAGCGAATTGCCTTGGCCATCAAGCATGATTTAAACATTATTGGCTACCATTTGCCTCTGGATGCCCATCCTGAGTGGGGAAATAACAGGCAGTTGGCCAAAGTACTGGATCTGCAGCCTTTTTATGAAGAAGACCAGCCGCTTACCTGCGGCAGGGATGGGCTGGTTTGGCTGGGTTCGGTGGTCACAGGTGAAACCACATTGGCAGATTTGGGTGTCTTAATTTCACAACGTTTGGAAAGGGATCCGTTGTTAATTGGCGACACTCATAAAATGATTAAAAAGGTGGCCTGGTGCACGGGTGGGGCTCAAGGCATGTTTCAGGATGCCATTGATGCTGGTGTGGATGCGTTTATTACCGGAGAGGCTTCGGAGCCTGTTTATCATATGGCCCGGGAAAGTGGGGTTGCTTTTATCGCTGCCGGTCATCATGCCACCGAACGTTATGGTATTCAGGCGCTGGGCAATGCACTGGTAGACCGGTTTGGCATCACATCATCATTTGTGGATATACCCAATCCGGTTTAGGACGGCTCACTGAAAAACAGCCCCCGCCGGTAACAGGCGGGGTACTGCATTAGTGTTTGTTTTTTAACAGATCTCGAATCTCGGCTAACAGGACGATATCAGCCGGTTCGGGTGCAGCAGCGGCTTGCGCTTCTTTTTCTTTCTCCATAGAGGCACGGGCCTTGGAGATGAGTTTAACTAGACAAAAAACAACAAAGGCTAGCAGGATGAAATTAATAAGAATGGTCAGAAAATTTCCATAAGCCAGTACATTGGCACCTGCGTTGGTCATTTCTGCATAGGTTTCAGGCCCGGAATAGCCTTCTGGTTTTGATAAGATAATGAATTTATTGGAAAAATCAACAGATCCCCCCAAAATAAAGTTGATGAACGGCATCATGACGTCCCTGACGAGAGAATCGATGATTTTACCGAAGGCCGCACCAATAATTACCCCAACTGCCAAATCAATCATATTGCCTTTGACAGCAAATTGTTTGAATTCGTTTATAAAACCTTTAGCTTTGCTCATAAGAAATCCTTTTTTCCTCTGTCCCCGAGCGGACACAGTATATAATAAGCGGTTGTTAAGCTTTGTACACAAGTTTTAAGTAATTTTTTTAATACCTTAGTAGTATCAATAAGGATAGATAATGAGTCAGGATTCAATACAGCATGACAATGAAGAAACTGCATCTCCTGCAGTTCTTCCACCCGATCCATCACGTCGTTTCTGGTTGGGTACTGCCTGTGCGGTTGGTGGCGTAGCCGGTGTCGCAACAGCAGTTCCGTTTGTCGCCTCTATGTCACCCTCAGAACGCGCCAAGGCGGCAGGGGCCCCCGTTACCGTTAACCTTAGCACGATTGCTCCGGGCACAATGCTTACTGTCGAATGGCAGGGCAAACCCGTCTGGATCTTGAATCGTACGCAGGAAATGATAGACGGCCTGAAAGACAATGATTCCTTTTTGGCAGATCCCCTCTCGGATCGGCCAGGCTTTACGCCTGAATTTGCCAAAAACATCGATCGCTCACGCAAGCCAGAATGGTTCATTTGCGTTGGTATTTGTACGCATCTGGGTTGTTCACCATCCCCACGGTTTGCTGTTGGTGGCGGGGAAGGCATGCCCACAGAATGGGAAGGCGGGTTTTTGTGCCCATGCCATGGTTCTCATTTTGATTTGGCCGGCCGGGTATTCAAGAACCAGCCTGCGCCCGATAATCTGGAAGTGCCGCCGTATTATTTTATTGATGATAATAATATTATGGTTGGCCTTGAAAAAGCAGCGGGCTAGTAGCTACGGTTACTGAGTTTAGTATCTTGCCAAGTTAGAAAAGGAGCCTCTACATGGCTAGCGAAAAAGTTGTCGAAACGACAGGGTTATTGGGGTGGGTAGACAAGCGTTTCCCGCTGACCTCCCTATGGAAAGCGCATTTATCAGAATACTATGCGCCCAAGAATTTTAATTTCTGGTATTTTTTCGGTTCACTTGCATTACTCGTGTTGGTAATTCAAATTGTGACCGGTATTTTCATGGTCATGCACTACAAGCCCGATGCCGAACTGGCGTTTGCATCGGTCGAATACATCATGCGTGAAGTGCCTTATGGCTGGATTATCCGCTATATGCACTCAACAGGTGCGTCCATGTTCTTTGTCGTGGTCTATCTGCATATGCTGCGCGGCATGCTGTACGGTTCGTACCGCAAGCCCCGTGAACTGGTGTGGATTTTCGGTGTTGCCATTTTCCTGTGCTTAATGGCAGAGGCTTTCTTTGGCTACCTGTTGCCATGGGGTCAAATGTCTTTCTGGGGTGCCCAGGTTATTGTTAACCTGTTTGCAGCCATTCCTTTTGTTGGCCCAGAACTGTCTGTCTGGATTCGTGGTGATTTCGTGGTATCCGATGCCACGCTAAACCGCTTCTTTGCCTTCCACGTGATTGCCATTCCGCTGGTCCTTATCGGCCTGATCGTGGCTCACGTTATTGCCTTGCACGAAGTGGGTTCAAATAACCCCGACGGTATCGAGATCAAAGATAAAAAAGACGCGAACGGCCGTCCCCTTGATGGTATTCCGTTCCACCCTTACTACTCGGTCCATGACATCATGGGTGTAGCTGGGTTCCTGTTCATTTTTGCTGCAATCATGTTCTTTGCACCAACCATGGGCGGTTACTTCATCGAAGCCAACAACTTCCTGCCGGCAGATCCTTTCCAGACGCCTGCGCATATTGCACCGGTCTGGTATTTCACGCCGTTCTATTCAATGCTACGTGCCACTACCGATGAATTCACATGGGTGATGGTTGCGTTGGCGCTGATTTTTGCGGTTGGTTTGCTCCTGAGCAAAAATGTCAAAGGCATCTGGAAAATTATCTGGCCCGTTGTCCTGATTGGCGTTGCCGTTTCGCTTCGTGTGTTTGATGCCAAATTCTGGGGTGTGGTTGTCATGGGTGGTACGGTTGTTATCCTGGGTTTCCTGCCATGGCTGGATCACTCCAAGGTTAAATCAATCCGTTACCGTCCAACCTGGCACAAATTCCTGTATGTCGTTTTCATGATCGACTTCGTTGTTCTGGGCTACATTGGTACGCAACCACCAACGCCTGTATTAAATATCATTTCACAGGTCGGTACGCTCATTTATCTGGCATTTTTCTTCTTTATGCCAATCTGGAGCCGTTTGGGTACATTCAAGCAGGTACCTGATCGTGTGACTTTCCATCCTCATGCGTAAATCAGGAATGAACATGATTAAAAAACTATTAGGTGCGTTAGTATTGATGTTTGCTGTATCAGGTCCCGCCATGTCTGCCGCGGCGGGGCATCCTTGGGATCACGCCCCCAACCGGATTACTGATCTGGCTGCTTTGCAGAACGGTGCAAAACTGTTCGTCAATTACTGTCTGAACTGTCATAGCGCCAATGCCTTGCGCTATAACAAGCTGGTAGACCTTGGTCTGACCGAAAAAGAGATTGAAGAAAATCTATTGTTTACGGGCGCTAAGGTGGGTGACAAAATGACAGTTGCCATGAACCCCACAGATGCAAAACTCTGGCTGGGTGTTGCACCACCAGACTTGTCTGTTATGGCACGAGCCAAGGCGGCTAACCTGGGTCAGCCGGGTACCGACTACATTTATACTTACCTTCGTACGTTTTACCGTGATGTTACCCGTCCATTGGGCTGGAACAACCTGGTATTCCCCAACGCTGGTATGCCTAATGTGTTCTGGCAAGAGTCTGGCCCCAGCGAGCTAACCACTGTTGCTGTCCATCCCGTAGAAAAAGACGGGCAGGTACAATGGTTCAAAACAACCACACTGGTTGATGCAGAGGGTTTTAGCTCTGTTGTTAGCGATGAGCCGTTGGTTGATTACAAGGGTCAGGCTTCTGTTAAGCAAACGCTTAAATATCTGGATCCTGCCAAACAGACCGAGTTTGACAACAACATGGCTGATCTGGCTGCTTTCCTTGGCTGGATGGCTGAACCTGACCAACAATTCCGCAAGCAATTGGGAACTTGGGTTCTGCTGTTCCTGGCCTTGTTCTTTGTGATTGCATGGCGCCTGAACAAGACATACTGGAAGCATGTAAAATAAGCGGTTAGGGGTAAGGCAGACAAAATTTACCTTTAAATGAGGTACAATCAGACAGTCTGCCAAAATCCTTTTCATAGGGTCAGTGCTTTTTGTGGGCACTGGCCTTTCTTCATTTTCTTCAGTGGGAGTCCGCACAATATGATGGTGCTTTACTCTGGAACAACATGTCCATTTTCGCAACGGTGCCGCTTTGTCTTGTATGAAAAAGGCATGGATTTCGAGGTGCGTGATATAGATTTGTTTAATAAGCCAGAAGACATTTCTGTCATGAATCCTTATGGCAAAGTGCCTATTCTCGTTGAACGTGATCTGATTCTTTATGAATCAAATATCATCAATGAATATATTGATGAACGCTTTCCGCATCCTCAACTCATGCCCGCTGATCCTGTCATGCGTGCACGTACTCGCCTGTTCCTGCATAACTTTGAAAAAGAATTGTTTGTGTCAGTGGGTGTGCTAGAGGACCGTAGCTTGCAGGCAGATGAAAAACGGCTTGATCTTGCCCGTCGTACCATCAGGGATCGCCTGTCCCAGCTGGCCCCCTTGCTCATTAAAAACCGTTTCATGCTGGGTGAAGAGTTTTCCATGCTGGACGTGACGGTGGCTCCGTTGTTGTGGCGTCTTGATCACTATGGTATAGAATTGCCAAAAAGCGCAGCACCGCTGATGAAGTATGCCGAACGTATTTTCTCTCGTCCTGCCTATATCGAAGCGTTGACGCCTTCAGAAAAAGTAATGCGACGTTAATATCATGACTTCTGTTTCTACAAAACCTTATTTGCTTCGTGCCTTGTATGAATGGTGTACTGATTCCGGCTATACCCCGCATCTGGTGGTCAAGGTGGATCAATATTGCCAAGTGCCTCAAGAGCATGTGCGTGATGGCTATATCACCCTGAATATCGGTGCTCTGGCAACCGGTAAGCTGTCCATGGAAAATGACTGGATCAGTTTCAATGCGCGCTTCAATGGGGCTTCACGCAACATTGCCGTACCCGTTAGCGCCGTTTCCGCGATTTATTCCCGCGAAACCCAGGAAGGCATGCAGTTTGAAACAGAAGAATATGTGCCAGGGCAAGATGCAGAAGCAGAAGATATGCCCAATGATCCCGATGATCATCCACCTGCAGGTGGCGCAGGAAAAGCGCCGTGGTTGAAGGTGGTGAAATAAGCCAGTTTTTTTGTTTGTGTTTTTTTACAACAAATATGACTTTTTATCTGGACATTAAAACTATAAAGCGTATATAATTTCTTTCTTTAGCCGGCTTAGCTCAGTTGGTAGAGCAGCTGATTTGTAATCAGAAGGTCGAGGGTTCGACTCCTTTAGCCGGCACCAAATTCAAAGGCCTACGTTTTTTTAACGTAGGCCTTTATTATTTTTAGCGCTTGTTTAAGCAGAAATTTAATGCTTGCTTTGATAAAGCCAGATTGTTATTTGGGCTTATTGCCTGAAGCCCGGAGAATCTTCAAAGATGGGTAATTGGATATTCACAACCAAACCCGGTTGATTGTCGGCAAAGTCCAGTTCTCCGTCATGTAATGAAAGAATGGCGCGTACACTGGCCATACCCAGCCCAAAACCGCTGCTGTCAGGGTCCAGTTGATGGAAGTGCTGGCCTATGTTGGCGTATTCTTCGGCAGGAATGCCGGGGCCGTCGTCAGATACCTGCAGATTAATATGTTTGCCGGCTGTCGTGATCGTAATACGAATATCCTTTCTGGCGTGTTTGATGGCGTTTTCAATAAGCTGTGAAAGCATGCTGGCCAACAGGTCTGCATCGCCCCATACCCGTGCCTGGGCAACAGACTTAAGTTGCAGCATCAGGTTTTTTTCTTCAGCATAAGCTTCGTACATATCCACGACGTTGGCGGCGATTTGTTGCAGGTCGCATTGCCAGAATCGTTGGCGTTGAATGCCTGATTCAATTTCTGAAATATAAAGCAGTTTTTCAAACAGTTTGTTCAGGCTTTCAATTTCCGAAATTGAACGATGAATCGCTGCCCGCAAGTCGGATTCATTGTATTGTGGGTTTTGCACGGAACGCAATTGGTTGAGAATCCGGGTCAGGGGGGTGCGAAGATTATGGGCGATGGTATCGGACACGTGCCTGACGCCGGTCATGAGCGACTCAATTTTGTCCAGCATCGAGTTGATTTCGCTGCTCAGGAAGTAAAACTCATCTTTGGTGGCAGAAAGGGGGATGCGGGAAGAAAGATTGCCTTCACTGATTTTAACTGCGGTTTTCCTGATAGAACCAACCCGGTAATCCAGTTCCTTTCGGAACATATGAACGGCGACCATGACTAATAAAAAAGCGATGAATATGGTGGCCAGACAAGCCTGGCCAATTTGCCGGATGGTTCCATTCATGGAGTCAAGGTCAATGCCAGTAAAAAGAATACTTTGGTCGGGCAGTCTGGTTTCAAGCATCCGGGCCGTTGTGGGGTTACCATAAAGAACCAGTGGGACCTCGGTTTTGTTGGTTTCAGTCAGTTTGGGCCGTTGTTCCAGGTTGCCGGCCAGTTTTTGGCCATTTTCATCCAATAAAAGGTAGATCTCCTGGCTCCCGTCAATTTGATCCGAGAGGGTAATGTTGATGGCTTGTATTAACCCCTCCCGCCCTCCTAGATAAAACTCACCGGCCAGACGGGACATTGAGCTCGTGGCCTGCCGTGCGGCCTGGGAATGAAGGGTGCCAATAACCTGAAGATAGATAAAAGCCAGCAGAACAAGAATTGAGAAAAAAGCCAGCAGGCCATAGTTGACCATCAGGCGAAAGGAAACCGAGTCCCACGTCTTGCGGATTTTCATACGGATATATTCAGTCATAGGATTGAACGGGCGCGTTAATGATCGGGGGCCTGGGTGGATAGAAGATAGCCTTCTCCACGGACGGTATGAATCAGTGCGGGGGTGAATCCGGTGTCAATTTTCCGGCGCAGGCGGCTGATTTGCACATCAATGACATTAGATTGGGGGTCAAATCGGTAATCCCAAACCGCTTCAAGCAGCATGGTTCGGGTAACGACATTGCCTTCATTAAGCATGAGATGGTGTAAAAGGCGGAATTCACGTGGTTGCAGGTTAATGTACGTGCCTGAACGATCTACTTTACGGGTGACCAGATCCAGTTTCAGGTCTGCCACTTGCAATTGTTGTGGGGTTTGGTCGTTGCGGGTGGTTCTGCGAATCAGTGCCTCCATGCGGGCGATCAGTTCTGAAAATGAAAACGGCTTAGTCATGTAGTCATCGCAGCCTGACTTGAGTCCCTTGACCTTTTCATCGACGGCAGACAGGGCACTTAATATAATGACGGGCGTTTTATTGCCTGTCGACCTGAGGGTGGAAAGGATGGACAGGCCATCGATATTGCCAGGCAACATGCGGTCAAGAATAATAATGTCCCACTGGTCGCTGAGAGCCTTTTTCAACCCGTCGGGACCATTATTGCAAATTAACGTTTTATGCTTCAGTTCGGTAAGGCCTTTGGCGATATATCGGGCGTTTTCGTAGTCATCTTCCACAATCAGGCAATGCCACATTCGCTTTTCTCCATTAATGCTTGTTGTAATAATTAGTCATTATGCAATAAATTCAGTCGCTTAAGCCAATTGTAGTTAGGGTATCTACCAATAATTTATGTAAATAATGCGACATTAAGGGCATTGCCGTCAAAGATGACCAAATGGTAATGTTTTGTTCATTAATTTATGGATTGAATCCCTTACAATCTCGCTGTGTGGTTATATCCACAATATTAATTAAGCTTGAATAAAAGCGGTTAAGGAGAAAAAGAGGATGATTTCATGTTAATTAAGAACAATCAGGACTTCTGGTCGGGTTTGATGTTTATAGTTATTGGCGCAGGTTTTGCCCTGTTCTCCACGAGCTATGACATGGGTACGCCCGCCCGCATGGGGCCCGGCTATTTTCCATTCTGGCTGGGTGTCGTTTTGGCCCTGCTGGGTGGTATCGTTACGATCAACTCCCTGCGCGGTGAGGAAGGCGAAGATCACCATATTGGTAAATTCGACTTTGACATTCTGGCCCTGATCATCGGCTCGATTGTGGTGTTCGGTGTCATGCTGGATAACCTGGGTCTGTACATTTCACTGGTTCTGCTGATTATTTTCTGCAGCCTGGCCAGCCACGAGTTCAGCCTTAAAATTGCCATTGGCAATGCCATTTTCCTGGTTATCTTTACCTGGCTGGCGTTTGTCAAGGGCCTGGGTCTGATCTTCCCGTTGTGGCCGGTTCCCTTTGCCGAGTGGCCTACCTATGCAATGGTTATTATCCCCCTGTCGGTCATTGTGGGCGTCATCATTCTGATTAAAAAAATTAAAGGGAGCAAATAATCATGATGGAACTTTTAGAACACTTGTCCCTGGGGTTTTCCGTGGCTTTTACCATGGAAAACCTGACCTATGCATTTCTGGGCGCTTTGCTGGGCACCCTGATTGGTGTGTTGCCGGGCATTGGCCCCGTGCCCACCATTGCCATGCTGTTGCCGCTTACTTATATTCTGCCGCCTACCGCCGGTCTGATCATGCTGGCCGGTATTTATTACGGTGCCCAATATGGTGGTTCAACCACCGCCATTCTGGTGGCCTTGCCGGGTGAAACCTCGGCGGTAGTGACCGTGCTTGACGGGCACCAGATGGCCAAGAACGGCCGTGCGGGTGCTGCGTTATCCATTGCGGCCCTGGGCTCTTTCTTTGCTGGTTGTTTTGCCACTGTTTTGCTGGCCGCCTTTGCGCCACCCCTGGCTGAAGTCGCCTTCAAGTTTGGTCCGGCCGAATACTTCTCCCTGATGGTGCTGGGCCTGATTGGTGCGGTGGTACTGGCTTCCGGTTCCCTGCCCAAAGCGGTGTGCATGATTATCCTGGGCTTGTTGCTGGGTATGGT
>NZ_JAENGP010000017.1 GCF_016595155.1 Advenella mandrilli
TTAAAGGTAAATGGTCGCTGCTTCACTCAAAAGAAAATAACGTTTATATGTATAAACCTTACTTCTTCATTTCAAGTGAGCGCTTAAAGTATAAAATTTAGCATCACCAGCTTTCGCTGATGTGGCCTCTTACATTCCAAGCGCCCACACTTATCGGCTGTTATATTGTTAAAGAGCATACAACATGACCCAACGGTCATGAGGCTGACATAAATCTGCTTTACAGTAGATCTTGTTGCACTCAGCTCAACCCGGCTTGAAACCCGAAGGCTTACTACACCAGACTGACTTGACTGCGTTGCTGTGTCAGCAGCAGAGAAACGAGATTATGAAGCATTGGGTTTTGTTTGTCAAGAACTTTTTTAAAAGATTTTAAAACCGTTCTTTTTAAACCACCGGACCAATTTGATAAAACCAACTGAACCAGACTACCCACTTCACGTTGCCCGCACTTAACATTCAATAACGTAAACATTAAATCATTTAAATCCGGACTTCGTTTCTTTTTCACCGCTTGGCGTTTTGGGGTAAACCCTAGCGCTGTTGCTGCGAAAGAATGTAACTATAGCGGACCAAAGCCCGACTTGGCAAGCTTTTTCTTGCAATCTCTGTAGGTATTTTACACCAAATACCGCAAGCCATTGTTTTATTTAAGAATTGTTGCTTTTTCAAGTTTTGTGTTTTTATTGCAACAATGCAACATGGTCTGTTTTTTGCCGCGGCCACAGGTAAGCGAATCCTAAAATATTTATCTGAATCCCTGCCCAAGCCCCGCTAAACCGCTCCTGCTTATGACTACAGGTACCCTTATTCATATTCTTATGCCTATAGGCATCTCCCGTTCTTTTTTTACAACATAAGTAAATCTCATCTCATTTATTTAACATAAAGCATTTTGCTTTCTTTTATTTTTTGCAACGCAAAACTTGAACGCATGTCTATAACAGAAGGATGCTTCATTAATACATTCATGGAGAATGCCGAAAAAGCCGCCAAGTCTTTTACCTGCACTCTTAAAATGTAATCCATTTCACCAGACAGAGCATAACACTCTACGACTTCTGGCCATTGTTGTACATCACGGGCAAATGACTCCATGGGCGCGTGACTGCTGCCACTAACTTTATTCAAATGAATGGATACATAAGCAATCAAGCCGCAACCAATCTTATCCGGATCAACCGTTGCGGTGTAGCCTGTTATGTATCCCTCATCTTCCAGGCGCTTTACCCGACGCAAGCAGGGGCTGGGGGACAACGCCACCCTATCGGCCAATTCAAGGTTGCTAAGCTTTCCATCTTGCTGCAACTCATTAATAATTTGTTTGTCTATCCTATCCAGTTCATTTGTTGGCATTTAATTTCTCTTCCATTTAATTTATTAGCATAATAATTTAAAAATCTATTTTTTTAAGACTTATTCGCAATTTTTATTTATTCATTTTTCATTAAAATATCTTTTGAGTAATCGCTAACTATGAATGAATAACTACAGGAGATAAACATGAACACTGATACCTTCACCCCCTGGGAAAACCCAATGGGTACTGCTGGCTTTGAATTTATTGAATACACCGCCCCCGACCCGGAAGCACTGGGCAAGGTGTTTACCTCTTTAGGCTTTAAAGCCATTGCCAGACACCGCACCAAAAACGTCACCCTATACCGCCAGGGCGAAATTAATTTTCTTATTAATGCCGAGACAGATTCTTTTGCCCAGCGATTTTCCCGCCAGCACGGCCCTTCCATATGCGCCATTGCCTTCCGGGTTCAGGATGCTGCCAAAGCCTATCAACGCGCGCTGGAGCTGGGCGCCTGGGGTTTTGATTCACAAAGCGGTCCAATGGAGTTGAATATCCCTGCCATCAAAGGTATTGGTGACTCCCTGATTTATCTGGTTGACCGCTGGAAAGGAAAAGACGGACACTGTGGTATTGGTGACATCAGTATTTATGATGTTGACTTTGAACCCATCAATTGCGAAACCGCCAGCCAAGATCTGAATCACCAGGGCGCCGGCCTGCAAATTATTGACCACCTTACCCATAACGTCCATAAAGGCCGCATGCAGGAATGGGCCGAGTTTTATGAGCGCCTGTTCAACTTCAGAGAAATCCGTTATTTTGATATTGAAGGTAAAGTCACCGGTGTCAAGTCTAAGGCCATGACTTCTCCTTGTGGAAAAATCCGCATCCCGATTAATGAGGAAGGCACCGAAGAAAAAGGGCAAATCCAGGAATATCTAGACTTATATCATGGAGAGGGCATCCAGCATATTGCCCTGGGCACCCACAATATTTATGAGACGGTAGAAGCACTACAGCAAAACAAACTGAAATTTCTGGATACGCCTGACACCTATTATGAATTGTTAAGCCAACGCCTGCCCAACCACAACGAAGATGTGGCACGCTTGAAAAAGAACCGGATTCTTCTGGATGGCGGCCCGAATAACGATTTACTACTGCAGATTTTTACCGAAAACCAGATTGGCCCCATTTTCTTTGAGATTATCCAGCGTAAAGGCAATGAAGGTTTTGGTGAAGGTAACTTCAAGGCCCTGTTTGAATCTATTGAACTGGACCAGATGCGCCGCGGGGTATTGAAAACGGTTGAATAACACTGTTGGAACAACAAGGGGGCTGCAACCCGTCAAAAAAACTATCTTAGTGAGCAGCAGCCCTCTTTCATGGAAGCAAAATATACTTGGCACTACTGGCGACTTCTTCGCTGCCAGAGCCTTAAGGCAGAACATGTATTCTGGATATGCCTGGTTTATGCTGTCTCTAATACCATTTCATTAATATAAAGCCTTTATAAAACACAATCACGCAGCTATTATGCTGTTAAGCATAAAACCTGTTTTTTACAAGACAATTTTGCACACCTGACGCATCAAGACGTTTTCAATTTATCGGGAAAACGTTTTATGAACTTGTTTACTTTTTCAGACACCACAAAAGCGCAATAAGGCTGATTGGGATTACGCTCAAAATAATTATCATGATAGATTTCGGCTGGCCAGAACTGCGCCTTGGGCAACAACTTGGTGACCACCGACGAAACAAGGTGCTCTTGCAACCGCTCTATATGTAAACGGGCTATGGTTTCCTGTTCGGGCTTCTGGAAGAAAATGGCTGACGCATATTGCGGCCCCACATCATTACCCTGCCGGTCTGGCGTTGTAGGGTCGTGGGTTTCAAAAAACACCGTTAATATATCGTCAAAACTGATTTGGGCCGGATCAAACGCCACCTTCACCACTTCTATGTGCCCGGTATTTTGTTCACACACCTGTTCATAAGTGGGATTATTGACATGGCCACCACAATAACCGGACTGCACCCCAATCACACCGCGCAAGCGCAAAAAAACCGCCTCGGTGCACCAGAAACAGCCACCACCCAACACCGTAATTTCATTTGATGCATCTGTCATAATATAAGCCCTTTTAATTAAGACTGCGTATCCAGCGGGCAATCGCCTCGGCCTGCTCTTCATTAACCTGTGGCTGGACCGGCATGGGAATGACCCCCCAGCGTCCTCGCCCTCCTGTGCGTATGGACTGCGCAAGATAAGTGACAATTTCATCGCTGGCATCTTTATAGCGTTCGGCAATCGCCCTGAAGGGAGGCCCGACCCTGGCGGCCTCCAGCTGATGACAGCCCAGACAAATTTTTTCCTGTACCAGCTTTTCTCCATCAAGCTTAGGCTCAGCATAAACGGCTGAAGCCAAAAACACAGACAAGCACAAACCGCCTATACCCACTGAACGCAACATACTCAAATCCAAGCGTTATTAAAAATTTAATGATTTTGCTATCATTGCCACAAAACTGCCTGACACTTCCGGCTACACTGATTGTCACACTGACAATAATCCTATTGTATCCAGAAAATTGCTGACTCTCTTATTTATCATTTTATATAAAGCAGAATAAAACGCATGATCCCATTTCCTGAAATCAATCCTGTTGCCATAGAAATTGGCCCGTTAAAAGTCCACTGGTATGGCCTAATGTACTTACTTGCCTTTGCCCTGGTATGGATACTGGGCAGATACCGCATTAAAAAAGGCATGATTGACCTTACCCAGCAACGCTTTGAAGACCTGATTTTTTATGGCGTACTGGGTGTTATTGTAGGTGGCCGACTGGGCTACATCCTTTTTTACCAGCCTTCTTTCTATCTGTCACACCCATTGGAAATATTTTCAATCTGGGACGGTGGCATGTCTTTTCATGGCGGACTTATTGGTGTTTTACTGGCCATGTATCTGTTTGGACGAAAAGAAGGCAAAACCTTTTTCGAAGTGGCCGACTTCATTGCCCCACTGGTACCGCTTGGACTGGCCAGCGGACGCCTGGGCAATTTCATTAACGGCGAACTATGGGGACGCCCAGCTGATGTCCCCTGGGCCATGATTTTTCCGGGTGCCGGCAATATCCCCCGCCACCCGTCACAGCTTTACCAAATGCTGCTTGAAGGTATTTTGCTATTTATCATACTGTGGATTTTTTCAGGCAAAAAAAGGCCAGTTGGGCAAGTCAGTGCCGTTTTCCTGATGGGATACGGTGTTTTCCGTTTTATTGCCGAATACACCCGTGAGCCCGACAGTTACCTGGGTTTCCTGGCGCTAGGTTTTAGCATGGGGCAATGGCTGTCAATTCCCATGATTCTGGCAGGCATCTGGTTGTATATAGACAGCACAAAAAAACAGATTAGCTTATAAACACCATAAGGCAGTAGCAAAAAAAGCGGATCTTTTTCAAGATCCGCTTTTTTATTAAATGCCCCGCATGTACCGTCTAGGCCGGCACCTCGAACCCTAAGGTCCAAAGATTGGTCACCATCAATAAAGCTTCGGGCTCGTCTGGCAAGAGACGCTCACTCCTACTTTATAATCCGATAACCTGATGCCATAAGCATAGGTAAGAGATGATAAGCCAAGTCACGAATACCGCAGGGACAACCTTTCGTGTAAATTTATAATACACTAAAACCTGATTTGAAGCCTGAATTTTACAGGCCTTTTAACTCATTAATTCCGTCATCAAGCAAAGCATTGAGCTCTTTGATTTTTTGCTTGAAGTCACCGTATTGTACACCAGCGAATGGCCCATCAACAGCCTTGACAGATAAAAGGTCGGATGCCATTTGAATACATGCCATGATCGCGATGCGTTCATTGCTGACCGAAGCATTGCCAGCACCTTTTATTTTAAGCATGAGTTGGTCTGCATGCTTAACGGCCTCTACCAACTTCTGCCTTTCTTCAGAAGCACAGGCCAGTGAAAGCTCACGACCCAAAATTGATACGTCAATCCGTTCCATTATTCAGCTCCTTCAACAACACCACCAGGCAAATTGGCAAGTACGTGTTCAACACGGTCACGCGCTTTTTTTGCGCTCTCGCGGAACGCAAGCAACTCATTTTGCGCCTTGGCCAAATCAGCCTGGAGCCGGGTAATTTCCTGCTGCGCGCTGTCGAGCTCTGACTTTAACTGAACATTTTCATGTTGTGCCTTAGCCCGGATTTCACCGACTTCCTGCTCATGATTATCCAGGCGCTGAACAATACTGTTGAACTCGTCTTCGCGAGCCAGAAATTGATCGCGAAATGAGTCTCGAGCCTTTTCAGCCAGTAACAGACGTGCGGAAATAGAATCACGTTCAGCCATTAAACTACGTGATAATTGAACCACTTGCCCAATACGAGCAGCAACTTGATCTAAGTCTTGCAACATAGTGATATCGTATTCAATACAAAAGGCGCATTTACAGGTAAACGCACTGAATTAAAAATAAGGTGAACTTGATTTTACCCTGTATTCAAAACCACAAACCGGATTTTTTAATATTAAGGTATATTAATCTTTCAAGTGCTTTTTCCCATTTTGACATCAATAGGATTGCCATGCCATCAATTACCGAAAAATCTTACGAGACAACCCCTTCCATCAATGTCGCTTTTATTGGTTTGGGCGTTATGGGCTTTCCCATGGCAGGCCACCTGGCCAAAGCCGGTCACAACGTTTGCGTCTACAACCGCACCACTGCCAAAGCCGAAAGCTGGGTGGCCGAATTTGGTGGATCCTGGGCGCTTACTCCGGCACAGGCAAGCAAAGATGCGGATATTGTTTTTTGTTGCGTGGGTAATGATAATGACCTGCAAAGCGTTATTCTGGGCGAAACGGGTGCTTTTAGCGGCATGAAACCGGGTGCTATTTTTGTTGATCACACCACTGCCTCTGCCGATGTGGCCCGCGAACTGTACCAGTTGGCTAAAGAAAAACAGCTTGGGTTCATTGACGCCCCCGTCTCTGGCGGACAAGCGGGCGCCGTCAATGGCGTACTTACCGTTATGTGCGGTGGCGAAACGGCCGTTTTTGACAAAATCCAGGCAACTGCCAAGCCCTATTCACGCGCCATTACCCTTTTGGGTGACCCGGGCGCAGGCCAACTGGCCAAAATGGTCAACCAGATTTGCATTGCCGGCCTGGTTCAGGGCCTATCGGAAGCCATTGCTTTTGGAGAGCGGGCCGGTCTTGATATGCATGCCGTACTGGATGTGATTGGCAAAGGTGCCGCTCAAAGCTGGCAAATGGATAACCGTGGCAAAACCATGATTGAAAATAAATTTGATTTTGGCTTTGCCGTAGACTGGATGCGCAAAGACCTTGGACTGGTGCTGGATGAGGCTAAACACAATGGCGCGCTACTACCGGTAACGGCTTTAGTCGACCAGTTTTATGCCGAAGTACAGCAAAAAGGGGGAAGCCGCTGGGATACCTCCAGCCTTATTTCTCGCCTGAAACCTTAATAAGCACTGTTTTTACAAAAAAATCGTGCCACCCGAAAATGACACGACTTTTTTACAATATATTCAAGACCTTAGCATAAAATGACGTTAACGCCTGATTAGTGTAAAACTGGTTAGTTTGAAATAAACTCATCACCATGAGTCTGTTGGTAGTCAACCAACTCTTGCATGACCATCTCATGGGTTTTTGTGCTGTTTACCACCACCACCGGAGAGGAAGACTCTTTAGTCATGCGCTGCTCGGCTTTTTGTCCTGCATCGATGCTTGCGGCATTTGGCACAAACGGATAATCGGACTCACTCAAGACTGCAGCATGTGCTGCACCAGCGGTAATAACGGTGGCAATAAAGGCGACTTTAACAATGCTTTTCATAATAAACTCCAAAATATTAATATCTTTCAATAAAAATCAAGTTTCACGCCGGTTTACAGAACCTTGGGAAAGTTGATTTGATGGGTCTATTATGAAGTGGTACACATGATAGAAAAATAGCGATTGCTGCAAACATATTTCCATTAATGGAAATATAAAACGAAAACCACACTGAAATCCCCATTATTGACATTGGTTTCAGGAACAATCAATAACAAACCCACAGGAGAATCATCATGAAAGTACTTGTATGTGGTGCAAAAGGCTTTATTGGCGGAAACATTTCCCGGGCACTGGAACAGGCGGGGCATGAGGTCATTGCCGGTGTCTCATCACGGCATGCAGGGACCGTGCCAAACAGCGTGGTTGTTGATTATTCCAAAGATACCAGCCCCCAGGCCTGGTTGCCCCGGCTTGAGCAAATCGACGCCGTCATCAATGCGGTGGGCGTATTGCGCACATCTCGGGCTCGTCCTATTGAGGCTGTACATCAACACACCCCTATTGCCTTATGGGATGCCTGCGCTCAGGCCAATATCAAAAAAGTCATCCAAATTTCCGCGCTGGGTGCCGAGACCGGCAACACGCTATATGCAAGCACCAAACGGGCAGCCGACCATCACCTTATGGCTCTGGCTGACGGTGGAAAAATAAGCTACACCATATTGCGTCCCAGCATTGTTTTTGGCAAAGGCGGCGCCAGCAGCGCACTATTCATGAATTTAGCCAAACTGCCTTTTCTGATTTTACCCAAACCGGTATTACGCGCACGGGTCCAGCCGGTTTCCGTGCTTAATCTGGCTGAAGCCATCGTCGCTTTACTGGGCCCTTCTTTTGTTCAACAGGGAGTGATTAGCTGCACTGGCGCAGAATCGGTGTTAATGAGTGATTTTATTGCCAGCCTGCGACAACAATGTGGCAAACGTCCAGCCAGCATTCTGCCCCTGCCGGATAGCCTGAGCACCCTAAGTGCCCGCATGGGAGATCTGGTCCCAGGCGTTCCATGGTGCACAGAAACCATGACGATGCTGGCGACAAATAATGAAGACAGCTGCGCTGAGTTTCAGGACTTGATTGGTCACACGCCGGTTCATTACAGTGAACTGGTGGCAAACGCCTGGAACACATAAAGCACCTGACAATACCAACATCAAGTAAAATTTGAAAAAATGAAAGGGAGATGAAATGAGATAAGATTAGATTAAATTTACATTAATTGCGTATTTTGTTTTTTATTTAAATACAATTAATGGTGCCCAGGAGAAGACTCGAACTTCCACAGGATTGCTCCCGCTAGGACCTGAACCTAGTGCGTCTACCAATTCCGCCACCTGGGCACTTACATGCGATTTGCTTTTTTAGTGCATTTCGCGATGAAGATGAAATTATAATACCATTATAAAAAAACACAAGCTATTTAAGAAAGTTTTGTATATTTTTTTATATATGTTGTTTTTCACACAAAAAACAACAGTTTCACCTATTCCGACAAAAATGGGCAATGCCATTTAAAAAACAGCATTGCCCCTCTTTTTAAAACGCAAATTGCAAACTAATCAACATTCAACGGAATTTTGGTTTCCTCCGTATTCTGAATATTGCCTGCCTCTGTTTTTTTTCCACGACCGGCCTGGGATTTACGTCCATAAAACTGACGCGGTCTTGAATAGCGGGGCTCTGACGGATTACGAAAAATAATTTTCGACAATTCATTGAGCGCCTGTAAATATACGTCACGCTTGAATTCTATTACCGCATCAAGGGGTACCCAATACCGGTTCCAGCGCCAGGCATCAAATTCCGGATGATTGGTTGCCCGTAGACTGACATCAGAATCTTTACCCACCAACCGTAATAAAAACCAAATTTGCTTTTGCCCCTTATAATATCCTCGCGACTCGCGTCGCACAAAATTATCCGGTACGTTGTACCGTAACCAATTACGTGTTCGTCCCAATATTCGTACATGCTCCGGTTTCAGACCAACTTCTTCATGAAGTTCCCGGAACATGGCCTGCACAGGGCTTTCACCATGATTAATGCCACCTTGCGGAAACTGCCACGAATGCTCTCGAATTCTTTTACCCCAGAACACCTCATTCTTGTGATTAACAAGGATAATACCAACATTAGGACGGTAGCCTTCGCGATCTAGCATGCGGCCACCCCCATTTTCAAATACAATTTACTTGATTATACGTTTCTATTGAGTCCGTAACCATGTTAGCCTCCAAATTTCACTTAAATACCTTAAAAGAAGCACCTGCAGAAGCCGAAATAGCCAGTCATCAACTAATGACCCGTGCCGGCATGATTCGAAAACACGCAGGCGGCATTTATACCTACATGCCATTAGGCCTGAAAGTCATGCGTAAAGTAGAAGCCATTGTTCGTGAAGAAATGAATAATGCTGATGCTATTGAACTGCTTATGCCTGTGGTACAACCCGCCGAGCTCTGGGTTGAATCGGGCCGTTGGGAAGAGTATGGCCCCGAACTGCTGCGCATCAAGGACCGCCATCAGCGCGATTTCGTGTTGCAACCCACTTCTGAAGAAGTCATTACCGATATTGCCCGTAATGAAATCCACAGTTACCGGCAACTACCCGTTAATTTTTATCACATCCAAACCAAATTTCGTGACGAACGACGCCCTCGTTTTGGTCTGATGCGTGGGCGTGAATTCACCATGAAAGACGCCTATTCTTTCGATCGTGATGAAGCCAGTGCCTTGGCCAGTTACGACATTATGTATAACGCCTATATGCGTATCTTCAAGCGCCTTGGCCTGATTTTCCGTGCGGTGGCCGCAGATACCGGCTCAATTGGCGGCTCACGCAGCCATGAGTTTCAGGTCATTGCCGATACTGGCGAAGATCTTATTGTGTACAACCCCGATTCCGAATATGCCGCCAACATAGAGTTGGCCGAAGCGCCTTGCCTGATTGCAAAACGTGACGAACCAACCCAAGAACTGCAGGAAGTTGAAACCCCCAACGCCAACAAATGCGAACTGGTTGCACAGCAACTGGGCACAGGCCTGGACAAAACCGTCAAATCGGTTGTATTTGTAACCACGCCTGAAGAAGGTCCTGCCAAATTATGGCTGCTCATGGTACGTGGCGACCATGAGGTTAATGAAGTCAAGGTCAGCAAACTGCCCGCCTTCAAAAACGGTTTCCGCCTGGCTACCGAAGAAGAAATTCTTGAGTACTTTGGCTCTGAGCCCGGCTATCTTGGCCCGCTCAATACCGTCAAACCCGTCAATATTATTGTTGATACCACGGTTGCCAATATGTCAGACTTTATTTGTGGCGCCAATAAAGCGCCCTATCACATTAGCGGTATCAACTGGGGTCGTGACCTGCCCGAACCCGAAGTGGCCGATTTGCGCAATGTGATTGCCGGAGACCCTGCCATTGGCGAATCCGGTACGCTGGCGATCCAGCGAGGCATCGAGGTGGGTCATGTGTTTTTCCTGGGTGACAAATATTCGTCCGAACTGAAAGCCACCTTCCTGAACGAAAACGGCAAGCCAGAAACCTTGCAAATGGGCTGCTATGGCATTGGTATCAGCCGCATCACGGCCGCCGCGATTGAACAAAATCATGATGAAAAAGGTATTATCTGGCCAATCGCCATGGCTCCCTTCGAGGTTGTGATTTGCCCGGTTGGCTGGGGCAAAAGCGAAACAATTCGCAATGAAGCCACGGCACTTTACGAAACACTGAAACAAAACAAGATAGACGTTATACTTGATGATCGGGATGCCCGCCCTGGTGTTATGTTCTCGGAATGGGAGCTGATTGGTGTGCCAATCAGGATAACCATTGGCGATCGTGGACTTAAGGATGGCATTATCGAAGTGCAGGAACGCAGCAAAACAGAAGCGGTCAAAGTTCCTGTCGCAGAAGTAAACGCTTACGTTTCGTCCTTGTATCAAGGCCTTAAAAATACGCTATAATTCACTGATTTATCAGGGCTTTACATGTCTGACACACAAGACAACAAGCAATTCACGCTCCCTATCCGGGTCTACTACGAAGACACGGATGCTGGGGGGGTGGTTTTTTACGCCAATTATTTGAAATTTTTTGAGCGGGCCCGCACTGAATGGCTACGTCACCTTGGTGTTAATCAATCAGCGCTGGCCAGCAGCGACAACCGCATTTTTGTGGTTGTTGGCACCCAGCTGAACTACAAAAGACCCGCCCGGCTTGATGATATGATTCTTATCAAAAGCAAGATCACCAAAGTCGGCGACGCCTCTGCCACCTTCGAACAACGGGCAGAACGGGGCTCCCAGCTACTCGTTGAAAGCACCATTAAAATATGCTGCGTCAACAATCAAACTTTCCGGCCGGCGGCCATACCGCCATCTGTAAGAACCTTATTAATTTCCGTGCAGGACTAATACTTTATTATGCAACCCGTTCAAGATGAGATGTCAATTTTCTCGCTGATAGTCAATGCGAGCGTCCCCGTACAAATCGTTATGCTTATCCTGCTGGCCATTTCAGTGGTCTCCTGGACGTACATCATTAGCAAACGGCTAACGTTAAAACGCACACAATCACAAACCCGCGAATTTGAAAATGCCTTCTGGAAAGGCGGTGACCTGTCTTCATTACACCAGTCCATCAGCCGCAACACCGAAGAACATGGTGCGTTGGCCCGTATTTTTGAGGCCGGCATGAGCGAATTCATGAAAGCCCGCCGCACCGGGAACACCGACGTCAATGCACTTATGGACGGCCCCAACCGCGCCATGCGGGCCACCTACCAGCGTGAACTTGACCTGCTGGATTCCCGCCTCAATTTTCTGGCTTCTGCGGGTTCGGTCAGCCCTTATATCGGCCTGTTAGGCACCGTTTGGGGAATCATGCACTCCTTTATCGGGCTTTCAACGGCCCAGCAGGCAACCCTAGCCGCTGTGGCACCCGGCATTGCCGAAGCGCTTATTGCCACGGCAATCGGCCTGTTTGCCGCCATTCCCGCCGTGATTGCCTATAACCATTTTTCAAATGACATCGACAAACTCGCCAGCCGTTTTGACAGCTTTATTGATGAGTTTCTGAACATTTTGCAACGTCAGGTACGCTAATCATGTCTTCCAGAAGAAATAGCCATCGACGCGGGCGTCGAATGAAAAATGAGATGAACGTGGTTCCCTATATCGACGTCATGCTGGTATTACTGGTTATTTTTATGGTAACCGCCCCCATGATCACGCCTGGCCTGATCAACCTGCCTTCGGTTGGCCAGGCGGCCACCGTTCCATCAACCCCCGTTGAAATCGAGCTTGCCGAAAACGGTGAAGTGTCGATTCGCTTGCGTGAGTCCGGCAATACCTTCCAGAAAATTGAAAAAGACAATTTACTCTCCGAAGTACAGGCACTAGTTCAGGCCGACACGCCGGTCATTATTGCCGCCGACGGGAAGGTGCCCTATGAAGAAGTCGTCAAAGTCATGGATACCCTGCGTAGCAATGGCCTGACCCGCCTTGGTCTGTTGGTGAACCAAAACGGCGAAAGCTCCTCAAATTAAAATTGCCTGATTAACACGACCCTATTTTCATGAAACACACTGAAAATCCTAACGAGTTCTATGAGCAGTCCGATGACCGCAAAGGGCTTATCGGTGCCCTGACGCTTCATAGCCTGTTAGTGATCGCGCTTATTGTCAGTCTACTGGCCTCTCCCGAGGCGCCTACCGGCCCCATACAGCTGGAGTTATGGACAGAAGGCACAGAGCAGGTGCTTAAGGCTCCGGCGCAAACACAATCTCCCGAACTGGCTGAAGAAGACACCACAAGCGATGAGGATGTTGACCCCCCTGCTGAAGAGCCGGAAGCCCAGGAACCACAGACCGAACCCGAAGCAGCGGCAACGGCACCTGAACCACCTCCTGCTCCCCAGCAGTCGGCAGCTAACGCCCAGCAACAGGAAGACCCTGAAATTGCCATAGAAAAGAAACGCCAGCAAGCCCAGGAAGAACAACGCCAAAAAGCACTGGCCGACGCCAAGGCGGCCAAAGAAGCCCGCGAAAAAGCACTGGCTGAAACACGCGCCCTTGAGGACGCCCGCAAGAAAGCATTAGCCGAAGCAAAAGCGGCCAAACAAGAGGCGGAACAAAAAGCCAAGGCACTGGCTGAGGCCAAGGCAAAACAGGAAGCTGAAGCAAAGACCAAGGCACTGGCTGAGGCCAAGGCAAAAGCAGAAGCCGAGAAAAAAGCCAAAACACTGGCTGAAGCCAAGGCCAAAGAAGAAGCTGACAAAAAAACCAAGGCGCTGGCAGAAGCCAAAGCCAAGCAGGAAAAGGAAAAAACCCTTGCCAAGGCAAAAGCCGATGCAAAAAAGGCCGCACAAGCTAAACTGAAAGCCGAATCCCAAGGTGACGCTTTGCGTGCCGCCATGCGCGGTGACATCGCCAGCGCGGCCGGTATCAAGGGTGGCGCAAGCAATCGAAACCAGGTGGGTGGCGGTGGTGGCAACTCAGCCTACGCCAGGCAAGTACAACAATGTGTACAGCCCCGACTGCGTTTTAATGGAAACACCAAATTAAGTTTGAACTATCGTGTTGATTTTGATACCTCATTCAAACCAAAATCTGCCAAAATAACAAAGCGCTCAGGTAACCCCGCGTTTGATGCGGCAGTACAAAAAGCCCTGATGGCCTGCAATCCATTTCCAAAACCACCATCAGGAAATACCTATGTGGCAGGCCCTTATACCTACACACCACAATAACCCTTACCCCTTTTTTGTCTGACTAAGGAGATGTGCTATGACTGCAACCCTTGATAATCGCAGCATGCTGAATACCGGCCAAGACCGGCTCGCATTCATGCACCGTTTTTTTCTGTTCCTGGCTTTTGTGTTTTTCCTGCAACTGGGCAATTTTGCCCAGGCACAGGTTCAGGTCGCCCTGCAAGGCTCAGGCACTTCCAATAAATTCCCCGTCGTCATTGCCGATTTTGCCGGCCCCAATGGCAAGGAAATTGCCGACATCATCAGCGCCGACCTGATCCGCTCGGGTCAATTTGAAGTTACCCGTACCCAGGCCCTTACGATTGATTCAAATGGCACACCAAACTGGGCAGCCCTTTCTAACCTGGGCGCAACTACCGTTGCCTATGGTTCGATTAGTGGTTCAACGGCCAATTACCAGCTTACCGACACCGCCCTGAAAGCACCTTTGGAGGCCAAAAATATTACTGAACCCCAAATGCGTCGCCTGGCTCATAAAGTTGCCGATGCCATCTATGAAAAAATGACGGGTGTTCGTGGCATTTTTGCAACAAGAGTCGCCTATGCAACAGGGCAGCAATTAGTGGTAGCTGATGCCGATGGTGAAAACAGAAAAGTCATCGTTAACTCACCAAGTTCCATCATTTCCCCTGCCTGGTCTCCAGATGGTTCAAAGCTGGCTTATGTTAGTTTTGAAACCGGCAAACCCGTTGTTTATGTGCAAAACCTGGCCACCGGTTCACGCCAGGTTGTCGCTAATTTCAAGGGTAACAACAGTGCTCCCGCATGGTCTCCCGATGGCAGCCAGCTTGCCGTAGCGCTTAGTATGAACGCACTTTCCAACATCTACCAAATCAGTGCTTCGGGTGGTTCCAACCCCCGTAGAATTACCGATTCTGCTGAGATCGACACCGAGCCTTTTTACTTTCCGAATGGCAGTGGCATCATCTTTACCAGTGACCGCGGAGGCAGCGCACAGATTTACCGTACAGGCCTTGGCGGTGGCGGTGCAAGTCGAATCACCTTTAACGGCTCACAAAACGTCTCTGGAAAAATTTCACCCGATGGCACAAAACTGGTATATTCTAGTCTAAGAGGAGGTTCATATTCCATTGCCCAGCAAGGCCTTGGAAGTGGCTCTGATAAAATCCTTACTTCCGGGCCAAATGATCTTTCTCCAAGCTTTGCACCAAACGGAATGCAAATACTTTATGTTTCAAGCGGAGGCTTAAGCATTGTTAACACTGACGGCTCTTTCCAAGCAAGTATTCCATCAGTCGGAAACGTATCAAGCGCTGCTTGGGGCCCGTTTACTGATTAATCGTGTATATTTATAAAGGAAATACTATGAGTTCTCGCATCGCGAAAACTTTGGCAATCGCAGCCATCGCAGCTTCACTGGCAGCATGTAGTTCAACACCACTGGACGGCAGTGCTGGTGCAGGCGACGCTTCTGCATCAGGTGCCACCATGGATCCATTCAACCCTAACAGCCCATTAGCTCAACAGCGTTCTGTTTATTTCGCTTTTGACAGCTACGCTGTAGAACCGCAATATCAGCCTTTAGTTCAAATGCACGCTCAGTATTTGGCTGCCAACTCACAACAGCGTGTCCGTATTGAAGGCAATACCGATGCCCGTGGCAGTGCCGAATATAACCTGGCCTTGGGTCAGCGCCGTTCGGTTGCTGTTGGCAATCAATTGGTACAACAAGGTGTAAATGGCAATCAAATCGAAGCAGTCAGCTTTGGTAAAGAGCGTCCTAAAGCATCTGGCAACACCGAAGCAGCCTATGCAGAAAACCGTCGTGCAGATATTAACTACCTCCGTTAATCTCACGTTCGACTAATTTGCATTGCTAGGCGCCGCACGGTTTGGCTGTGCGGCGTTGCTGTTTTACTGGAGTAAACATGATCGTTAAGAAAAAACACACACTTTTACTACTCACTTCCGCTTTGTTTTGTAGCATCTTGAATACCAATGCCTATGCATTTGAAGATGAAGATGCACGTCGTGCCATTCTTGATCTGCGTGCCCAGTTAAGACAAAGCGCACAGGCAAGGCTTGAGCTTTCCAATAAAATCCAAAGTCTTCAAAGCCAGGTTAGCCAATTGCGTGGTGAGATAGAAAAAATCAGCAGTTCAGACATGCTTTCCCGTCAATCGGCGCGCACTGAGGCCGGCTATGACCCTACCCCCCAGGTAGGTGATCCAAACGAACAGCGGGCCTATGACGAGGCCCTGGACCTGTTCCGACAGGGAAATTACTCACAATCAAGTATAGCACTGGGTAATTTTGCCACTGCCTATCCAAACAGCCCCTTAACACCCGGGGCCCGTTTTTACGAAGGTAGCAGCCTTTACGCCAGCAAAGATTTCAGGGGTGCCATACAAAGACTGCAATCCATGGTTTCTGCCTACCCGTCTGACCCCAAGGCCGGAGATGCCTTGTTGGTGATTGCCGGCAGCCAGGTTGAGCTTAATAACATTGCCGGTGCCAAATCAACCCTGCAAAGCATTATCAACCAATATCCCGACACGCCATCTGCCGATACGGCCAAACAACGCCTGGAACTGTTCAGATAAGTTGTTTTTGCTTTAAAAACACAGGCATCATTGCATCACGCGCCATTAAGCGTGATCATGATGCCTTTACTTTTATACCTCCTTTACCCGCACCGTTATGATTCCCTCTTCACCCATCAAAACACTCCAGACCGAAAACGGCTGTTTTCACTACCAGGATGAGGGCATAGGCCAAGCACTATTATTAATTCATGGTTCATTATGTGACTGGCGCTACTGGCGCTGGCAATTACCCGAGCTTGCCAAGCATTGCCGGGTCATTGTACCCAGTTTGCCCCACTATTGGCCCTATGAAAATACGCAAACCGGTTTTTCAGTTTACCAGCATGCCCGCGACATGCATCACTTGCTGGACGCCTTAAACATTGAGTCTGCCCATGTACTGGGCCATTCGCGCGGTGGTTCAATTGCCATACAGATGGCGCTCAAACACGCCAACAAAGTACGTTCGCTTATTCTGGCCGACCCCGGCATTAGAACCCGCCAACAGGAAAACCACGCCAACTTCAAACATGAAGCATTATTGGCCATACAGGAAGGTAACATTGACGAAGGCCTGGCCCTGTTTATTGATGCAGTAAGTGGTCCAAACACCTGGAAACGGATGGTCAGATGGTTCAGGCAAATGGTTCGGGACAATGCAAGTACACTGGTACTACAACAAAATGAACCGGCTTTTTATTTTGATGACACGGCTTTTTCAGGCTTGACGCTACCTGTCACTTTACTGGGTGGATCAGATAGCCCTGCCCCGTTTCCCGCTATCATTTCACGCCTTGAAAATATTTTACCGCAGGCCCAGAGCCATTTCATCACGCCGGCTTCCCACGGCATGAACCTGGCATTACCCCATGAATTCAATCGTATAGTTATTACCCACGTCGAACGTCACCAGTTAAAATAAAACATGGACTTGGCCAAAAAAACAATAAAAATCATATGAACAAAGACGCTTATATGAATATAGCGTGACCATGCCTTGGTTAGGGTTTTGTGTTTCATTTTGACAATAGCAATTAAAAAATGCACAAATACACTTAACGCCAACAAAATTTTAAGGCTTAGCTGCCAGGCAAAAGCCGATGCGAAGGGGTTGGCCAGCACTGTTCCGTAACGCATGGCCATTAGCGTGCCCGAAAGAAAAAGCACAATGACTACCCAGGGCATGAAACTTTTTACCCGGTTACCAATGACGGGCATGACTTCCCGTCGGGCCTGCCTTGAAACCTGACTGCCATGAACGGCAGACAGAACCAACACCTCGAAAAACACCCCGCCTACAAAAACAATTGCGCAGAACAGGTGTACGATATGCGCAATACTGTAGCTCATATAGCGTCCAATCCAAAAAAACCAATAATTAGCTGTCAAATGACCTGGCATTGGCCGCTTTCAACTCACAAGTAACCGGAATTTTATCTCCGGTACCAAGCACAAAACGGGTTTGTATTTTATCGCCGGCTTTCAGGCCCGAAGCCGGTTTTTCCAGCATGGCATGAAACCCGCCTGGCGCAAAACTCAAGGTTTCACCCGCCTTGACGATCACTTCGGGCACCATTTCCATACCCGATAAGCCATTTTTCATATACGAACGATGCAGCATGGTCTCTTCAAACGCATCTGTTTCAATGGCCTTGATGACCGCAATTTGTGTGGCGTCATTATTCTTGATATCAAAAAAACCACCCGAAGGGGTGACCGATGGCATCAGACGTATCCAGCATTTATCAATGGAGACATTATTGCTCCCCTTTTCAGCGGTGACTTCGGTACTCATGGCATGACCGTGACCATGGCCGTGCTGGGCATGTGCCCCCGACATAAACATTGCCAACAACCCTACAGACACTGCAATTAATGATTTTTTCATAACCCGCCTTCATGAAAACAAATGGTTCAAAATCAAAAAGGAAACAACACTGTTTATTCCGTTTTAAGCATACTATCATGTGTCAGATCAAATGACATTGATCTGCGTTATCACTTGAGTCTGCCTAGTCCGCTCTCTTTCCTTCAGGGATAAAAAAAGACATGGTTGATTAGACCATGTCTTTTTTGATATACCGGTTTACATATGACCGGTTTTTTCATAGCGATCGTGCCAGCCTAACGCTTCTGTCAGGATATGCGGGGTATGGACTGGACGTCCTGAATTATTGGCACGATCAAAGTAATCCAGCAAAGCTGCCTTATAGCTGGGATGCGCACAGTTTTCTATGACGCAAATTGCACGCTGGCGTGGTGACAGGCCGCGCAAATCGGCCAGCCCTTGCTCGGTCACAATGATCTGGACATCGTGCTCAGTATGGTCAACGTGAGAAACCATAGGCACAATAGCGGAAATGGCACCATTTTTAGCCGTTGAAGGCGTCACAAAGAATGACAGATAGCCATTACGGGCAAAGTCACCCGAACCGCCAATGCCGTTCATAATACTGCTTCCCATAATATGGGTTGAATTCACATTACCGTAAATATCGGCCTCTATCATGCCATTAATGGCAATAATGCCAAGACGCCGCACAATCTCAGGGTGGTTGCTGATTTCCTGGGTACGCAAAATGATACGTTCACGGTAAAAGTCGATATTATCGTTCAACTCTTTAAGTCCGTCGGGGCTTAAAGACAGGGAAGTTGCAGACGCGCTAACGAGCTTTCCGGATTTGATCATGTCCAGCATGCCGTCCTGGATGACTTCGGTATAAGACTTCAGATTTTCAAACTCGCCCTCGTTAAGGCCAGCCATCACGGCGTTGGCAATATTTCCCACACCGGACTGCAAAGGTAACAGGTTCTTGGGCAAACGACCTTCGGCCACTTCCTTGCTAAAAAAATCCAGAATATGTTTGGCAATACGCTTGGAGGTTTCATCGGGCTCGGTAAACTTGTTAACCCGGTCTGTTTCATTGGTTTCAACAATCGCAATGATCTTATCTAATGGACAACGCAGATAGGGTTCGCCAATGCGCTCATCGGGCTCGGTCATCATGATGGGCTTGCGATTGGGCGGCAAGGCAGTACCATAGTAAATATCGTGCATGCCTTCAAGCTTTTCACTTAATTTATGATTGACTTCAATAATAACTTTGTCTGCCTGGTCAATCCAGGTTTTATTGTTACCTACGGAAGCGGCTGGAATCAAACGCCCATCTTCCAGGATACCGGCTACTTCAATCACCGCAATATCCAGTTTGCCAAAAAAACCAAACCAGGCAAACTGAGCCACATGCGACAGGTGAATATCCATATAATGCATTTGGCCTGAATTGATTTTCTGACGACAGACCGGATCAGACTGATAGGGTAAGCGCATTTCAATACCATCAACCTCTGCCAAAACACCATCCAGTTCTGGCGCGGTTGAAGCGCCTGTCCAGACACTGATGCGAAACGGCTTACCCTGATCATGAACCGATTTGATATGCTTGGCCAACGCCACGGGAATGGCCTTGGGGTAACCGGCACCGGTAAAACCGCTCATGCCGACATTGACGCCTGATGGAATTAGTTTGGCTGCCTCGTCCGCACTCATCACACGGTTTTGCAATGCCTCACATTTTATTCTTGAATTAGTTGACATATTTTTACTTCACGAAAAAAACGCAATACTGCGTACAATAGAAAATAATGCATAAAAAATGCACACTTCACTTTATAATCGGTAATAGACTCTAATAGTTACAAATGCATTCAAATTGCCATGTTATGTTAATGAAATTTGATGCAAATCAATAGATAACCAGGAGTAACATCCAAATCTGGCCTTTCATGAAAGTAACCATTACCTGTGAGGAACAAGATGAAACCAAAAACCGCCATGCCCATCCTGTTAGGTATGCAAAAACTGGCCAAAGCCTTGCTAGGCCTAACCATGCTAACGCCAATTGTAGCATCCGCCCAACCTGTCCCCCCCATTAACATCTGGCAAACCGAAAGTTGCAACTGCTGCAAACAGTGGGCCAGCGAGATGCAAAACCACGGTTTTCTGCTAAATATTCATACGGTCCCAGACACCACTACCTATCGCCGGCAGCTTGGCATTCCTGATGAACTGGCTTCTTGTCAAACGGCCCAGGCAGGGCCTTACGCCCTTGAAGGACCAGTTCCTGTTCTGGATATCATAGACCTGCTACAGGCCCAGCCCGATATTATCGGATTGGTCAATCCCAACCGGGAAGGCCCAAATCCCAAGGTAAAAACCAACAGCAGCATGGCACAAAGCACCTACATACTGCATAAAAACGGCCAGGCCACCCCCTTGCATCCCAACTAAACACTTCCAAAACCGTGAATTCTTGGGTATGGTTTGACTATCTGATCAACAAAGTGAATAAAGGAGTTCCTGAAAAATGAAGACATTGAGCTATACGCTAGCCGCTTTCGCACTGGCTGCCGGAGCACAAACGGTCCAGGCATCCACCCTGGATACGGTAAAAAAACGCGGTGAGGTACTATGTGGCACCACCACCGGATTTGCCGGTTTTTCAGCCCCCAATGCCAAAGGCGAATGGGAAGGACTGGATGTGGATCTGTGCAAATCAATTGCCGCCGCCGTTTTGGGTGATGCCAATAAATTCAAGGCTGTCCCCCTGAATTCCCAGCAGCGTTTTACCGCCCTACAATCGGGCGAGATAGATGTCTTAACCCGCAACACGACCGTTACCCAACAGCGTGACACCGCACTGGGTATTTTGGGTGCGGGCATCAACTTTTATGATGGCCAGGGCTTTTTAGTACCCAAAAAACTGGGGGTCAACAGTGCCAAAGAACTGGATGGCGCAACCGTTTGCATGCAAACCGGCACCTCCAATGAAAACACCATGGCCGACTGGGCGCGGGCCAACAATATTAAGTACACCCCCGTTGTCTTCGACCAATTCAATGAGGTTGTCAATGCTTTTGCCGCCGGCCGTTGTGATGTTTTCACCACCGATGCCTCCGGTCTGGCCTCTATCCGCATTTCAAGACTGGGCAACCCCGATGACTATCAGGTACTGCCGGAAATCATCTCCAAAGAGCCCTTGGGCCCCTTTGTACGCCAAGGCGATGACCAGTGGCTGAATATCGTCAAATGGACCCTGCAAGCTCAGATCAATGCCGAAGAGCTTGGCCTGACTTCTGCCAATGTTGATGAACAGCTGGAAAGCACCAACCCCAATGTACAGCGTTTACTAGGCACCACACCAGGGTCTGGTAAAAACCTGGGACTGGATGAGAAATGGGCTTATAACATTATTAAACAGGTGGGCAACTATGGCGAAAGCTTCGAACGTAACGTAGGCCAGGACAGCCCGCTGAAAATTGATCGCGGCCTGAATGCCCAATGGAACCAGGGTGGCCTGTTATATGGGTTACCAGTAAGGTAAGCCATTTGCATTTACGATCACAAACTTAAGCGCATACACTGCCACAATATATAATGACTTTTTTTGTGGCAGTGATTTTCTTATGCAAGCCCCTTTTTTCGTTCTTCTTGATGATGCTGTCGCCCAAACGGGCATGCTACACGAACAGCTGGTACACACTGACAGTATAAATACCGCTGCCCTTGACCGTTTGCAACCCTTGTTGCAACGAGGCTGGCAAAATAACTGGCATGCCATTGTGTGGGCGCCCTATGGTTTGGGGCGGAATATGATGGGGCTTGAAAAAGCAGGCCTGCCCAACACCGGTACTTTGCCCCCCACGCAAGATACCTTGCTCATTTATTGGTTTGCACAAAAAACTGTCTTAAACAATAAAAAAACTATCCAAAACTGGCTCAAGGCACAGTTCAAGCCCGAAGAGCCTGCTGGCTTATTGCAGCCTGCCCTTGGACAAAACCGGACTGATTACATTAAAAGCATTGAACAGATCCGGCAAGACATTGCCGCTGGCGAGGTTTACCAGATCAACTACACCACCGAGCTACACTTTCAGGCTTATGGCTCCCCCTTCAGGCTTTATCAGAAATTACGGAAAAAACAACCCGTACCCTACGGTGCCCTGGCCTGTCTTCCTGTTTCTGCGGCTAGTCCAGACCAAGAAATGGCAAGTAATGCACACTGGACCCTGTGCTTCTCGCCAGAGCTGTTTCTGGACATCCGCCACGATGGCTGCATTCATACCGAGCCCATGAAAGGCACGGTGCCCGCCCATGATGACGGCCAAAACGAAGCCCGGGCAAAGGCGCTGCGGGCCGACACCAAGAATCGGGCCGAAAACGTCATGATTGTTGATTTGCTGCGCAATGACCTGAGTAAAATTGCCGTACCAAATGGCGTGAAAGTACCCGAGCTTTTTACCGTTACACCCTTTGGCACGGTACTGCAAATGACCACCCCTATTTATGCCCAGTCAAAACCCAATACCCGTGCAGGCGAGATTTTTCAGGCGCTTTTCCCCTGCGGCTCCATTACCGGTGCCCCTAAAAAAAGAAGCATGCAGCTGATTGAAAAATATGAACAACGTGACCGTGGCCTGTATACCGGCAGCATCGGCTATCTGGAGCCCTGCCAGGGCGGCCTGGGTTTCTGTGGCAAACTGAATGTTGTCATCAGGACCTTAGTGCTGACTGAGACAACACCTGATTGGCCGAACGCGGCAAACGTCAACCATTCACCCCTTCAATTTAGCGGCATCATGGGGGTTGGCTCGGGTATTGTCTATGACAGCACAGCCGACAGTGAATATGAAGAGTGCCACTGGAAATACCGCTTTTTACAAAACCTGCCCATTGATTTCACCCTGTTTGAAACCATGCTGTATAGCCAGGGGACATGCCGCCTGCTTGAAGCGCATGTGTCGCGCCTGAAGCGTTCGGCGTTGGAACTGGGATTTACCTTTAATGAAGATAATATCCGTCAAGCGCTGACAAGTCACTTCAACCAACTGCTTGAACAGGATAAAAAAGCCGGGCACCATCAGGCATACCGGGTCAAGGCCAGCCTGCACGGCAATGGCACCCTGGCGATTCAGCATGCCGCACTAGAATCCCTGGCACAAGAAAAGCAAAGCGTGATTATTTCCCCAGCCCTACTTCCCAATCATGACATTTTGCGTCGTTACAAAACCAGCCATCGCCAGCAATACGATGAACAAATGCACCGGGCCTTACAACGTCGTGCCTTTGACAGCCTGTGTTTTAACCAGGATGGTTTTTTACTGGAAGGTGCACGCAGCAGCATTTTCATTTACCACCAGGGCCAATGGCTGACGCCTGCGCTGGAACTGGATATTTTACGCAGCGTGATGCGGGCGCAAATAATACAAAACCCGGCCTATTGGCTGGCCACCCATACACCAAAAAATGAACACCCAGGCAACGGAGAATGGAAAATCACAGAAACAAAAATCACCCGTCAGATGCTGGCAAACGCCCGGATTATTCTGGCAGTTAATGCACTTAGAGGACTTATCCCGGTTAAATTGCTACACTTAAACGATTTTAACGCTTAGCAAAACAAAGGAAACAATTGATGAGTTTTCCCCCCTGTCCACAATGTGCCTCTGAACTTGCCTATAACGATGGCATTCAATTTGTGTGCCCCGAATGCGGGCACGAATGGCTTGAGGGCGAAGAGGCCCAGTCCGAAGAAGGCCGTGTTGTCAAAGACAGCAATGGCACCGTTTTACAAGATGGTGATAGCGTTACCCTGATCAAAGACCTGAAAATCAAAGGTTCCTCGCAGGTCATCAAACAGGGAACCAAGGTAAAAAGCATCCGTATTGTCGACGGCGATCATGATATTGCCTGCAAAATTGATGGCAGCAACATGATGCTGAAATCTGAATTCCTGAAGAAAATTTAATGCCAACATGCTTTGTCATTGCCGCAACAGCGGTCATGACAAAGCACCGGTATCTGCCACAGCAAACTACCGGCAAAAACTAATGCCGACGGTTCAGGGTATGCTCAAGGAACAGCACCGCCATGCAGCCCATGATAAAACCATTACCCACTATTGGCCTTGCCATAGCCGGAATCTGCGCTACCACCCCGGGTGGCAAAAAAGCAATCAGAATAGAAAGCATGACCGGAAAAGCAACGGTTACACCACTGTAAAAATCAATGATGCCCTTATCCCTGACCAGCATTTGCAATGATGCCGCCAGTTGAGCCGTCATGACATATAACAGGGCCGCCCCCATGACAACCGCCGGTATCAACGACATAAAACCAATAATACCCGGCACCCAGGAACACAGCACCAGCAGCAATCCGGTCAATACCAGCGGGTAACGGGAGGCACACTGGGTAGCGGCAATGACGCCAGGACTCATAGAGTAATCAATCGGGCCAATCACACCAAAAAAACCGGCCATTACATTACCCAGCCCGGTAATGCCCATTCCCTTTTTACTACGTTCGGGCATGTTACTGGCGCCCAGCATGGCACCCACCCCCTGTATAGAACCCAGCTCATTAATCATGAGAGCAATAAAACTGAAGAAAAATGCCAACAACGTTGGCAGGTCAAATTCTGGGTGCCATAGCAGTGAAGAAAGAAAAAGGGGCCCCGTTTGTAGCCAGGGTAGAAGCGCAGGCAAGCTGCCGGGCCAGCCAGCAAAGCTAAAATAAGCCAAAGAGCCCAATACCAGGCCCAGCAATACCACCATGGATTTCCAGACCCCGGGCAGCCACTTGTTACCCAGCAACATCATGAGCGCCAGCAACAGGGAAAATACCAAATTGCCCGCAGAATTACCGGTTTCCCCCATGGATAAGCGCAAAATAAGCGGTGACAGGGTAACGGCCACCAGAACCAGAATGACCACCACTACCCGGGTGGTAAAAATCTTCTGTATTTTGCCCAGCCCACCGCTAAACGCCAAGAGAGCGACGCAGGCCCCACCTATTCCAATAGAAGAATAAATGGCCGCATCAGAGCCGGTACCCGCGACAATGCCTAACAATAATACGGATGCAGGACCAATAATCAGGGGTAATTTATGCCCCCACAATACCTGCACAAACATAACAAGACCGCAAACGGCAAACAGTTTTTGCATATACATGATCTGGGCGGGAATATCCCGCCCCTGCAAAACCGCCACCACACTGCCAATAATAAGTAAAGAAGGTACCGCAATACTAAACCACTGCACCCCATACATCAGCATGGGAAAAGCACGGGGCTTATCCTCCAGTTGGTACTTCATGAAACACATCCTTCAAAAAACCACTGCCCTATTCAGGATTTCCTGTGGATCGGCATAAACATAAGACCCAACAATACGCCCACCATGCGAAAAACGACTCTGAATAAACGCTTCAGCAATGTAAGAAGGCGCATAATGACACATCAAAGTGGCCTGCACCAGCAAAACCAGCTCTTGCGCCACCTGCCGCGCGCTGTATTCCAGTTCAGTCGCATTATTACGCAAGCGCATCTTAAGCGTATTTACCGCCCCGCTTAACAATGAATGCATACCTGCCTCGGTTGAAAGGTTTCCCAGCAACACTTCTCCCAGCTCGGGTTCATTCCGCAAGGCCCGCAATACATCCAGGCACATTACATTACCCGAACCTTCCCAAATTGAATTGACCGGTGCTTCACGTAGCAGACGCGGCATGGGACCTTCTTCGACATAACCGTTACCCCCCCACACCTCCATGCATTCGGCAACTGTTTCAACCGCCCGCTTGCACACCCAAAACTTGGCGGCAGGCGTCACAATTCGGGCATAGGCCCGGGACAAGCTTGAATGCCGGTTTTCCACCGCATGCGCAAGACACATGGACAACCACATGGCCGCCTCACTTTCCAGCACAAGGTCACACAGCACCATTTGCATTAAGGGCTGCTCAATCAGCCTCTTGCCAAATACCTTCCTGTGGCTGGCATGATGCACGGCCTGCACAACCGCCTGGCGCAACAAGGCAGCACTACCCAGCACACAATCAAGCCGGGTTTGTGCCACCATTTTGATAATGGCCTGTATGCCCTGCCCAGGCTCACCCACCGGTAAGGCCCAGGCATTATGTAACAAGACTTCGGCACTAGCATTGGAACGGTTCCCCATTTTGTCTTTAAGATGCTGTATTTGCACTCCGTTCAGGCTGCCATCAAGACACCAACGCGGCACAAAAAAACAACTTAACTCACCCTTCAATTGTGCCAATACCAAATGGGCATCAGACAGTGGCGAGGAAAAGAACCATTTATGCCCGTTCAGGCAATAGGTTTTGGTTTGTTGGTACTGGCCGGATGGCTCTGCCATCGTAGTATTGGCACGTACGTCAGACCCCCCCTGTTTTTCGGTCATGCCCATGCCAATCATGATGCCTTTCTTACCCTCCAGGGGCTGATCGGACGAATCATATTCCCGACTATATAAATGAGGCGCCAATTCATCAAACCAGGGTTCATATTTCAGGGCAGGAATGGAAGCAAAGGTCATGGTAACCGGACACAGGCTGCCCGCTTCGGTTTGCCCATGCAAATAAAACAGGGCTGCCCGCCTGACATGGGCATTGCTTTGCCAGGCATCAGAATGGACTCCTTGCTGGAACAGGCTGCGCAACAGCACATGCCAGCTGTCATGAAAAGAGACCGGGGCGGTTTGCGCGTTGGTGCGATGAGACTCGTTAAACCGGGGAGGATACTTGTTCGCATTGACGGCATGCTGCAATAAAGAGGCGGACCCCATGAGGGAGCCATATTCATGGCAATCATCAATCGCCCACGAAGCACCCAGAGATTTAAGGGCCTCTTTCAGGGCGGGGTCACTGTCAAAAACATTATAATTTTGCAACCCCACTACCTGGTTATCTGAACTTTGATCGTGCTGCATATCAACCTCCTTTGAAAATACCGTTGGCATTTCCTGTTGATGACCGCTTCACTTTTCACTTATATCCCATTGCCATTTTTTTTGCCAGCCCCAACACTTCCTTCAGGAACTCGGATTCATCCGTTTTTCGCCAACTCATCATGACTGGAGAGGTAAATCCCGCGGCATTGAAATCAATATAGACCACGTCATCACGCAATAATCGCTTCACCGACTCGGGCACCAGCGACACACCAATACCAGCGGCCACCAAACCAATCGCGGTTTGCAATTCATTAACTTCCTGCACGACATTGGGCACATATCCATGTTGACTGAACAGATCCAGCACATGATCAGCATAACTGGGGCGTGGGGCAGCCGGATACACAATTAAGGGTTCCTGCAAAATTTCATTAACGCCAATCCCCGACACGCTGGCCAGTGGATGATCCCGAGGCATGGCAACCACTAAGGGTTCATCAAGCAGAACCAGACGCGCAATTTCAGGATCACTTAACTTGATACGTCCCATGCCAATATCTATCCGCCCCATTTTCAAGGCCTCAAACTGCTGCAAGGTGGTCATTTCAACCAGACCGATTTCCACCTTCTCATTCAACTCCCTTAACTCGCGGATAAAATCGGGCATGTAGCCATAAAGTGTAGAGGGCACAAACCCCACGCCAAACCACACCCGGTCTTTTTTACCAATCCGTTGTGTGGCCTTAATGGTCTCTTCGAGCTGCTGCGTCATTTTCTGGGTATGATCCATGAAATACTTACCCGCATCAGTAAGGTGAATTCCGCGCCCCTGGCGTTCAAACACCTTAACCCCTAACTCTTCTTCAAGCAGCTTGATCTGCCTGCTTAGCGGAGGCTGGGCGATATGCAACAACCTGGCTGCACGCGTAAAACTAAGCTCGCGCGCAACACAGTGAAAATAGCGAATTTGCCTTAATTCCATAACCCATACCTTTAAAGTATCGACACCTACAAATATAGTCTTAGACAGCAGAAAAAACTACAAGGATAATTAATTTACCTATATTAAAACATATGGCTATATCCAAAACCCGCATTCAAACTGCATTGATATATTCCATGCCGAAAAACAGGAGATTTCCTTGATCCCAAACCTCACCCCTTCATTTGTGGTTAAAAAAATAATAACGCTTGCCACAGCCGGCAGTTTGCTTGCCCTTTCCAATACTGCACTGGCAGCCTACCCGGAACGCCCGATCTCCTGGATTGTTCCCTTTCCGCCTGGTGGCGCCATGGACGTGATAGCACGAACACTGGGTGAAACCATGAGCAAAGAGCTGGGCCAATCTATTGTGGTTGAAAACAAACCCGGTGCCGGTGGCAATATTGGCGCTGCCCAGGTTGCCAACGCCAAACCCGATGGTTACACCATCATGATTGTTGCCAATGGCATGGCGGTCAACCCGTCTTTATACAAGCAACTTACTTACGACCCCATTAAAGACTTTACGCCCATTTCCCTGTTGGCGGCGGTGCCCAACATCCTGGTCACCCAGGTTACCCGCGATGACATCAACTCGGTCAAAGACGTGATTGACCAAACCAGGGAAAATCCGGGCAAATATACCTACGCATCGGCCGGAGTAGGCACCTCTATTCATCTGGCAGGTGCCCTGTTTACTTACCTGGGCAATCTGGACATGCTGCACGTGCCTTACCGTGGCAGTGGCCCGGCCGTGACCGATTTACTGGGCGGACAAGTAGATTACATGTTTGACAGCATTACCTCGGCCAAACCACATATTGATGCCGGCAAACTTAAGGCCCTGGCCATTACAACCGCCAAACGCTCTTCCACCCTGCCAGACTTGCCCACCGTTGCAGAAAGCGGGCTGGACGGCTATGAGCTGACACCCTGGTTTGCCACCTTTGCACCGGCCGGCACGCCCGATGACATTATCCAGACCCTGAATAAAGCCATGCTCAACGCCATGGATTCAGAAAAGGTCAAAACAACCTTTGCCACTATTGGTGCAGAAAAAATCGGCAGTACGCCCGAAGAACTGCAGTCCTATCTGCAGGACGAAACCACCAAATGGCAAAAAATTATCAAGGAAACCGGAATTTCCGCAAACTGAGTAAAATAGAATACTCATGGATCATCTTTTTAAAGGAACTCATATGCTTTACATGGTTGAAATGGACGTTAATATTCCTCACGATATGCCCGAGGAAGTTGCTAATGAAATCAAGAAAACAGAAAAAGCCTATTCACAAGAACTGCAACGTTCGGGCAAATGGGCTTATATCTGGCGCGTGGTAGGCGAATATAAAAACGTCAGCATTTTTGATGTAGAAAGCAATGAAGAACTGCATACCCTTTTGTCCGGACTTCCCCTGTTCCCGTACATGGATATCAAGGTAACGGCCCTATGCAGGCACCCTTCCGCTATCTAACACGCAGACTTGCCGTCTAAGCAATCTTGTAACAGCAAACCTGGTTTGCTGTTTTCTTTTTCAGCAACAGGATACCTACTATGAGCACCATCCAGATTAATAATGAAACCTTTAACTACCAGTTAAACGGCCCCGAAAACGCACCCGTGCTGTTTTTTTCAAACTCCCTGGGCACCACTTACAGCATGTGGGCCAAACAGGTGGATTATTTCAGCAAAAACTATCGTGTCTTAAGCTACGACACGCGCGGACATGGCGAATCCGTTAAAAACAAAGGTCCCTACACGCTTGAACAACTGGGCAATGATGTGTTGCAAATTACCCAGGCCCTGGAGATTGAAAAATTCAGTTTTTGCGGTATTTCCATGGGCGGCCTGATTGGCCAATGGCTGGGTATTCACGCAACTGAAAAACTGGAAAAACTGATTGTATGTAACACCGCCGCCAAAATCGGCCAGGAAGCCGGCTGGAATGAGCGCGCCGCCCTGGTGCGTTCTCAAGGCATGAATCCGGTGGCCGACAGCTCTGCCGGCCGCTGGTTTACCGAAGGCTTTGTTCAGGCCAACCCGGCGATTGTTGACGAACTGATTAATGGCTTGCGCCAGACGGATGCCGAAGGCTATGCCGGCTGTTGTGAAGCACTGGCCCACGCCGATTTGCGCGACAACATTGCCCTGATCAAAACCACCACCCTGATTGTGGCCGGAAGCCATGATCCGGTAACTACCGTGGCCGATGCCGATGCCATGGCAGAAAAAATTACAGGTTCAAGCCGTGTGGATCTTAACGCCTCACACCTGTCCAATATTGAAGCCAGTGACGCATTCAATAGTGCCCTGGAAGCCTTTTTAAAGGGCTAAGCTTCTTTCTTGCTCAAGTATTTCAGGGGTATCGAAATCCATGATGCATCCCCGGTCATTGACCGGGATTTTCATCAAAAAACCCGCATTTTCCTGCAGGATTTTTTTTGCTCCTTTATCTCCGCCCAGGTTCACAAGTTGTGTAAAAAAAATATTGGAAAACCAGACCGGATGGCCCTGTTGACCATCATAAAAAGGAGCCGCCAATCTTGAATATGCCGTTGAGGCAATCATGGCCCGGATCGTGGATTCCTGAATAAACGGCAAATCTGCCGGACAAATAAGCCAGCCCTCATATTGTTTCAAACAGGAGACGGCGTAGGCAATCGAATCTCCCATGCCCGGTGAGGAAAATGGCATTTCAAGGAAATTAATGCCTTCACGTTTTAAACAATCGATATGTTGCTCAGAGTGATTGCTTAGCACGACCCAGACATCTTCATTAAGGACTCGCTGGATTACTTTTGCTGTATGAAGAAACATGGGTACGCCATTCAAATCAACCAAACGCTTATCTGAACCAAAGCGTACCGATTTCCCCGCGGCCAGAATAATAGCCCCTGTTTTTTTGGGTATTTCCATATCGTTATCCTGGGTTAAAACACTTTTTCCGCTTCAATGTTTTTGGCATAAGCAACATCAGCAGTTTGATGTAAAAATACGCTATTTTTAACCGCAAGAATTTCAGCCATAACACTGACCGCTATTTCAGCGGGTGTCTTGCTGCCAATATAGACACCAATCGGACCGCGCAAGCGGGCAAGAGAGGCTTCCGTTTGATCAAAATGCGCTATCATCCGCTCTTTTCTGGCCTTATTATTTCTGCGCGAACCAATACCGCCAACATAAAAAGCATTGCTTTCCAGTGCCTGCAACAATGCCAGGTCATCCAGTTTAGGGTCATGGGTAAGCGCGACAATGCTGGTGCGGGCATCTGGCCTGAATTGATCAACGGCATCATCGGGCATTAATGTTGTCAGCTTGGCTTGCGGTATCGACCATCGCTTATCCGCATTGATACGCGGATCACACACAGTGACTTCAAATCCGCAAAATAAAGCCATTGTGGCCAGATACTCGGATAGCTGACCTCCACCTATAATCAGCATGCGATATTCCGGACCGAAACAACTGATAAGAAGATCATTATCAAGCAGCAACGGTGTGGGCGCGGTTGCGCGCCTCAGCATCACCTTTCCATCAGCAAGCCTGACCTTCCTTTGCATCAGATGACCGGCATCCAATTCAGCCACCAGTTCGGCCAGGGCACTGATTTCCGGATTGAACTCCAGAAAAAGCTCAACGGTTCCACCACAAGGTAGCCCGAACTGATGTGCTTCATCAGCTGTTACACCATACTTAATCAGCTCGGGAGGGCCATCCTGAATGTCTGAAGATGATCCAAAACGGAGAATAAGGTCATCTTCCAGACAGCCCCCCGAAACAGAACCGACGGTAGAACCATTTTCAGACAAGGCCATAATGGAACCGATTGGGCGGGGTGAAGAACCCCATGTCCTGACGACAGTCACCAAAACCGCTTTCAGGCCTTGTTGACGCCACTCAAGCAAGGTACGTAAAACCATAACGTCCAGATTTTCCATGACTCCTCCTTACATTAATTTGTTGTCAAGACATAGTAATTCAAACCGGTCCCCGCAATGTGAAAACCGGTTTCGGTTCTTTAAAACACCGTCTGGATACCAATACGGGTAATAGACTGGTTCCTGCTGGAGGAAGCATCGTTGGGGCCAAATAAACCATTAATGCTGGCTTTTGCGTCTTTATTGGTTCTTTGGTAAATTTGCTGCGCATAAACCAGTGTCCGTTTGGACAAAGAATATGACAGCGTCGAGTTAACTTGATGTGCGTAATTTTTGTTTAATTGTGCATTGCCTTTTGAATAATTATAACTGGCACCCAGTGCCCATTTCGGGTCTATTTGCCACTTGCCGCCAATTTCAGCGCCATAAACAGAGGCCTTGTTGGAGCGGTTGGTGGTTTTGGTAAACAGAGCCATAGCCGTCACTTTCTCAAACGCATAGTGCATGCCAACCCCCCATGTCCTGATAGGAGTTTGCACCGGCTCCATGGCTGCGTTTACCCCGTATTTAACATCGGTATAGGCGGCTCCCGCTCCAAAGTTTCCTGACTTATAGTTCATGCCAAAACTCAAGGTCCTGTCTTTGGTTGAGCGATTCGGCCCTGAACCGAAGCCATACTGCGCACCCGCCGAAAATCCGCTCAAGTTAGGCGTTGTATACTTGACAGAATTGTGTACTTGTTGCCCCGAAGTCCTATCCCAGTCAGAGCTTCCCGTCGCATTAAAAGGAATGCCCAAACCCGAAAAAGGGCCTTGCCTGAACGTATACAGTCCTCCTGCTCCGGGGCTGGCCGAGTTCCCTGAAATGGTCAGGGAATCCCACATGAAATCAAATTGGTTACCCAAGGTCAAACGACCAAATTTATCATTTTCAAGGCCCACCAGTGCGGTACGGCCAAAAATACCTTGCCCCGGAATGGTTTCACCGTTATGAATATTGAACTGGCTTTGCAAGTCGAAGATGACTTTTGTCCCGTTACCTAAATGCTCAGTTCCTTTGAAACCAATAAAAGATGGCGTGTAAATTCCCGAATCCGTTCTGAAACGACGGTCATCTCCCTGGTTTGAAATATAGGATACCCCTATATCCAACAAACCGTATATTTGTACACTATCTTTTTTTTCTGTTTCAGCATGGGCTATTCCTCCTGCCAAACAACATGCCAGACCCACCACAACTAACTTCTTCTCCATACCGTCTTCCTTTTTGGATTATTAATACTATGTTGATTTAATTAAACTTTTTATTTATTTCGATTGTTTTATGCAAAACAGAAAGCAATAAGAGACCCTCCGTTTTACACGGTGTTTTTTTACTTCGTTTATTTAAAGGTCTTTGATTAAGACTTGGCTAGAAAATCACCTATCGTTTCATCTGTATGAAAGACAGGTTTTTCATGATAGTGAGGACCATCATAAATTTCGATCAGCACACTACGCTCATGTGCAATCGTCGGACCATGCGGATGCCCAACGGGATTCATATAAAATGAACCGGGTTGCAGTCTCAGACCAACATCAACATACTCATAGTCTCCCTCAAGGCAATACATGAACTGATTGGATGCATGCGTATGCTTTACAGGAATCTGTCCATCCTTCTGGAATTCAAGCAAGGCAATGCTCGCTCCCGTTTCAGCATTTTTCCATAGAAAATACTGACGAAACCCGTATTCAGGATAGTCAATCCATTGTTCAGGATCCAGATCCTTGGTATTTAACAAGACTTCCAATGTCTGACAAAGTGCTTTGTTTTGCTCATGCATAGTAAAACTCCAGTTCAGGACGTCCTTCTTTAACCCAACGGTTATATTCTTCCCTGCTTGAAACATTGGCAGGAAACAAACCAATCAATGAGCGCCCACGTTCCAAATGCCAAGCGACAAATTCCTCATACTTCTCCGCTTCAGCTGCTTCCTGGGCCACTTCATCAACGAGATAAGCGGGAATAACAACCACGCCATCTCCGTCACCTACAATAATGTCGCCCGGGTATATGGATACGCCAGCACAACCAATTGGTACATCCCACTCCAGAGGATGCATGCTCAACGGCGTTGCGGGTGCAGCACTTCTCTGCTGAAAGGCAGGTAACCCTATTTTCAGGAATGCAGGGATGTCACGAAAACCGCCATCGGTCACCACTCCTTCAACACCACGCATTTTCAGACGCAGTGCCATCATGTCTCCCATTGAGGAAGCTCGTGTATTACCGAAAGCATCAATAACTAAAACCGATCCTTTCGGACAGATCTCCATCACCCCCCGATGCTTGTTGTCATCACGGCAATAGGAGTCCATCGTATCGATATCTTCACGTGATGGAATGAACCGTAATGTAAACGCAGGTCCGATCATTTTCGGTTGTCCTGGTGAGAGAGGATTAATCCCTAACATTAAGGTATTACGAAAGCCGCGTTTCAATAAGGCATTAGCCAGATTCGCTGTACTGCTTATCATCAAAGCAGCTCTTGTTTCCTCAGACAATGATGTAGACTCGCTTTTTTTTCTCATCAGATTATCTGTTATATTATTAGACATAATATTTACTCCTGGACTCATTGTTAAGCCTCACCTATTCTATTTAGCCAAAGTTTCTTTAATTATCGTATTTTTCAAAATACCCACACCTTCAACCTCTACTTCAACCACATCTCCCTCTTTCATCCAGACCTGGGGATCACGACGCAGTCCAACCCCACCTGGCGTACCCGTCACAATGACATCACCAGGCTCTAAAGAAGTGAAAGTAGAAATAAAATTAATTAGCGTGGGGATAGAAAATGTCAGCATATCGGTGGTTGTTCTTTGCATTTCTTCGCCGTTCAACCGGGTAACCAGACTTAACACGCGATCAGTTGACAGCTCATCGGTAGTAACCAGCCAGGGACCAAAACCACCTGTTGCATTGAAGTTCTTACCAGGTGTCCATTGATTAGTCGCCAGTTGCCAGTCCCGAACACTGCCATCGTTATAACAAGAATAGCCGGCGACATGCTGCATTGCCTGATCTTCAGGAATCCGACGGCCGCCTTTACCGATCACGATCGCAATTTCACCTTCAAAGTCAAATTGATCTGATTCAGCAGGACAAATCAAAGGACGATTATGACCTACCTGGGATTCATTCAAACGCAGAAAAATAACAGGTACAGTTGTATCCGGACGATTGCCTTCAACGCGGTGTGCCAGATAATTCAGGCCAGCACAGAAAATTCGTGGGGCATTGGGAATAACCGGCAGGAATACCACATCATCAATATGAAAATCAGGTTGTGAATTTTCAATTAATTTTTCCAGTCGATCCAGCCAGCCGCCTTTGAGGACAGACAAAAGGTCTGGACAAGAGGCGCCCAAACGTCGGCCCAAATCATATATATAATCGCCTTCAACCAATCCAAAACTTGAGCGATTCTGACTTACAAATGACATTAATTTCATTACAACCCCATTTATCCTTATTTATTTCATAAAAAATTAACTAAGTTTTTTCTACAACCCTATCAATGCGACTCGGCAAATTCAATAGCCCGCTTCAACGCATAAATAACCAGTTGTGCACGATAAGCAGCCGAAGCATGCATATCAGCATTCAGACCTTCTGCCGATTGAACACACGTTTTAACTGCATTCACACTAAACTCGGACTCAAGCAATTTCTCAAACTCATGTTGACGGAATACACAAGGACCCGCCCCATTAACCGCAACACGAACCTTTTTATCCTGACTTTGCGAAACAAAACATCCAGCCATGACATACCCGGATGCCGGATTGGGCATCTTGCAATAACCTGCTTTCAGTACTCGCGGAAAATTCACACGCATCACAAACTCGCCCTTTTCAAGGGCCGTACTGAACAACCCAGTAAAAAACTCATCTGCGTTAATGGTGCGTTTGCTAGTCACGATTTGCGCTCCCAACCCAAGTACAGCACCTGGATAATCGGCTGAGGGGTCGCTATTGGAAATAGACCCGCCAATGGTGCCCATATTTCTAACCTGAGGATCTGCAATGCCGCTGGCCAAAAATGCCAGGGCCGGAATGGCCTGTGCAATTTCCTTGTGAGCCGCCACGTCAGTATGCCGGGTCATGGCCCCCACCGACACCATCTTTTCATCAACGGTAATGCCACGCATTTCAGGCAGATCCTGTAAGTCAATCAGCAATGCCGGATTGGCCAGTCTTTGTTTCAGGGTTGGCAACAGCGTCATACCCCCGGAAATGAAGCGGGCTTCAGGATTTTTACTGAAAAGCTCATTGACTTCCTGAACACTTTTCGCACGCACATAATCAAAGTTATACATAGTTATACGTTCCCTGCCGATACGCTACCCTGACACTTCCTGGCACAAGAATGAATGGCATCCACAATCCCCTGGTAACCGGTGCAACGGCACAGATTACCCTCCAGCTCATGACGAATGACCGCCTCGTTGTCAGCACAGCCACGATTCAGGATATCCAGCCCCTGCATGACCATTCCCGGTGTACAGTAACCACACTGTAAGGCATGGTGTTCCTGAAAGGCGGCCTGCAGCGGATGCAGGTTTTCCGGAGTTCCCACCCCTTCAATCGTGATCACTTCTTTTCCATCTGCCATAACGGCAAGCGTGGTACAGGACTTGACACTTCGGCCATCCAAATGCACAGTGCAACAACCGCACTGTGTCGTGTCGCAACCCACATGAGACCCTTTCAGGCCACAATTTTCACGCAGAAAATGAACCAAAAGCGTACGGGGTTCAACCTCGTGTTTCTGCTCAATACCATTAACCATAATGGCGACTGTAGTTTTTGACATATTTTGAATACCTCGGTAAAAATCCTGACCTGAAACACCCTTATCTGGAGCCCAGATAAGCAGCCAGTAAAGCAATTACTAAAACGGTGAAAGCCCAGGTCCATGCCGGCATTTGAATGGATACACCCGATTTGGATGGTGTCGCTTGCGCATACACCGGAGCAGGTACAAAAGCCGGTGTCGCAGCAACCGCCGAACCAGCCGCTGCAACAGCAGTTCCCATTGCCGGTGCTGCCACCTTGGCAGGTTCTGCCACCGCAGGCGCTGGACCCAGCAATTGTTGGCTGAAACGCTCAAAAAACTGTTTGGTCAATTTGGCTGAAGTGGCATCAATCAGGCGTGAACCAATCTGCGCCAAACGCCCGCCTATTTCAGCCTTGGCTTCATATTTCAGCACCGTTCCCTTATTGGCCCCCTCTTCCAGTGTGACAACCGCACTGCCTTTGGCAAATCCGGCGACGCCCCCATCTCCTTCAAATGCCAAGGTGTAGGTTTCGGGTGCTTTCATGTCAAGTTGCCTAAGCTTTCCATTAAAACGAGCCTTGACCGGACCAATTTCAATCACAACTTTGACCGCATAAATACCTGGTTCCACTTCAGTCACTGATTCACATCCAGGAATTGACAATCGAAGCACTTCCGGATTCATCAGGGCAGCCCACACCTGTTCTCTGGATACGGGAAGCTGTTGCTCACCATTTAAAATCATACTTTTGTCTCACAAAAAAATTATAGTGGCGGCAAAGTTGCCGGACGCTTGGTTTGCCATCTGAATTGATAAACCTCTATTTTTGATGACAGCTCCGCCTTCTCAAATGGATCGTTATTGATCATCTCCCATACTTCCGCTTCATCATGAGCATCAATCACCATCATCCCGCCAATAGACACCCCATCCTTATTCTGCATGGGTCCACCAAAATGAACCTTTTCATGAAACTGCTTCATGTATTCTGCATGCAAGGGACGCGTCGTCTTTCTTATTTCTTCCGCTTTTCCATCGGTACGATCAGTCCTGTATACAATAAACTGCTTCAACATCCTCATTTCCCTTCGCCCTCCTGATTTAACTCGTTCATCTCAAATTCAATGCTTATTACTCAACAACTTGCAATGCTTCTCCTGATGCTTTACTTTGTTGAATGGCATTCCAGACTTTCAATGCCGTCAATGGCATATCAATATGCCTGATGCCATACGTGCCCAACGCATCCATAACGGCCGAAACAACTGCTGGAGGAAGTCCGATCGTTCCGGTTTCCGCCCCACCTTTGACACCAAGCGGGTTGGTTTTTGTTGGCACTGGCCTTAAGCCTATATGCATACGTGGAAAATCCTTTGCTTTAGGCATGGCGTAATCAGTAAACGACCCCGTCAGCAACTGACCGTCCTTATCGTGTACGATTTCTTCTAATAGTGCCTGGCCTACTGCCTGGGCAATACCCCCAATTATCTGTCCCTCAAGAATCAGGGGATTGATGACATTACCAACATCGTCTATGCCTGAAATAGATACCAGCTTGATCTCGCCTATTTCAGGATCAACCTCTACTTCACAGGTATAGCAACCGTTCGGATAGTTTTGTGGCTGGGCGGTAAAATAACCCCGCCCCTCAAGGCCTGACCACAGTTCAGGCGGCAATGGCTTGGGTGAGCCCCATGCATACGTTGCCTTTGCCACAGTGTCCAGGGTGATCTCCTTATTCAGGCCGGGATGGCGATAAACACCGTTACCAAACTCAAGGCCATCCTCATCACATCCCAGCAGGATGGCGGCAACCCGTTTTCCCCGCTCGATAATCTGGTTACATGCACCCAGCAAGGCAGAACCGCCTACCGTCATGCTGCGTGATCCAAAACTGCCCCGACCATTGGCGACCTTATCGGTGTCACCCTGAATGAGCCTGATTTTTTCAATTGGCACACCCAGCCATTCATGGACCATTTGTGCATAACTGGTTTCATGGCCCTGGCCATATGAAAAAGTACCGGCAATGATCGTCAGTCCACCTGTTGCATCAAACCGTACCTCCATGCGGTCGTTAATCGTGGCGGCCACTTCGATATACATGGATAAGCCACGTCCGCGCAACAAGCCACGAGAAGCACTTTCTTTACGACGCGCCTCAAAACCATCCCAATCGGCCAGTTTCAGCGCATCATCCATAAGGGCTTCAAACTCACCACAATCATAGGTCTCATTAATACCCGTACGATAAGGCATCAGGGACGGACTAATCAGGTTACGGCGACGGATTTCAACCTTGTCCATGCCCAATTCTGCAGCAGCCAGATCCATCATGCGTTCAACAATCAAGGTTGACTCAGGACGCCCCGCACCCCGATAAGTGGTTAATGTACGGCTGTGCGTAAACACCCCGTTTACTTTGACATGCATGGCCGGAAAGGCGTAAACTCCCGACAACATACGTGACCCCACCAAGGGAGGATGCGCGGTTGAGGGACCTAACTGACATCCCAGGTTGTGGTGGATATCCACCCGAAAACCAAGTACCGTACCATCATTCTTTAGTGCGATTTCAGCATCGGCAACCTGATCACGCCCGTTGAAATCAGACAGGAAAGACTCACTGCGATCGGCCACCCACTTAACCGGCCGACCCACGCGTTTGGCGGCCCATAAAACCAGCACTTCCTCGGGATAAAGACCGCCTTTGGTACCAAACCCGCCACCGACATCGCCAGCAACAACATGAACTTGATGAGCGGGAACACGGAAAATATGTTCTGCCAGCAACAACCGTATACGACTTGGATTAGCCGTAGACGAAGTCAGGTGATAACGTTTGTCCGCCTCTTGATAGGCACCAATACAAGTACGTGGTTCCAATGGATTGCCAGCAAGGCGCTGGCTACGAATACGGCTCTTGACGACACGGTCCGCTTTTTCAAAAGCGGCATTTGTTGCCTGCTCATCACCCATTTCATGTCGGAAGCAAATATTACCCGTTGCCTCTGGCCAAACAAGCGGTGCATTTTCTGCCATCGCCGACTCTACGGTAGGCGCAGCAGGTTTACTGTCATAAACCATCTGTATACGTTCAGCGGCATCCATCGCTGCAGGAAGCGTTTCTGCCACAATAAAGGCAACTGGACTGCCAATAGCCAGGACACGATCTGAAGACAGCGGCGGAAACGGGGTATGGTGATATTTTTTACCCGTAATAGTTGGTGGTATGCTAACGCATGGAATATTGCCAAGCCCATCCTGCTCATAATCTTCCGCTGTCAAAACCGCTAATATTCCCGGAATTGCCAATGCACCTGAAACATCAATACTGACAATATTTGCATGGGCGACTGTGGAGCGTAAAACATAACCTCTGGCCTGTCTTGGTAAATTGACATCATCCGCAAAGGTTCCCTGTCCGGTTAACAGACGTACATCTTCCACCCTGGGAAGCGGTGCCCCTATTCCTTGGGATACCTTGACCATTGACTCTACTTTCATTTACTTTTCTCCACAAATACCCATGCCGAAAACTTAACCAACGACTACCAGCATGAGCTAGCATCGTATACATTCTCATCCAATGAGAATGTCAGCGGGGCACCCTTACTAATAATCTTTCCATAACGACCTGCATAAAAAAGCAGACCTCTGTCCGGATGCCTTGGGCGCTCCAGAGTATGAACCCGTCCAACAAACAAGGTATGGTCACCACAGGGATAAGCGTGTTCCAGATCCGCTGCAATCTGTAAATTGGCACCAGACAAAACCGGCACATTACCAATACGTTCAAATTGAGGACATTTTCCTTCTATAGGCTTACCTGCAAAATGGTTACTGCACCACTCCTGATGTTCACTTAAAATGCTCACACCAAAATAACCCGAACGTTGAATGCGCTCATGCATTCTTGCCGTACATGCAACAGAAACAATAATCAGCGGTGGTTCAAGAGAACCCGACATGAAAGCATTCGCGGTCATGCCATGGGGTTCCCCATCCATATCAGTGGAAATAACAACAACACCGGTGGCAAACTCACCCATGGCATTGCGAAATTCACGCGGATTAAAATTAACAGCTCGCTCAGTGCGCTGTTCTTCAAGGATTAATTCTGTCATTTGAATCTGCCTCATGTTGATTGGATTAAAGTCTTGTCTTAACCGTTTTTACTCAAAAAAGTCCCGCGTAGGGTCCATGCCCCACTGGGTCGTATCATCAGCAAAAACATCGTAATACAAAGGCTCGTAATCCTCATTAACGATATCACCATCGGTATAGTGCTCAACGCGGAAACCGAATGGATCGCGCCAATAATCAAAAATTTGGCTACCTATTAAATGGCGGCCAACACCACAATCCAGCCTATGTCCTTTAGCCACCAGGTAGTCATGAGAACCCATGACGGAATCAATATCCTGGAATTCAAAAGAGCAATGATGAACACCGGTCACTTCTGCCTGGACGATAAGCATGGAATGGTGATCAACAAACTCCTCAGCTTTGTCCATGCGCAGGAATGTACCAATTACCTGACTCTTGTCGCCCGGCACGCACATGTAATCGGAAGCCAGCAGACCAAAACGGTCCTGGAACCATTTGACGGATTCAGAGTGACCGCTAACTCGCAACACAAAATGTCCGATACGCAAGGCCAGACCAGGCTCCCGCTTGGGACGCAAAGACGCATTGAACCGGGATTTAGCCTGCCCCGCATTAAATGGATTTGGCAGTCGATGGGTGATTTCCTCTGCGGGCTCCTGACCCCAGATAGCATCTATTTGTACGTTATCTGGCGTCATCATACGAACACGCCACCCACCTCCTGGATAATCCTCAACCTTGGTAACGGGTGAGGAACCTGGCAGAGCCGCCAGCTCATTCAGATCCTCCATGCCGCTTACCCGAATAGCTGCACCAATGAATTTATTTTCTTCTCCAAGCAGAGTGACATGCAAAAAGGGTGATGTACCTGCCCCGCGCATAAACAGACTTTTGTCGTCTTTATGTGCTGTTAATAACCCGAAGTCCTGCATAAAAGACTCCATCAGATCCAAATCATTAACTTGGTAAACAACATAGGCAATTTCATTTCCTAATGGCATATCTCTCTCCTTAAAATAAAAATATTGATTTAATTATCTGCGTTTGATAACACTTACATCATCAGGATTGATCAAATCAGGTACGGTCCATCCGTCAAGATCATATTCACTCATACATGTATCAACGAATGATTTCATCTTATCCAGATCACCTGTTCCTTGCGCATCCCACAAGTTGGCCAGGCGGGTCACATCGTTGGAGCCAAGATAATTGATTTCATACAATTCATGACGGGCACCAAATTCAGTACCAATGGTGTCCCACAGCAGCTTCATAGTCTTGACACGTCCCTCGGCATCCACATCACCCGTACCACGGACATATTTGTCCAGGTAGCCACGAATTTCAGGCGCTTTGAAGTCATTTGCGTGTGAATTCAAGTAGATCAGGCCACTTGCCACGCTGGATTCAATAATATTTTTGATGGCAGGGTAGGCAATTTGCGACAATACACGATAAGACGTTGCAAAACGTGCATCAGGCTGAACCATGCCATTCCATGGCACATTACTTTTTGCCATCGCATCAGACAAGCCCCACATTGCATTACGCCAAGCAATAACTTCGCCAAAACGCGACTGCACGCCATGGAAACTGGAGCTGCCGGTAATTTCCAATGCCTTTGCCAATAAACCGCAAATAAAATCAAGTTTGACAGCAAGACGAGTACAACCATGCATAGCAGCACGACTATTAAAGCCGGAGCCGGGTGCAAAATCGTTTGCCAGATCGGCATTACCGTACATAAACACGTCTTCCCATGGAATAAATACATTATCCATGACCAGAATCGCATCGTTTTCATCCAGACGGCTTGACAGCGGATAATCAAACGGGCTGCCTACAACAGCTGCACGATATTCGTTTGAAATACGGGAAATCATTTTCATGCCAGGCGCACCGGTAGGCACCATGAAAATAGGTGTATATTTAGGATCTTTAATCGGAAGCTGGCCAGCATGTGCCACAAAGGTGTAGTGAGTCAGGGCTGAACCGGTCGCCACCACTTTGGCACCACTGACATAAATACCCGCATCGGTTTCTTTTTCAACGTGGATGAAAACATCAGAAGTATCTGCCGTCGGCTTGTTACGGTCAACAGGGGGATTCATGATCGCATGGTTGATATACAAAGTGCGCTGCTGTGCTTTCGAATACCAGCGCAAGGCGTTTTCTTCGAAGCCTTTATAAAAGGCCGAGTTGGCGCCCAAGGTACCCAGGAAAGACCCCTTGTAATCTGGAGAACGTCCCATCCAGCCATAGGCAACACGCTGAATTTCAGCAACCGCATCACGCGCGGCAACCTGTTCTTCTACGGTTTTGGGAGCCAAAAAATAACGATGGGTAAAACCACCCGAGTCATTGGGAGCTGTCAGCAGCTCACGACGTGACTCATCATGCATCGCATCATACATGCGCGCAATCATGCGGGCCGAGTTTCTGAAAGCCGGGTGCTCTGCAATATTTTTAACCCGCTCACCATAAATCCAGACCTCACGACCGTCATCAAGACTTTTCAGGTATTCTTCTCCGGTAAACGGTACGTTTTTTTCATTCATTTTGCTTTCTTTCTCTTTCAAGTTTGTTTCAACTTTCATCTCATATCTCCATATATTTAAAATTTAAATTAACATCAGTTATTTTCTTGACAAGGCCATCGCCAATATCAGTATCAATCCAATGGTCATTGTTGATGCATAAGCACCAACTTGCATCAGATTTAAACCGTTTTGAACCAACATAATTAAAAGCGTACCAACTACAACCGCAAATACCCGTCCTACTCCACCCGCCAAACTCACGCCTGCAATAACACAAGCTGCAATTGATTCAAGCGGCAAGGTAACGCCTACATTAGCCTCACCAGTTCCCAAGCGCGCAGTCAACAACAAACCTGTCAAAGACGCGAATACACCACAAATTACAAAGGCATTAATAATCACCTTTTTTGTACGAATACCTGAAAGATCAGCAGCTCGCTGGTTTCCACCAGTGGCATACACATGGCGTCCAAAACGTGACCACTCCAAAAGAGCATAAGTAATCAGAATCAATAACAAGGCAACCAATGAAGGAATCGGTATACCCATCACTTCACCAAATCCAAATACTTCACCCAGGACATCTGGCAAACCATATACGGGGACACCACCACTGATAAACAAAGTAATGCCAAACAGGACTGAAGACATGCCCAATGTCATCATAAAAGGAGGAATTTTCATCACTGCCATACCAACACCATTGATCAAGCCAAAAACAGCACCAATCGCAAAACCGACAGCACTGCCAGCCGCAATGGCCAGCCACGGACTTTCCGGCATGGCAACCAGCATGGCTGCCATCACCAATGAAGCGGCTACTGATGAAAGCGCGGCAATTGCACCCACTGACAAATCAAGCCCCCCCACAACCAGCACAATCAATTGTCCCAAAGAAACAATCAACAGGTAGACTGATTGCCTGGCAACATTAACCAGGTTATCGACTGTTGCAAACCCAGGAGCCAGAACATAAAAAACGATGGAAGAAACAATAAACAAAACTGGTAACACCATCATTTGACGGTATTTATAAATAAAATTTGTACTCAGTCCTGATACTGGTTTCTTATCTGAAACAGGTAACGTATTAGTCATTGTTGTTGTGTTCATTTGAATTCTTACTCAAAAAAAGTTTTCTAGAATGCGATGCTCATCAAATTCATCACGCTGGAATTCGGCAGTAATTTCGCCATTATTCATCACCAGAATTCGATGACACAGGCCAAACAACTCTGGCAAATCTGAAGAAATCAGCAAAATTGCCGCTCCTTCCTTACTTAAATCTGCCAAATAGCGATAAATTGATGGTCGTGCTCCCATATCGACACCAACCGTCGGCTCATCAAAAACAAACACTGAAATTTCCTGGGCCAACCCTTTGGCAAGCATTACTTTTTGCTGATTACCTCCTGAGAAATTGCTAATTGGCTCACCCAATCTTTCTTTTGCAAATTCCACTTTATCCGACAGATTCCTTAACAGATTAATTTCCTGTTGTGGCTTCAATACTTTGCCGGCAATTCTTCCCCAGATTAGTCCCGACAAGGACATGTTTTCTCTGGCTGGCCGACACATCACCAGACCTTCCTGCTTGCGGTCTGCCGGGCTATACCATAAACCAGCCTCAATCGCATCGGCAGGATGCCGGAAGTTTGTTTTATTACCATCAAGAGAAACTTCACCTCCTGTTATTTTCTTAAGCCCAAAACAGGCTTGCCCCAGTTCGCTTTTGCCGCAGCCAACCAAACCGGCAATTCCTACGATCTCACCTGCCTTTACTTCAAGGTTTACATTCTCGATATTTGGTACACCCAATTCATGTGCCAAAGACAAACTGGATATTTTCAAACGGGCCTTGCCAATTTCCGTATTCAATTCCGGATAAATGGCATCCAGTGTCCTGCCCGTCATCAATTTGATCAATTCAGCCTCTGGGGTTGCGGCTGGCACGGTTGCTATCTGTTTGCCATCTCTTAAAACGGTCACCACATCACCCAGAAGCGGGATTTCATGCATTCTGTGCGTGATATAAATAATTGCTGTTCCCTGTTTTTTTAGTTCTAAAACCAAATCAAACAAGGAACGCGCATCATGCTCGGACAAAGAGGCAGTAGGCTCATCCAGAATAAGAATCTTCGGTTTTTTTCTTAAGGCCTTGCAAATCTCAACCATTTGCTGCTTGCCTCGCGGCAAGGTGGCTACATAAGATTTGGCATCAAGATCAAAACCCAAGGTATTGATAAGTTCTTCAGCTGATTTAAGTGCTTCACTTCTGGCCAGCAAACCGAGTGAATCAAGCGGCTCCTCACCTAATACAATATTTTCCGCAACCGTCAGTTGGGGTATTAGGGAAAATTCCTGGAAAACAGCACGAATCCCTTCAGCACGCGATTGCGCAACACTATGAAATACGCCTTTATGCCCTCCAACCTCAATCTCTCCGTTGCTTGGTAGATTGGCACCTGCCAGCATTGAGATAAATGTTGATTTACCGGCTCCATTTTCCCCAAACAGAACATGGACCTTTCCAGATTCGATATCCATATGAATATTATCCAGAGCCACATGGTTTCCATATACTTTGGTAAGCCCCCGGATCGCAAGGACGACCCGAGACTTGCCTTCATGTTGCTCGGGCGCGATATCCTGGATATTTTCAAGAACTGCGCTTTGCACTATTGCCTCACTTTCCAAAACTGAAAACAGGCCTGAAGCCGGCTGGCGCAAAGGTGATCGCAGGATCAAATTCGCTGACATCGGCAGGTGTATAAACCGTCCCAATGGTATCTACTCTCGTTAACGCTTCAGGTTTGTCGCCTTGCTCAAGAATTCGAACAGCGGAGTCAATGGTCATTTTTGCAGTCGTAACGATAGGCGCAACACCTGCTGCTTCAATTTCGGCCTTTTTCAGACCTTGATGTACGCCAGGCGTCATGTAAACTGATACCAGTTTGACTTTATCCAGCAACTTACGTGCTTTTAATAATGGCAAAGCTCCTTCCACCATCACAGCCGTACCCACGATATAGTCCAGATTTTTGTGTGTTTGCAACATGTCTTCAACAAGACGTGCCTGAATTTCTTTACCTACATCACCATATTTGGTTTCAGCAATAACCACCGCACTATCTTTGATGCCATCATTAAAGCCAGCATTAAACCCTTCCACAAAACCTGCGCCAGCAGGGCCTGGCAACCAACCCACACGAACCTCAGGCGTTCCTTTTGGATGTTTTTTAGCCAAATATTCACCCGCCCGGAAACCTTCATCACGCGGATTAGTCAGAACCCGTGCTGCCACATCGGTTGATTTGGAACCATTGAAAGCATCAATCACGACAATGTTTTTTTCCTTGAGCTGTTTTAACAGATTGCCAACCCCCTCTGCATCAATGGAAACCATCACAACTGCTTTAGCGCCACCGGCCACACAGTTTTCAATTTGGGAAATCTGATTGTTAAGTTGGGTATATCCACCGGCATCCAGTACCTGTACGCTAACACCCAGTCTTTTAGCCTCTTCAACAACGCCATAATTGGCTGCCAACCAGAATGGATCTTTCATATGAGGGAAAGATACACAGATGGGCCAATTCTGACTAGCCTTCTTCTGGCCCTCATAATCTATCTGAACCACCTCACCATCAACACCTACCTGATTCACCTTGAGAGGGAACCAATCAGCTGCACTGACGATTGAACTGCTTAATGTAATAGATGCGGTTACTACGCACTTTAAAAACAAATTAGATGTCATCCTCTTGCTCCTTTAAATTTATCGCTTGATTTTTTACTTACATTCACTGATTTGTGTTCTGTTGAGCTTTATTAAAAATAATGATAGGTTTATGACGATATAAGATCAAATGAAAATAAATCACTACCAGTATTCCATTTTGGTTATACTGTTTCAAAGTATTGATAATAAACAGGGGAGTTTCATGTCTCGTGCCGACTGGTATTTACGTGCAAATCTACGTTTCAAGCACCTGCAACTTTTAATCTATCTAGACGAAATGAGGAGCGTGAGTAGAGTGGCATCCGCGCTGGCATTGACTCAGCCGGCGATTTCCAAGATGTTGTCGTCAATGGAAACCGGCTTGGGAATTAAAATTTTCAAACGTACTTCCTCTGGGCTTGAGCCTACTCAACATGGCCTGTGCATGATTCAAAATGCCAAGGACATTCTGTACAAACTGGAAGCCACCCGCTTGCAACTTAGGGAAATCACTGAGGGTCCAATGATACAAATATCAATGGGCGTCATGCCTATTGCGGCCCTTACCTTTGCTCCCACCCTACTTACGGCACTGGACAAAAGCTCTATCGATTTCTCTGTAAACGTGCGGGAAAGCAACCTTGGCACACTGCTACCACAATTGAAAACAGAACAACTGAAATATATTGCAGGCGTTATCCCTAACAAACCGCTCCCAGCGGATATTTGCTCTGAAGTTTTTTATGAGGACTCCTTTGTTATCGCCGTCAGGAAAGAGCATCCATTAGCCAACAAACCGGATTTGGAATGGAAAGACCTTAGCAACTTCCCCATGATTCTACCCACCCGTGATGCAATCACCCGGGAAATTATTGTGGATACGCTGTTAAGCTACAACATCCCCATTCCCAAGCAAACTGTCGAGTCATTATCAACACTGACCAATGTAGGCATGCTGAAAGAATCCGATTGCTTTGGAACCATCCCGCTGGAAATGGCTAATTTTTTCAAAAAAATTGGCGTACTGGAAATTTTGCCACTCACCATCACCGATATTGTCAGGAAAGTAGGCTTAATCTGGCATATCAATCACGAAAAAACGCCGGAACATGAAATAGTTATAAAAATCTTTCGCGAAGCTTACGCTGAATATAAAAAGGATCCTGACAATATATCAATCACGGAAATACCTTTGTACGGATAGAGGTAATATGCTGTTCCATCATTTCAACAGCCGCCTCCCGGTCTGCTGAAGCGATGGTTTCATACAAAGCCTCCAACTCATGAATATTCGGGTTTTCAGCGCCGGGCGTATATGTCCTGAACCACAGTCTCATGGAGCGGTCCAGTAACTGACTGGCAAAATTAGCTAACAGCTCATTATTGGCTGCTTCATAAAGTGTCTGGTGAAAAAGACGATCCACCTCCATACTGCTGCCTTGGTGATCATTGTTTTGCGCACACTGGCGCCCGATCTGTACAATTTTTTTCAGCTTATCCAAAAATTCAGGGGTCATTCTTTGCATGGCCTCTCCCGTTAGGTATGGTTCTACCAGCAAACGAGCATCAATCAAGTTCAAAAAACTGTCGATGGTTTCGGCCTTAATCAATATGCCTTTGCGCGGTAAAATAGCCACCAGCCCTTCTCTGTCCAAACGATGAATGGCCTGGTGAATGGGACTGCGGCCTATTGAAAGAAGATGGCACAATTGTGCAACGTTAACCTGATCTCCCGGCTTTAAGTCGTTTTCCAGGATCATTTTCTTAATGGCAATATACGCTTTTTCAGCAAGTGGCAGCAATAAACTTTCAGGGCTATCACCCTTCTGAGGTTGAATCATGAGTTTACAGGTAGAGAGGATAAATTAATTATGCATGACAGGATGTCATCAATGCATCAATATCTAATGACAATTATTTTGTAATCACCATACAAAAAAGCAGGCAGAAAATCTGCCCGCCACGATAACCCTATGCACAAAGAAAAGGGAAAACACAAAACACCAAATGCTTATTCAATTTTGATATTTGCGTCATTAATGACCTTCTTGTATTTTAAAGCTTCTTTAGTCATAAAATCTGCAAAACCGGCGGCATCGCTAGGTTTTGCCTGCATACCTTGCTGCTCAAGTATTAGCTGTACATCTGGGTGAGCCAGAGCGGTGATAAATAACTGGTTTAATTGATCAATTCTTTCATCACTGACACTGGATTTGGCCAGTAAACCCAACCATGTTTCCGAGATGAAATCCGGATACCCCTGTTCAGAAAAGGTGGGGACATCTGGCAGCTTGAGATGACGTTCCGTACCCGATACCGCCAATGCTTTCAGTTTACCCGCCTCAAGATGGGGCACAATGGCCCCCACATCACCCAAAGTGGAATGGACTTCTGAGCTTAATACCGCCAGCGTTGCCGGAGCAGCTCCTTTATAGGGAACATGAAGCAGATCAAGACCAACCTGATGATTAAACAATTCATACCCTAAATGGCCTGAAGAACCAGTCCCGAATGATGAATACGTGCCTTTATTTTCTTCTTTTTTAGCCCAATCAATAAATTCTGCCAAATTGGAGACCGGTACATCATTAGCAACAACCAAAACATGCGGGCTTGAAGCAAGACCGCTAATCTGGCGAAAATCTTTATTAATATCGTATGGCAACTTCTGCATTAAACTGGGCGTAATCACAAAACTGGCAGCGATCAGCAAAACCGAATTGTCATCATCCGCTTTATTTAATAAGGCCTGTGCACCAATAACCGTATTGCCTCCCGGACGGTTTTCTACAATAGCGCTTTGGCCCGTACCCTCGTCAATCACTTTACCTATTGAGCGGATAATTGAGTCGGACGGTCCGCCAGCGGCATAAGGTACTACAATACTTAAAGGCCTGACCGTTTCAGCCTGGGATACCGAAGCATAGATACCTAGCGACAGACTTAATCCTAATAATATTTTTTTCATGACATCCTCCTGTTAATAGAATAAAAAAGGCTGTCACCAGGTGCAGCCTTTTTTATTATTTATTCTTATTTTTTAGCCAATCTTGCCTGACCTTGTATTTCCACCAGAATTTCAGGTTTTGCCAACCCTTTCACTTCAATTAAAGCGCAAGCAGGAAAATCACCCGTGAAAAATTCGCGGCGGGCTTTCCATACGCCTTGATTCTCTTTCATATCGGTAACAAAAATGGTCATTGTCACGACGTCATCAATCGTGCCACCCGCAGCTTCACACAAATCTTTCATTTTCTGAAAAATAACTTTGGCCTGCTCGTAACCATCTTTACCAATAATGGTTTCACCATCGTTAGAACGGGATGTGAAACCGGATAAATACAATGTGTCTTCCACTTGCAAACAATTTGACCACAAACCAGGAGCTGCTTCGGCAACACTGGGGCTAGTAATACGAACACGATGAGATTGTGACATGTTTTTTCCTTTGATGATAAGTTAGTTTAACAACAGTGATATATCACTGTTGTTAAATAATAGATGGCGTCACATGTCGTGTCAAGCTTATATTCTTATTTGGTTATATTTGTTGTAATTTACATTCCAGGATGGAATATTTCAGGCGGTAAAATCAGATGTCAAAAAAGTTAAACTTAATCCATGCATGATACAGGTACGGCCATGCTGCGCTGTAAAAGTCAGCATTGACATTCTCTGAAGGGCGAGGTTTACCGTACACTTGATCAAATATAAAAACACGGCAGGCCGACTGTTTCATGAAGAATTATTATTATTTATTCTATTAGTTGCCTGTTTTTAAATTACAAGCTCATCCAGTTTCTTAAGGCTTTTATGTGCTAACGCCTTATCAGGCAGGTCATTCCCCTGCCTGATAAGGCGTTATTTGCTTTTGATGGCCTAACCTTCCCAGCCAGGCTGAAAAGGTGCGTTCATCAGGCTTGTGCGCGGGCGCGCTCTACTTCTGTCGTTTTCAGCGGTGCCGGACGCTCTGCGTGCAGATCAAAATTAAATTTGATATGTGAAAACGGGCCGTTCATGCCGTATTGTTTGATCAACTCAGGATCAGATTCTTTCTTGATTTCAGGAACCAGTCCCTCACGGGTTGCGAAAGCAAAGTCATCCCACAGGTATGGATCACCATCAATATTGATCTGGGTTGTCAGCTTGCGCTGGCCTTCAGCGGTCACAAAGAAGTGAATGTGTGCAGGACGATTACCATGACGACCCAATTTTTGCAGGATAACATCGGTTGCACCACCCGGAGGAACACTATATCCGACCGGCAGCACACTGCGGAAACAGTAACGGCCATTTTCATCAGTGCGAATGCTGCGACGCAGATTAAACGGCTCTTGCGAAGGATCAAAATGAGAATAATTACCCAAATGGTTGGCGTGCCATACTTCAACCAAAGCATTCTTCAGCGGATTACCCGCTTCATCACTTACCACACCTTCCATCACCAGTGCCTCACCAATCTCACCATCCTTGTCCAGGCGGGCAAAACCAACAGATTCTGGCGCACCGGCAACATACAGGGGACCTTCAATGGTACGTGGTGTACCACCGGTAATTCCCGCTGCGGCCTCTTCCTCATCCAGGCGAATATCCAGCAAACGCTCAAAACCCAAACCAGCCGCAATCAGGCCATATTCCTGTCCACTATTGCCCAGGAAATTCAATGCTACCCAGAACTCACTGGGCGTAATATCAAAATCTTCAATCGTATTAAACAAATCGCTAATAATACGATTGATAATTGCTTTAATACGCTCATCCTCAACAGCGGATTCTGTTTTTTGCATTTGTGCCAGCAAGGCGGCAACAGACTCTTTACTCATAATGTCTCTTCCTTTTGCGAAGTGATTAAAAATTCAAATTAACATTTAACGCTTATCAAGTCGTTATTTTCGTGTGTAAAAATTCACTTTATCATCGTCCAGACTAACGCCCAGCCCCGGACCGGTTGGAATTTTCAGGGTGAAATTGCTGTAATCCAGCGGCGTTGCCAAAATCTCATCTTTCAGCAAAAGCGGGCCAAACAACTCGGTACCCCATTCCAGGTTATTGAGTGTAGAAAACAAATGAGCCGCAGCGATAGTGGCAATAGAACCTTCAAGCATGGTGCCACCATACAGGGCGATATCGGCAGCCTGGGCAATGCCAATCAAATCACGGGCGTGCTGCAAGCCACCCGCCTGCTCAATCTTGATGGCAAACACATTGGCACTGTGCTGGGATGCAAGCGTGAAGCCGTCTTCCGGGCCTTTCAGGGATTCATCAGCCATAATCGGCACAATACCCAATGCCGTCAAACGCTGCATGCCTGCCAGGTTTTTCTCATGAATGGGTTGCTCTACCAGCTCAACCCCAACATCAGCCAAGGCCCTAAGGTTTTGTACGGTCTGCGTTTCAGACCAACCCTGGTTAATATCAACGCGAATGCTGATCTCATCCCCCACCGCCTTCCTGATGGCTGCGATATGCTTGATATCGTCTTTGGGTGAACGCATTCCTATTTTAAGCTTGAATATATTATGCCTGCGTGTGGCCAACATCTGTTCAGCTTCGGCAATATCTTTCTGGGTGTCGCCACTGGCCAGCGTCCAGGCTACATTAACTTCATTGGAGACTACGCCCCCAAATAAAGCATTTAGCGGAACGCCCAGGCGTTTTGCATAGGCATCATATAGAGCGGTTTCTATCGCGCACTTGGCAAAACGGTTATCTTTAATAGTTTTATTGATCAGTTTGCGCAAGGCCGCCAGTTTAGTGGCTGATTGGCCAATAATCAGGGGCGCAAAATAACTGTCGATATTTGTCTTGATGCTTTCAGGGCTTTCTCCACCATAATTCAAGCCGCCAATGGTAGTGGCCTCTCCAATTCCTTCGATGCCATCTGACGTTTTAATACGAACCAGCACAATGCTTTGGCAATGCATGGTCGCCACAGACATTTTGTGTGGCCTGATGGTAGGGATATCCAAAATTTGGGTATTAACTTCAACAATCTTTGCGTCCATCTTATCCTCTGATGAAATAATTCTTTTCATTAATATCCATAGAGTATATAAGGACAATCCCGACGGGTCTAATACGGATTTTATTACCATCCATACCAAAAAGGTATGAGTATTTACATGAAACTGTTTTTATAAAAAAACCGCTATCCCGTTTAATGGATAGCGGTTTTTGCTCTTTGGCAACAAGACTTAAGGCCGAAACCTTAAGCGGGTATTACCACTGGTAGCCAGCACCAATGGTTGCACCCATTTGACCGCGTGAAGAACCAGCCACGCTGCCTTTAAGCACCCACTTGCCATTTTCGGTAACAGTGGATGCACCCAAGGCGTAACCAGACTCGGAGGCATAAACACCACCGGCCATGGAAACCATGCTCTTGCCTGGCAGATATGCTTGTGGCAAACCGGCCACCGCCATGGCTGTTGCCGCGCCGGCATCAGCCCGTTTTTCAACACGACGAACATCACCACGCAAGGAAGAAATATCATTACGTACTTCGGTCAGATCGGCGGGTGTTGCACCCTGAACCATGCGGGTAACCTGATCCAGGTTAACGGCATCGGTTCCTTCAACAGCTTCGGACACACCGGTCAGGCGACGGGTTTCACCACTTTCATTTCTGAAATTAACCTCGTTACCACCTGTTGATTTACCCACTGTGATGGCTGCATTGGGGGATGCCTGTTGAACCAGACCAATCTTGCCGTCATTAACCTGATTGTACAAGTTGGTTACTGAATTACTGACACTGTTAAAAGCATCTCCGACATTAGTGTAGTTATTATTAACAATACCACCCTGAGTAACTTCATTGATATTGTAGGTGGTGCCTGTAATGGAACCATCAATATTAACTACCGTATTTCCACCCAGCGCATCGGCAATGGATTTGTTAGTTGCATGCAATTGAGCACCGTTGATAGCATCGGTACTTGTTGCATTAACTGTACCGGCTGCCACACCAGTCAGCTTACGGGCATCACTATCCTTATTCTGGAAGTTCACCACACCACCATCAGTATCTTTACCAACTGTAATGTCTCTTGAAACAGCATCTTGCTGAACCAGGTTATTGCCACCTACACCGCTATTTTCCAAGTCTGTCACACGGGTATCCAGGTAATACAAGGCACTTCCCACATCAGTAAATGACTGACTGGCATCAGAAAAACCATTGTAAGTGGGGCCGGTTACTGTACCGTTTAGCGCGATGCTAGCATTACCACCCAATGCTGCAATAACTGGTGTCAATTGCCCAACGGTAGCAGCATCACTAAGCTTGGTACCATTTGCAACATTAGTGATACGACGCTCATTACCCACCGAACCGACTGAAACGGTATTGGCTTCGTCAGCAACAGAACCTGCACCCAAGGCGACTGCGTTTGTCGCCGTTGCCTGGGCAAGTGCACCAACTGCAACAGAGCTATTTACAGTTGCGAGAGCACCTAAACCTATAGCGGTAGAACCTTCTCCGGCCGCAGAAGCCCCTGACCCCACAGCAGTGGCGCCAGCCTGTGCCGCTGAAGCGGCACCACCCAAGGCAACAGTAGCTTCAGCCGTAGCCGCTGCGGCTGTACCCAAAGCAGTCGTTAATGCACCACTGGCCTTGGCACCATCACCAATCGCCATTGCGCCTGCTCCGTTCGCTGTCGCTACAGCACCAGTGCCCAAACCATTTATTTCTCCACCACCAATTGCAATTTCACCAACAACAGGGGCAGGGATTGGGTTACCGGGAGTAGGTGCAGCGGCAGGCTGCACTAAACCCAAAATATTACCGTCAGATTGCAGCAATGCCAGGTCTAAAGGCTGTTTTCCCTGCAATGCCAGTGACAGGTCATTAACCAGATCCAGATGCAGATTTTGTGGCAGCTCGATACCCAGGTTACTGGTAACACCATTAACCACGCCTACAACCGGATTAACAACTGGCGCCAAGGCACCTAACAGGGAGTTAACCAGGCCTTCAACCGGTTTCAGAAGAGGTGTCAGCACGCCGTCAAGTGTGTTGCCAAGCTGGTTTTGGGGCAAGGTAATGCCAGTAGCCAAGTCCAGTACGTTGCCTGAGCCACCTTGGGCACCGCCACCCAGTAAACCGCCAAGCAGGCCACCACCCTGGCCACCACCCAGCAAGCCACCCAAGAGGCCGCCTGAACCAGCACCACCCGTTCCGGTATTGCCGGTTAATCCACCAAGCAGACCCAATACAGGATCAAGCGGGCCACCCTGGGCACCACCGGTTAAACCGCCAGTCAGGCCACTTAATAAATTATTAACAGTACCTACAACAGGGGTTAGTGCGCCCTGATCGCCTACCAGGCCATTTACCAAACCACCTACGGGTGCCAGTGGACCATTGGCAGATGTCAAACCATTAACCAGACCGGTTACCGGTGCCAAAGCGCCAGTTTGTGGATCGACCAGACCATTTACCAGGCCACCTACTGGTGCCAGGGCGGTATTATTCACCAGTCGGCCAACGGTTCCCTGCACATCGGTAACCACACCGTCACCAGCACTGCCACCCCCCAGCAAACCGCCATTGCCGCCCGTCAAACCACCCACCAGACCAAGGACGGGATCAAGCAAACCACCGACCCCATTTCCGGATTGACCACCAGTTAATCCACCAAGCAGACCCAAAACAGGATCAAGCGGGCCACCCTGGGCACCACCGGCTAAACCGCCAGTCAGGCCACTTAATAAATTATTAACAGTACCTACAACAGGGGTTAGTGCGCCCTGATCGCCTACCAGGCCATTTACCAAACCACCTACGGGTGCCAGTGGACCATTGG
>NZ_JAENGP010000018.1 GCF_016595155.1 Advenella mandrilli
TTGTGTTTTTACACCACATCCATTGAGCTGCTGTTTTTCCATGCATGATCAACTTATTCATTAGACCTGCTGCCAGGTGATGGGCGACTGCCTGGCACTTGGACCGATCGCACCGCAACATCACAAAGATAACCGTGTGCCAATTTACAACAAGCAGTAAAAAGGACAAGCCGTTAACACAACGCTTGTCCTTTTCTTTTTTCTCTTTACCTATGAATATCACCCGATCTCACCGCATGGCTTTCAATTCTGAGTAACCATCTTTTTGACCATATCGTATGCACCTTTATTAATCACATTTGTATAGCCCATATTCAATAGGGTCTGCCTGGCGATTTCAGAACGTCGACCACTTCTGCAATATAGATTAATAGGTGCATTCTTATCTGGCGCAATAGACACAATTGCGGAACCAAGATTCTGATATTCAATATTCAAAGCATCACTTACATGACCGCTTTCAAATTCAGCAGGCGTACGCACATCAATCCATATAGCCTCTGCTTCCTTAATTTTCTGTATCCCTACAGTTTCCGCCTGGACATGAACATATACAGTTGCACCTAAACCAAACAATAAAGCCGAAGCCAGCACTATGTATTTTAATGTGGCGATCATGACAAGACCCTCCTATTACTATTTACTATTAATTAACCAGTTTTATCAGGGAGCCATAACCTTCGGCTTCCATCTTGTCCAAAGGAATGAAACGCAAGCTTGCACCGTTTATGCAATAACGTAAACCACCCCGATCTTTTGGCCCATCCGGGAATACATGCCCCAAATGAGAGTCCGCAATCCTGCTACGTATTTCTATACGCTGCATGTTGTAACTTAGGTCTTTATGCCTGCTTACCGCATTCTCATCAATGGGTTTGGTGAAGCTTGGCCAACCACAACCCGAATCATATTTATCCCGGGAACTAAATAAAGGCTCATTGCTCACGATATCCACATACAAGCCCGGCTCAAACAAATGGTCATAAGCATGACTAAACGCAAACTCGGTACCATTTTGCTGGGTAATACGATACTGCTCTTCAGTCAGACTTTGACGCAATAAGTGATCCTCAGGTTTCTGAAATTTTTTCCAATCAACCTTATTAGTTACTGAATTCTGTTTTTCCAGCGGGATCTCGGCCTTACTTAAATCAATATGACAATATCCATTGGGATTTTTAACCAAATAATCCTGATGATATTCTTCGGCATCATAAAAATGCACCAAGGGCTGGTTTTCTACAACCAAAGCCTTGCGGTATTTTTTCTTTTCCGCATCCAATGCCGCCTGGATTACGGGCTTTTCGTCAGGATCAGTAAAATAAACCCCGGTACGATACTGCGTACCTCGATCATTACCCTGTCTGTTCAAACTGGTTGGATCAATAACACGAAAATAATAAGTCAGGATATCAGGCAGGCTTAACCGATCTGCGTCGTAGGTAACCCTGACAGTTTCAGCATGGCCCGTTTTCCTGTAAATCACATCCTCATAGCTGGGGTTGTCTGTACGACCGTTCGCATAACCGGAAACCGCATTAATAACGCCAGGGATACGCTCAAAGTAAGCTTCTACCCCCCAAAAGCAACCACCCGCCAGATAAATGACTTTTTGGTTCATGGCTATCGAAGCCGTACCCTTGACTGGCTTGTAAAATGACTGGGCGACTTTCTTTAAATCAGATTTGGGGTCTTGCACCAGCGCAATTGCCTGATCCCTATGTAAACTGCCTTTAACCACCCGAACCAGACGTTTGTCTTTATCGAATAAAGCCCAGCTAGGATACACGGCAACACTGGCATTTTTGATTGTTTTGCCATCAGGATCCAACAACACCGGCAGATCTGGGTAACTTAAACCCGCATACCATTCATTGAAATCGGCCAATGATTTTTCTCCCAATTTACCAGGAGAAACCACAGAAACCAGATTAATATCCGCAAAACGCTCGTCCTGAGCCCAGCCCTGGGTAGTTTCCAGTTCTGACAAACATAATGGACACCAGCTTGCCCACAGCTTTACCAGTGTAGGTCGGCCTTCTTGTATCCATTTTTTAGCCGATTGCCCTTTGCCATCCTGTAAAGTCAATAAATGCTGAAAACCGGCCGTATCATTTGCATAAGTCTTGCCTGAACCAAAACCCAATATAACTGCAAACAACATCAAAAAACCGAAGAAAAACACCCCAACAGAACTGCACTGCCTGGCTTTCATAATTGAATCCTAAAAATAGTAATAAATACCTTACCTTGGTAAGATCTATTTTCTTACAACTCGTTCAGGGAAGTAGCCAATTTAGAAAAATGGATTGAAACCAAATGTTCGATGAAGAAAAAAACTGCCGGTTAAAGCCGCTTTAAATTCGGTAGCGCAGGATTTTGAGAAATGAGGCCGTTTCTGACCAATTTAATTGCCATATCGATAAATTGTTAAAGCATTAATAGCACAGCTTTTTTACAACAAAACAAGACGTCGCAATGCCATACTGGCTCAAGTAAAACAATCAACTCAGCATCATTAACACTACCAGGCAACTTAATTTTTTTCTGCTTATCCAGTACTGTATACACCACTGGATATTGGACAGCGTCCAATATAATTGCATTTTTGACCATTTCAGGCAATAAAAAAGCCGCTATAAAAGCGACTAATTTATTGAATACAAAGCGTTTTATTGGTCCCCCCGGCTGGACTCGAACCAGCGACCAAAGGATTATGAGTCCTCTGCTCTAACCAACTGAGCTACAGGGGGATAATGCGACCAAAGGATTATGAGTCTTTTGGCTTACCCTCTTTGCATAAGCTTTCCTGAATATTCATTTACATCCAGAAAGACCAGTATTAAACCATACTTATTACTGATTTTCAAGAATTACTGATTTTCAAGGAAGCTTTTAAGTTTATCTGCTCTGCTAGGGTGACGTAACTTTCTTAAGGCTTTTGCTTCAATCTGGCGGATACGCTCACGGGTGACATCAAATTGCTTGCCCACTTCTTCAAGTGTCTGGTCTGAGCTGATACCAATACCAAAACGCATTCTTAGCACTTTTGCTTCGCGAGGTGTCAGCGAGTCAAGAACTTCTTTGAAGGCATCACGCATTGACCCATACAATGCAGAATCTGCAGGAGCCAGGGTAGCGCCATCTTCAATAAAATCGCCCAGATGGGAATCATCATCATCGCCAATTGGGGTTTCCATGGAAATGGGCTCTTTGGCAATTTTCAGAATCTTGCGAATCTTTTCCTCGGGCATATCCATTTTCTGGGCCAGGGTTGCCGGATCGGGCTCAACGCCGGTTTCCTGCAAAATCTGACGATTGATACGATTCATCTTATTGATGGTTTCAATCATATGAACCGGAATTCGAATCGTGCGAGCCTGATCAGCAATGGAGCGCGTAATTGCCTGGCGAATCCACCATGTTGCATAGGTAGAGAACTTATAACCACGACGATATTCAAATTTATCCACCGCCTTCATAAGACCAATATTACCTTCCTGAATAAGATCCAGGAACTGCAGGCCACGATTGGTATATTTCTTGGCAATTGAAATTACCAGACGCAGGTTGGCCTCGATCATCTCACGCTTGGCTTTTTTAGCCTTGGCTTCACCCGTTACCATGCGCTTATTGACTTCCTTCAGATCCTTGATAGGTAATATCACGGACTTTTCAAGGTCAATAAGTTTTTGTTGAATTTCATGGATATCAGGGATTGAACGCTCAAGGGTAGCGGCATAAGATGGATTTTTTGCCACTTCCTTATGAACCCAATCAAGATTGGTCTCATTGCCTGGAAACACTTTGATGAAATAAGAACGTGACATGCCAACACGATCAATACATGTATGCAAAATCGTCCGTTCCAGCATGCGAACCTCTTCAACCTGCGTGCGCAGGGAGTCAGCCAGACGCTCTACCATTTTCGCGGTAAAACGTACTCCGATCAACTCACCCAGAACGGCTTGCTTGGCTTCCATGTATTCGGGCGTTTTGTAACCACCTTCTTCATAGATATCTTTCATCTTGCCAAACCAGTGTTCGACAGTGTCGAATTTGGCAAGCGCCTCATCACGCAAGGTCTCTATCTGCCTGCTGCTCATGCCACCGGCAGGTACATCTTCCTCGTCATCTTCCACGACACCTGAACCGGCATATTCTTCGCCATCCTCAGACAACAGGCCATCAACGACCTCATCAATTTGAGCCTGGCCATCGCGTACGCGCTGGATATGATTCAGGATTTCCTTGATGGTTGTAGGACAAGCGGCAATTGCCATGACCATATGCTTAAGGCCATCTTCAATTCGTTTGGCGATTTCAATTTCGCCTTCCCTGGTCAACAGCTCTACCGTACCCATTTCACGCATATACATACGGACAGGATCAGTAGTACGGCCAAAATCGGAATCAACCGTTGTTAATGCCGCTTCGGCCTCATCCTCGACGTCATCATCGGGGGAAGCCATTGGCGCATTATCGTTGAGCAGCAATGACTCGGCATCGGGTGCCTGATCATAGACTGAAATACCCATATCACCGAAGGTACTGATAATGCTATCAATCGCTTCAGCATCTACCAGATCATCGGGCAATTGGTCATTAATTTCACTGTAAGTAAGATAACCACGATCTTTACCCAGTTTGATTAATTGCTTGAGCCGATTCCGGCGCGCTTCGAGTTCTTCAGCTGAAAAAGGACTTCTGGAACCACCCGTAACAACGTCTTTGGCATCTTTAGCACGCTTACCACGTTTTACAGGTTTAAGCTCAGGGACTTCTTCCGCCTCTTCATCACCATTATCGAGAAAATCATCCTCGTTACTTTTAGGCTTTGATGGGCGTCCCGGCTTGCGTCCGCTAGAAGCTGGCGCCTTGGTTTTTTTGCTTGGGAGAGTATTTTCTTCCTGAAGATCATCATCAAAATCATTCAGCGAATCATCTGTATCAAGATTTTTACTGGGAACACGAGTCTTGGTCGTTATGTCTTTAATTGATTTAGCCACCGTATTACTTGCTGCCTTATTAACTACTTTTGAAGATAGGGATGCATCGCCCTGAAGTTGCTCTTCTGATTTTACAGTAGCAGACTTCCCGGGCCTGGATGCTGAAGATTCTGGTTTAATTATGTTTTTTGTGTCAAGCTTTGCCTTGGATGGACTCTTACTTACAGTTTTTGTTGCTGTTTTTTTTACTGCTGTCTTGGTAGAAGTTGGCTTACTACTGTCTTTGATCATATTAGATTCCGAAAGTGACAAAACAACCACAAAACAACACTAATTTATGAATTCTTTATTAAAAAACTATAAATTAGAATTGGCGAAAAAGCATGAACAACCGATTATTGTACATCATTTATCGCTTTACCACACGACTCAAAAATAAAATTCGTTTATTCAATGCTTTATAACGTTGGCGGGCCACTTCAGAATTCAATCCTTCCTGAACCAGCTTTGCCTGTTCACTGCGTAAAGAATCCATTTCAATACGCTGTAATGCATCATTCCATTCATCCAAAGGATGAGGCAATTCTTCCATATCGATGGTTTCTACCGAAATGGAAGACAAAATGGCGTACAGATCAGAACTTTCGTCAACGGCCTGCAATAATGCGCCCATATGTCTTGCACCACTTGAAATTGCCAATGAAATAAACTCACGCACTAATATCAGATGGGGGCTATGGCTTAAAACTTCAAGCTGTTGATCTGCAATTTGATCTACAAGTGCCGGATGCATGGCCAGTAAACGCAATAGCCTTTTTGCCAATGGCGTTACCTGCTTGCCTGAATTTCTTTTGCCGCCAATAGAAAAAGACTTGGTTTTTTCCATCCGGGCCGGTGGAAAATCATCAAACGGCACGACATCAAGGATTTCATTGAACCCATCAAATGCAGAAGACTCAAAAGCCGGCATGGCCGGACTATGCGTTACCACAGGCTGCAACACCACCGATGTACGCGCTGCAGTTTCTTCCTGATAAAAAGCAAGATCCTTGATCAACTCTTCAGAAGTCAGGGAAACAAGTTTGGCAAAATCATGCCCAATCTGGGTTTTTATACCAGACTCCGGAATTTGGGTAATTAAGGGTCTTGCTTCATGCAGGCACGCTGCCCTTCCCTCCGCCTCATTGAGCGGATAACGCTCAGCCAATGTCTGCAACATAAATGAAGACAACGCCATGGACTCCTGCACTTTTTCCCGGAAAGCATCAGCACCGAATTCCCGAATATAAGAATCAGGATCATGCTCAGCTGGCAAAAACAGGAAACGAATGGAGACATCATCACGCAGCAATGGCAGACAGGTCTGCAATGCACGCCATGCGGCTTTCTTACCTGCATTATCGCCATCAAAGCTGAAAATAATCCGATCACTTGCCCGGATTAATTTCTGGATATGCTGGGGAGTCGTGGCGGTACCCAAAGTAGCTACCGCATTATCCATCCCTTGTTGTGAGAGGCCCACCACATCCATATAGCCTTCCACCACCAGCACAAACCCTTCGGCACGGATTCCCTGGCGGTTTTCCCACAAACCATATAGTTCCTGGCCCTTGGAAAAAACGGGTGTTTCTGGCGAATTAAGGTACTTGGGCTCACCTTTACCAATGATACGTCCGCCAAAACCGATTAATTTCCCCTTTGCATTGAAAATGGGAAACATGATCCGCTCACGGAACCGGTCATAACGACGCCCGTCCTCTGACTCTATGACCAGACCAGATTCAACCAACAGGGATTCTTCGTAATTGGCAAAAACCTCTTTGAGACCCTGGCGTTTGGTACCCGACCAGCCCAACCCAAAACGCTTGGCCGTTTGCCCGCTTAAACCTCGTTGCTTTAAATAAGCAATAGCCTGTGCACCGGATCTTAACTGGGACAAATAAAAGGAATGCGCCTTTTCAAGCACCTGCTGATGCAGCATGGTTTCGGTCTGTTTTTGCCTGACCTGTTTTTGTTGGAAGGGACTGCGCTGCTCTTCAGGTACAACCAATCCTACCGAACCAGCCAAGGATCGGACCGTTTCGGGAAAGCTGGCCCCGGTATGTTCCATTAGAAAAGTAATGGCGGTACCATGCGCCCCACAACCAAAACAATGATAAAACTGTTTAGTGGGACTGACCGTAAATGAGGGGGATTTTTCGTTATGAAAGGGGCACAGGCCAAGCAAATTGGCCCCGCCCTTTCTTAACTGAACATACTTGCCAACCACATCGACAACATCGACGCGGGCCAGCAAATCCTGAATAAAACTTTCAGGAATCAATATAAGCGTGGAGGCAGTTGCTGACTACGAATGCGTTTGTAGTGACGCTTAACAGCAGCGGCGTGTTTGCGCTTGCGCTCTGCAGTCGGTTTTTCATAGAATTCGCGCGAACGCAATTCTGTTAGCAAACCGGTTTTTTCAATAGTGCGCTTGAAGCGACGCAATGCAGCCTCGAATGGCTCATTTTCTTTTAATCTTACTTGTGGCATGTATATGAAAGCAATTAAGCTCAGTTAATGGTAAATAAAAATTAGCCTGATAAATAAATAAAATCACATAACGTTGTTGGCTGGCTATGCCAAATACAGGTGTTTCGCCATGCTTAACTTTACGCTACGGGCATGACCTTATCTATTCCTAACTAAAACCTTGCGTTTTATTTTGTCTGGGTTCAACAAAAAAAACTAAAAAACATAAGTAATCTCGGATTATAGCATAAATTAGTTATTTTTCACACCCTTTCTAACCCAGGCTTCCAATTGATGTGGTCTTAAACTGTCATAATCTTCAAAAGGCTGGTGAATCCAGGGGTTTGTAGGCAATTTATCAACGTAATAATCAGGTTCAACCTTGGCGTGACCTTTCCACCACAAAACAGCAGAACGCATTTCCACGATGCTTGGAAATTGACTTAACAGATGCTCTTGCACCCTGCTAAAAGTAAGCCCCGTATCCACCATATCATCCACCAACAAGACGCGTCCCTCTAGAGTGCCTTTAGTGATGGTAATGAACTGGGCAATGTCAAGCTGCCCCTGGACAGTGCCTGCCGCTTCGCGATAACTGCTGGTAGCCAGAATACCCAGAGGAACATCAAATATACGGGAAAGCACGTCTCCTACGCGGACACCGCCGCGCGCCAGACAAACTATAGTATCAAATTTCCAACCCGATTTATAGACGATCAAACCCAGCCTTTCGACCAGGTGATGATACTCATCCCAACTGACCCATAAATCGCTATCTGTACTAGGAGGTAACGACATATATATTCACCTGCTCTGATTAATCCAGGAATGGATGACGACGAAGAATGGTTTCCATGCGATCGGGACCCGTTGAGATCATATCAATAGGTACTTCGCAGATTTCAGCGATACGATTCAGGAAATGACGGGCATTTTCAGGTAATTGATCATACTCTTTGACGCCAACAGTAGTCTCTGTCCAGCCCGGCATCATTTCGATAATCGGTTCGGCCTTGGCAACTTTATGTGCACCATAAGGAAGAAGATCAACCCGCTTGCCATCAATATGGTAACCTACACACAGGCCGATGCTTTCAATACCGTCAAGAACATCCAGCTTGGTCACGCACAGACCAGAAATCCCGTTCACAATAACCGAACGTTTGAGGGCAGCACCATCAAACCAGCCACAACGACGTGGACGACCGGTTACTGCGCCAAATTCATTACCGACTTTAGCAATCTGGACGCCGATTTCATTATTAAGCTCGGTGGGGAATGGACCTGAACCCACACGTGTTGTATACGCCTTGGTAATACCCAGAACATAATTCAACTGCTGAGGACCAACACCGGCACCCGCAGAAGCGGCACCCGCCAGGCAATTGCTACTGGTAACGAATGGATAAGTACCGTGATCGATATCAAGCAGGGCACCCTGCGCACCTTCAAACAGCAGGCTCTGACCTTCTTTTTTAGCTTCATACAACAAAGCCGAAACATCCGCAACCATTGGCTCAATAATGGGAGCCAGCGCCATGGCCTGCGCCTTAACCTCATCAAAAGAGATGGGTTCTGCACCCAGATGCTGGGTAAGGATAAAGTTATGATACTCGAGCACTTCATGCAGCTTTGCATCGAAAAGCGCAGGATTATAAAGATCCTGTACCCGCAACGCACGACGTGCAACCTTGTCTTCATAGGCAGGACCAATACCACGACCGGTTGTACCAATCTTGTTATCGCCTTTTTTTGCCTCACGTGCCTGATCAACTGCCACGTGATAGGGCAGGATCAAGGGGCAGGCTTCTGAAATCTTAAGGCGTGAGCGAACATCCAGCCCAGCGCTTTCAAGCTCTTCAATTTCTTTAAGCAGCGCCTCGGGAGACAGCACAACACCGTTGCCAATATAGCAAGTAACGTGGGGATGCATGATTCCAGAGGGAATCAGGCGTAAAACCGTTTTTTTACCATTAATCCACAAGGTATGACCTGCATTGTGACCACCCTGGAAACGAACAACGCCTTGCGCTGATTCGGCTAACCAGTCAACAATCTTTCCCTTGCCTTCATCACCCCATTGGGTACCGATAACAACTACGTTCTTGCTCATATTAAATAAAATAAAAAAATATATCGTTCGTCACTTGCCGGTAAAAAAGCATCCGTCAAGACCTGATTTTACTGAATACTTTCCAGGACCCAGTCACCCTCTTTGTAGACCAATTCACTTTCAAAAATAAATTCATCGACACTTTGTGTACTGTTTGGAAAAATCTGAATTACCACATGACCCTGATTTCTCAATTCGCGAATACGCTCTACCAGCTCTGCATTTAGATCCCATGGTGCCCTGATCGCCCTTGAAGGCTGAGCAGGCGAAAGCCCGCCAGAGACCTTGCGCAGATCAAGACTGAAACCCGTTGCAGGACGCGCCCTGCCAAATACTTTACCTACGTTATCATAACGACCACCACGCACAATAGCATCGTGCCAGCCTGGCGCAAAAATGGCAAAGCTGACACCAGAGTGATAATCGTAACCACGAACATCAGCCAGATCAATGCCTACACAAGCGTTATCTAAAGCATTAACCAGTTCGCGCAGTGACTGCAGCGCCTGACTGATGCCCGGTAAACGTGGGAGCTTTTCCTGGGCCTCGTCAAGGACATTGACAGAACCATATAAGGTTGGCAACAGAATTAATGCGTTGGCAATATCTTGCGGCACATCCTGGCAACTTTCAAGCAATTCTTTTAGGCTTGGCACATCTTTATCATTAAGCAGGGAGAATATCTCGCTGGCTCGCTCGGAGAGCGCCGGCACAGAATCTACCAGCACACGAGAAACATTAGGATGATTCAGGTCGATACGCGGTTTTTTAACACCTGCCATTTCAAGGCTTTCGAGCGCCAATTGAATAATTTGCAAGTCTGCCTCAAAACCGGCGTGACCATAAATTTCGGCCCCAATTTGCAACAACTCACGGTCGGATAACAAGCCGGACGGACGAGCATGAAAGACACTGCCACAATAGCAAAGCCGCGTTACGCCCTCGCGATTAAGCAAGTGCGCATCTATTCGCGTTACCTGCGGCGTCATGTCTGCACGCAAACCCATAGTACGACCTGACAACTGATCTACCAGCTTGCAGGTGCGCAATTGCAAATCAAGGCCCTTGGCAGCTAATAGTGAGTCGGTATATTCAATTAATGGCGGCGCAACCATTTCAAAACCGAAGGTGCGGTAAAGATCGAGCAATTTACGTCGCAACTCTTCTATACGCCGTGCCTCTGCCGGGAGAATATCCGACAAGTGTTCGGGCAATAACCAGTTACTTGTTGTCATGGCAATTTTTCAAATAAAAATGCGACTCGTTGCGTAAGCAATGCGAGTCGCATTTAGGAATAGTTTCTGAACTTACACGGCATTGTACAACTAATTACGCATAAATTCAGAAAATAAACCGGTTTTCAATTTATTGTTCGTTGCTTGACACATTTCCATCTGATTGCTTGAAGAAGCGGAAGAAATCAGAATCAGGATCGACGACCAGTAAATCTTTTTTGGAACCGAAGATCGATTTATATGCATTCATGCTATTGTAAAAACTGTAAAAATCAGAATTTTTACCATAAGCATCAGCATATATGCCCGCAGCTTCCGCATCTCCCACACCGCGAATGGCCTGGGCTTTGGCATTGGCCTGGGCAAGCTCTTCCTGGACCTTACGGTCCGCCTCGGCACGAATCATCTCGCTTTCTGCAGCGCCATTGGCTCGCAAACTATTTGCCTCTTGCTTACGCTCGGCCTGCATCCGTGAATAGACGGAATCGGAAACCTCCTGTGAGAACTCAATTCGCTTCAGGCGCACATCGACCACCTGGATACCCAAAGGTTTGGCACGCTCCTCTACGTTATTCAGAATCTCGGCCATGACGACATCACGCTCTTGTGAAATAACAGCGCGAACCGTACGAGTGTTGACCGAAGCGTTCAGGGCATCGCGAATTTGCGCACCCAGACGATTCTGTGCCGCATAGGTGCTGTCTCCGAAAGACACATAGAATTGCAATGGATTTGAAATACGCCACTTGATATAAGAGTCGATAATCAGGTTTTTCTTTTCCGAAGTCTGGATTCTTTCAGTATCACCGGATTCGATAGTCTGGATTCGTTTATCAAGATAAACTACATTTTCAAGTGGTGTTGGAAGCTTGAAGTAAAGGCCAGGTTCCTGGATGGTACGCTGCCATTCACCCAACTTGAACACCAGAGCATAGTTTCGCTCGGAAACAATAAAAACTGACGACGACAGCAAAAGAGCCGCCACAAAAAATACAATACCTACTATAGTTTTACGATTCATTTTACCCACCTCCTAGCGACGATCAAAATTATCACGGGTCAGGCGACTTCGTGATGCTGCACTGGCATCAGTGGTAGAACCTGAGACAGTACTGCTGGAGGAAGTAGTGGCACCGGAGGGTACCGATGTTGTCGCTGGTGCTGAAGCAGAAGCCGGTGTTTGCTCGATCAGCTTATCGATAGGCAGATACATCATATTATTGCCGCCTTCGGCGTCCAGCATGACTTTAGAGGCATTTTTAAAGACATTTTCCAGTGTGGAGATATACATACGTTCACGCGTAATCTCCGGTGCTTTGGCGTATTCCTTTTCTATGCTTTCAAAACGGGCAGCCTCACCTTGGGCCTGCCCCACCACAGTGGCACGATAACCTTCTGCATCCTGCACCATACGGGAAGCCTGACCACGTGCCTCGGGAATAACCTTGCTGGCATACGCATTACCTTCGTTTTTCTGGCGCTCGTTATCTTGGCCGGCCTTGATGGCGTCTTCAAATGCGGCCTGCACCTGCTCGGGCGGCTGCACGTTCTGGATGGCCACCGTGGTGACTTCTATACCAGACTGGTAACGATCAAGAATTTGCTGCATCAGTTTCATGACATCTATGGCGGCCGCAGTACGGCTTTCATAAAGGATTTTATTCATTGACTGTTTGCCAACCACTTCTCGTATGGCCGTTTCTGCCGCTTGGCGCACTGATTCATCCGGGGAAACCAGACGGAACAGATAATCTGCCGCAGGACTGTAGTCTCCGGCCCCAAGGGGCATTGCCGCCTTAAGACGATACTGGACATCAAATTGTATGTCGACGATATTCTCATCTTCGGTCAGCATTAAGGCTTCAGGCAATACTTTATTGCGCGAGTTGTCGCGATAACCAACCGAGAAAGAGCGAACACTGGCAATATCCACCAATTCAACGTTTTGAACAGGTCGCGGAATATGCCACTGGAAACCCGGCTGAACAGTTTTTAAATATTTCCCGAATTGGGTGACCACACCCACCTGACCTTCGCGGACAATGTAAAAACCACTGGCCAGCCAAAGCAACAAGGCAACGATAATAATAAAAACAACGCCAAACCTGGCTGCTTTGGGAGAAGGATTGAACCCTCCGCTACGTGGAGGCTTGCCAAAACCACCGCCACCCCCTTTTTTATTACCAAAGACGCTTTTTATTCGATTATTGAAATCAGCCCAGACCTGATCAAGATCTGGGGGACCATCACCCTGGTTGGAGGGGCGTTTTGGTGGTTCGTTTTGGCCTGAACCATTTTGATTACCTCGACCCCAACCCGGATCGTTCAAATTAAATATTTTTGAGATTCGCAACATTATTTCCTATTTTTTCTTTGGCCTCAGCGATTGCCCCGCGCAATCCGTCCAGACCGGTTCGATCTAATGCACTGACAAAAACGCGGACTATCCTGCCCTCTTCGTTTCGTTCAATTTTTGGTTCATAACCAGCAGCATCAATCTTATTGTAAACAAGAATGCATGGTATGTCTTTAGCGCCGATCTCTTCAAGCACTTTATTCACTTCCAGGATCTGTTCATCGCGCTGCGCACTGGAAGCGTCAATAACATGCAAGAGCAAATCGGCCTGAACTGTTTCTTCAAGCGTCGCCTTGAAAGCTGCAATGAGTGTTGTGGGAAGATCACGAATAAAGCCTACCGTATCCGAGACCACCACCTGCCCTGCGTCCTCAATCCAAATTCTCCGTGTTGTTGTATCAAGCGTGGCAAACAATTGGTCAGCAGCATAGGCTCCTGCACGGGTAAGGGCATTGAACAAGGTGGATTTACCCGCGTTGGTATAACCCACCAGGGAAACTGACATGACCCCACCTCTTGCCCTTGAGCGGCGTTGTGTAGTGCGTTGCCTTTCGACTTTACTTAATCGTTCTCGCAACACTTTAACCTTGTCACCAATCATCCGCTTATCCATTTCAAGCTGGGCTTCACCCGGACCACGCATGCCTATGCCGCCACGCTGGCGTTCAAGGTGAGTCCACATTCGGGTAAGCCGGGTCATGAGATGTTGTAATTGCGCCAGTTCAACCTGCAGTTTCCCTTCATGGCTTTTGGCACGCAAGGCAAAAATATCCAGGATAAGCGCCACACGGTCAACTACCCTAAGTTTGAATGCCCTTTCAATATTTCGTTGCTGCGCCGGACTAAGCGGCTGATCGAACAAAATAATATCGACATCGGAAGACTCGGCCAGCAAAACAGCCTCTTCAAGTTTTCCGGAACCAATGAAATGTGCCGCATCGGGTTTATCCCGTTTGGCCACGACCGTCGCCACAACCTCTGCTCCGGCGCTTTTAGCCAGCATTTCAAATTCTTCGGCATGAGCCTGATAATCGGGCTTGCCAAAATCTACACTTATAATTAATGTGCGCATACACCCCTAAAAAGGAAAATGCCCGCACAGGCTAACCTGGCGGGCCATGTTTTTGCGAAAAGATTATTTTTCTTATTCAGCAGGAACATCAACCTGAAAACTGACAGCACGAGCTGGAACAACAGTGGAAATTGCGTGTTTGTAAACCATTTGGGTAACGGTATTTCTTAGTAAAACCACATATTGGTCGAATGATTCGATTTGTCCTTGTAGTTTGATCCCGTTGACCAGATAAATAGATACGGGAACATGCTCTTTACGCAGTGCATTTAAGAAAGGATCTTGTAGTGATTGCCCTTTAGTGCTCATTGGCGAGGCTCCATTTTAATGTTATTAATAGGTGAATTTTATAGAAATAGTACTTTACCGACATTTTATACAACTTACCACCTAATAAGTAAATTCCAATATTTTCGGTAATTTTTTTTATTCAGACCCAATATTAGTTGAAGTTAATATTTCAGACAATGTTTTTATTAATACTTCACATTGTTTCCGGGTTCCGATTGTAATTCTCAAGTACTGCGAAATGCGATCCTGATCAAAATGTCGTACCAAAACAAGATGCTCACGTAATTGAGCGCTTAGTACAGACGCCTCAACCTGAGGGTGAGAAACAAAAACAAAATTGGTTTTTGAAGGCAAAACAACAAAACCCAAACTGTTTAGTTCCTGGGCTACATATTCCCGTGTGGAGATGATTTCCTGCCGGGTTTGTTCGAAATAGGCGTCATCTTCAAAGGCGGCCACCGCACCTACTTGTGCCAGCCTGTCTATGGGATAGGAATTAAAACTGTTTTTAACCCTGATAAGCGCCTGCAACAAATGAGGCTGCGCCAAGGCGAACCCTACCCGCAAACCCGCCAGGGAACGTGATTTGGACAAGGTTTGTAAAACAATCAGGTTATCGTACTGTTCCAATAACCTAACCGCTGAATCCGCACCAAAATCGACATAGGCTTCATCTATGGCCACCACAATATCAGGCTGCGCCTGAAGTAGTTGTTCTATTTTTTCAAGGCTGACTGCAATCCCAGTAGGTGCATTCGGGTTAGGAAAAATAATACCACAGACATCTTCTGAAGAAACATTAATATAGTCATTGATGTCTATTTCAAATTGACTGTTTAACGCAACCGCATCGAAATTGATATTATACAGTTTGGCATACACCCGATAAAAACTGTAGGTAATATCGGGAAACAGGATTTTTTTGCCCCTGTGTTTGAACAGGGCATAAAACAAATGGGCCAGCACCTCATCGGAACCGTTTCCGGGAAACACGTAATCAGCAGGAATATCGTAATAACGCCCAATTGCCTCGCGTAATTTATCAGACTCAGGGTCAGGATATAAACGCAGGTTTTCTTCGACTTCCTGCCGCATCGCATCTATAACGACCGGAGAGGGATCAAAGGGTGATTCATTGGTGTTGAGCTTGATATACTCGCCATCCTTGGGTTGTTCTCCGGGAACATAAGGCTTCAGTTCCTGAACAAAATCACTCCAGAATTTACTCACGCTTTACCCCGCTTATTTATATGGGTTGTGGGAAGATTTGAACTCTATTCGCAAAGGTGTACCCGACAAATTGAAAACCTTGCGCATTCTGGATTCCAGATAGCGCCTGTATGACTCGGGCACAGTATCCAGGGCATTACCATGAACAATGATAAGAGGTGGATTTTGTCCCCCTTGATGCGCATAACGCATTTTAGGCCTAAAAATCCCTTTGCGTGGTGGCTGTTGCTGCTCTACCGCAGCATGTAGTTCCCTCGTAAGCTTGGGTGTTGAAAGCTTAATGAAAGCGGCGGCATGTGCTTCGTTGACCGATTTAAGCAACGCGTTTACACCCTGCCCCTTAAGAGCGGAAATCGTATGCATTTTAGCAAACGTTAAAAAGCGTAGCTTGCGTTCAAATTCCCGCTGAATCCATTCACGTTTGTCGGCATCAAGACCATCCCATTTATTAATGGCCACCACCAGCGCACGGCCTGACTCAAGAATGAATCCGGCAATATGGGCATCCTGATCGGAAATTTCAGATTGGGCATCCAACAGCAGCAACACCACGTTACTGGCCTCAATAGCCTGCAATGTTTTGATCACCGAAAATTTCTCGACCGACTCAAACACCTTCCCGCGCTTACGCAAGCCGGCGGTATCAATCAGGGTATATTTTTTACCATTGCGTTCAAAATCAATTTCGATGGCATCACGTGTGGTGCCAGGCATATCGAAAGCAATGACCCGTTCTTCACCCATCAGGGTATTGATAAGGGTGGATTTACCCACATTGGGACGACCAACAATAGCAAGTTTGATACGGTGGTCGGTAAAAACCGTTTCTTCCTGCTCTTCAAGCTCAGACTCTTCCAACTCAAGATCGGGCTCGGGAACCTCTGTCTCGGGCTCTGCTGAAACAGACTGGATATAGGGATTTTCAAGCTGGGACAGTGCTTCTTCGATCAGGTCAACAACCCCGTCTCCGTGAGCCGATGAAATGGGATGGGGTGTACCCAGGCCAAGCTCATGGAACTCGGCACTGGCCTGCCCGGCATTCATGCCTTCGGCCTTGTTAACGGCCAGCACCACCTTGGGGCCGGCGCGACGCAGCATGTGAGCAATCTCATGGTCGTGTGCATTAATACCGGCACGGGCATCCACCAGGAAAATAACCACATCAGATTCGGCAATGGCCTGTTCTGTTTGTCGGGCCATTTCCTTGAGAATACCTGTTTTGGCCACCGGCTCAAAACCGCCGGTATCAATAACCAGAAACGGATAATCACCCACACGACCTTCGCCATAGTGACGGTCACGGGTGAGACCGGAATAATCGGCGACCAATGCTGCCCGTGAACGGGTTAAGCGATTGAAAAGGGTTGATTTACCAACGTTGGGGCGCCCAACCAGGGCGACGACCGGTTTAAACTTAATACTGTTCACTTGACACCAAGCATGACTAAATTACCCGAACCATTCTGTATTAATATACCGATATTGGTTGCCGTCATGGGAGAAACGATGGCTCGCCCGCTACCAGCGGAAACACGTCCAAGAAGCGTGCCATCAGCGGCTGAGTAGAAATGCACATAGCCCTCATAGTCACCTGTGGCAAGCACGTTGCCATAAACGACCGGGTTAGTCAATCCACGATTGGTTAATGTTTGGTCAGTCCATAATTCCTGACCATTTGTGATATTGTAGGCGCGTACCTCACCGTGCACACTGGCCGCATACAAAGAATTACCGGCAGCACCTACACCCACTGCGCTTGAAAATGGCTGGTTCCAGACCGGTTGCGCACCATTGGCAGAAATCGCATAGCACCCAACCCGGCCCTGATACGTGGCCAGACACAAACCGTTGCCTGACAGCAAAGGTTGCCCTACCACGTCAGTGACACTATCAAGGTCTGTTGGCCCCTGTATGGTGGCGGCCAGAATATCCCACTGAGGTGTACCTGTTTGCAAATCAAGGGATACCAACCTGCCGGTTGGAACACCTACAAGCACCTGATTGCCGTCAATTAGCATGCGCGAATTTGCCTTGAGCGCCATTTCAGGATTCGTCCTGAGATAGCTCCATTGCAACTCACCGTTTTGCGCATTGAACGCCTGCACGCGATAATCATCGGCACGCACCACAACCAAACCACCCGCAATAGTGGCAGGTGTGGAAACAACGGTGGACGCATTAGTGGTCCATAACAATGTACCCGTTGAGTCCAGCGCAATAACTTTGCCTTTTGTGGTGGTTACAACCACAACATTACCATCGGTACCCACACCGGCAGCCAATGCTTCATCCAGCTTTGTTTTCCACTGGATTGCACCATTGGACAGATTTGCCTTAACAACAGAACCATCGGGTGTTGCCGCATAAACCGAGTCTCCCACCAATGCTGGTGCAAAACCAAAACCGCTACCGGAACCAATACTGGCAGACCAAACAGTAAAGCCATTTACCTGCTGTTGATACTGGGTAAGATCGACCGGTTCAAAACGGGACTCGTTACTAAACAGGGAACAGCCGCCCATAGCGGCAACAGCAAGCGCAAGAACTGACCCTGACAAAATGCGATGACACGATTTTTTCATAAATTACTCTCCACCCAGCACACTTAGTTTTAATTGAACGGCACGAATAAAATCAGGTGCCAGATTTGGCTGTTCAAGTGCTAACTTCCATTGCTGGACAGCTTCTTGTTTTTTGCCTTGTGCCACCAGGACGTCGCCGGCACGATCCAGAAACAACGCCTTGAAAGAGGCTGGCGGATTGGCTAACTGTAACAGGGCCTCATCATATTTTTCCTGGTCGGCCAACAGGGACGCCATTCCTAAACGGGCAACCGGCACCAACTCAGGGAAAGAGTCGGTTTGCGTAATTAACCACTCAAGCTGAGCCTGGGCCGCTTCGGGCTGGTTGTTGTTTGCCAGAAAATTGGCGGCCAGCAACACGGCCCTGCCTGTATAAGACGTGTTGGCATAATCTTTTCGTAAAATTGCGCTGGCTTCATGCACGCGCGTGGCTGCCGCCTTGTCATCATTGACAGAAGCACTTTGAATGACCTCAAAGTATCCCAGCGCCTGCCTTGACTGGTTGGACTGGTACCATTGCCAGCCATACCAGGCCAAAAAAGCCAGCATAACAACGGTAACCACCGACATAATAGGTGTACCCCAACGATCCCACCAGGCTCTCAGGGCATCGATTTTTTCCTGTTCTTCTAAGTCAAAAGCCATACTTCTGTTTAAATCCTATTTTTTAATTCATTAATGAATGTAGCCAAAGGTACGGTTACCTGAGGTGCAATATTACCATTTTCAGATGCCCGCAACGATTTGATACCAATGGTGCCGTTTTTAACCTCATCTTCTCCCAGTATGGCGGCAACCGGTGCCCCACTACTATCGGCACGCTTGAATTGCGCTTTGAAAGATGCAGCACCGGCATGCACAATAACGCGGACACCCGCATCACGGCATTGTTCTGCCAGTACTTGGGCATGGCGCGAAGCCTCTACCCCCTGGTGGATGAAATAAACATCACAATCAGCCGGCTTAAGCCATTCTTTATCTTGCACGACCAGTGCCAGCAAGCGCTCGATACCAATACCGAAACCGATAGCCGGAGCGGCCTTGCCACCCAGCAAGGACAACAAGCCATCATAACGGCCTCCACCACATACCGTACCTTGTGCCCCCAGGCGATCGGTGACCCATTCGAACACCGTCAGGTTGTAATAATCAAGACCACGAACCAGACGTGGATTAATGGTATAAACAATGCCAGCCTGATCAAGGCGGGCCCGTATTTCATTAAAATGAGCCAACGATTCTTCTTTCAGGAAGTCAAACAGTTTGGGCGCGTTATTGGCCATGTCCTGCATGGCCGGATTCTTGGTATCCAGTACACGCAAGGGGTTGCTGTACATGCGACGCAAACCATCTTCATCTAGCAGGTCTTTATGCTTTTCAAGGTGAGCAATAAGGGCATCCCGGTGTGCCTGACGCTCTTCGGGCTGCCCCAATGAGTTCAGCTCCAGGCGAACATCGGTAAGACCCAACATTTTCCACAGGCGCGCCAGCATGATGATTTGCTCGGCGTCGATGTCGGGGCCGGCATAACCCATAGCTTCTACGGAAACCTGGTGAAACTGGCGGTAACGCCCTTTTTGCGGACGCTCATGGCGAAATACCGGACCCATTGAAAAAATACGCTGTGGACCATCATAAAGCAAATTATGCTCAATAACCGCACGCACGATGCCCGCCGTAAACTCGGGACGCATGGTTAGCATTTCGCCCACATCCGTTTTATCTTTTGACATGCTGAACGTGTACATTTCTTTTTCAACGATGTCAGTCACTTCACCAATGCCGCGGGCAAACAAACGCGTTTGCTCCAGAATGGGGGTGCGGACATTGTTATAACCATATTGGGCAAGCCATTCGCGAATGGTGGCTTCCAGCTTTTCCCAAAGCCAGCTTTCGGCTGGCAAAATATCATTCATTCCACGTATTGCAGAAACTTTTTGGAATGTTTTAGTCATACAAACGGATCTCTTTATTCAGATAATTTATTTTTTACCGGGCGCTTATGCTCGGGTACCGTAACGCTGCTTTACATAGTTACGAACAATTTCATGAAACTCGGCTGCAATATTATCACCCTTCAGGGTTATTGTACGCTCTCCATCAATAAAAACCGGTGCAGAAGGCACTTCACCGGTACCAGGCAGGCTAATACCAATGTCGGCATGACGGCTTTCACCGGGACCATTAACCACACAGCCCATCACGGCCACGTTCATGCTTTCAACACCGGGATATTCGGTTTTCCATAGCGGCATTTGATCGCGCAAATAAGACTGGATACTATCGGCCAGCTCCTGGAATACCGTACTGCTGGTACGGCCACAACCAGGACAGGCCACCACCATGGGGGTAAAAGCCCGCAATCCCAGACTTTGTAATATTTCCTGGGCCACCACCACTTCCTTGCGACGATCACCGCCCGGTTCGGGGGTTAACGAAATACGAATGGTATCGCCGATGCCTTCCTGCATGAGCACCGCAAGCGCGGCCGTAGAGGCAACAATACCTTTGCTGCCCATACCGGCTTCGGTAAGGCCAAGATGCAAGGGATAATTACAACGACCCGCCAGATTCCGGTAAACGGAAATAAGATCCTGGACATGACTGACTTTGCAGGAAAGAATGATGGCATTATCTGGCATGCCCAGTTGCTCGGCCCGCTGTGCATTGCTGATTGCCGACACAACCAATGCCTCTCGCATGAGGGATTGGGCATCCCATGGCTCGGGCTTGGCATTATTTTCATCCATCATGCGGGCCATTAATTCGTGATCCAGGCTACCCCAGTTCACACCAATACGAACCGGCTTTTCGTACTTGCAGGCAACCTCGATCATTTGGGCAAAATTATCGTCGCGTTTTTTACCGCCACCCATATTTCCGGGATTGATACGATACTTGGACAGCGCCTGGGCACACTCGGGATATTGGGTTAACAATTTATGGCCGTTGTAATGGAAGTCTCCTACCAACGGCACTGAAACACCCATTTTATCCAGTTGTTCACGAATGGCCGGCACGGCCTGCGCCGCCTCTGGGGTATTGACTGTAATCCGGACCAGCTCGGAACCGGCCAACGCCAATTCTTTAACCTGGATAGCCGTGCCAATATGATCGGCCGTATCGGTATTGGTCATTGACTGGACGACAATAGGCGAACTGGCACCAACAGGCACAACGGTTGAGCCCCAGGTAACATTAACCAAACGGGTCTGGTGGCGGACAACAGGCCCGACAGGAAAGGGATTTTGGCAAATGGACATAATTAATTAAATAAATTCCTGAAGTTTTCCAAGCCGATATCTTCAAGTGTAAACCACTCACGGCTATAGCCATAAACAGCAATAACAACCAGGATCAGAACAATAATGAAAATCCAGGTTCCCGTACCCGAACGCGATGATTCATAACCCTCACTGGCACTGAAATCAGCCGTTGATTGCAGGCTTGTTAATTCCTGTTTATTGACATTGGCACCATTTTGCCTGATCAAAAGATCAAGCATTTGCTGCTCATCTTCTCCTAGCAGGCGGGCATATTTACGAACCAATCCTTTTAACACAAACCCTTGCGGCAATACAGACCATTTTTGCGCCTCAAGGGCGTTGATTTGCATGGATGAAAACTTGATCTGGTTGGAAACATCACTAACAGACCAGCCTTTTTTTTCACGCAATCCTTTCAACAATACCCCCAGGTTTTTGTCTTCTGGAGAATCAGAACCGGATACTTCGTTCATGTCTGCACTTAATTGCGTCACTACTGCACCTCTATAATGGGAATGGATTTTCTGGCCTGCATGAGAGTGCTGATCTTGGTTTTATCCTTAACATCGCCTGCCAACTGACCACAGGCGGCATCAATATCTTCACCCCTGGTTTTACGCACGGTAGTAATCACTCCGGCATCCATTAGCAGGCTGGCAAATATACGTACCCTGGCGGATTTGGAGCGTTTGAGGCCCGATTCAGGGAACGGGTTGAAAGGAATAAGATTAAGTTTACAACGAACCTGTCTGGTAATTTCAATAAGCTGGCGTGCATGTTCATCGCTGTCATTAACCCCATCAAGCATGACATATTCAAAGGTGATGAAATCACGCGGAGCAAATGCCAGATAGCGATTGCACGAGGCGATCAATTCGGCCAGCGGGTATTTTTTATTTAATGGAACCAGCTGGTCACGCAAGGCATCGTTGGGGGCATGAAGCGAAACCGCCAGCGCCACAGGACAGTCTTGTGAAAGACGGTCTATCATGGGCACTACCCCAGAGGTGGAAACCGTAACACGACGGCGTGACAAACCATAAGCATTGTCGTCAAGCATAAGTTGAAGGGCCGGAACGACCTGATCATAATTGAGCAAGGGTTCTCCCATGCCCATCATGACAACATTGCTGATGACTCGTGAAATTTCTTCAGGGGCTTCTGCATTGCCAATGCGGGCTGACTGCAGGTCTTCCTGGATAACCCGGCGGGCATGCCATAACTGGCCAATAATTTCTGCCGTGGTCAAGTTGCGGTTAAAACCCTGATGCCCGGTGGAACAAAACCGGCAGGCAACGGTACAGCCGGCCTGGCTTGAAATACATAAGGTACCACGATCATCTTCAGGGATAAACACCGTTTCAATAGCGTTATTATTACCCACATCAAACAGCCATTTACGGGTGCCGTCGGAGGATATTTTTTGCGTAATGACCGGTGGTGCCTGAACGCAACAGGAGCCGGCAAGCCGGGAACGGAAATCTTTGGCAAGATCGCTCATTTCCCCGAACTCGCTGACCCCACGCTGATGAACCCAGCGCTGAAGCTGCTTTGCACGAAAGGGCTTACTCCCCCACTGACCAACCAGGTCAATGAGGGCATCGGTTGGGATACCCAGGAGATTAATTTGGTCAGTCATGGAATAAGCCTTATTCAATATCAAAACTCTATATTTTAAAATTACCGATTACTTGCCAAAGAAGTAGGCAATTTCAACAGCAGCGGTTTCTGGGGCGTCAGAGCCATGAACCGCGTTTGCGTCGATGCTTTCAGCAAAGTCGGCACGAATGGTGCCTGGTTCTGCTTTTTTAGGATCGGTGGCACCCATCAGGTCACGGTTTTTCTGGATAGCATTTTCGCCTTCCAGGGCCTGAATAAATACAGGTCCGGAAATCATGAACTCGACCAGATCATTAAAGAAAGGACGCTCTTTGTGAACCGCGTAAAAGCCTTCGGCTTCTTCACGGGTTAATTGTTGCATACGTGCCTCAACCACTTTCAGATCAGCCTTTTCAAAGCGGGAAACGATCTCGCCAATTACATTTTTTGCAACTGCATCGGGTTTGATGATAGACAATGTGCGTTCAACAGCCATTTAATACTCCAAAATTTCAATAAAAACAATAACTTCAAGTAAGTTTTACTCAACTTGGCATTTTAACATGCAAAAAGTACCTTCTACACCTTAAAATAAGGGTTTTCGCGAACAAAACAACCAAACCGTCGGAATCAGAATCATAATGAACCAAGAATCTAACAACATTGATACCAAAGAACTCTCCAAAAGCTTCGAACCCAAAGAACTGGAAGCCCACTGGTATCAGGAGTGGAACAAACAAGGTCTTTTCGCTGCAGGACAATACACCACAACCAGCTCAGAAGAATGTGGCCAGCCATTTACCATTCAGTTTCCCCCACCCAACGTGACCGGGACCCTGCATATGGGGCACGCTTTCAACCAAACCATCATGGATGGCCTGATCCGTTACCACCGCATGCTGGGTAACGACACCGTTTTTGTTCCGGGCACCGACCATGCCGGTATTGCCACACAAATCGTGGTTGAACGCCAACTGGATGCACAAAATATTTCCCGCCACGATCTGGGCCGTGAAAAATTTCTTGAAAAAGTCTGGGAATGGAAAGAGCTTTCAGGCAATACGATTACCAGCCAGGTACGCCGTCTGGGCGCATCGGCAGATTGGCCGCGCGAGTATTTCACCATGGACGAACAAATGTCCAAAGGCGTTATTGAAACCTTTGTCCGCCTGCATGAACAAGGCCTTATTTACCGTGGCAAACGACTGGTCAACTGGGATCCGGTACTGGGTACAGCGGTTTCCGACCTTGAAGTTGAAAGCTGTGAAGAACAAGGCAGCCTGTGGCATATTCGCTACCCGCTCAGTAAACCGTCGGGCGAACTGACCCATTTAACCGTGGCCACCACCCGCCCCGAAACCATGCTGGGCGACGTGGCGCTTATGGTTCATCCTGAAGACGAACGCTACCTGCACCTGATTGGACAAACCGTCATCTTGCCGCTGGTCAATCGTGCAATCCCCATCATTGCCGATGATTATGTCGACCGGGAATTTGGTACCGGCGTGGTTAAAGTAACCCCCGCCCACGACTTCAATGACTATGCGGTCGGACAACGTCACGGCCTGTCATTTTCCAGTATTCTTACGCTTGACGCCAAAATTGTCGATGATGCTCCTGAAGCTTACCGTGGCATGGACCGCTTTGATGCCCGAGAAAAAATCGTTGCCGACCTTCAGTCCCTTGACCTGCTGGAAAGCGTCAAACCCCATACATTAATGGTTCCCCGTGGCGACCGCACCAAAACAGTCATCGAACCCATGCTGACCGACCAATGGTTTGTGGCCATGAGCAAACCTGCGCCCGAAGGCACTTACAACCCTGGTAAAAGCATTACCGACACGGCCCTGGATGTCGTGCGCTCGGGCGAAGTCAAGTTTTACCCCGAAAACTGGAGCAACACCTATTATCAGTGGCTGGAAAACATCCAGGACTGGTGTATTTCCCGTCAATTGTGGTGGGGTCACCAAATCCCGGCCTGGTACAGCGAAGATGACCAGATTTTTGTGGCCCGCAATGAAGAAGAAGCGCTTCAAAAAGCCCGGGCAGCGGGTGTAAACGGCCCCTTGCGCCGCGATGAAGACGTGCTGGACACCTGGTTCTCTTCAGCCCTGGTTCCCTTCACCACCATGGGCTGGCCCGAAGAAACCCCCGACTACAAGCGCTACCTGCCCTCCAGTGTCCTGGTGACCGGATTTGACATTATTTTCTTCTGGGTTGCCCGCATGATCATGATGAGCATGCACCTGACTGGCCAGATCCCATTCAAATTCGTTTATGTGCATGGCCTTATCCTTGATGCCAATGGCCAGAAAATGAGCAAATCCAAAGGCAACACACTTGACCCCGTTGACCTGATTGATGGCATTGAGCTTGAGCCCCTGGTTACCAAGCGCACCACTGGCCTGATGAACCCCAAACAGGCATCCAAAATCGAAAAGGAAACCCGCAAAGAGTTCCCGGATGGCATTGACGCGTACGGTGCCGATGCCCTGCGCTTTACCATGGCGGCCTACGCCACGCTTGGCCGCAACATGAACTTTGACCTTAAGCGCTGTGGTGGCTACCGCAATTTCTGCAACAAACTATGGAATGCCTCGCGCTTTGTGCTGATGAACGTGGAAGGCCATGACCTTTCAGGAAAAGACGGCGTTGAACTTTCTTTTGCAGACCGCTGGATTCTTTCGCAGTTGCAAAAAACACTGGCCGAAGCCGAAAAAGGCTTTAACAATTTCCGCTTTGACAACATTGCCAATAGCATTTACCACTTTGTATGGGATGAATACTGCGACTGGTATGTTGAACTGGCCAAGGTACAAATCCAGCAAGGCACACCTGCCCAGCAATGCGGCACCCGCCAGACATTAATTAACGTATTGGAAACCATTCTGCGCCTGGCTCACCCTATCATTCCATTCATTACCGAAGAATTGTGGCAAAAAGTAGCCTTAATCGCCGGTAAACGCCAGCCCGATGAAACCACCTCCATCAGTATCCAGCCCTATCCATTGCCTGATGCCAATCTCATTGATGAGTTAGCCGAAAGCTCATTGAATCAATTAAAGGCCCAGGTAGAGGCTGTACGTGCCCTGCGTGGAGAAATGAACCTGTCCCCCGCCCAAAAAGTGCCCATGTACGCTCAGGGAAATGCCGTTTTACTTGCCCACAACGCGCCTTATTTGCAGGCATTGGGCAAATTAAGCCAGGTGGACATTGTTAATGAACTGCCCGATTTAGGTGCACCGGTGCAAATTCTTGAAGACACCCACCTGATGCTTAATGTTGAAATTGACATTGAAGCGGAACTGGCCCGTCTGGACAAAGAAACCAACCGTCTGGAAACCGAAATCGCAAAAGCCAATGGTAAATTGAGCAACGAAAAATTTGTTGCCCGTGCCCCTGCTGCAGTCATTGATCAGGAAAAAGAAAGGCTGGCCAACTTTAGCGAACTACTGCTTAAAATCAACGAGCAGAAAAAACGTCTGGTTAAATAAAACAAGAGCCCTGGATGCCGGCCTGGCATTCCACTAAGCTTTTTCAAAAGCCATCCTGAAAACGGATGGCTTTTTTTATGACAAGCATATTGACATCTGATTCACCAAGCGCCCGCATGCCACGGTTTTAACCCGGGTCTACAAACTGGCAAGCAAATAAACAGGCAACAGGCAACAGGCAACAGGCAACAGGCAAGCAAATCCTGCCAGGCTTCAAGACAAAAAAAAGCCCCAGAAAAAGTGGAATAAAATCCCGTTTTTGGGGCAATTTCAATGAAAGCCAGGCGGCCGGTTAAAAGGCCAGGCAATTACCAATCATTAATTGGCGCCCTTTGCATATCTGTCTGCGCTGGCCATAATTTCTGCTTTGGCAGCGTCAATACCTTCCCAGCCTTTAACCTTGACCCATTTACCGGGCTCCAGATCTTTGTAGTGCTCAAAGAAATGCTGAATGCGCTTCAACTCTTCTTCGGGCAAATCTTCAGGTGACTTGATATTACGATAAACAGGGTACAGTTTATCAACAGGAAGTGCCAACAATTTTGCATCGCCACCGCCTTCATCTTCCATTTGCAGAACGCCAATGGTACGGCATTTGATTACCGCACCAACCTGAATGGGAAAAGGGCTCATGACAAGTACATCAACCGGATCGCCATCATCGGAAATGGTTTGTGGAATATAGCCATAGTTGCAGGGATAATGCATGGCTGCCATCATGAAGCGGTCTACAAATACAGCACCAGTGTCTTTATCCACCTCGTATTTGACGGGGTCAGAATTCATTGGGATTTCAATAACCACGTTGAATTCATCTGGCAAATTTGAACCTGCTGGTACGCGATCTAAACTCATAAAAAGACCTTTAAAAATTAAAAGAAATATTAACTATTTTCTGACTGCTTTTTCGGCTTCATAACCCGGTATAGGCGCTGTATCAAAATACTCATCTATCTGATCATCCGCATGGGCATCGACTGAAATTTTTGTCGACATAATACGATCATCCAGATTATCAAGCTTTTTCCTGTCTGGCGGACCATCGGGATCTTCGGTGGTATCTGCCGCCGGCAAAATACTACCACTATTTAAAACAGGTAATGCCGAAGTGGCCGCTGAAGCAATACGCCAGTGCTTGATGGCATCTTGTGCGCGCCCAAGCCGGTCATAGAGCGTTCCTAATAATGCATGGGCCAGAGCTTCATCGCGCGACACCCCCGTTTCCTGGCTTGCATCTGAAGCACCCACTTCAGCACTAATAGCCAGGCTACGCGTAAGGTAGCGTTCAGCCTGCCCCCACAACTGCCCCTTCAGGCACAAATAACCCAAGGCTGTTAGCAACTCGGTGTTATTGCCATCATTTTTAAGCCAGGTTTGTGCCATCGCCAAACGGTCATGAACCGACTCACCCGCGGTCTGCACATAAGCCTTCAGCAAACGGATATCTTTGCTAATGGCCAAGGCATCTTCCAGCACCTTGCCGGCATTTTTATGATCACCTTTGGCATCAAAGCGCACAGAAGCCGCCAATGCGACCAATGGCATTGTTTTTTCATCACCATTCAGGCTTTTCCAGACATATTGCCATTCGTCAGGGGCGGCACTATTGATACTTCCCGCTGCCGCATGCTCAATAAGTCTTAAGGCCTCAAAACGGTCTACGCGGCCTTTTTTCAGCATAATGCGGGCCAGCGGCAATAGTTTTTCATTGTTACCGGTTTGTTTATAAGCCCGCAACAGCAATTTCTGGATATGCACCTGATTACTTCCATTGGCCGTATCAAGTGCTTCAAGCAAAGCCTGCGCCTGTTTGGATTCTCCCTGTTCCAGTAACAATTCGGCCTTGACCGTGGCAGCAGCTTCAGCAAGACGGGGAAGGTTCATGGACTTCGTTTCGGCCAACTGCAACAGCTTGTCGCGTTGCTCATGATGACCCGACAGATGTGCCGCCTTGGCTGCAGCTAGACTGGCAATTACCTGACGCGAGGGGTTATGGCTGTGATTGAACAGACGCGTAAAGTCTTTTTCTGCTGAATCTGCACGGCCTTCTATTAACTCAAGCCAGCCTTTTTCAAGCAAATCGACATCTTTGTTAATATGGCGACGTGTTCGCCATTGTTTAAATGTAACGGGTGAAGCACCTAAGGTAGCAATAAACCTGACGAGCAAATAAACAAGCACAAAGGCAATAAGCAGCAGGAAAACGCCTGTCGTTAACGAGACTGTGCGACGCTCGTCTCCGGTTACCAGCATAAGATAACCGCTTGAATCTTGAATAATAAGTGCAAAACCCACAGCAAGTGCGAGTAGCACAAGTAATTTTAAACCTGTCCTCATGACTTACTCCTGCGGTTTGCCCAGATTGATAATCTGGCTTCGGGTTTCCTCGATTGCTTTTACACTATGTGTAATTTGTGGCAATTGAGGCCTTACGGGTATTGCCAGCAAGGTACGGGTCAATTCCAGCGCATTCCGGGTTTCTGGTGCATCCTGGTTATAATATTTAAGCAAGGCGGCCTGTACTGACTCTAGAGAGCTGGTCCAAATTCCCTGCTGAGCGTTCAGCAAACCCTGTTGGGCAAATCGCAAATCAAGTTTGAGATTGTTTTTAAGCGCTGCGGCTTGTCCGGTGGAAATCAGGGCAACCGTTGGATCATCCAGTTTTTCAACCCGAACCAGGCCACCCAGGTCGGATTTCAGCATGCCCACGGCCTGTGAAGGCCAGGACTTGACCTCTTCCCAGGCTTTGTCATACCAGTTTGCATCTTGGCTGACAGCTGCCTGAGCCTCTTGCCCGTTTGGCTGAGCATTGGTGTTTTCTGGCAAAACGGTAGAAAGATGATCTAACCGGTCTGGTGAAACCAGCGGTGCATTATCAAGCAAGTCGATTAACTTGCCTACTTCCTTGAACAAGGTGTCCTCATTCATGAGCGGTGCCGATTTCAGCATGACGATATCAGAAGCGATGGCACCCGCAAGCCCAGAAAGTATGGGACTATCTGTACGCCGAATAGTTTGCTGCGCCATTTCCAGTGCACGAACAGCATTGGACAGGTTACCGGCAATGCCCAGTTCGTTATCGGCGGACTGAACCAGGCGGGCTACATCATTCACCACAAACAGACTGACATCAACATCGGCCCGGCTTACCCGTTGCTCTAACAATTCAGTGTATTGTTTCTGAATTTGCTGCAACTCAGCCTTAAGCTGGCTGATCTGCCCCGTTTGCTCGTCTAGTTGCGCTTTAACATCGTCTCTTATATTGCTGTCAGTGTGAGCCTCTGACAAAGAAGAAGATGCAGACGCTTCTTGACCTGAAACACCAGATACTGAAGCATTCACTTCTGAGGCCTCTGTGCTATCTGGTTCATGTTCACTCACCGTTGAGTTGGCATCAATGGCCTTACTTTGGTCTGCACTGGGTGTTGTTTCAATCAATGCACTTTCTTCTTGATCAGCTGGTTTTTCCTGCTGTGCAGTGCTGTCTTCAACGGCAACAACTTCATTTTCTGCGGTGACTGGCTGAGCGCTGCTGGCGTCAGGTGAGGTTGCTTCTGCCTGCGTGGATGGCGCAGCTGCCGTTACCCCAACATTGCCATCGTCTTCAGGTTGCGCCAGGTTTTCCTCTGTCTGGGCGCTGCTTTGCGATGCGTCAGGTATTGAAGCACCGGAAAGGGCTTCAGAATTATTGGACTGCGTTTGTGTACTTGACGTTGAATTGCCATTTGCCCACATGCCGTCTATTTTGGATTGCTGTGTAATATAAACAGCCCCCCCCACCACTGCTGCCACAACAACCACTGCAGCGCCAACCACTTTTTTATTAATGCCTGACTTTTGACCTGAGGTTAACGCTGAAGCGGTCGTGTTTTCCTGAAACGCCGATTGCGCTTGTTCAACATCAATGGGAGCCGTTTCAGGCGTCATGTTCTCTGTCGTATTATTGTGCTGGTTTTCTTCTGGCGTATTCAATTCTTTATTATCTGAAGATTGAATACTTCCCTGTTTTTTCTCATCCATGTTTTTTGATCCCTTGCTGAGATTATGGTTTTTGGAATGTAGAGTATGGCGTGTTCGCTTATTTCTCATAATCGCATTGTAGTGGAAGATGACGACCATTTTACTTAAGATATGGTCAACATCTCAAATATTGAAGCATCGTTTGGTTGACATACCTTAATGTCAAGCGTCTTTTCAGGCAAATTATACTGATCCATGGCTGCTTTCAAATGACCATGAAGCTGCTCTGCAATCCTTGGGTGAATAACTAAAAAATGGTGATCCAGAGCGTATTCAAGTAACTGATACCGTTTCAGCTCATTGAATACGCTATCTATACTTTCCTTGCTGGTTAACAGCCAGCTTATTACTTTATTTGATTGAAATAACGATAACATTTTTTCGCTTTCAGGTGCGGTCCATGCCCGGGGCTTTCTTTCGTAGACCGGTAAAAAATCTACCGGTATATTCAAGGCCTGCAGCTTTTCAGCAAGCCATTGACGGCCGGCCTGACCGCGAACGACCAGGACACGGGAAAATTGCCCAAGGTCTTTTTTTAGCAATTCATCAAAAAATGCCTCGGAGTCCTGGTTATTGTTGCCGAGGCCTGGGTGGATGACTTGACTGGCCGGAATGCCCTGCTTCTGTAAGGCATTGGCCGTGGCCATTCCAACGGCCCCCGCATAAAGCCCTTTAGGCCAATGCAAATCATATTTTCCAAGCGTTTCAAAAAAAACCTGGACAGCATAACCGCTAACAAAAAACACCAGGCTATAGTGGGCAAAATCAGGTACTTCTCCTGCCGTTAAAGGCAAGGGTAAGCGCTCCAGGGCTGGAAGTTCGGTAACCTGAAAACCCGCCTCGACAAGCAGTGATTGTAATGATGAATTTTTTCCTGCCGGACGGGTAAGAATAATGTGTCTATTCATGTTTTCTTGCCAATCAAGAAAACATGATTAATTATTCAACAATGTTGCCAAAATTTTGTCGGCGCCCGCCTGATGCAATTCTTTGGCGACATCAAGACCCAGTTGCTCAGCCTGCTCTACTGGGCCACTGCGTTGCGCACGCAACACTTTGGTGCCATCAGGTAAGGCAACAAATGCCTTAATATCAAGCGTTGTGCCGTTGATAACCGCATGAGCAGCCAAAGGCACCTGACAAGAACCGCCCAGAAATGATGAAACCGCCCTTTCGGCCGTTACACAAGCCAGTGTTTCTGGGCAAGACAACGGCTGCAAAGCAGCCAGTACATCGGGACGAGACTCAAGAATTTCTATCCCCAGCGCCCCCTGCCCAGCTGCAGGCAAGCTGTCCTGGACCGACAGGCAACTGCGGATTCTTTCTTGCAAACCCAGGCGCTGCAAGCCAGCTGCAGCCAGAATAATAGCATCGTACTCACCCTTGTCGAGTTTGCCAAGACGGGTATCAAGATTGCCTCGCAAAGGTTTTACCACCAGATGGGGAAAATTTGCCCTGATCTGGGATTCGCGGCGCAGGCTGGAAGTACCCACCACAGCACCTTCTGGCAAATCGGCCAGCTTTTCGTATTTACTGGATACAAATGCGTCACGCGGGTCTGCCCGGTCCATGACAACGGCCAGCTGGAAGGGAGAGCCCAGATCCATGGGTACATCTTTAAGAGAGTGCACAGCAAGATCGGCCCGGCCATCGAGCAAGGCGGTTTCAAGTTCCTTGACGAACAGACCTTTTCCACCCACTTTTGACAGGGTACGATCAAGAATCTGATCGCCCCTGGTCGTCATGGTCAGAAGTTCGACACGGCAGGCTGGATACAATGCCTGCAACTTAGCCTGTACAAATTCGGCCTGCCATAAAGCCAGACGGCTGGCTCGTGTAGCGATAATCAATTTCTCGGGTTGTACTGACATTGCAAGTTCCTATTTAAAATAATTGGCAAGGACAGCAATAACAATACCGATAACCGCCAGGACAAACAAAAATTGCAACAGGGTAAGTTTGGGTTTTTGTGACATATTTTTAACTGACTATCCTTAAAATAAATACGGGCTATTCTGCCTTTTCCGATGCGGCATCCGCTTTTCGTATGGCGATAAGCTTACCCACCATCATGACCAATAATGCGCAACCGATCTCGGCAGTATACTTGATTACAGCAGGTGATTCTGTCCCGCCAAAGAATGTATTTTGAATATATACATCGCCTATAAACATTCCCCCTGCCAGCCAGCCCAGCAACCCGGCACCAAACATGATAACCAGCGGAAATTTGTCAATAATTTTAAGAACGATGGTACTGCCCCAGATAATGACAGGTACACTAACCAGCAAACCAAAAATCACATAAGCAGTCTGGTGATCGGCGGGGGCATTGGTTGCTGCGCCGGCAATGGCAATCACGTTATCAAGACTCATGACAAAGTCTGCAATCAGGATGGTTTTAACCGCCCCCCATACACTGCTACTGGCCTGAATACCGTCACCATGATCATCTTCGGGAATCAGCAATTTAATACCAATCCAGAGCAGCAAAGCACCACCCACCAACCTGAGGAATGGTATTTTCAGCATTTCCATGGCGAATAGAATAAGTACCACACGCATACCAATGGCACCCACTGTACCCCAAAGAATACCTTTGATGCGCTGTGCCTTTTGCAGGTTACGACAAGCCAGGGCGATAATAATGGCATTATCTCCACCCAGGAGAATGTCGATCAGAATAATTTGGCCGATAGCCGACCATTGTAGCTGTTGAAAAAACTCAAACATCTTTTTACCTATTTTCTTGTTAAGAAGACAGTTTATGAACAGCGATGGTTTTATTATCTGTTCAAAACAGCCTTAACGGCCAATACTGCCTATATTGAATTATATATTTACTACGTTTCGTGTGGAAACACGCTAATTATAATTCAGTTCAAGGTAGTGTTAATTTTGAATTGCAAAAGCCAACCTTATAAGCCTGGCAAACCAGTCTGCATTGCAGGCCGGACTTTCCCTTGCCAAGATGACAAGTACCCGCTTACTATAGCGGCCTTTACGTCAAGCAAAAAACCGCCAATCAAAAAATATTGATTGTGCGGTTTTTTGTTGTACTAAGACATATTACAGAATGGACTTCAGCAATTTGCCCATTTCAGAAGGGTTGCGGGTTGTACGAATACCGCAAGCTTCCATGACTTCAAGTTTGGCATCTGCCGTATCGGCACCACCGGAAATTAAGGCACCTGCGTGACCCATGCGTTTTCCGGGAGGGGCTGTAACGCCAGCGATAAAACCAACAACAGGTTTTGTCATGTTGTCTTTGGCCCACAATGCCGCGTTAACTTCATCGGGTCCGCCAATTTCACCAATCATGATAACCGCTTCGGTTTCAGGGTCATCGTTAAACATTTTCAGGATATCGATGTGTTTGAGGCCATTGATTGGGTCACCACCAATACCAACCGCCGCAGACTGGCCCATACCCAATTCTGAAACCTGTGCAACGGCTTCATAGGTTAATGTACCGGAACGGCTGACGATACCGATTTTACCTTTACGGTGAATGTGGCCGGGCATAATACCAATCTTGATTTCATCAGGAATGGTCAAGCCTGGGCAGTTAGGGCCCAACAACAGAGTTTTCTTGTTTTCAGCGCGCATGCGGTTGCGTAGTTCAAGCATGTCACGAACAGGAATACCCTCGGTGATGCAAATAGCCAGATCCAGGTCGGCTTCGGCAGCCTCCCAGATGGCGGCGGCGGCACCTGCGGGTGGAACATAAATAACGGAAACAGTAGCGCCGGTTGCTTCTTTGGCTTCTTTAACAGAAGCATAGATTGGAATACCTTCGAAATCTTCGCCGGCACGTTTGGGGTTTACACCCGCGACAAAGGCTTCTTTACCATTACCGTACTCACGGCACATGCGTGTATGAAACTGGCCGGTTTTACCTGTAATACCCTGGGTAATTACTTTTGTGTCTTTATTGATAAGAATAGACATTGATGAGTTCCTTCCTTACTTGGCTGCTTCAACAACTTTGGTTGCAGCTTCTGCCATTGTGTCAGCGCTGATAATGGGAAGACCTGAATCTTTCAGCATTTGCTTACCCAGCTCTTCGTTGGTTCCTTTCATGCGAACAACCAAAGGAACATCCAGGTTTACCGCACGGCATGCCGCAATCACACCTTCGGCGATAACGTCACAACGCATGATACCGCCAAAAATATTAACCAGAATCGCTTTCACGCCTTCATTTTTCAGCATGATCTTGAACGCTTCGGTTACTTTTTCTGCGGTAGCACCACCACCTACGTCCAGGAAGTTGGCGGGTTCGCCGCCAAACAGCTTGATCGTATCCATGGTTGCCATGGCCAGACCGGCACCGTTAACCAGGCAGCCGATATTGCCGTCTAGCTGAATATAGGCCAAATCAAATTTGCTGGCTTCGATTTCGGCAGGATCTTCTTCATCCAGATCGCGGTAAGCAACAATCTCGGGCAAGCGATACAGGGCATTTGAGTCAAAATTGAATTTGGCGTCAAGGGCGATGATATCACCAGAACCGGTCAGGATCAGTGGGTTGATTTCAGCCAAAGAGGAATCGGTATCGCAATAAACCTTGTACAGTTTCTGGAACTCTACGGCAGCCTTGGTAACAGATGCCTCGGGTACGCCAATGCCACGCGCCAGTTCTGCCGCATCTTCATCGGTCAGGCCTGTAGCCGGATCAACAAATACTTTCAGGATTTTTTCGGGTGTTTCTTCGGCAACTTCTTCTACATCCATGCCGCCTTCGCTGGATGCCATGACACAAACGCGCTGAGTGGCACGATCGGTAACGATCCCAACGTAGTATTCTTTTTTAATGTCGGCGCCTTCTTCGATAAGAAGACGCTTGACTTTTTGACCCTCGGGGCCAGTCTGGTGTGTAACCAGTTGCATGCCCAGGATTTCAGAAGCCAATTGATGTACTTCATCGATGGAGCGAGCCAGTTTGACGCCACCGCCCTTACCACGGCCACCGGCATGAATCTGGGCTTTGACAACCCAAACTGGTCCGCCCAGTGTTTCTGCTGCCTTAACAGCCTCGTCAACAGAGAATGCGGGAATACCGCGAGGTACGGTAACGCCAAACTTCTTCAGAAGTTCTTTACCTTGATACTCATGGATTTTCATGTATTACCTATATAGATGTAGGAAAAAATAAAAAGCCCGGCTTGCGCAGGGAGCCATCATCAATTGATCTTGCCTGCTGCAATTTTTTCATTGACATACCAGTCTGGATAGAACTCTTTTACCACCGGCGAAGTTAAAGCCAGGGCATGACAACCTTCAAGCTGGAAAGGTTTTTTACCGGAATTTGCTTCTTTCCGGTTACGGGATGCCGACAAACTTTGGATAAAAACCGTGGGTAATAATACAACAAGTTCAGACATATGGGTGCAACCCGATGTTCTGGAAAAGCGATCTTTGACTGCATTGCGAAAATTCCTGAGCAAATGCAAGCCAACCAGGCCCTTGTAAGCCGCCTCGATTGCCGAGCAGATTTGATCGTAAGGGGCATCATCATAACGCGCACAAACATCGCTCACCTCTCCGCCTTCTGTAACCAGCAGACAGATTTTCATATTATGCACCGGCGAACCCGCTACTTTGATGCTGCCATTGCGTTTGGGGAAATCGTAAGCCTTATAATCAAGCAAAGACGCCTCTAATTCCCACAACCCATCCTCCCTTAGAAAGGAATTCATTTCTATTTTTCGGGTATGAATGGGCTTACGGCGTACTGAAGAATCAAACGACATTATGGACGAATTCAAGAACAATTGATGAGTGATTGCAGAAAGTATAACTTACCCGTAAATCATCATGCATGGATTCTTAAATTCGTCGTTTATTTCTAGGGTTTACCCTAATTAAAACCAAATTAATAATCTATTGCAACCTTAATACCTTGGCAGCCTCAACCATTTTTTCCAGTGCCGCACGGGTTTCCGGCCAGTCCCTTGTCTTCAGGCCACAATCAGGGTTGACCCACAAACGCGCCCTGTCTATTTTTTCCGAGGCCTTTTGCATTAATTGAATCATCCAGTCCGTATCGGGAATATTGGGAGAATGAATATCATAAACACCCGGACCAATTTCATTGGGGTAATGAAACTGCTCAAAGGCAAGTAGCAACTCCATATTGGAACGGGAGGTTTCGATGGTGATCACATCGGCATCCATCGCCGCAATGGCTTCAATAATGTCATTAAATTCCGAATAACACATATGCGTATGGATTTGCGTCGCATCCCGAACACCAGAAACAGACAGCCGAAACGCATCAACCGCCCAAGCCAGGTAAGCCTGCCACTTGCACTTGCGCAATGGCAGCCCTTCGCGAAACGCGGGCTCATCAATCTGGATAATATGAATACCCGCCTTTTCAAGATCCAGGATTTCCTCACGTAATACCAAGGCCAGCTGGCGACATGTTTGTTCTCTTGGCTGATCATCACGCACAAATGACCATTGCAGCAACGTGACAGGACCAGTCAACATACCTTTCATGGGTTTGTTCGTTAGGGATTGAGCATAAGCCGTCCATTCAACCGTCATTGGCATCACCCGGGCCACATCACCATAAATAAGCGGTGGTTTTACACAGCGTGAACCATAACTTTGTACCCAGCCATTTTCGGTAAAGGCATAGCCGGCCAGAAGCTCACCAAAATACTCAACCATATCATTGCGTTCAGGCTCTCCGTGAACCAGGACATCCAGCCCGACCTCTTCCTGGAAAGCCACCACTTTAGCAATCTCTTCCTTGATGGCTGCCTCATATTTTACATCGCTCAACCCACCCTGCTTCCAATCACGACGTAATGCCCTGATGTCTGCCGTTTGCGGAAAAGAACCGATCGTGGTGGTTGGAAACAAGGGCAAGCCCAACGCAGCCCGCTGTTTTTTCATGCGCTCATTAAAAGGCGTCCGGTCACGGCTGATTGACACGGATTGAGCCAGTTGCTGCTGCACCGCCGGGTTATGAATTCGCCTGGATGTTTTCCTGTTTTCAAGCGCCTGATGTTGCCTGGCCAAAAACGCCTCAATGGTGGGCGTTTGGCGCTTATCCAGAACCGCGGCCAGAGCGTTTAATTCTTCAAGTTTCTGGCGTGCAAAAGATAGCCAGGATTTCAGTTCGTCATCAAGCTTTTTTTCAGAAGCCAGATCCACCGGCACATGCAATAAAGAGCAAGACGGCGCCAGCCATAAATTTTCACCCAACTTTTCTTTTAGCGGCTGTAAACGGACTGCTGCGGCATCAAGATCAGTACGCCAGATATCACGGCCGCTGACAATCCCCGCCGACAGAACCTGCCCTGGCTGAAGAATATCTGCAATGGCTTGCAAATCGTCATTGCCACGAACCAGATCCACATGCAAACCGTCAACCGGCAAGCGGCCGGCCAGGGCCAGATTATCATCCAGACCCTCAAAATAGGTGGCCAACAGAATCTTCAATTTCTGTTGCACCAGTTGCTCATACACGGGTTTGAAGGTATCTTTCCAGGCCTGAGGCAACTCCAGCGTCAGGATAGGCTCATCAATCTGCACCCATTCAACACCCTGCTCTTGCAAGCGTGTTAGCACTTTTTCGTAAACCTCCAGCAAAGCGGGAATCAAGGCCAGCTTGCGCTCATCACTGGCGCCATTGTTGAAGTCCTCTCCTTTGCTTAACCACAAATAGCTTAGCAAACCCGGAATAACCGGCTTGACCTGATGTCCTGCGGCAAGGGCCTCATCAACCTGATCAAACAGGGAGCTGCGGGCAATACGGAACGTCTGCCCTGCTTCCAGTTCGGGGACGATATAGTGATAGTTGGTATCAAACCACTTGGTCATTTCGCATGCTGCGGTGGGCTCTCCGGTAGGCGCTCTGCCCCGCGCCATTCTGAATAAAGTATCCAGCCCGGTTTCCTGCTGGGCATCTTGTGCAAAACGGGCAGGAACGGCACCAATCAATGTGCTCCACTCCAGAATCTGGTCATACCAGGAAAAATCGCCCACTGGCAATAAGGATACACCGGCATCCGCCTGCTGCTGCCAATGTTTTTTTCTTAGTCCAAACCCAACCGCCTCAAGTTCCTGGGCATTGATTTGTCCGCGCCAGTATTGTTCCAGCGCTTTTTTCAATTCCCTTTGGACACCAATCCTGGGGAAACCCAAGTTATGAATAATAGTCATATAAATCCTAAATAGCATGAATGTTTATCAAGTATCTGGATTTTGCCTTACAATTAACATGAATATATCTCTAAATTCTTAAAATAACATGAGAGTTTTTAATATTAATGCATAAGCAATTGATTTATTTACTTATTTTTAATTGCATAAACGAATAGTCTTGTTTGAAAAAATCGACACATGCTTGAAATAAAACATCTGGAAACGCTAACCGCGATTCGTAATTTTGGCAATCTCCAAGAGGCGGCTGACCATCTTTCGGTCACCCAATCCGCCCTGTCACACCAGTTGCGCGACCTTGAAAACAGGCTGGGCACAACGGTCCTGAACCGACGAACCCGGCCGGCCAGATTAACCACCGCCGGATTACGTATACTTGCGCTGGCCGATGATATTTTGCCAAAGGTAAAATCTACTGAAAGGGAATTGCAAAAACTGGCCGCAGGCAATACCGGCAGACTGCATCTGGCCATTGAATGCCATTCCTGCTTTGAGTGGCTTATGCCCGCTCTTGATGCATACAGGCAACAATGGCCCCACATTTCACTGGATTTGTCAGCGGCATTTTCTTTTGCCCCTTTTCCTGCCCTGCGGCGGGGTGACCTGGATCTGGTCATCACTTCAGACCCTGTGCGCTCGGAAAACATTGATTACCTCCCGCTTTTCAAGTATGAACTGGTGGTTGCCGTCTCTGCAGACAATCCGCTTTCAAAAAAGCGATACATCAGGCCACAAGACCTGGCCGACCAGATATTAATTACTTATCCGGTTGAAAAAAACCGGCTGGATATTTACCATACTTTTCTTGACCCCGCCGACGTAGAGCCCGCTGCCACCAGAACCGCAGAATTAACGCCTATGATTATCCAGCTGGTGAACAGTAACCGGGGCGTTGCCGCCCTACCTAACTGGACATTGAGCAATTATGTCAGGCAGGAATGGCTTAAGACTTGCCATTTAGGTGACCCACCAGGCATTTGGCAAACATTGTATGCCGCCGTACGCAGCGAAGACACTAATGCTGCTTATATCCAGGCTTTTTTAACATTAGCCAGGGAAATATGCTTTAAAAACCTATCAGGCATTAGAACCTAATAGATTCAGTTTGAAATTTTGTGGTCACAATGGTAAGTTATACCTATTATAAATAATAGAAAGATATCTTGACGATGTAAAAGGTATCCATTTCCAGTATTACACAGTGCCTTTCATCTCTTTAGGCTCTGTGCTCTTTAATTCGTTGTTTTCTTTATCTACGCTAAAGGAAAGCTCATGAAACACCAGGAGTTAACAGAAGCAGCACATTCAAAAACAATCAATAACAAGTCATGCGAATACCTTAATCAACTATTGGCCAGCGCAGGCATAACCATAAACGGGAACAATCCATGGGATCTCCAGATTCATGATCCCAAAGCGGCCGACCTGATTCTGGCCCAAGGCAGCAAGGGCTTGGGCGAAAGCTATATGGCAGGCATGTGGGATTGCCAGCGTATTGATGAACTGATCAACCTGATCCTGCATAGCAAACTGGATGCCAAAATTAAAAACTTAAGCACCTTATGGTACAGTTTACGCGCCCAAATTCTTAACCATCAAACCCGTACCCGCGCATGGGAAGTGGGCGAAACCCACTATGACATTGGCAATGATTTTTTTGCCAAAATGCTGGATCCCTACATGACTTACACGTGCGGTTACTGGGACAAGACCGACAACCTGAACGACGCCCAATTGGCAAAACTGGATCTGGTTTGCCAGAAACTGAATTTAAAACCCGGCATGCACGTTCTGGATATTGGTTGCGGATGGGGTGGTTTCATGCGCTATGCCGCAGAAAACTACGGCGTTACCTGCACAGGGGTAACTATTTCAAAAGAGCAAACCGAATATGGCGAGCAATTGTGCCAGGGCCTGCCCATTACTTTTCGCCTGGAAGACTACCGCGACCTGGATGAGCAATATGATGCCATTGTCAGCCTGGGCATGTTTGAACACGTTGGACGCAAAAACTATCGTACCTATTTCGAAGTGGCTCGTCGCAACCTGAAGGAAGACGGCCTGTTCCTGCTGCACACGATCGGCGGTCAGATCCGCGATCATCACCCCGACCCCTGGATTGACAAATACATTTTCCCCAATGGTGAAGTGCCCGTACTTGGCCAGATTTCAGACTCCCTCGAATCCCTGTTCGTGATAGAGGATGTCCACAACTTTGGGGCTGATTACGATAAAACACTAATGGCCTGGCATGCCAATTTCGAAAAACACTGGCATGAATTCAAGGATCAGTATTCCGAACGCTTTTATCGCATGTGGCGTTATTATTTATTGGTTTGTGCCGGTTCATTCCGGGCACGCTCAAACCAGCTATGGCAGATTGTGCTCTCTCCAGATGGCGTTAAAGGGGGTTATCACCGCCCCAAGCTGTAAACAGTTTAAAGCAAATAATAACCCGGTACCGTCTATTACTTAAGACTCAAACACTGCGATGGATTCTACATGGGCGGTATGCGGGAACATATTAATCACACCTGCTGATATCAGCTTGTAAGCACCATTTTCAACCAGCACACCAGCATCACGCGCCAGTGTGGCCGGATTACAGGAAACATACACAATCCGTTTGGGTCTTTCACTTGCCGTGAGCTGGGCCAGTGACTTGGCAACCTCAAGCGCCCCTTCCCGTGGTGGATCAATCAGCATACGGTCAAAATAGCCCAAATCACGCAGCCATTGAACATCCACCTCAAACAGGTTAAGGGTTGAAAAGCTGGTTTTATCGTCCAGCGCATGATCTTTGGCGGCATCAAGCGCCCGATCAGTCAGGGTTTTACTGCCTTCAATGCCTACCACTTCTTTGGCAACAGTCGCCAGTGGCAAGGTAAAATTGCCTAGGCCACAAAACAAATCAGCGACCCTGTCCTGGGGTTGCGCACCCAGCAAATTAAGCGCCCTGGCAATAAGTGCCTGATTAATCTGATGATTAACCTGAGTGAAATCAGTAGGCTTATAGGCCATACGCAAGCCAAATTGCGGCAGGCTGTAAGACAGCTTGCCCACATCCTTTTCGTGCAAGGGTTTGACGGTTTCAGGCCCTTTGGATTGAACCCACCAGATAATATGATGCCTGGCGGCAAACTCATCTAACAAGACAAGATCATTTTCCGTAAACGGATCCAAATGACGCATGGTTAATACGGTTGTATCATCGCCAACGGCCACTTCAATTTGTGGCACCCGTTCGCGTAGACTTAAGTTTCCGATTAATTGACGCAATGGCAACAACAAATCAGAGACATGCTTTGGCAAAATATGGCATTCGGTCATATCAGCCACATAGCCACTTTTGCGCTCATTAAACCCGACCAGAACCGCACCTTTTTTCCTGACATAACGGACTGATAAACGGGCCCGGTAACGATAGCCCCAGTCTGGCCCGTGCATGGGAGCCAGTATCTGGGGAATTTTAATTTTAGATATATGCAGGAAACAATCTTCAAGCGCCCGCTGTTTGACCGCTACCTGGGTAGACGTATCAAGGTGTTGCATGGCACAGCCGCCACACATGCCAAAGTTTGGGCAACGGGGTTTGACCCGCAAACTTGATTCTTTCAACACCCGCTGCGTACGGGCGATTTCATAAGAAGGCTTTTTTCTAATAATGGTGGCCTCAACCACTTCTGCGGGAAGCGCCCCCTGGACAAAAATGGTTTTTCCTTCACGACGTGCGATGCCACGTGCCTCAAGATCCAATGATTCTATAGACAATACTTCAGACATGACTGTTCCAATCCAAACGAAGCACCTATTGTAAATTCAAGCATGGCGCAAATGGCCAAAGTCATGAAAATCATAAAAAAATCCCGGTTAAAAACCGGGATAAAAGAGAGGATGGATATTACGCGGTAAAAAAACGACTCAAATCCAATCAGGATTTGGCTTCAGCCTGCTCTACAGGAGCCTGTTTACCCTTGTTGTCCATGCGTTGTTCACGTTTTTCTCTGCGCTCTTCCATGCGTTTTGCACGTTGCTCTTTGCGCTCTTGCATTTTTTGGGCACGATCCTGATAGTATTTACCAACGGTTGTCTGCTGCTCAGGTGTAAAACTGTCCCATAAAGCCAGCCATTGTGCCTGGTGTGCATCACGTTTTTCCTGCATGGCGGCACGCGATTGTTTTTGTGCTTCCAGCATTGCTTTAGGATCAAGCTTACCGGATTCGACTTGTTGCTTGCGAAGATCAAACGTTTTCTTGAACATCTCGCGAGGTTCACCACGTGCCTGTTTTTGATTTTCCAGCGCAGCCTGAAGCTTGGCTTTCTGCTCATCGTTCAGCTTGAGATCATCAACCAGCTGTTGGCTGGCAGGACCAAAACCAGGAATAACAATAGCGGCCTGGGTACGCATTTGTTTGCCATGATGTTTAAATTGGCCACGCTCACCTTTGTGATATTGACCATACCCATCACCCATTTTCTGGCTCATACCCTGACGGGAACCGGCATCTTGGGGCTGTGCGACAGCGACTGAAAAGGTTGACCCGATTGCCAATGCTGCGGTGGCAGCAGTAAGAGATTTAACAACGAATGATGAAATTGATTTAGCCATAATAGTAGCTCCTTGGGTTTAATTGATAACGTGAAGCCATTGTGAGACATAACCCGTTTCAAACCAATTTCACTTACGCCGTAATATTTTCAAATGATTACTGAAAAACCGGAAATTTGAAATAATTGCCGCCTGTTTTCCAGCTTACCTCTTTGCTTACTTGTCCCAGGCAGCCAGATATTCCTGCCAATGCGGTGCATTGATTTCTTCAAGTGTATGCCGAACCAGTTCAACTTCGCGATCGTAGGAAATTTGATCAATTTCTCCGCGGATAAAGCGGAAACGGCAATAAACCAGCCATGTATTAACAACATCGGTTTCGCAGTAGGCACGTACCTCATCGGCCTTGCCCTCTTGCCAGGCTGGCCAAACCTGCCCGCCATCCATACCCAGTTTGCCAGGAAAACCGCAAAGCTTGGCCAGTTGATCTAATGGCGCATTGGCCCTGCCGTTATACTTGGCCAGCAAATCCATTAAATCTATATGCCGATTATGATAGCGACTAATGTAATTATTGTATTTAAAGTCGCGATCTTCTTCGCCCATATCCCAATAACGATGAGCCGGCACCCCATGAATCAGGCTTCTGTAATGCAATACCGGCAAATCAAACCCGTTGCCATTCCAGCTAACCAGCCGCGGAGTATAGCGCTCTATGGTTTTGAAAAAACCGTTAATTAGTGCAGCTTCATCATCATCTGGCTTTCCTAATGTTTTAACCCTGAACCCGCTATCGTCGCGAAAGACACAACCAATCACAGCAATTTTTTGCAAGTGCAAGGGGAAAAAATCAGAACCAGTTTGCGCTATCCTGATGTCCGTGGCATGCTCAATGACTTCAGCATCGGGCATATCAGGATCCCAGCCATTCAAGCTACGGAGCCCCTGTGCATCGGGAATGGTTTCAAGGTCAAAAACAAGAGTGGGAAGCATAAACAAACTTTATTTTGGCAAGTATGACAATGGATTGACTGGCTGACCATTGCGACGGATTTCAAAATGCAAGCGTGGGGAAGACGTGTCAGACTGACCCACTTCGGCAATTTTTTCTCCTTTGCTCACCCTTTGCTTATCTTTGACCAGCAACTTGCTGTTATGTGCATAAGCGGTAATAAAGCCATTACCGTGAGTGATCAGGATAAGATTACCCAAACCACGCAAGCCATTACCCACATAGGAAACGGTTCCTGAAGCGGCCGCATAGACCGGATCACCCACATTGCCCGCAATATCTATGCCTCGGGTTGAACTGGAATAGCCGGTAATGACATTGCCCTTGATGGGCCACGCCCAGGAAACCAGACTGGCATCACTGGCCGTGGGCGCAGTCGTTGACACGCTTGTGGCTGCGGGGGCCCTGGCAATCGTGCCAGAACTGGCAGCAGCACCTGAAGATGAAATATTCAACCGTTGCCCCACCACAAGCTGGGAGGGATCAGGAATATTATTCAATGATTTTAGCTGGGCAACACTCACATTATGCCTGCGTGAAATACTGTAAAGTGTATCGCCCCTTTGCACAACATATTGCCCTGCCGATGTCGCGCCACCACCAAGGGTGGATACCGGTGCTTTTCCGGTACCGCCACAACCTGCAAGCACGGCAGCCATGAATACAGTACTTAATAACAATGATTTTCTTCTGAACGAATGCATATTCATAATATCCAGTTTGCCTATTAACTATTAATGGCAAAAACTCTCCATCTAAGATTGTATACCTGACCGTAACGGAACGAAGCGTACTGCCTCAAGTTCGGAGCGGTCCCAACTTGCTTCACCGGTTCTTTCGATAAGAACCAGTCTTTGATTACTGGTGCCTTCAGGGGCAATCAACCTGCCACCTACACTAAGCTGATGTAACAATACACTTGGAATTTCCATGCCGGCTGCCGCAATGACAATAGCATCAAAAGGCGCATAAGCGGGCAACCCAAGCATACCATCGCCGAATATTAACCTGACCCTGGAAACCAGGCGCAAGTCTCTTAAATGCTCACGCGCCATGTCATACAGGCCTTTTATTCGCTCTATACTGTAAACAACAGGAAACAGGTGAGCCATGACCGCAGCCTGGTAACCACACCCCGCCCCAATTTCCAGGACTTTTTGCGGGTTTCGGTTTTCACACACAATAGACAGCATTCTGGAAATAATCCAGGGCTGGGAAATGGTTTGGGAAAAACCAATCGGTAAAGCAGCATCTTCGTAGGCCCTGCTGGCCAAACCCTGATCAACAAATATATGCCGGGGTACTACCAGCATGGCCGCCAACACGCGGGTATCGGTGATACCTTTTTGCTTCAGGCGCTCAACCATCTGGTGTCGCAAGCGATCCGAATTCAACCCAAGATTCATGGAGCCCCCTGTGGTACCACCCGCCATGCCTGGCTTACCCTGCCAGGAAACACTGCTTTGCCCATAAGAAAAAGACTGGGCACCCGATAATATACGCGTATTACTATTAGTAGGGGTGATTTTAATTTTATTTACCGCCGATGGACTGACCACTGAGGTTTTTTTAACATCCTTAACATTTTTATTACCATAAACCACAAGATCGTCTATGGGTTTACGCATAAACCCTCCAGCCACTCATGAGTAACGCCTAACTCATCATAATGCGTCAAATCAAGTCGCAGGGGGGTCACTGATATATGCCCCTGATTGATAACGCCAAAATCGGTATCACTGCCCGCATCGGCCACTTCACCGGTAGGACCAATCCAGTAAATGGTTTCTCCGCTGGGATTGGTTGCTTCAATAACCGGCTGGGAGGGATGACGGCGGCCAAGACGGGAAACCCGGATATTTTCGGGCTCGTGCCTTGGCAAGGGCGGAATATTCACGCTAAGCAAACAGGGTGCCTGACGAGGCTGCTCCAGCTGATGCTTGACGATATAAGCCGCTATTTCAACGGCCGCTTCAATATGCGGCCAGTTGCGTTCTGTCAGGGAAAAGGCGATGGAAGGAATACCAAACAGATACCCTTCAGTTGCAGCAGCAACCGTACCTGAATACAGTGTATCTTCGCCTAAATTGGCACCATTGTTAATACCGGACACCACCAGATCGGGTTTATGCTTGAGGATGCCCGTTAAGGCTATATGCACACAATCGGAGGGCGTACCGTTAACATAGTAATAACCATTAGCAGCCTGCCGCACGGTTAACGGGCGAGTTAGCGTTAATGAGTTGGAAGCACCGCTATGATTGGTTTCTGGCGCAATGACAATGACTTCTGCGAACGATCGTAGCGCCTCTGCCAGTAATTCAACGCCTTTTGCGTTATACCCATCATCGTTAGAGACTAAAATTCGCTTCATAAGATCCAAACTAGAAAAATAATGGGTTGGAAAGCCCCGAACCCGGAACAAAAGTTGACTTGCTCATTGTTTTTATAATTAGCTGATTGCATTTTAAAACAATATAACCTGAATGAACTTGTTTGAATTACATCCTGCAAATATTATCCAAAAATATCCCATGTTGGCTTAAAAATAAAAATTTTCCTGTTTATAATCTGCTCTTGATTAAAAGAAGGATTCCCGATGAACAGCATACTGGCAAGTATTATCGCCATTATTTTAGCGTACCTGGCAGGATCGATCCCTTTCGCCATTATTACCAGCAAATTATTTGGCCTGAAAGACCCCCGGACCTTTGGCTCGGGCAACCCGGGCGCCACCAATGTGCTCAGGACCGGCAACAAACTAGCCGCCGCACTCACCCTGTTCGGAGATGCCTTCAAGGGGTGGCTGGCGGTATACATAGCCATCAAGTTTGCACCCGACCTTAATCTTACTGTCACCGGTGTTGCGCTGGTTGCCCTGGCTGTTTTCCTGGGGCACTTGCATTCCGTCTTTCTTAAATTCAAAGGCGGCAAAGGCGTGGCAACCGCCATCGGTATTTTGCTGGCTATCCAGCCCTGGCTGGCCATGGCCACCCTAGCCACCTGGATTATTATTGCGGTATTTTTCAGGTACTCTTCTTTGGCTGCCATTATTGCCGCCATTTTTGCGCCCTTTTACTACTATGCCGGCCACCAGATAGCCTGGTACCGCTTGCCTGAAATTTTTTGGGTGATATGCCTTATTTCTTTTCTGCTTATTTACAAGCACAAAAAAAACATTGCCAACCTGCTGGCAGGCACAGAATCAAGGCTCGGCCAAAAAAACAGGCAAAAAACTTAAACCTCGGCAAGATCCCAGCGGGGCTTTACCGTAAACGCATAAGCGCGATGACCAAGATCCACCAGCCCCGCCTTTACCCGTTCTGCTGCAGCATGCGCAATCATTGCGCCGTTGTCGGTACACAGGGCAAGGGGCGGAAAGAACACCTGCCCGCCCTGCTTGGCCATTTCACGACGTAAATAACTGCGCAATTGACTGTTTGCGCCAACCCCACCTGCCACCACCAGCCTTTTGAGTTTGGCTTGCTTCATGGCCTTGATCACCTTGTGACCCAATACATCAACAATGGCCTGTTGCGTTGAGGCCGCCAGATTGGCCCTGTCCTGTTCACTCAAAGCCCCCCCCTGCTCTATTTTACGTAGCGTGGTTAGCACCGCTGTTTTCAGGCCACTAAAGCTGAAATCAAGGTCTGGACTATGCATCATGGGACGCGGCAAGGCATAAGCGGCAGGATCACCTTTTTCGGCCAGGCGGGAAAGCGCTGGCCCGCCGGGATAAGGCAAGCCCATGAGTTTAGCCGATTTATCGAAAGCCTCTCCGGCAGCGTCATCAAGGGTTTCACCCAGCAATTCGTACTGCCCAACACCATTCACCCGCATAATTTGCGTATGTCCGCCGGAAACCAGCAAGGCCACAAAAGGAAACCCGGGAACCTCATCAGCCAGCATGGGGGAAAGCAAATGCCCCTCTAGGTGATGAATAGGAATGACCGGTAAATTATGGGTCCAGGCAAAGGCCTGCGCCACCGATGCACCCACCAACAAGGCACCGGCAAGACCGGGACCCGCCGTATAGGCAACGGCATTAATATCATTAATGGTTAAACCGGATTTTTCAAGGACCTCTCGGGTTAACGGCAACACACGCCGGATATGGTCACGCGAGGCCAGTTCTGGCACAACGCCACCATACGCCTGATGCATGGCAATCTGGCTATGCAGGGCATGGGCAAGCAAGCCCTTTTCTGTATTGACAATGGCCACGCCTGTTTCATCACAGGAACTTTCAAAACCGATAATATTCATTATTTCAAATTAAAAACAGCCATTTCAGGCTAAATGGGACATGAGCGGAAAACCCTGCCAGCAGCACCAGCCAAAACGATTATGCCGCTGTTGTGTTGCTTATTAAAGACGCAAGCGTACAAATACGCCAGCCATGCGCCTTTTTATTGATGAAGGATACACCGTGTACGTTAAAGTACGTATTTTACACGTTGTTCTTCATCAAATAGGAGTAATACCCATGCTTGAGTCACTGTTTAAGCTACGGGAACATTCAACCGATGCCCGGACAGAGGTTCTGGCCGGCGTGACCACTTTCCTGACCATGGCCTATATTATCTTTGTCAACCCGGAAATCCTCGCGACAACCGGTATGGACAAAGGTGCCGTATTTGTGGCCACTTGCCTGGCGGCTGCCCTGGGTTGCTTTATCATGGCGTTTCTGGCCAACTGGCCCATCGGTATGGCCCCCGGCATGGGACTGAATGCGTTCTTTGCATTCGGGGTGGTGGGCGCCATGGGTTATACGTGGCAACAGGCGCTTGGCGCCGTCTTCGTATCCGGTGTTATTTTCCTGGTTCTTTCCGCTTCCGGTTTGCGAAAATGGCTCATTGAAGGTATTCCCAAGTCCCTCAGGGCCGCTATTGTGGCGGGCATTGGCCTGTTCCTGGCCCTGATTGCCCTTAAATCAGCCGGCATTGTGGTGGGCAATGATGCCACCCTGGTATCCCAGGGCGATTTAAGCTCACCCACGGTATTGCTGGCCATTCTGGGCTTCTTTATTATTGCGGTTCTGGATGCAATGAAAATCAAGGGTGCCATCCTGATCGGGATCCTGGCCATTACTGTTTTATCGGCCATCCTGGGTTATAGCCCGCCCATTTCAGGCATTGTTTCCATGCCACCAAGTGTTGCCCCCACTTTCCTTCAGCTTGATATTGCCGGTGTACTTAATCATGGCTTCCTGAACGTCATTCTGGTATTTGTGCTGGTAGAGGTATTTGATGCCACCGGTACCCTGATTGGCGTGGCAAAACGGGCCAACTTGCTACCTGAAGGCAAGCCCAACAAACTGGGACGCGCCCTGTTTGCCGATAGCAGCGCCATTTTAGCGGGCTCTTTAATTGGTACCAGCAGCACCACCGCCTTTGTAGAAAGCGCAGCCGGTGTACAGGCAGGCGGCCGTACCGGCATGACTGCCCTGGTCATTGGTATTTTGTTCCTGCTCTGCCTTTTCTTTGCGCCGCTGGCCAGTATTGTCCCTGCCTATGCAACCGCGCCAGCACTGCTTTATGTGGCCGGCTTAATGATTAGGGATCTGACCGAAGTGGAATGGTCTGACGTTACTGAAGCCATTCCAGCCTCCCTGACCGCCATCATTATGCCCTTTACCTATTCAATTGCCGAAGGCATTGCTTTTGGGTTTATCAGCTACGTCGTGATGAAAATGGGTACGGGCAGGATGAAAGAGCTGCATATTGCCAGCATTATTGTTGCCGCACTGTTTGTTATCCGGTTTATTCTGGAATAAACAAACGTTTTAACAGGCATTAGCGCTTTATTCTGACCAACCAACTATCGGGCCTGAGACAAAACAAAACCGGCATTGCATTGCAAGCAATGCCGGTTTAATAATTTGGCTATGGCATCGATATAAAAATTCAACTTTAATTTGGCGTCTTCAGCCCACATTTACAGTTACTATACAAATTTAACTTCCGGAACATGCATCATGGCCATTAAAGAACTTACCCAGACAACCTTTGAGGATGCCATCAAAGACGACAACATCCTGATTATTGATTTCTGGGCCCCCTGGTGTGGACCTTGCCGTCAATTTGCACCCGTTTTTGAAAAAGCGGCAGAAAAATTCACGAATATTGAATTTGCCAAAATCAATACCGAAGAAGAACAGGAGCTGGCCGGCGCACTCAGGATCCGCTCTATTCCCACCCTGATGGTTTTTCGTGAAAAAGTCCTGATGTTTTCCCAGGCAGGTGCCCTGCCCCCCAATCAACTGGATGAATTGCTCACCAAAATCCAGGAAATTGACATGGAAAAAGTGCATCAGGAAATTGCCATTGCACAAGCAAAGGCAGACGAAGAAAACCAAGCCTGAACTTAAGCCTGCGTTATCTTTATCAGAAGATGGCAGGCACACAGCCTGCCTGGTTTCCAAAATAACGGCAATTATTTATTTACCGGATTGCGCGAAAAGCCCCGTCGTTCAGACGGGTGTCAGGACTGCCCGATTTCGTCAGGAAAATACCACTGCCCCTTTCCCTTGGTCAGGTTAATAAAAACCTGCTCAAGCGGCTTTACCTGATCAATAGGTATTTCCAATGTCATGGTAATACCCGTATTGGTATAAATTTCATCACCAATTTTTGCGTCAGTCTGGGCAATACGTGACTTGACCAGCGCCATTTCCGAGAACAGGCAGGAACAAATCACGGTTTTTGTTTCTATAATTTCATGCTGTGGGGCTTCACGCAGACATTTTGCCGCGCAACCGCCATAAGCCCGAACCAGGCCACCTGTACCCAGCTTGATACCGCCAAAATAACGAATAAGCAATACGGCGACATTGGTCAGATCCTGGCCTTCTATGGCCTGCAAAATAGGTCGCCCGGCCGTTCCGCCCGGTTCGCCATCGTCATTAAAACGATAGTTCTGGCCTACCTTGAAGGCCCAGCAATTATGGGTTGCTTCAGGCTCATGAAGCCGGGCGAAGAAGTCTAGCGCTTCCTCTGAAGAAGAGACCGGCATGGCGTGCGCAATAAACCGGCTTTTTTTAATCTCTTCTTCAAACGAAAAGGGAGCTGACAGCGTCTTCATTAACCATCAATACCGCGCGAAGACAGATAATCTTCATAATTACCGTGATAATCTACAATCTCGCCATTAGGCATGATTTCAATAATACGGTCGGCCAAGCCTGAAACGAACTCCCTGTCATGCGAAACAAAGATCAATGTGCCGGCATATTTTTCAAGGGCAAACTGCAATGATTCGATGGACTCCATATCCAGGTGGTTGGTGGGTTCGTCTAGTAACAGCACATTATGCCGTCCAAGCATGAGACGGCCAAATGTCATGCGGTTTTTTTCGCCTCCTGACAAAACCTTGACCTGCTTGACGATATCATCAGCCGAAAACAGCAGGCGTCCCAACACCGAGCGAATAGCCTGGTCTTCATCACCTGGTTTGCGATACTGTCCCATCCAGTCAAACACATTAATTTCGGCCTGGAAGTAATCGGAAACGTCTTGGGCCATGTAGCCGATATCGGCATTTTCAGACCACTTAACCGTACCACTGTCCGGTTTTAAGTCACTGGCAAACAATCTTAACAGCGTTGTTTTTCCCACGCCGTTGGCACCAATAATGGCAATTTTCTGGCCTGCTTCTATCATGGCTGAAAAGTGATTAATAACCGGTGCATCAAAGGCCTTGCTGGCTTTATCTACCGTTACTGCCAGACGATGCAGGACTTTTTCCTGTTCGAACCTGATGTAAGGGTTCTGGCGTGAAGACGGTTTGACCTCAACGGTTTCAGATTTGATGCGGTCAATTTGCTTCAGGCGCGACGTAGCCTGGCGTGCCTTGGATTTATTGGCGGCAAAACGACGCACAAAATCCTGCAACTCTGTCACCCGCTCTTTAGCCTTGGCATTATCAGAGGTCAGCCTTTCACGGGCCTGGGTGGAAGCCAGCATATAATCGTCATAGTTGCCCGGATAAATACGGATTTCACGATAATCAAGGTCAGCCATATGGGTACACACCTGATTCAGGAAGTGACGGTCGTGACTGATAATAATCATGGTGCTTTGATAACTGTTCAGCACCCCTTCAAGCCAGCGAATGGTATTGATATCCAGGTTGTTGGTGGGTTCATCAAGCAGCAGGACATCGGGGTTGGAAAACAGGGCCTGCGCCAGCAACACCCGCAGTTTCCAACCTGGTGCAATTTCTTTCATGGGCAAATTATGCTGTTCAACAGGTATTTCCAACCCAAGCAATAATTCACCGGCACGGGCCTCGGCCGTATAACCATCGTATTCGGCAAATTTAGCCTCCAACTCGGCAGCATGCATATAATCGTCATCGGTGGCTTCAAGATTGGCGTAAATGGCGTCACGCTGGCTCATGGCCTCCCACATTTCAACGTGGCCCATCATGACCACATCAAGCACACGAATTTCTTCGTAGGCAAATTGGTCTTGACGCAGTTTACCCAGGCGTACACCAGGATCCAATGAAACATTACCGGAGCTCGCGTCCAGGTCACCACCAATAATTTTCATGAAAGTGGATTTACCGGAACCATTGGCACCAATCAGGCCATAACGGTTGCCTCCACCGAATTTAACACTGACATTTTCGAACAGGGGTTTGGGGCCGAATTGAATGGTAAGATTTGCTGTAGAGATCACGATAGTTTTTTAATGGAAAAGTTGCTTGCAAAGAAAAATGCCTTTTCCTGAGGGAAAAGACATTTCAAGATTGAGTATGGCATTATTTTAACAAAATAAGGCCTTAATTATTGAAATTAATACCTTTTTTTAATAATTCGCCTATTTTGTGCGAAAGCTCCCACCATTCATGGCGGGAAGAATATGTGATTATTTTTTCTTCTTTTTCCCTGGTTTTTTCTTGCTGTCGGGCTTGGACTCTTCATGTATATGCAAATGCACGCCTTCATGGAAATGGCCCGGTTCACCACACGCATCCGTGCATGCCTCTGGTTCATGAACATGATCATGTTCATCAAGCACCAAATAAGCCATGCCATCTTCAGTGGCAACCCCCACTTTTTTGCCAATTGGCAGGGTTACCCTGACATCGCCATGGCCATAAGGCAGGCCATAAACAACCGGTACATTTACCTGCTCTTTCAGCCACTTGATAACATGAGGCATATCGTAGCCGTTGTCATTGTCGGTTAATTTGTAGTCGGTAATATGGCCCAGCACAATCGCCCTTTGTTTTTGTAAAATACCGGCATGTAGCAGATGGGTTAGCATACGCTCAACCCGATAAGGGTGCTCGCCGACATCTTCAAAAAACAGAATGCCGTTTTTGATCTTGGGCAGATAAGGTGTGCCAACCAGTGAGGCAATCATGGCCAGGTTACCGCCCCAAAGCGTTCCCCGGGCATCCACTGCATCGGACCCCGGTGATTCAAAACTTAAAATCTCCAGCTCGCCGCGCATGCTTTCCACAAAAATTTCGGCAGTCAGATCATCTATTTTTTTGTTGCCGAAATCGGATACCGCGGCTGGGCCGGTATAACTACTTAAGCCGGTTTTTGCCAGCAAAGCCAGGTTGAAAGCGGTAAAGTCACTGTAACCAATGTATTTCTTGGGGTTGTTTTCCAGCAGCTTCCAGTCAATCTGGTGCAGGATCCGGCTAATGCCATATCCGCCACGGGTTGCCATGACAACCGTGCTGCTGTCTTTGGCCGCACGGGAAAACGCCTGGGCTCTTTGCTTGTCGGTACCGGCAAAACGCAAGTGCCTGGCATCTGCCGCTTTATCGGTGGTAACGCGAAACCCCATTTTAGTCAGGCGCTTTTCGGCCAGCGCCAGTTTACCCGAATCCAGCAAAGCACCCGATGGTGAAAGCAAATATAAACCGATGGGATCTTCATAGACAGAAACCGGTACGGGTACGTCATCGGCCTCATCCAGCAGGATCTGGACATCGTTTAAACGCTCAATTTCTTCCTGGGTTTTATCTTTCTTGCTGTGATGCTCTGCGCTTGCGTTCATAATCTTGATCCTTTTCTACGTTCCCTGAAAAAACGGCGCAGCTTTTCTGCGCATGCCTGTTCCAAGACACCCGATGTTATTTTTGTGTGATGATTGATTTTTTTGTTGGCCTGAATGCACAAAACACTGCCACAGGCACCTGTTTTTGGATCGGAAGCACCATAAACCACATGGGCGATCCTGGCATGCGTTAATGCACCAATACACATAACGCAAGGCTCAAGTGTTACATAGACTGTCAGGTCGGGCAAACGATAATTACACTCATGAGCCGCAGCCTGACGCAAAGCAACAATTTCTGCATGCGCAGTTGGATCGGAATCAGTAATGGTGCGATTATAGCCCTTGCCAATAATATATCCTTCACTGTTAACCACTACCGCGCCAACCGGCACTTCTGCGCAATCATACGCCAGTTGCGCCTGTTGTAAAGCCATTTGCATGAACATTTCATGCTTGTCTGCCAGTGACACCTGGAGTTACTCCCACTCTATTTTTAATAGCAGCCTAAATTCTATACTTTTCAAAAACTGATGGAACAAAAACACCGGTAAATCATGAAAAATAACGGGTTTGCAATTTTTTTGTGTGATAAAGGGGAGCGTCCTGTCTATAGTAAATTTTTTATTATTGAGTCTATGCCTTTCTTTTCGTTGGAGTAAGCGTCGTCATTCCCACGCAGGAGTGAACTGACCCCCTAAAGTTGGACAGTTAAAAACTAAGCAGCTTCTAAAACCTGAGTTCGGTATTGTACCGGACTCAAACCATTTAAGTTAAGCTTGATACGCTTGTGATTATAGTAGTGAATGTATTCCTCAATCCCAGCCTCCAGCTGTTCGATATTATCGAAGCGCTCCAGATGGAAGAACTCGGACTTCAGCGTACCGAAG
>NZ_JAENGP010000019.1 GCF_016595155.1 Advenella mandrilli
TCAGACACGTAACTGGCAACCGATTGGGGAAGTATGGCTCAATCCCGATAAACACCAGGAGATCATTCAACACAAAAAAGTGTTAGAGGCCGCGTGACTTATGTTCCAACTAGCTTGACAGATACCGCAAGCGTTGCATTAGCGCATTGCTGTGGCTTTCGTCGTTGTCCTTGCCTGTCAGTGACTGTTGGTTGGTCGCAGCCAGTTCTGCCATTAAAGCCAGCTTGAAATCACTAAAACCATTAAACCCCAGTTGTCGGCACAAGCGAACCACACTGGCCTGCCCGCTATGGGTAAACCCAGCCAGCTCGGCAACCGTCTGGCGAACCACTTTTTCGGGGTTGCCCAGAATATACTGCCCTACCCGCGAGGCGGCTTCACTTAAACCCGCAATGGAGTTGCTTAAATGGACCAGGGGTGCGCGTTGCTTGTTGATTTCAGGCATAAGTGAAAAAAGCCAATAATAGGTAACCGAAGAGCCCTATTATATGGATGAATAAAAGGATCTTACAAACATCAAATGTATATGAATAACAACACGGAAAGTATAAATCCACCCAACGCTACAATCAGGTGGATTTATACGGTAAGCACTATCGTTTACAAATATTCAGTATTTATAGTTTAGTAAAGTTTGTCTGTTCAGCTGCTGTTTTAAAACGCTCGATCTCCTCAACCTGGAATTTCCGCAGTTCTTCCGGCGCTAATGGCATAATTTCACCCGAGTTATTTGCAACAAATTCCTTTGAAGCGTCTTCACTCATAACTTCTATCAGATTTTCCGAGAGATATTTCTGCGTACTTTGCGGCGTACCGGCCTTTAGCCAAAGCGAAGTCCAGCTATAGTGCACGGCATTCTTAAAACCTTGTTCTTTTAACGTTGGAACATCTGGCAGTTCGGGGTGACGCGAAGTACCAGTTACGGCAACAGCCCTGACCTGCCCTCCTGCAATAATTTTAGTTGTTCCCGGTGTATCAATGACAGCAACATCAAGCTGTTTACCAATCACATCGCTGGTTGTCTGTGACAAGCCTTTATAAGGAACAACTTGCCAGTTAAAGCCTGCTTCCTTGACGAAACCAGCCACACCCAACTCATAACCAGTGGAATAGGTTCCCATATTCAAAATAGGTTGTTGCTGACCACGATTAACCAAATCTTCTACATTTTTAATCGATGAGTCATTAGGAACAATTACAACCGCCATACTGCGGCTCAGTCCAGATAAGGGAATGAACTGCTTTAATGGATTGTAGCGAAGCTCATTATAAGTAGAGACATTCACCGCCATCGGAGAATTACTGCCCAGCAATATGGTTAGTCCATCAGCAGGTTTGGCATAAACGGCCAACGCAGCCACTGCTCCGCCGCCACCTGGTTTATTTTCTACAATCACGGGTTGATTGATTTTTTTGGAAAGCTTATCACCAAAGTATCTGGCATAAACATCAGACCCACTGCCTGGCCCAAAGGGCACAACAATGGTAATGGGCTTGTCAGGAAATTCTGCTGGACGTGCCGTATTGGCATTTGCCCCTCCCATACATGCAAAAGCAATGGTTGTCAGCGATACGGCCTTCAGGGATTTTTTCAATATCTGTTCAATCACATTTGTCTCCTTTTATAGTCATACTTATGATAGAAACAAATGGCTGTAATGTCCTATTCCAAATGAACTGAACCTATAACTAAATGATATTGTCTGTCATCCTTTCAAAAACTGTTTTTAACATGTTTTCTTAATATTGATTTGAAATTTTTAATCTCTATACTTGGATTGTCAAACTTGGACTCAATAATGCTGATTTTTATGGAAATATCTTCCACCAATGGTTTAACTACCAGATTTGCCCACAGATTGTTACTTACGGAAAACTGATCAACAATGGCAATACCCAGCCCTTTTGACACCAGTGAACAGGCAAGCTCCGCACGCGGAACATCTATAATTGGCGATAAAGCAACCCCCTGTTTTTCTGCTGCGATGTTTAATATCTGCCCAAACGGAATCTGTCTGGAATACAGGATCAGTTTCTGATCTTCCAGATCTTTCAATGAAATAGAAGGTTTATCGCAAAAAGGATGAGTAATGGGTACAGCACATACCATCTTGCCTGTCATCAGGGTTTCCACATTCAGATTTGGGTGCTCTACTGGCAGTACAGATATGGCAATATCCGATTTCCTGCTTAACAACTCAAGTGGCATATCCTTAATCAGGGTTGTGTGAAAGTGAATTCTGGTATGGGGATACTTTTCAGAAAACAGCTGTAAAACAGATGGAATAATATTCAGACCAAGACTGGGGCTGCAGCAAATATTAATTTTCCCCGAGGGATTTGCAGACAGGTTTTCCGCAAAAGCGTCTACTTTCAATGCGGCTTCATAAACCAGATTGACTTCATCAAACAGATTATGAGCCTCTGGCGTGGGAATAAGTTTCCCCTTGCTCCTGTGGAATAGTTTAAGACGCAGATTGGTTTCTGTATGTGCCAATAATTTACTGACCGCGGGTTGAGAAATAAATAACATTCGTGCCGCACCACTAATCGAACCTGTAATCATCACCGCCCGAAAAATCTCCATTTGACGCAGCTTGAACTTCATGTTTTTCTCTTTTCCTATTAACTCACGGTTATGGCCTGTGATGATATTGATATACAGGGTATAAGCAATTTTCTTATAGACTGGCTATTTTAAAGCAACTGTACGACAAACAACACAGGAAGGAATAATGAAAATAGGATTTGTTGGACTTGGCACGATGGGACAACCCATGGTTAAAAACCTGTCAAAGCAATTTGAAGTACACGCATTTGATAATGCCCAAAAAACCATAGAAGACATCCAGAAAAACAATGAAGCAAACTCATTAACACTTCTGGATTCCATAGAAGAACTGAAAGATATTGATGTTCTTATATTGATGCTGCCTAACGGAAGAATTGTACGTGATTGCATTCTGGGGACCCATAGCACCGCTGGCGCACTGAACGGATTAAGTAAAGATGCAATTGTTATTGATATGTCCTCAAGCTCTCCACTGGACACCCTCAATCTTGATGAAGAATTAAAAAAAAGTGGTATTACCCTGCTTGATGCCCCTGTTTCAGGCAGTGTTCAAAAAGCGATAAATGGAACGTTATCCATCATGGTAGGTGGAGATGCTTCAGCCATAGAAAAAGTAAATCCGATACTCAAGACAATGGGTTCAGTCATTATCCCCACAGGTAAAACCGGTTCAGCACATGGCATGAAAGCATTGAACAATTATGTCTATGCAGCAGGCCTGTTCGCCGTGTCCGAAGCCCTGTTAATGGCAAAAAAACTGGAACTGGATCTGGAAAAATTCACCGATATTCTTAATGCCTCAAGTGGCAGGAATGTTGCATCAGAAACAAAGATCAAGCAGCATATGCTGAAAAATGGCGATTTCAAAGGTGGATTTGGTTTACACCTGATGGCTAAAGATTTGGGTATTTCATATGGCCTGACAGAGAAACTTGATTTCACCCCTTCATTATTGAATCTCTGTTTCCATACCTGGCAGGAAGCCACCAAGAATTTTCCGCCTGATGCGGATAATCTGGAAATTTATCATCATCTTCAAAATGAATATCAAGCCTGACTCAATGCTCAGGAAAATTTACAACGACAAGGAATCAGACGATGGCAATAGAAATCAGAAAAACCGTTTTAACCATTGAAGACATCTATCACGATGGGGGGCCGCCTGCACAAGAACCTTTAAAATGTGCTGTGGCATTTGCTATCGTAAAAAATCCATTTGCCGGTCGTTACGAAGAAAACCTGATCGATTTCATGAAAGCGCTTCGCGATGTCGGTTTTGATTTAGCCACTAGACTGGTAAATACATTAGGCAAAGACAAGGTTGAATCTTATGGCAAGGCAGCCATTGTTGGCTTGAATGGAGAAGCGGAACATGGTGCAGTATGGCACGAAGCCGGAGGCTGGGCCATGCGTGAAGTACTGGGCAACCCCAAAGCCATGGTGCCAGCTTCCCAAGTAACGGCAAGTGCCGGATTCCGGCTGATAATGCCACTTCATTATATCCACGCCTCCTATGTCAGGAGCCATTTCAACTCGATAGAAGTTGGTGCCGTTGACTCACCAAAACCCGACGAGCTGCTATTTGCTCTGGGCATGGCCACTGGGCCGCGTCTACACTCAAGGCTGGGGGGGTTATTGATTGAAAACGTGATTGGTGAAGACGGACAACGTTAAAGATAACTTTAATCAAGCAAGCATTCATCAGCAAAAAATGAATGCTTGCCTTTTACTCACTTAATAGTATTGATTAGTTCATTGTTTGTTTGCTATAAGTGATTTTTTCCTGAGCATCTTCTCAATTTCCACGGCAATTTCAAGCAATTTCAAATCATTGCCCGGTGCACCCATTAATTGATATCCAATAGGCAAACCTTCTGTCTGCAAAGGAATGGAAACAGCACATAAACCCAGGTAATTGGCTGGCTGCGTGTTTTGCGTCATTCCAAGTGCCAGCTTAAATGCATTGTCGGGATTGGCAAGCTCAGAAAGCAAGGGCGGGTAATCTGCTGTTGTGGGGCTGACCCACGCATCAAATCCAATAAATCTATTCTCCACAGCCATCCTGCTTCTGGTTCTTTTATCTTCCAGCGCCAGAAAATCATAAGTTTTTGCTTCCAAGCCAGACTCAATCCGTTTGGCAATGACCGGATCCATGATATTTTTTTGTTCCAGAAAATTATCTTTGCCCAAAACGGATAACAATGCTGCTGGCATGGAAACAGGAAAATAATCTGCCCGCTCTGGAGCCTCTGGCACCACGATTGACTCCAGTATACTACCTGCCTCTTGCAGCCACTGGTTAGTCGTTTTGAATGCCTGCTCAATTTCCGGATTCACATTATCCTGGAAATGGTTTTCAGGGATCCCCAGCCGTAATCTATCTACTCGAATGCCAGAAGATGAAGGCTGGAATTTATAACCAAACAAAATAGAAGAAATGGCACGGAAAATCACTAGCGCATCCTGAGCTGATTTAGTAAGCAATCCGATAGAATCCACTCTGGGATCAAGTGGAAATGCACCGTCAACTGGCCAGAACCCGAAGGTGGTTTTAAGCCCGAATACGCCGTTAAATGCAGCGGGTACCCGTACCGATCCACCCGAATCAGAACCAATGGCAAATGCACACAAACCTGCTGCAGTAGCCACTCCAGAGCCAGAACTTGATCCGCCTGGCAAGCGGTGACTTTCCGGGTCAGCCGGATTCCATGGTGTTCCCCGAGGGGCTGAATCCCCTGTTATCCCCAAGCAAAATTCAACGGTTTTTGTTTTCCCCAGGAATACACAACCTGCTTTTCGCAAGGCTTGAATAAAAGGCCCTTCTGCATCCCCTAGAATATCAGGGAAATTAATATTGGTTCCAACTTTAGGGGGTGGCATCCCCGCTATGGTAAATACATCTTTAATGGCAATCGGGAGGCCCATCAATGGACCTAGATCGGTTCCTGATTGCCTCAACAAATCCATGGCACGAGCCGTTGCCAGTGCCTTTTCAGTATCAACGAACTCAAACGCACCTAATTTTTCATCCAGTTTTTTTATTCTTTCCAGATAAATTTCCGTTAACTGCACCGACGTTATTTTTCCTGACCTGAAGTCTTTCCCAAACACTTCAATACCACCATCCAATAATGGGTCAACGGGTAGAGTTGCCATTGTTACCTCCTTTATGCTTAATATTTTGAATAACGATTGTTTTTAATTAGATCTATAAACCCAAATAAGCTTTTTTAATCATAGGGTGCCCCTGTAATTGATCTGATGGCCCCTCAAGAACCAGTTTGCCATTTTCCAGCACATACGCTCGATGGCTAAATTGCAAAACCTGTTTGATATTCTGTTCTACAAGTAAAACCGGAAATCCCAAATCGGCAATTTGACGAATGGCATGCATCACCTGTTTCACATATAACGGCGACAAGCCAAGACTGGGCTCATCCAAAATCAGCAAATCAGGCTCGAGCATTAAGGCTCGTCCAATAGCCACCATTTGTTGCTGTCCGCCAGACAAAGAGCCTGCATAAGAATTTGCAAATTTTTCCAGATCAGGAAATAAAGAAAAAACTTTATCCAGGTTTTTCTCTCGATTGGCTCGTAATCTGGGTAAATACGCCCCTAATAAAATATTATCTTTAACAGAAAGGTTGGGAAACAACTGTCGCCCCATCGGTACATGAGCAAGACCCCGCTCAGCCATTTGGTGCGGTTCCAAACCAGAAATGGACTCTCCTTTGAACAGAATCTGTCCACGCATGGGTTTAATCATCCCGGAAACAGCCCTCAATATTGTTGACTTTCCGCTTCCATTTCCCCCAACCAGCCCAACCAGCTCTCCCTTTTTAACCTCTATAGAAGCATTAAATACAACCTGTAATGTTCCATAACCAAGATCAACTGAGTCCACTTTCAATACAACATCATTATTCATTAGTCAGTCCCCAGATAAGCCTCTATGACGTTTTCATCATTAATCACGTCGATTGCCAAACCCTCTGCAATTTTATTACCGCTTGCCAGCACAATGACATGATCAGCCAATTGAATAATGGCTTCCATAATATGCTCAACCATGACAATGGAAATCCCTGTTGCCGTCAACTCCCTTAACAAGGCAATCATTTCCTTTAATGCCGGCGGATTTAATCCAGCCATAATTTCATCAAGAAACAAAATCTCAGGCTCAAGCGCCAGCGCTTTTGCCAATTCAAGACGCCTTAATCTGGCTAGATTAAGGTCAGATGACAATTGATGTGCCCTATCCAGCAAACCAACTTTTTCCAAAGCCGATAACGCAATTTTTTCTGCATCTTTCCTTTTATTGTTTTTCAAAAAAGCAGCGACTAATACATTTTCCAACACAGTTAAATCTTCATAAGGACGCTCTGTTTGAAATGTCCGGCCCATGCCATATCTTGTGCGAATATAAGGAGGCAGTTTTGTAACATCTTTATCGAGAAAAAATACTTTCCCAGAAATAACCGGAGCAAAACCCGTAATAGCATTGAACAACGTTGACTTGCCAGCTCCATTTGGCCCGATCAGACCAAGAATTTTTCCTTTTTCAAGTGACAGGGACACATTATTGACAGCAACCAGACCACCAAATTTTACGGTTATGTTCTCTGCATTAAGTACGACTGGCATATTTCCTCCTGATAACTCTTTGCACATATTCACCTACAATACCTCTGGGCATCATCAGGATAACAACGAGAATCAATGCTCCATAAAGTAACAAATTGGCCTGTGCGAATGTTGTCCGGAATATTTCACCTGAGACAACCAAAAGGAATGCGCCAACTGCCGGCCCCCATATTGTTCCCCGCCCACCAATAATCACGGTCAGTGCAATCTGGATTGAAAGCAATAAGTTAAAAATAATATGTGGCTCAATAAACGACAGGTAAATGCCGTATATTCCACCTCCCAATGCAGTCAATACACCGGAAAGCACAAACGCTTTTAATTTAACAACGGTTGGATTTATGCCTGCAGCCATCGCTGCTTCTTCGTTATCCCGGACTGCCCTTAACTGAAAACCAAATTTTCTGCCAGAGACAAAAATCGTAATTGCTATTGTTAGGGCAGCATAAAACAACGCCATATAGTATTGGGACACCTTATCAAACAGATCCAAACCAAAAGGCTCTGGTAAAGTATCAATAAACACCCCAGTTGCACCACCTGTTAACCAACCTTCGTTAATCGCAACCAGCCTTAAAATTTCTGCTACGGCAATAGTTGAAAGGGAAAAGTAAGGCCCACTCAAACTAAAAGTAATCCTTCCCCAAATAAAGGCAAGAATTGCTGCAAACAACATCCCAAGCATAATTGACCACCATGGAGCCAATTGAAACTCAGAAGCACCCAGTGCTACAAAATAAGCACCTAATCCAACAAAGCTGGCATGTCCCAAACTTAATTGACCTGCCCATCCGCCCAACAAGTTCCAGGAACTGGCCCAGCCGGTAAAAAGCAAAACTGAAATACCAACCGTTATATAAGAAGAGGAGATCACCGGAAAAAGCCCGGCAATCAATAAAACGCCAATTAAAAAAATGAAATGTTTCTTCATACCCGTTTCACCGTTTTACCAAAAAGACCTTCCGGTTTGACTAAAAGCACAATCAGAAAGACAACGAGCCCATAAGCATCCCGATAAGCGGAGTCCATATATGAAGCACCCATAATTTCTACAATACCCAAAATAAGACCGCCCGCAATCGCGGCACCAATATTGCCAAGTCCTCCCAGTACAGTAACCACAAAAGCTTTAAGTGTAAATAAAGCACCCGTTGTAACTGGTGAAGCAAAAAGCAAAGGAATTAAAGCGACACCTGCAGTAACTGCCAAGGCCATACCAAGACCAAAAACAATTGCCTGTATTTTTTTAGTGTTTATGCCAACTAGCTCTGCACCCAAACGGTTCTCTGAAGTTGCACGGATTGCTCTGCCAATCTCCGTTTTATTCAGTAAAAAATATAAAGCGGCAATAACAAAACATGTTGCAATCCCTGCAAGCAGAAGAACAATTGAAATTCTTACCTCACCCAATGAAAAAGTGCTGGAAGCATAAGAAACATTGACGGACTTAGGCTCACCACCAAAAATCAATAGCAACAGATTCGCAATAACCAGTGAAACCCCAAGTGTTGCCAGCATCATGGTTTCAGGTTGGGCATCAATTACTTTGGCCAGAATAAACTTCTGGATAAAGGCACCAACAATAAACCCCAGTGGTATGGCAAAAATCAAGGTCAGGTATGGATCAATACCAAAAATACTATTTAAAACAACTGCAAAATACATCCCCAGCACAACAAAATCACCATGTGCAAAATTAATCGTTCTCATTACGCCAAAAACCAGTGTCAAACCGACACCAATCAGCGCATAAACAGCACCGATTAAAAGACCGTTGGATAAATTCTGCAAAAAAGAAATTAAATCAAACATAAGCAGACCACAACCTTAAAAACTCATTTTCAATACGATTCAACAGTCAATACTCATCCACCTGCATGCCAAAGAATTGGCGTGCAGGATGGTTTTAACTTCTGAAACAGGAAATATTACTGAGGATTATTCGTTGGAAACCCTTGCTTCCTTAGAAGCAAGTTCAGTTGGGAAAACAGTTACATGTTTACCATCCTGAATTTGAACAATGACACTCTTGATAGGATTTTGTCCCTGGAAACCATCGTAGTTTTTGAAGACAACATTGGTCACGGGTGTTTTCAAATCGGTATTTGCCAATGCTTCACGGACCGCTTCACGATCAGTGGACTTGGCCCGTTTTAAGGCATCTGCAGCTACTTTCAAAGCCAGATAACCTTCTGCCTCATAGAAAGAAGGTTCACCTTTAATTTTTTCTTTTATAGCTTTATAGAACTCAGGGTTACCCTCGTATTTCACGTCAGGACTCCAGCTAACAGCAGAAACGATATTCTCAGACTGTTTTCCGACCTGATCTATATAACTGCTCATTGAAGAGGCAGTATCAATAGCCACCACCTTGGTGGCCAGACCAACCTCCTTCAATTGACGGGCAATTGCAATACCATCATCAGCATAAGAACTGGTCAACAGAATATCAGGATTGCCTGAACGGAACTTATTAAGGATGGGCCTGAAATCGGTTGTACCTTGATCGTAAGCCTGCCTCCCGATGACTTCATAACCACGTTCCTTGGCAAGTTTTTCCCCTTCTTCACTCACAGAGGTTGGCCATGCACCGTTACCATGCATAATGGCAATTTTTTTCAGACCGTGTTTATCGCGTAAATTATCGAAATAGTCCAGGTAAGCCTTCGCTACAATACTGGAATTATGTTTGGCACGAAATACCCAAGGTGAGCCTGGCTTGGTAATAGAATTGTCTGCACTACCAAGAACAATTAATGGAATTTTCTGGCGGGTTGCTACTTTAGACATGGGTCCTGTAATGCCGGAGGCATAAGATCCGATAACCAGTGGCACGTTCTGCTTGTTTAATGACTCAAGTGCGGACAGGGCACTTTGTGCATCAGATCTATCATCCTGGGAGATAATTTCCAGCTTTTCGCCATTAATACCACCATTTGCGTTGATTTCTTCCAAAGCAAATTGTAAGCCTGCATTGTAACGTTCACCAAAAGCCGCAAAATTGCCCGACAAACTATTAATGACTCCAATTTTAATCTGGGCTGCTACCGGCATTGAAAATGCGGTCGCCGATAATGCGATCAACAAACCTGCTTTAATATTTCTAGATTGAGTTTTCATCTTGTCTCCGTTTATTCTATGAGTTAACTATTATGAATTAATTTACAACAGCTCTTTTTAATTAAGAAAAATTTCCAAACCCCTCCATATTTTTAACTGTTTTAAAATTGCTATGTTGAAAGTAGTATATATGTTAATCAAAAAAATTCATTCCATTTATCAGAGTTTAAAGCTAGAATATTCCGTATAATGGAACATGAATCAAATTTACTACCAAATAGTGCAACTTCTCTTGCCAAAGGCTTGGAAATTCTCAGGTGTTTTTCCGCGCGCGAACCTGCGCTTTCAAATAGTCAGCTTGCAAGCTATACTGGTTTACCAAAATCGACCGTTTCCAGATTAACCAAGACCTTGGTAGAGTTAGGCTATTTACGACACGACCAAAAAAGAAGACAGTACCGAATAGGTCCGTCTGTTCTTGCTCTAGGATATGCGGCTTTGTCAAATCTGCGTGTCATTGACATTGCACGTCCACATATGCAAGCTTTAGCAGAAGCCACGGATGCACTCATTTCCCTGGCAATCCGAGATCGTCTTTCAATGCTTTACATTGAAGCCTGCTCCAGTGATGCAAATTTGACACTAAAAATGGGACGTGGCGTGCACATGCCCATGATAACAACCTCAATTGGCAGAGCTTTCCTTGCAAGCCTGCCAAAACTGGAACGCGAATATTTAATTACGCAAATCCAGTCAGAGCAGCCCCAACAAGTTCAGGCAGATATTCTGGCTGCTTTAAATGCGGAACTGGATTTTTTTAATAGGAATAAATACTGCCGTTCTTTTGGTGAATGGAAAAAAGATGTCAATGCCGTTTCGGCCCCCATTCAGTGGCCCGATGGCACTGATCTGGTGGTATTGTCAATAAGTGGCCCATCATTTATTATTACTCCCCGTCTGCTTGAAGATGAGCTGGTTCCCAGATTACTTTCACTCACTGACTATATTTCAAGCCAACTTGTGTTATGAGAATTTTAAAGCGCTTGACCGTACACAGAAAATACTTGCAAACAAGCAGGCGTTTGCCGTCTCACCATCACCTAGCTGGAACTTGGTCAAGTATTGGGCCTGGCAATTCATAGCTTGTACTACGGTCACCTACCGGTGATTTTTACAAAACACCGTGCGCAAACAGTTCTGTAATATCACTAGCTGCCTGTTATGGATTCTGCTAAAGCATCAAGGTAATAGTGCCACCGCGGCCAAGGCGGAGATCGCCTGATATATTCACCGTAACTCATGCGGTGATTATGGGATGGTTTTTCTGGCTGTCAACGTAAAGCAGAACCGTTTTAGTTCATTATTTTAATCAGCGAAAAGTTATTTTTGATTTAATCGCATTGCCTAATCCAGTATCCAGCTAATGTGACAGACATCGCAAGTAAGTCATTGCCATCCTGGATGAACTGCCATACCGCTCCATTCCACCTATCAGTAAAGTGATGCCACCCCTACCGGTCGCGTTTTGAAGCGGCGATGCAGCCACATGTATTGATCAGAGGCACGCATGATTTCCTTTTCCACGACCTTGTTCATATACGTGGCAGCGGCAATTTTATCTTCAATGGGAAAATTTTTCAGTTCGGGTTGAATCAGCAAGTCATAACCACTGCCATTATCTCGACGCACCAGCACCACGGGCAGTAATGCCGGTTTGGCCATCCGCGCCAGCATATACGGGGCACAGGTCGTCGCTGCCTCATTGACCGCGAACAGCGGCACAAAAACACTGCCACTACGACCGTAATCCTGGTCAGGCGCCAGCCAGAGCGCTTCTCCCTGTTTGAGGGCATGAACCATGCCACGTAAATCCTTGCGGTCAAGCATCGCCTTGTTGGACCGCAAGCGGCCTTTGGTCTGCACCCATTCCATCGCTTTGTTATTGTGTGGCCGATAGGTGGCCATCATCGGCTGACACAGCCCCATGGCACGACCACCCAGTTCAAGCGACATCAAATGCACGCCAATCATAAGCGCACCGCGACCATCCTGCTGCGCCAGCTTCAGATGATTCAACCCTGAAACATCGAACCAGCGCTTCACCCGCCTGTCAGACCAGAACCAGGCCATACCGGTTTCAAACAAGCCCATGCCCAGCGATTCAAAATTGGCCTGCACTTTACGCTCTCGCACGGCTTCATCCATTTCAGGAAAACACAACTCCAGATTGCGTCGCGTGATAGCGACACGGCGCTTCAGAAAGTGCATGGAAATGCGCCCCATCCATATTCCCAGGCGATTCAATATTGGATAAGGCAGCTGAACAAGCAGAAAAAGCACGCCCAACCCAAACCAGGTCAGCCAGTAGCGGGGGTGAAAAAAGCTGGCCTGAAATTGCCGTGAATACTTCATAGGTTCCTTGATGCGTTCGCGCAGGAAAACGATTGAGTTTAAGGGAGTTATTAATAGCGATAGCAAGAGTCTAAACCTGCATGCAGATATCATTTCGTTTCTGTCATCTGTTGAAATGCAATATCGCTATAAAGAGGAAAACGCACTCTATTTGTGCTTGTTAATCCAGACGGTAGTGTACGCATGAGTCTGGATGATGCGAAAATCGGGAGCGAAGTTGCGCACGATCCCATATCGCCATTGCATGGCTCTGATACCATTAGTTTTACCACATTATGGTATTTACATGAACACAAGAAACTTATTTAAACAATTTATTCTCACCTGGCTGACCCGGACTGCGATCCTGAAATGGCTGAAACAATGTGCTCCAAGGGGCGTCATTCTTCCAGCCAGCGAAACTAACCGTCTTGTACTGACGCATCAGCACATATCAAGGCAAACCCGCATCCTGCTTCAAACGAGCAATAAACAAGGGATCATACGCGGGTGCCCGAACCCGCTTCCGGTTGGCTTCCGGCTGGGTTAACGGCTCTGCCACTTGTTTCGTGCTTTGCCTGGATTCCAGGGCAAGCCGCTGATAAATCAAAGTGCCTTCACGTTTCCAGGCTATTTCTTCGGGCTTTAGTGCCCGCACAACACTGGCAGGAAATCCCAGAGCCAGATGGCCGGCCGGGATTTCCATGGAAGCCTTTAAAAAAGACATGGCGCCAATAATCGCATTTTCACCAATAACCACCCTGTCCATGATCACGGAATTCATGCCCACCATTGCATTTTTACCTACCCGGCAACCATGCAATATCGTGCCATGACCAATATGGCCTTCTTCTTCCACAATCACTTCAGCATCAGGAAAACTGTGCGCCACGCAGTTGTCCTGAAAGTTTGCCCCTGCCAGCAACTGAATACGGCCAAAATCACCGCGTAATACGGCACCCGGCCCCACGTAACAGGCCGGACCAATCAACACATCACCAATCAAAGTGGCGGCAGGATGGACATAAGCAGAAGGATCAACAACGGGAATCACGCCGTCAAAAGAAAAAATCTGAGCCATTAAATCAATACTCCCAATAACTGGCAATCATAATCAAGACATCATTTTTTATATTACTGGGCACGCAATCCCAGTGCCTGTAACTGGTTTTTTACCAATGACGCCCAACGTTGCAATTGGCTTTCATTACTTTCATGACGCAGCCCCAATTTGCGCAACATGTCATATCGCTCTGCATTCTGCTGACCGAATCCAACCGCAATTCGTGGATACCAATAATCCACGCTTTGCTGCAATGACTGTTGATGCTCTCCGGTTTTAACCAATAATGCCAAACCCTCCTGTGACAACTTGGTGTGCTCATGCTCGCGTGGCGCGATCACGCGAAAAACCACCGCCAATGGATCATACGAAACACGACTCAACTCTTCAAGCTGGACTTCGGCTGCCAGGCCCTGTAACACCGTCATGACAACGGCATCCATCCAGTTAAGCAGCGGGAAATAAAACACGGGCAAACGCATATCCGCAGCCTGCCGCTCTTTAGGCAAATCATTTTCCCTGGGTAAGCGGAATGCCCACTCATGCTGTTTTTCATAGCGCTCGGCATCAGTACCAAATCCACTTAAAATCCGTAATACCCGCTGGGCATGATCGGCTTTTTCCAGTGTAATACGACTGGCCGCAATGCGTGCTTTAATATCCGGTGCAAAATTAATGGATGAGGCAAAACCAGCCGAAGCAGCCAATTCGCTATCCACAAACACAAACATCATGCGCATCAGTTCGGCACGGTAACGGGCCGGTGCATTTTCAGGAGAACTGAAAACGCCCCCCTGGGCCAGATACTCTTCAACTTTCATGTTATCAAACATCATGCTTCTCCTTATTCGTCATAACTGACTGTTATCCGGTCACTTTGGGGGTAACACTGGCATGTCAGCACATAACCCTGCTCTACTTCGTAATCTTCCAATGCATGGTTAACAGCCATTTCAACCTCGCCTTCCAGTACCTTGGCTTTACAAGTTGAACAAATCCCCGCTTTACAGGCATAAGGCGCATCCATCCTGTTTTCCAGCGCGGCATCCAGCAAACTCTGTCCCTCTTTGGGGAAATCAAAATTATGAACTACACCATCCAGCGTGACGGTTGCCACACATTGGTTAGCGGTACCGCGACTTGCCGATTTCACAACAGGACGGCTTAAGCGGCCGGGCTGGGACGAAGCAAAAAGTTCAAACTTGATATTTTCTTTAGCTAACCCATGATCTTTCAGGGCATCGGCAATGGTTAGCATCATGGCTTCGGGCCCACAGATAAAAGCAGTATGGACACGCTCAAGATTTATCCAGCTACTAAATAACGCCTTACATTTTTCGCTGTTGAGGCGGCCTGAAAAAACCTCGTTTTCCTGCCCTTCACTTTCAAGAAAATGAACGATGGAAAAACGCCCCATATACTCGTTTTTCAGGTCTTCAAGCTCTTCACGGAACATAATAGAGCCCACCTGGCGATTGGCATAGACCAATGTAAAACTGCTTAGTGGCTCTTGGGCCAAGGTGCTTTTGATGATGGACAATAATGGAGTAATACCACTGCCACCGGCAAATCCCAAATAATGCCGCTTGTTTTCAGAGGCAAGCGGTATATGAAAACTGCCCATGGGTGCCATCGCTTCCAGTACGGTACCGGCACTTAGGTTTTCATTGGCCCAGGTAGAAAAAGCACCGCCATCCACCCGTTTGATGCCTACCCGTAGAACACCCTCATCAGGGGCCGAGCAGATAGAGTATGAACGACGCAGCTCATCACCATCCACACCGTGACGGAAAGTCAGATACTGGCCGGGAATAAACTTGAACAATGCGTCATCTTCCTGACGCGGTTTTAATGTCACTACAACCGCATCACGCGTGTCGTGATGCACATCCAGAACTTGCAAAGGGTGAAAGCGTGTCATGAGCTCCTCCGATGGTGATTAAATACATTTAAAATAATCAAATGGTTCCAAACAATCCTGACAGCGATAATTGGCTTTACAAGGTGTTGAACCAAACTGACTGACTTTTGTTGTGTTAGTGGAGCCACAGCGCGGGCAGGCAACCGTTAGGTTATTTTCTGTCCGTAACCAGATACGTGTACCTGCACCCGGACTTTCCTCGGTAACAGGTGGTGCAATACCATAGTCCCGCAACTTTTTCCGCCCCTGCTCACTAATCCAGTCGGTACTCCAGGGAGGTGACAGCTGGCGTTCCAGCCGCAGCTTTTCGATGCCATGGGCACGCAATGCCGCTTCAATATCCGCATTAATGACTGACGTGGCCGGACAGCCTGAATAAGTGGGCGTAACCAGCACTACCAGCGTTTCGCCCTCGTAATACAACTTGCGGATAATACCCAGGTCTACCAATGAAATAACCGGAATCTCAGGGTCTGGCACGGCATCCAGCCATTGCCAGACCTGATCCAGCTCTGGTCGGGATAAAGTGTTCATGGACATCACCACGCACAGCCAGGATAGGCGCGCTGTAAAAATTGCATTTGCGCCAGAAGGTGTCCCAAATACTCGGTGTGTCGTCCCTGTTTACCCCCTTTATGCATGAAAGGATTATCCGGTAACGTAAGGGTGGCCTGTTCCATGACTTCCTGCACACATGCCAGCCAGTCATCACGCAAACTTTCCGGCAAGGGTGCAACACCTGCATTAGCCAGCGCAATGTCATGCTCGTCGCCCACAAACATTTCTCCGGTATAGGCCCACAAATTATCAAGCGCTGACTGCATGCGGGTATGACTTTCGGGCGTGCCATCACCCAGGCGAACCAGTAAATCACTACTGCGCTCAAGATGATAACTTACCTCTTTGATCGCTTTGGCGGCAATTTCGGCAACGCTGGCATTGGTAGACTGCGTTAAGGCCTGTAATTGCAGAAAATGCCAGGCATCAAATAAAAACTGCCTGACGATGGTATGGGCATAATCACCATTCGGCTGCTCTGCCAGGAGCAAATTACGAAATTGCGCACAATCCCGTAAATAGGCCAGCTGATCGGCGGTTTTTCCTTCTGCTTCAAGCTCTGCCGCCAGCGCCAGCCAAAACTGGGTTTGCCCAATGAAATCAAGGGCAATGTTGGCCATGGCAATATCTTCTTCCAGCACCGGTGCATGACCGCACCATTCTGAAATGCGGTGTCCCAGCACCAAGGTGCTATCGCCCATTCGCAATAACATTTGCTGCAAGGCCGTTGACGTATCTGAATGCGCTGTTTTCATTACATACTCCCCACTTCCTTGGGAATTTTAAAAAATGTGGGATGCCGATAAACCTTGGCGTTTGAAGGTTCAAACAAGGGGCCTCGTTTGGAGGGTGCACTGGCCACCACCTCTTCAGACTTGACCGCCCAAATACTAACCCCTTCATTACGACGGGTATACACATCACGCGCATTATTAATTGCCATTTCTGCATCAGGTGCATGCAGGCTGCCTACATGACGGTGACTTAACCCATGTTGACCACGAATAAAAATTTCCCATAAAGGCCATTCTTGAGACATGAGATGTCCTCCTTATTTAATTGATTGTGACTAAATATCCAAACTTGCCCCGCTTTGCAAAGCGGGCTTTGCCCATGACTGTTTTAGACAGCCTGTTTACGCAAGGGCAATTTTTTCGCATGAGCCGCCAGGCCTTCGCGAAACCATGCTCCGTCTTTCCAGGCATTGACCCGGGCTGCCATGCGGTCTTTATTACAAGGCCCATTACCGGCAATCACGTCAAAAAACTCGTTCCAGTCTGGCTGGGTAAAATCATGGGCACCCCGTTCTTCATTCCAGACCAGATTCTCATCAGGAATGGTCAAGCCCAGGTATTTCGCTTGTGGCACGGTCTGATCCACAAACTTCTGGCGCAATTCATCATTCGTATTAATCTTGATTTTCCAGGCCATGGACTGCTCTGAATGCACCGAGTCTTTATCAGACGGGCCAAACATCATTAAGGCCGGATACCAGAACCGGTTCATGGCATCTTGCGCCATTGCTTTTTGCTCAGGGCTGCCCTGGCACATTTTGATAAGCAGGTCATAACCCTGGCGCTGATGAAAGCTTTCTTCCTTGCAGATACGGATCATGGCACGGCTGTAAGGCCCATAAGACGTGCGCTGCAAAGCCACCTGATTCATGATGGCCGCACCATCCACCAGCCAGCCAACTGCGCCAATATCCGCCCAGTTCAGGGTGGGATAATTGAAAATAGACGAATATTTCATCTTTCCGGCATGAAGCAGTTCAGTCATTTCATCACGGCTGATACCCAATGTTTCAGCGGCGCTATACAGATACAGGCCATGGCCGGCCTCGTCCTGAACCTTGGCCAGCAAAATCGCCTTGCGTTCCAGAGTTGGGGCACGGGTAATCCAGTTCCCTTCGGGCAATTGCCCCACTACCTCTGAGTGGGCATGCTGGCCAATCTGGCGAATCAGCGTTTTGCGATAGGCCTCTGGCATCCAGTCTTTGGGCTCTATTTTTTCCCCTTTTTCAATACGTGCCATAAAGGCTTTTTCTTCTTCGGGCATCTCTCCTATTGAGCGTACACGATCACTACCTGTATCAATTACCTGTGCATACATAAATTTCACCTCTGTTTTAAACGCTACACCCTACATTAAACAACCGACCGGACGGTCACATATAAGACATTATTAAGCCATTTAAAACATTACGATTCAATAAGTATTTACCATTAAAATGTAATGTTTGCCGATAAAAAAATCAAATCAGTTGCGATAAACACACCAGCCGCTGCTGTAAAGATTGCCCCTGCTTAATTAAAACGCCATCGGTATCCACAAACTGGCTGGCCACATAAGCGTCAGCCTTATTGGATAAGGCCAGATACAAACGGGCAAACAAAGATCTGGCCACATGTCCTTCCCAGTTTTCTGGCAAGGCTTCACGGGGCAAATGCGGCGCCCGCAATGCAACATAACGATATTGATGCACCATCAATAAACGAATGGTTAAGGCCGCTTCAGGAGCCAATTGCGCCAACAAGCCTTCAACCGGCTGAAAACTTTTGATAAACGCCTGGAAGGCATCGGCATAAACAGGCAGGTCCCAGTGCGCAGCCGCAAAGCTGCGCATTTGTGTATGACCTTGCATGACGTCCGCTGTCCAGACCAGCGCCCCTGGCGGCAAGGGTACACCATCAGGGCCAAGTGCCAACCTGGGATTTAACGCGGCATAGCCCAGCCTTTTCAGGCTGCGCATAAGGGCATCCGCATTTTCTCCATCCAGATAAACCAGTCGCCATTGCTGGTCAGCCTGTGAGGTATACAGCACCCTGGCGGCATAAGCGAACTCAGTACGGGCAACCGGCGTCAGACGATAAAAACTGCGTCGGCCTACGCGTTCACCCGCCAGCTGTCCTGCCGCCACCAGACGCGACACCGCCGTACGCACCAGGTTTTCACTGATTCCTGCCATCGCACAGGTTTCTATCACATTGCCCATCCACAATACGCCCCCACGCGGCTCCACCACATCACCATATAACGTGACAATAAAAGCAGCTGCCTTCAGTGGGGCACAGTGCAACAATTGGGTAATTAGCGTATCAACTTCTTCAGGCATGAGACATCTCTTAATTTACAAACCCAGATAAGCCGAACGGATGCGAGGATCAACAATTAACGCTTGCGCATCCCCCGACAACGTGATGTTTCCGGTTTCCATCACATAACCACGGTCGGCAATTGACAAAGCACCAAAGGCATTCTGTTCAACCAGCAAAACCGTGACATCCAGGCTTTTCAGGTTTTTGACCACATCAAAAATCTGTGCCACCAGAATGGGTGCCAGCCCCATGCTGGGTTCATCAAGCAACAGGCAGGACGGCCGGCTTAGCAAGGCTCTGGCAATAGCCAGCATCTGCTGCTGTCCACCCGACAAACCGCCTGCTGGCAAGTTACGTTTTTCACGTAATATGGGAAACATGTTAAAGGCATCTTCCATATCACGATCTACTTTCTCATCCATATACAGGTAAGCGCCCAGGCGCAGGTTTTCCTCGACACTCAGGCTGGTGAAAATCTGCCGGCCTTCTGGTACCTGTGCCAAGCCGTGTTTGACGCGCTGGTAAGCAGGTACGGTGTTAAAACTTTCTCCGCGAAAGATAATATTACCGTCCTGTATGGGTTGAACACCAGACAAACAGTGCAACAACGTTGTTTTACCCGCACCATTGGCACCAATCACCACCACAATTTCACCGGCGCTAATTTCCAGGCTCACGCCATGTAACACTTCTATCCGCCCATAACTTGAGCGTAACTGATTAACACTCAGCATAACGTGTTGCCTCCTCTGTAGCGGCTACCCCCAGATAAGCCTCGATAACCCGCGGATGACTGACGACCTCGGCGGGTGTACCTTCCGCAATTTTTTCACCATGATCCAGCACGACAATATGACTAGAAATACGCATCACCATTTTCATATCGTGCTCAACCAATAAAATGGCGGTTCCGCTTTTGGCCACTTCCGCCACCAGCTTTTCAATTTCTTCGGTTTCTACCGCATTGCAGCCGGCAGCCGGTTCATCCAGCAATAAAAGCCGTGGTTGCAAAGCCAGTGCCCTGGCAATTTCCAGACGTTTTAACGCGCCATAAGACAGGGACCCGGCTTCAAAATCAGCCGCCCGCTCAAGCCCTACTGCTTTAAGCAGCACCATAGACTGTTCTTCTGAGCGTTTCGTACGACGTCGTGCAGAAGGAAAGCCCAACAAATCAGCCAGTAGCGAACCATTTTCCTGCAAATGAAAGCCTGTCGCGACATTTTCAAGCACGGTCATTGCAGAAAATATCTGCAGGTTCTGAAACGTTCTTGACAAGCCACGACGAGCCAGCAAATGTGAGGGCATCCCTGTCACCAGCTCACCCGCCAGGCGAACCTCACCCTGTTGCGGGCTATAAACCCCGGACAGCATATTGAACAAAGAGGTTTTACCGGCACCATTGGGGCCGATGACCGAAACAATCTTGCCCTCATCAACCGAAAAGCTGACATCCTGCACAGCCCGCACGCCACCAAATGAAATGCTCACTCCTTTTACGTCAAGCAGACTCATCAACCTCTCCCCCGTACCATACGTACCAGACTGGGTAATACGCCACCGCGCAGAAAAATCATCACCAGCATCATGATCAAGCCCAGAACAATCTGTTCATATTCCTGTAAAAACGTCAGTATCTGTGGCAACGCTGTCAACAGGGTCGCCCCCAGAATCGCCCCAACCACTGAAGCCGCCCCACCCAATACCGCCATGGTAACAATTTCAACCGAATGCATGAAACCCGCCACATCGGGTGTGACAAAACGGTTTTGCATGGCCAGTAAAGAACCAGCTACCGATGCATAAACGGCAGAAATAACAAACCCGCGCAATTTGAATCGCGCCACATCAATACCAACGGTACGTGCCGCTATCTCTGAGCCATGCAAGGCATGCAAGGCACGACCGGTCGCACTATGCTTCAAGTTCAGGGCCATCCAGACGCCTATTAGCAGAACAAGTCCATTGAAGGCATACCAGAACTCGGCATTGCTGAGCGAGATTCCCCAGCTTTTAAGCAATGCCCTGATCCCGGGATCAGCCACCACCATGCCATCAGGTCCGCCGGTTAGCCAGGCCTCGTTGTTCAGCACCATAAAGATCAGCATGCCAAACCCCAAGGTGGCGACAGACAGGTAGTAACCGCGCAAACGCAGGATGGGTCGTCCCACCACCCAGGCTACGGCACCGGAAACAACCGCCCCCAGCACGCAAGCGCTTAATACAGAAACATTAAGATGAACCGGTGCCAGGGCGCAGGCATAGGCCCCGATCCCGATAAAACCGGCATGTCCCAGACTGATCTGCCCGACATACCCCGTCAAGATCACAATACTGATCACCGACAGACTATTAACAAACACCAGGGAACCAATGCGCAAATAATAGGAGGAAGGAAAAAACAAGGGGGCCAGCGCAATTAGCACCAACAACACCAGCAACGTAACTTGTTTGGAAGAAAGTCTTTTCATTATTTAAACCCTCTCGGCAACTTTACGGCCAAACATACCCTGAGGCATGAAAAACAGCACGCCCAGAATTACCACGAATGCTGCCGCATCCTTATACTGTGAACTGATATAACCTGCTGTCAACGCTTCGAGCAAACCCAGCAACATGCCACCCGCCAATGCCCCTTTGGGATTTCCCATTCCGCCCAGCATAGCCGCAGCAAACCCCTTCAGTGCCAGCGTCATGCCAATGTCATAGCTTGTCAGGGTAATCGGTGTAATCAAAATACCGGCCAAGGCGCCAATCGCGGCAGACAGGGCAAAAGACAAGGCCATGATATAGCGGGTATTAATACCCACCAGTAAAGCAGCGATACGGTTATTGGCGGTTGCCAGCACTGCCCGCCCCGTTAAGGTGCGGGTAAAAAACAGCCATAACGCCACAAACACCAGCAACGCCCCGGCAATCACCCATAAACTCTGGGGCAGGATGGTTGCGCCCAGCACATGAATAGGATCATTGCCGGAAAAGGCGGGAAAACGATGGAGCTCTTTATCCAGCAATATCTGCGTTAACCCGCGAATAAAAATAGATGCTCCAATCGTAATAATAATCAGGCTGGCCACGGGTGCACCACGGGCCGGCTCAATGGCCAGCTTGTTTAAAAGTATGCCAATAACTGCCGTTAGCACAATAGCCAGGGTTGCCGCCAATAACAAGGGGGCACCGGCCGCATAGGCAGAGGCCGTAATCATGCCGCCCAGCATGACAAACTCACCTTGGGCAAAGTTGGCCACGTCGGAGGCGTTATAAATAATAGTAAAACCCAGGGCTACCAGCGCATAAACGGCGCCAACGGTTAGCCCGGACAGCAAAAACTGCATGAACTCAGACATATATGTCTCCGGAATTTCATCTGGTCGTAATGATGAGTGGAGGCATGCGCCTCCACAAAAAATGGCGTTACTCGATGAGCTTCCAGTTACCGTCCTGGATTTCCAGCATCCGGAAAGCACTCAGATCCAAACCCAGATGATCTTTGGCCGACATGGTATAAGTACCGGTAGTACCCACCAGGCCCTTTGTGTTTTCCAACGCATCCCGAATGGCAGCAGGCTCTGGCTTTCCGGCTCGCTCTATGGCATCCACAACCAGATACAAGGCATCATGCGCATATCCGCCAAACGTGGAAACCGGCTTGCCAGCCATGCTTTCATATTGTTGTTTATAGCGCAACGCCACTTCCCGCTGCGGGTCATCTTCTGCCAGCAACTCGGCAACCAACAAGGGGGTTCCCGGCAAACGCACGCCCTCCGCCTCTTTGGTGCCCGCCAGTTTAATAAAGGCATCCGATGCCACCCCATGCGACTGGTACAACGGCAAATCAATGGCCAGCTGCGCATAATTCCGGGTAATAATGGCAGGCCCCGACCCCAGTCCCAGGCTAAGAATGGTTTGAACCCCCTTTTTATTACGCAAGTTGGTCAATTGGGGGGTCATGTCTGCATCAGTGGGGCCAAAGACTTCATCGCCCACTACGGCAATTCCATAATCACCCACGATATCCAGACACTGCTTGCGCATGGAGGCACCAAAACTATCTGAACCCGATATCAGGCCCACTTTTAACAGTTCCCGCTTTTTCATATCTTCAAAAATCTTGGCGCAGGCCATGCGGTCTGTATGCGGCGTCTTGAAGGTATGGGAGCGTACCGGCTGGATAACTTCAATGGCACCGGCAAGAGAAACAAAAGGTATCCCCTCTTCCTGTACGGTGGGCATAATAGCCATTGTTGCACCGGTTGTGGTGCCTCCTATAATGGCAACCACTTCGTCGTCTTCTATCAGGCGGGTGGCAAAGGTACGCGCTTTATTGGCATCTCCGGCATCATCATAAGCAACCAGTTTAAGCTGCTTGCCCAGCACACCGCCTTTGGCATTAATGTCATCCACCAGCATTTTCAGGGTTTGCGCTTCGGGTTCTCCCAGATAAGAAGCAAACCCCGTCGCTGAAACCGTGGAACCAATACGGATTTCTGCCTGTACGCCTGTTGCAAAACATAAAGCGGCAAGCAAGCCTGCCCATTTACGTCCAGTTTTTCCTGTTTTGTTATGACTCATTTTTTGTCTCCTGTTTATTTTCAGACATTTAAATATTTTCCGGCTTGTGCTTAAGTGGCACTTGCCGGAAACAAATACAGCTTAATTATTTTTTAAGGCGACGCCACATCGCCACTCTGAACCGGTTAGCCACAAACGCCGAGTCAGCAAAGCAGCAATTGCCTGCCGGATTGGCACCCGTACCATGAAAGTCACTGAAAGCGGCACTTTGATTAACAAAAATCCCACCCACCAAATTAACGGACAGGTTCACACCCGCTTGGGCAAACGCATCAACCGCCTGGGCCAGACGCTTTTCATCGGTTTCATAAATAGCCCCTGTAATCGCCCCTTTAGTACGTGCCAGCTGCGTGGCACGACGTATGCCCTCTTCCACATCGTCCACGGCAATCACAAAAGAAACTGGGCCAAAGCATTCGGCACCGTAAATATTTTCATCACTGGCATCCAATGCCTGAATCAAGGGTGTTGCCGTACGTACCTGTTCCATGCCAGGCAAGGCCGCTGAATCGCGGATCAGGCGTCCGGCTCCACGCATGGCTGCAACACGTTCCAGCGTAGCCTCGTTAGCAATAGCCCCCGTAACCATGACTGCCCGCACAGGATCAGCCAGCAAGGCATCCACCGCATTGGATATACCGGCCGTCACTTCATCAAACGTCTTGCGTTCACCGTTAACCAAAACACCGTCACGCGGCACAAACAGGTTTTGCGGTGTGGTACACATTTGTCCGCTATACAGCGTCAGGGAAAAAGCGATGTTCTGGCACATGGCTTCAAAGTCATCGGTTGAACCCAGCACAATACTGTTCACACCGGCCTCTTCGGTATACACCAGCGGAGTAGCCGCCTGCGTACGCAGCCACTGCCCAAAAGCGGTTGCACCCGTGTAGTCAATCAGCGCCACGTCAGGGTGCAAGGCCAGTTGCTTGGCCATGCCCATGCCGTCATCTTCAGCAGCCAATAACACGACATCTGCGGGCAAGCCCTGTTCAGACAACACTTCGCGGGCTACCCGTACCGTGATGGCCATAGGCAGGATGGCTGATGGGTGCGGCTTGGCAATAACCGTATTGCCGGTCACCAGATTGGCAAAAAATGCCGAATAGCTATTCCAGGTTGGAAATGTCTGGCAGCCAATTAGCACCGAGACACCGCGTGGAATAATGCGCCAATGCTTTTCCAGAACCAGATCACCTGCCCTGCCCTGTGGCTTGACCCAGTCGGTCTGTCCGGGAATCTGACTCATTTCCGCCCAGGCGTAAGCCAATGCTTCCAGAGCCCTGTCTTGTGCATTCGGCCCACCCGCCTGAAAGGCCATTGGGAAAGCCTGTCCGGAAGTATGCATAACGGCATTGGCTATTTCAAAGCTCATGCTATTAAGACGCGCAAGAATTTCCAGACAAATCCCCATGCGCACGTCCAGGGGCGTATTGGCCCAGACTTTACCGGCCTCCTGTGACTGCTTCAGCAACGTTTCTGCACTGGCAACCGGATAGCGTATGCCCAATGCCACACCATAAGGGGATTGTTCATTTCCGGCCCGGCCCTGTTCGGGATAACCGGGCAAGCTGAAATCTTTGTTCAAGAGGGCATCATAGGCCTGCTGCCCCTCTTCTTTGGCTTGTTCCCCATAAAAACGGGTACTGGGCATTTCCGGATAAGCAGACCAGAACCCGCGATGCCTAATAACCTCAAGCGCTGTTTCCAGCGTAGAACGATGCTTTTCAAATAAACTGGACATTCCTGATTTTCCTGTATGAAATTATTTTCAATACATTATTGACCAACCGGCCGGTTTATGCAATAGTGTCGAACATTAATTGCAAAAAAAATCCGGGAAAACAAAAAATCCCAAATAAATAAACCTTAGTAAAGGAGACAACATGGCACTTCAGTCACATGAAAGTGTTGCAATAAAGCTTGAAGAAAATGTATTGCATCTCACCCTGAACCGTCCCGATAAATTAAATTCGTTTAATGTCGATATGCACCTGGCATTCCGTGCAGCATTAACGCAGGCAGCACAAGACCCTGCCGTTCGGGCCATCTTGCTAACGGGTGCTGGCCGGGGGTTTTGTGCCGGCCAGGATCTGGCTGAACAAGACCCCGCTGCCAGCAATACCACGCCAGATCTGGGTGAAACCATTGAACAGTATTACAACCCCCTGATCCGTCAAATACGTGCTTTGTCCAAGCCGGTTATCTGCGCTGTCAACGGGGTGGCGGCTGGCGCTGGCGCCAACCTGGCATTGGCTTGCGATATTGTGCTGGCAGCCCGTTCCGCCCGTTTCATCCAGGCCTTTACCAAAATTGGCCTGGTTCCAGACTCAGGCGGCACCTGGCTGCTTCCCCATTTATTGGGTGAAGCCCGTGCCAAAGCGCTGGCATTGACGGCAGCCCCCCTTGAGGCGAGCACTGCGGCCAACTGGGGATTGATTTGGCAGGTCCTTGAAGATGATCAATTACAAGCCAGAGCCACTGAACTTGCCCGCCAACTGGCTCAAGGCCCTACTTTCGGGCAAGGGCTAATCAAACAAGCGATCCAGACCGCCTCAGTCAATACATTAGATCAACAACTTGACCTGGAACGCGACCTGCAACGCCAGGCCGGATGCAGCGAAGATTATGCCGAGGGTGTCAGTGCTTTTCTGGAAAAACGTCCTGCCGTTTTCAAAGGAAAATAAACATGTCCGATCACACCCTTTCCCCCACCCTTGCCCAGGACTGCGCCAACGCCATGTGGCAAGACGATCTTGCCACCCAGCATTTAGGCATGCAGCTGCTTGACGTTGAAGCCGGCAAAGCCAGCATGCGCATGCGCATCAAGTCCCACATGCTTAATGGCCACGGCACATGTCATGGCGGCTATATTTTTACCCTTGCGGATACTTGTTTTGCTTTTGCCTGCAATACTTATAATCAGCGCACCGTTGCCCAGCATTGCTCAATCACCTACCTGGAGCCGGCATTTGAAAGCGACGAATTGACAGCATACGCCCGTGAAATCAGCAAACAGGGACGCAGCGGGCTTTATGACGTCGTTATTCGCAACCAGAACGGCAAACATATCGCAGAATTTCGCGGTCATGCCCGCACGATTAAAGGCACCTTATTGCCCAGTACACAATCTTGACTAATCCATCGTCAAAAAAACGATAAAGAAACATAAAGCTAGAGGAAACAAAAATGGAAAACCTGACCCCCAGAAAAGAAGACCTGGACCCTATCGAAATAGCATCCCGCGATGAGCTGTCCGCCCTGCAATTGCAACGCATGCAATGGACACTTAATCATGCTTATGAAAACTCGCCTTTTTACAAAGCACATTTTGATAAAGCCGGTGTTCATCCATCCGATCTGAAAACCCTGTCAGATCTGGCCAAATTCCCTTTTACCCAAAAAACAGACCTTCGGGATACCTATCCTTTTGGCATGTTTTCCGTACCTCAAAACAAACTCGCACGCATCCACGCCTCTTCCGGCACGACTGGCAAACCGGTGGTTGTGGGTTATACCCATAATGATATTGAGGTTTGGGCAAGCCTGGTAGCCCGCTCCATTCGCGCCGCCGGTGGCCGGCCCGGTGATGTTCTGCATAACGCCTACGGCTATGGCCTGTTTACTGGGGGTCTGGGGGCGCATTATGGTGCCGAGAAACTGGGTTGCACGGTAGTGCCTATTTCCGGTGGCATGACCGAACGCCAGGTATCACTTATTCAAGACTTCAAACCCCGCATCATTATGGTTACGCCGTCATACATGCTTTCCATTCTTGATGAGTTCCATCGTCAGGGGCTGGATCCACGCGAATCATCCTTGGCCATTGGCATTTTTGGCGCAGAACCCTGGACCAATGCCATGCGCCAGGAAATTGAACAGGCCTTTGATATGCATGCTGTTGATATTTACGGCCTGTCTGAAGTCATGGGTCCCGGTGTTGCCAATGAATGCGTGGAAACCAAAGATGGCCTGCATATCTGGGAAGACCATTTTTATCCTGAAATCATTAATCCTGAAACCGGTGAGGTTTTACCCGATGGGGAAGAAGGAGAACTGGTCTTTACGACCCTGACCAAAGAAGGTTTGCCAATTATCCGCTACCGCACCCGCGACCTGACCCGCCTTCTGCCCGGTACGGCACGTACTATGCGCCGTATGGAAAAAATTACCGGTCGCAGTGATGACATGATTATTCTGCGCGGGGTCAATGTCTTTCCTACCCAGATCGAAGAACAGATTCTGAAATGCCATGGCCTGGCTCCCCATTTCCAGATTGAACTGAACAGAAGCAGCTCGCGTATGGATAGCATGACGATCAATGTGGAATGCCAGCCCGGTGCCGAAGATGAAAATGCCCGGAATTTTTCGGCCAAAGAACTGGCGCATCATATAAAAAGCATTGTCGGGATCAGCACAATCGTTAATGTTACGTTGCCCGGCACGCTCTTGCGTTCCGAAGGAAAAGCCAAACGGGTGATAGATAATCGTCCAAAACGCTAAATACTGTTGTTCTGAGTAGGGTCTAGGTATAATCCCCAATCAGAAGTAAGCTAGAATAGCGTTTTTGGTTTTTATTTTTATAGGACAGTCAATCAGTATGGCACGCGCCCGCGCAGCAAATTTCGAGGAAAAACAACTTCACATCCTGGTTAATGCTGCCGCAGTTTTTGCAGAATTGGGCATGGAAAAAGCTTCCATGTCACAAATTGCTGCCCGCAGTAAGGTTTCCAAAGCACTTCTTTACCACTATTACCCCAGTAAAAGTGCGTTGATCTTTGATATTATCCGCTCACATCTGGAAGAGCTGGATCAGGCATTGCAAGCCGTTGCCGATGAGTCGCACAACGACTTGCCTGAACTGCGCCTGCGTAAACTGGTCCGTCAAATACTGGAATGCTACCGTGATGCCGATGACAAGCATATTGTTCAATTAAATTGTCGCGGTTTGCTGGCAGAAGAAGAAACCAACGAAATCAATGAACTGGAAAGGCGCATCGTGATGCGGATTGCCAATACCCTTCACGACATTAACCCCGAGATCAATAATAATCGCCCTTTACTTAAACCGGTAACCATGTCCTTATTTGGTATGCTCAACTGGGTTTACATGTGGTTCAAGCCCAACGGCCCCATCACACGCGAAGAGTATGCCGACGTGGCCACCACGTTAGTGCTGGAAGGCCTGAAAAACATAAAGTAGCCGTTGTTGGAAATGCCAGGCTAAATGATAGTCTCCCAATAATTTGGCTATCGGTAAAGGGTAAGGTCTTCATGCTACCCCCCTGATTCCATGAAGAGAAAACCCTACCTTTAAATACGTTTATTTTCCGGGAAAACTACCCGTCAAGGACTGGAAACAGGTTATGACTCAATTTACTATCCTCTATGAAGATCGTTTTATTAAACTTATCGTGTAATTCTTCAATCACCTTGAACACGAAACTTCTAATGCCCCCTCGTCTTTTTGCTCTGTTTAATCCAAGAAAATCTGGTTTTTATCAATAACTGTTTTCCAGCGTTTTCTATCTTCATCTGTGAACAAGGCAATTTCCTCGCTGGTACGCGGAACCTGGATGTAAAGACCCAAAGCCTCAAATTTCTTCTGGAACTCCTCATTCTGCAAAGTATTATTAATGGCAGTTTGCAAAGTATTTATTGTCTCTTTGGACGTGCCTTTAGGAGCCGCAATACCAAACCAGGTTGATGCCTGGTAATCCGGGTTACCAAGTTCGGCAACAGTGGGGATGTCTGGCAGTACATCCAGCCTTTTTGCGGTTGTTACCGCCAAGGCATTAACACGTTTATCTTTAATTAATGGCAAGGAAGTACTTATGCCATCAACCATCAACTGGGTATCGTTGGCCATGATAGAAGTCAATGCGGGTGAGCTGCCATTGAATGGGACATGGACTACCTCAATATCATATTTGCTCAAAAGCAACTCGGTAGCCAGTTGTAAGGGATTGCCCGTTCCGATTGATGCATAGTTCAATTTGGCTGGGTCTTTTCTGGCAGCCTCAACAAACTCGTTTAATGTTTTCAAGCCAGTTTTTTCATTGGTAATGACAACCAATGGCATTTCCGCAACGATGGCGATCAATTCAAAATCACGCTGTGGGTCATACGGCATATTTTTGTACAGCATGGAGTTCAACACCATACTTGAATTACTGGCCATGAAAAGCGTGTAACCATCTGCCTTTGAACGGGCAACAAATGAGGCCCCTATGCGAGTGCTGGCACCTGGCTTGTTATCCACCACAACGGACTGGTTTAAATATTTGCCTACACTTTCTGCCAAAGCTCTTGCTAGCTGATCTGCCGCACCTGCTGGTGTATAGGGAACCACCAATTTTACGGGCATTTCGGGGTAAGCCGCATGTACGGTACCAATGCTGCCAATACACAAGCCTAAAGCCAACATCATTTTTTTGGTGAATGTCATCATCATGAATATATCTCCTAATCTAATAATATTTTTTAACTTTCCTAACAGCCTTATTTATTTCAATTTAAACTTTTCTGGCTTTCCCCTCCCAAAACTTATCACGCAGAAAACGCTTGTAAATTTTTCCATTATCATCCCGGGGCAAATCATGCTTGATAAGCAACTGTTTGGGGATTTTATATTTGGCCAGCCGTTGTTTAAGCCATTCACGCAAGTCTTCCACCTGTAAACCCGTATTTTCATAAGGTTGTATATAAGCAAGCAAAGTTTCACCAAACTCATCATCCGGAATACCCAATACAGCGCAATCAGCCACACCAGAATATTGCAGAATTTGATGTTCTATTTCTGCGGGATATATATTCACGCCCCCAGATATCACCAAATCCGAATTCCGGTCACACACAAATAAATAACCATCATTGTCAAGGTAGCCAATATCACCAAGATTAATCAAACCATCCCTTTCGACTTGCTGTCTGGCTTCGGGATTGTTTCGATAATAAAAATCGGTATAGGAATATTGACGAACATGAATATGCCCCACCTCGCCTCTTGTACACTCCTGACCTGCCTCATCGTAAATTTTGACCACCGCCTGCCCTACCGGCAAGCCGGCTGTACCGGGTTTATTTAAAGCCTGAATAGAATCAACAAGGGTAATCAACCCCGCTTCGCTAGAGGCATAGGTTTCATAAACAACGGGGCCAAACCATTCAATCATTGCCCGTTTAACTTCCGGAGCGCACGGTGCCCCTGTTGAAGCAATAAACCGTACAGATGAAATATCGTATTGTTTACGCACACTTTCATCCAGCTTCAACAGTCTGACATACATGATGGGAACCAGATAAACAACTTCTATCCTGTATTTTTCAATGAGTTTTAACAGTTCAACCGGATCAAATTTTTCAGTCAACACAAACACATCACACACTTGCAGTGCAATTTGTGCAAAAAGGCTGGGTGCACTGTGATACAACGGGGCAGGCAACAAGGCACGGCATCCCTGCTCAAGACCCAATGTCTGTTTCACGATGACTTGCAATTCTTTTTGCTTCGCATCCATCTCTTCTTTTTTGAACGGGATGCGTACGACGCCTTTAGGCTTGCCGGTTGTGCCCGAGGTATAAGCCATATGACCCCGTGGGCTCTTTGAATAAACGGCACGTTCCTTGAAGCTGTCACGCCATGACTCATAGTGGAGCAAAGTATCCTTGGCGTCATGTCTGGTATTAATAGGCTCACCAACGATAATCACCGGCATTTCTGGCGGAACCACTTTTTTTACATTACCCCAAAACTCAGACTGGATAATAAGCGCATGGGCCCCACTGTCATGCAAAATATGTTTCACCTCTTCAACAGTAAAATGCCAGTTTATTGGGCAATAATACGTACCTATCTGTCTGCTGGCATTAATGACTTCCAGATATTCCTGAGAGTTCCTGAGCATGACGGCAATAACATTACCTTCCTCAATCTGCAAAGAGTCAAACCCTGACGCCAGCTTTCTAGCATTCACATTGACATCATCAATAGCAACTTCTTTAGTTCCGATAACGATCAATCCTGTCATGTCTTTCTGCCTCACTTCGCACCTTTGGTTTTTGCCTTGATAACTTCACGGGCTTTTTCCCAGTCTTCTTTGCTCCATTCAAAGTACTGTTTGAAGTACGCACCATTGGCCAACCAATCACCACCATCCAGGGCAATAGTTTGCCCATTGATCCAGCTATTTTGAGGGCATAGTAAAAAAGCAGCCAATTGGGCAAGATCATTCATCTGACCAAGTCGCTGCATGGGATTTTGTTTAACCAGATTCTCGGTATTATCATCAACAGGGCGCAAGCGTGCAGAAGCGCCTTCGGTAGGAATAACACCCGGTGCAATGGCATTAAAACGAATACCATGCCTGCCCCACTCAATGGCCAAAGACTTTGTCATGGTATCTACCGCTGATTTGGACATGGCCGAAGGCACAACAAAAGGTGATCCAGTCCAGACCCATGTCACAACAATAGAAAGAACAGACCCGGGACGCTTACTTTCAATCCAGCGTTTGCCTACTGCTTGAGTAACATAAAATGTTCCGTTAAGCACGGTTTCTGTAATGGCCTTGAAACCGTTAATCGTAAGGTCTTCGGTTGGACAGATAAAATTGCCTGCCGCATTATTGATTAACGCATCAACACCGCCATGCTCATCCCAAATTTTCTGAACCAATGCCTCTACCATGTCCGCATCGCGAATATCCAGGGAGTGGGCAAATATGTCGGTATCCGGGTATTTTTCCTTAAGGCTGTGAGCAGCTTGCTCAATAACTTCCTGTCTTCGACCACATAAATGCAGCGTGGCCCCTAGGCTGGCCAGCCTGTCAGCCATGCCAAAGCCCAAACCGGTGCCGCCACCGGTAATCAAGACACTTTGATTTTTAAATAATTGAGGTGAAAAAATTTCATTTTGCATTGTATTGTCTCCTGTCAGATCAGTGTATCAGCAGGCCAATATGGAAACAATGCAACTAAACAGGTAATATATGTTTCGTACAGGGAAACAATAGACCGATTAAAAGGCATCAAATATGTTCAACATCCAGAATTTTGATATGAATCTGGTACGGCTTTTCGTTACCATCATAGATACCGGTACGCTTAGTGAGGCAGCCACACGCCACGGGATCACCAAATCCCAGGTTAGCAAAAACCTTAAAAAACTGGAGACGCTATTAAACACACAGCTTATCAGACGTTCCACGCGACGGCTTGAATTAACCCAGCAAGGTGAAGTGCTGTATGAGCATGGCATTAGCATGCTCAGGGAAATAGAAATGGCCCAACAGGAAATCCAACGTCTGGGGGCCGAACCCATGGGCAATGTCCGCTTAAGCGTTCCAACCGGTTTGGGGGAGTTGATTTTGCAACCCATGCTCATTGAATTCAAAAAAAAGTATCCGCAATTGAATTTGCAGATTCTGTTTTCGAATCGGGTCACTGATTTGATAGAATCGCAAATTGATGTCGCTGTCCGGGTCATCTCCACACCGCCCAAAGACTATGTTGCCAAAAAAATCAGTGATATTACATGGCGACTTTGTGCATCACCTTATTATTTAAGGAAAAACAAGGTTAATACAACGCATATTGAAAAATTTTCCAATCTTGATTATTTATGCCCTTCCAACAACAAGGCCTATGAAACACTTACCTTGATCTCCAATGAGGAAACATTCAAAATAAAAATGAATCCAAAGCTACAATCAGAAAATTTCAGATTTCTGCTTGAAGCGGCAAGAAATGATCTAGGCGTCACGCTTCTTCCCAGTTATATTATTGAACAGGATATCGTCAAGGGAACGCTTAAAACCCTTATCCCCGACATGAATATTGTGGCATTCGATTCCGCGCTTTATATTCTCACCACCCCAAAACCGCACTTGTCTTCGGCGGCCATAAAAACCTTGACGCAATTTTTACAGGAACAATTAAGTTTTTTATTTATGCATTAAGTATGTGTCAACCAGTCTTCCACTTCCAAACGTCAATTGCCACCCATTCCTCCAGTTGTGGATTCGTGCTAACCTCTACCTGTAGTAACCGGTTTCTTGAAAGGAGAACACAATATGTCTGATCAATGGCTTTCAACACTTATTACCGCTACACCACAGGAAGGATTCGAACTGGCCATCACGCTAAGCCGACGCGGTGTGAAATATACCCAACCCGACCCGGATACACTTAAAAAATTACGCCCCGAATATGCCAATAATGTAGAAGACCTGATCGCTTCATCACAGGTTATTGCGATTAATTTTCAAACGGTGGCGGCGGCAAACAATTATTGGCGAAAATAATTGTTTGCTTCTTAAATTCGTAATACAAACCCGTAACCGAATGGCTATATTCACATTGCTTGCCATAGTACGAAGATACTGACGAACATTCGGTTACGCTGTTTTTACACTACAACAGCCAACCAAGGTACTTTATATACCCCGCTCAGGAGGCAATCCCTCATAGGCATTTTGAAGTAATTGCCGCAGTGGTTTCTGTTCGATTTTCCTGGGGTTTGGGTACTCCTTCTGCATTGCCAACTCACAGGCAAGATCCAGGTCTTTTTCATGCATGCCCAGTTCTTTCAAAGCAACACTTGCACCATGCCTTGCGGAAAACTCAAACATGGTCTGCGCAAGATCGGCAACCTCTAAAGCCTTGTTCAATTTCTGCAACTGACCAGAGGTTTCAGATTGATTATATGCAATGGCATGTGGCAGCATTACGGTATGCAACGAGGCATGAGGCAAGTTAAAACTGCCACCCAGCACATGGCACAATTTATGATGCAAGCCCATACTTGTACTGCCCAAAACAGCACCACACATCCAGGCGCCATATAACGCCTGGGATCGTGCATTTACATAAGCTTTAGTGGAAACGGCTCCCTCTGACAAACACTGCTCAATAACCGGAATCGCTTTCATTAATGACAAAACCCCCTGAATGGCAAATGACTCGGTAATTGGGCTACGATCATGGGCATACAGGCTTTCAACCGCATGGGCAATTGCATTGATCCCGCTAACCACTGTCAGATCCAGGGGTAAATTAAGGCTTAGCAAGGGGTCATAAATAACCAGCCCCGGCAACACCACCGGTGATCTTCCGGTTGTTTTGATGTTTGCTTCAGTCAACCCGTAAATTTGCGTCATTTCCGAACCGGCATAGGTAACCGGGATGGCAATAACAGGGACGCCGGTTTTCAAAGCCAGCGCCTTTCCCATCCCAATCGCCGATCCGCCCCCGATAGCAATCACGCAATCCGTATTATGTTCATGGCCAACCTTGATAGCCTGCTCTACATATTCAATGGGCACGTGCATGACAGCTTTATCAAAAACCCGAACATGACAGGCTGATAAAAGCGACATCAATTTTTCTGCATAACCATGGCCTGAACCGCTGGTCACCAGCAAGATCCGCTTATATCCGGCCGTTTTCACTTCTACGGCCAATTCAAGCAAAGAGCTCTCCCCAAAAATTACTTTCTGGGGATACGTCGTATAGGAAAACTGATTCATATTACTCATCAATTAATTTTCAATCCGATTTCTTGAATTAATGATGCATATCGTTTTGCATCATGCTCAATGGTTTTTTTCATGTCTTCAGGAGAACTTTGCAATGTCACCAGTCCTTGGACTGCCAATTTTTCACGGACCTCACTTTGCCTGGCGGCTTCATTGAGTACTGATGACAACTTATTAATCTTCGTTTCATCAGTGCCTTTTCTGACAGATACCCCTATCCAGGTATTGCCGGTAGACAATGGAAAACCCAGTTCATTAAAAACCGGAATATTTTCTACCAACGAAGAACGCTCTTCACTGGTGATGGCCAGTATTTTCAGACGACCCGCCTTATGAGGCTGCACCAGATTAACGATGGGATCAAACCCCATGGGAATATGTCCAGCCATCAAATCCTGGGCCATGGGCGCGCCGCCTTTGTAAGGTGCAAAGTTCAAAGAGACGCCGGCCACTTTTGAAAACACATAAGCCATCATATGACCTTCGCTTCCAATGGCCCCCATGCCACAGATCGCTTTTTCCTGATTTTTCTTTAACCATAAAATCAACTCGGACAAATTATTGGCAGGAACGTCCGGATGCACCGCCAAGGCCCACGGGAACTGGGCAACAAGGCCAACCGGTGCAAAATCCTCTTCAACATTAAATTGCAAATTAGAATATAAGGATTGGGAAATACTGTATACATTTACCGGAGCAAACATGATCGTATTCCCATTCAACCTGGCTTTAGCCAATGAACTGGCGGCAATGTTACCCGCAGCGCCCGCGCGATTTTCAACAACAAAGGTCGCATGTTTTTTCATGGCATTGGCATAAACCCGTGCAGTTGTATCTATAGCTCCTCCCGCCGGAAAACCAACCAGTGTTGAAATAACCTCTTCTGCCCTTACACTTCCAATACCCATTTGTGCGGCTAAAGCTATCGCTCCTAGCGTAAAATTTCTTCTTGAAATACGCATGTTTTCATACATTTATTTGTCTCCTTGTTATTTTTTTATTCTAATTTATTATTGATGTTTTAATGGCATCTGGCTCAACCAATAATCAACCGTCTCCGGATCATCGAACAGGGTTTCAAGCTCTTTTCTGGCTTCTTCTTCTGATTGATAAACAGACTCCACAATTCCCCCGGGCGTTGATAGTCGCGTAGTAGCCAATTCCAGCCGTATACCGTTTGGATCATAAAAATAAGCAGACCAAAAGCGCCCTCCCAAGGCTACAGGGCCAATAACATTAACATTTTGCGCTTTTACGTTTTCAATCAGGTCATCAAACTTCTCGGGTGGAACATAAAAAGCCACGTGTTGCATGCCGCCTGGCAAATCCCGGTTTTGTTTGTCAAGACCTTGCGGATATTCAAAAAACGCCAATAGCTGATCATGTCCCATATCAAAAAAATAATGACGCAAATTATCATACGGTGGCTGCCCCCGGTCCATTTCAAATGGCACTCTGCGTACATGGACCAGCTTCATCTGTAATACTTTGGTGTAAAAACCCATCGTAGCGGGCAAATCATCCGTCACAAAAGCCAGATGATCAATACCCCGTGTAGGTGGCGAATTTTTCAGTATTTGTTTCATTTTGTCTCCAGGGATTGAATAAATGTACTCATGGACTCAAGCGACATCACCGGATTATCACCAATGATATAGTGGCCTGCGTCAATTTCCTGTGCTTGAATTAAAGCGTTGCTATCAAGCATTTTGGGCAGTGTTTCGGCGGCAAATAAATCAGAACGGGTACCTCTTAATAACAAAACCGGCACTTGGATTGCGCGTACCACCTCCCATAAATCGACACCCCGTTTAGGGGCGTTACCCGATTCCAGTTGTTTGATGAATTGTTGTTTAAAAAAACCGGATCGTTTAATGGTTATACGGTCACCTGCTTCTACCGGTTTGGTATAAGCTTTAAAACGTTCAAGTTTGTCTTGCCCATCCGGGGAATCAGGATCTGTCCCAAAATACTTCATGACCTCTTTTAAGTCTACAAAAGCATCCGGCATATTGGCCACTGTTGTGGCAACCCTTTTCGAGCCGGCAGGGGCATTCTCAGGAGACCAGTCAACCAGCACCAAACCTTTTACATATTCAGGATTGTTCCGGGTAAAATAAGATGCACTTCTTGCGCCCATTGAATGAGCAACAAGAATCACTTTTTCCCAACCCAAATGATCCAGTAAATTCTTGATATCCTCCGCCATGGAGGGAATTGAATAATCATCATCGACACTTTCGCTTGAGTCACCAAAGCCACGCATATCCATGGCACATCCCAAACGATCCACACACAGTTCTGAACCGAATTCGAGCCAGTCATATGAAAAATAGGAAAGTCCGTGAATGAATAACACAGGCGTTTTTTCATTGCCATTAATAGTCTGTTCGTTTCCGAACAATCGATAATTCAAGACAATATCCGCTGATTTACATTTGCCATTATCATGATTGATAATCATATGCCTCGCTTCCTTCTGTTAAGTTACCTGATTTGTATGGTCACAATTTTTAAATAAAAATCGTTAAAAACTGATCCACATCAAATTCCATGTAGAGATAGTACTTTTCAGACTACACTCATGTCGATATATACAGACTCATAACAATTATGAATACCATGCATATTGATAAACTTGAATTCACGCAATTGCGACTTTTGGATGCGATTTCAAAAACACGGCGAATTACATTAGCGGCCGATCAGGTCGGAATGACCCAATCTGCCGCCAGTCACTCTTTAGGTCGATTAAGACAAGTATTGCAAGACCCGATTTTTGTCAGGACTTCACAAGGCATGGAACCCACGCCCTATGGAGAAATTTTATGCGTTGCCATCAGCGAAGCACTTCAATTGATTCATACCGGGCTGGAAGGGAAGAAACTTTTTGACCCAAAAACATCTACGCATACTTTCACGATTTATATGAGTGAAGCCGGTCAAATTGAACTGCTACCCGGCTTGCTGGAATATCTACGCCTGAATGCACCAGGCATCACCATTCATGTTGAGCGCTTACCTGAGAAAAACCAAAACCAGGCACTGGAGTCAGGGCATGTTGATACCGCGATTGGCCATATCACCACCATGACTAATGGTTTTTATCAACGGTTGTTATTTCATGAAGAATATGTCTGCATTGCTGACCCGAACAACCCTCTTTTTGAAAATGGCATGACACTGGATGCTTATAAAAAAGCAAAGCATGGTTTGGCAAATTCCAGTGGCATGGCCCATTGGCGTTTGGACCAACACCTGTTACAGCAAAATATTATCCGGCAGAGCAACTTGGTCGTTCCCGAATTTCTTGCACTACCTTTTCTGATTCCGGGCTCTGAACTCGTGGTTACCATGCCCGGCAGAGTGGCCAAAAAATTTGCAAAAATCATTCCATTACGTGTCATGCCCTTACCCGTTAAGATAGACCCCTACGATATTTTGCTTTTTTGGCACGAACGGGTTCATAAAGATCCTGCCAACCAATGGCTCAGAACCGTTTTGGCTACGTTATTCAGGAATTAATAGTTATGTATATCAGGGTACGGATTCCAACCGGTTTTGGTCATTTCAAACAAATACACCTCAACCGCCACCAAACAGCTAATGGATTATCTACAAACCCGTATTCTTGTGCTTGAAAGCGTATGGCAAAGAAAATCCCATTAACGGTTGCCAAACTTATGTTGACAACCAGTGCGCTTTCCAGACCGGTAACTTACACTCACTTGGCTGCCTGCATCGCCTCGTCTTCATCAAACACAGCCACCTCTGTGCGTGTGGCCAGCCTGGCTGCAATAAATGCACAAACCATTAATTGGATCTGATGAAAAATCATCAGGGGCAGCACGATAGCACCCACTGCCTGCCCGGCAAACAGCACCTGCGCCATTGGCAAACCACTGGCCAGACTTTTTTTCGAGCCGCAAAACACCAGGGTAATGCGGTCTTCAAGCGAAAAACCAAACAGTTTGCCAATAAAAGAGGTCAGCAACAGCACAATAGCCAGTAACACGGTGCTAACCAGGATTAGCGACAGCAGGGCAACCGGCGGGGTCTGGCTCCACAAGCCCTCATTGACCGCTGCGGAAAACGCCACATATACCACCAGCAGAATCGAACCCTGATCGACAAACTTCATGATAGAGCCATGGCCACCGATAAAACCAGCGGTGAAGGGACGGCTGAAATGACCCAGTACAAACGGAAGCAAGAGCTGCTGGGTAATTTTCCAGATGGCGTCAAGGGCCTGCTGCGTGTCGTGGGTAGCATTGCTGTCGGCAATCAGCAGATTGACCAGCATAGGTGTGATGAAAATACCTAAAATACTAGACGATGAGGCACTGCAGACTGCTGCGGAAATATTGCCACGTGCAATCGAGGTAAAGGCAATAGCCGATTGTACGGTTGCTGGCAGCACGCACAGATACAAGACACCTTTATACAAATCAGGCGTAAGCATGGGTTCAAGAACGGGCCTGAACACAACCCCCAACAGGGGAAACATAATAAAGGTACAGGAAAAAATAACCAGATGAAGGCGCCAGTGGGTGGCACCGGCAATAATAGCCTGGCGTGACAGACGCGCCCCGTGCAGAAAAAACAGCAGGGCAATGGCCAGGCTGGTTGCCATTTGTGCCACCGGCATGCCCCGCCCATGGGCAGGCAAGACCGTGGCAATAATAACTGCCACAATCAGCAAGAAAGTGAAACGGTCAATTTTAAGGAAACGAAGCAGGGACTGGAACATTTGGTGTACTTACAGTTTAAACTTTAAACAAGAAATGAGCATACCAATTAACACAGAGATATTGTGCCATTGGCCTGCCTTTATTGCATTAAACTACCGCCACATTGCACAAATCGGCAGGCAAGAACTGCGCCGCCAGTTCGTCAAGCAAAACAAGGGCATTGGGGTGAGATTTAATAACAGAGGCCGGCAACTGCTCACTGACGGGGCTTTCATACAGCTCAGCCATGATTTGCGCCTTGTTGGTTCCTGTGGCAATCAAAATGATTTGCTTTGATTCCATGATGTCCTGCAGACCCAGCGTAATGGCCTGAGTAGGCACTTCATCCAGTGAATCAAAAAAACGGCTGTTATCTATCCGGGTTTGTTCAGTCAGGGGCACGACATGGGTACGGCTGGCAAATGAGGTGCCCGGCTCGTTAAATCCGATATGACCATTATTGCCAATACCCAGCAGTTGCAAATCTATATGGCCCGCCTGCTGGATTTGGCGTGAGTATTGCTCACATTGCTGTAACGAATCTGCGCACAAGCCATCTGGCAGGAAAGTGCGATGCTGCACAAAAGCCAGGCGATTGAACAGATGCTGCCGCATATAGTAACGATAGCTTTGAGGGTGATCGCTACCCAATCCGATATACTCATCCAGATTGAAAGTGGTTAACCCCGATACATCTACATTTTGCTGTGCAACCTGCTCACACAGCTTGGCATAAACAGGCTCCATGGTACTGCCTGTAGCCAGGCCCAATACCGCATTATTTTTTTTCTGTATTTGGGCAATAAGCAAGCCACTTACATACTCTGCAATAGCCTGGGGATTGGGAAAAACGTAAAACATAGTCGGTCCGATAGTGATAAATATAAAACGGCACTTACTTTTGATAAACAGGTGGAATTATCCTCCTATTTTTTGATTCATGTTTTGTTTTTGCCCGGTTTTGTAAAATTTGGCCAACAAGCATTGGCAACGTTTTTATCTGCTATCCCTTCTACGCTAAGACCAAACCTTGACTATTAATCATACTGAGACCGGCTTTCAGGATTAACCACTTCGCTTAATAGTCTTTAAACCAATTAATTAGTCGAATAGTAAAACCATTTTTGATTCATTTGTATTTATTAAAAACAAACAATTTGTTATTAATAAATACAAATAAAAATCTATATGTATTGATATAAACAGCCATACGTAAATATAACAATAATATTTTTATAATTACAAGTAGCATATAAAAGCCACTTTATCTATAATTAAGCTCAGCGTTCTGACATGGTTAATAATTTTTCTTATTAACTATCTAACAGAAACCAGTTATTTATCAAAATCAATTTCAAAAGGCTCTAACAATATGTCAAACACCATCGCATTGGAATCCGCAAAAGAAGAACATAAACCGCTAATCGGGTCTGTTAATGAATTAATCAATACACATAACATTACACCTGTCCGATTTCTGGAAGTTCTGGTTTCCAACCTTTCTTCTGCCACCGACATCGTAGAGGTACAAAACCTGCTGGAAAAGCGTATTAATGAAATCCGCACTGAAGAACTGAGCCGCTATATCCAGGAAGGTAAAAAAATGGCTCAGGCACTGGGTATAGACCCCGCCCTTATTGCTGAAGGTTTAACTGGCAAACAAGCCAAAAGCGTAAAACCGGTTAAAGCCAAGTATCGCAGTAAAGATAATCCGGAAGCCACTTGGTCTGGCCGTGGCAAAAGACCGGTGTTTATTACTAACTACCTGGCAGAAAATCCAAACAACCTACTGGAAGATTTGTTAATTAACGACTAACTTCAGTTAATATAGCTTATCTTTAGCACATCTAATAGACGCTACTGTAATCAGGTAGCGTCTATAATAATTATTACAAATGCATGCCATTCCAACAAAAGCCCCATGCAATTTAAATTAGTGATATTATCTGCTCTGCTTTTTTGCATACTGGCATAATTAAAAAACAGTCATTCATGCGCTAAAACGCCTCTACCATTACAACGCTTTAATAAAGATTCCGCATGAAAAAAACCGATTTAGAAAAACAAAAAGCCCTGAAAACAGTAGGAAAAATGAAACAGGAAGGCATTCCCAGCCGTTTTTCCACCGATTCAGGTGTCCAAATTGACCGCCGCGAACAACGCAAGCTTGACCAGGCACAAGGCTTGGTCTCGTTCCCAGTCAAAATAAAACAAACACTTATCGAAGAGATTCGTTCTCAGGCAGTTGCACAAAACATGAGCACTAACGACGTGGTTAACGCCTTGCTGGAAAAAGCCCTGAAAAGCTGAGATTGAACCTGTCTTACATAAGGGGCTTCTGTAACGCGGGCGCCCCTTTTCTGAAACGGGCGGGCGTCCGGGACAGCTTGATGGGGGTGTTAATCCCTTTGTAACCCTCCTGCTCAATAACCATATTTCTGTGTGCTGTATGCGGATGATCCAGCAGCTGGGCCACATTATTAATGGGGGCGGCCGGAACACCAGATGCCAGCAGCGCCTGCGCCAGTTCCTGGGCTTTGTAATCAAGCAAAATCACAGAAAGCACCTCGCGTAATTGCGGCCTGTTTTGCAACCTGTCTGCGTTATTAATGAAACGTGCATCTTCGGCCAGAGCCGGATGATTCAGTTTCTGGCATAACAGGGCAAATTGCCGGTTATTACCCACTGCCAGAAAAATCTCCCCTTCGCCGGTGGCATAAGACTCATAGGGGGCAATATTGGGATGATCATTACCGGTTCTGCCCGGAATATTGCCACTGTTGAAATAATTGGGCGCATGCGGATGCAATAATGAAATAGCACAGTCATACAAAGTGATGTCAAGATGCTGCCCCAGCCCACTGGTATGCCGTTCATTCACCGCCATCAAAATCGCAATCGCGGCATTCAGGCCCGTTACCATATCCACGACCGGCAAACCAACCCTAAGCGGTTCCCCGTTTTTTTCTCCATTCACACTCATCAGGCCACACATGGCCTGGGCACAGGCATCATAGCCCGGCAGTCCTCCCAAAGGACCATCCGCCCCAAAACCACTAATGCAGCAATGGATCAGGGCGGGAAATTCCTGCTGCAAGGTTTGGTAGCCGACTCCCCATTTTTCCAGGGTGCCCGGCTTGAAGTTTTCTATCAGAATATCGGCATCTGCCAGCAGGGTTCTTAAAAATGCCCTGCCTTGTTCCTGGGACAAATCCAGGCTCATGCCCTCTTTATTCCGGTTAACCCCCACAAAATAAGCCGCCGTATCCCCCACAAACGGGGGGCCCCACATCCGTGTTTCATCGCCTGAAGGCGGCTCTATTTTAAGCACATTGGCACCATGGTCTGCCAGAATCTGGGTGCAGTATGGTCCCCCCAGGACTCGCGTCAAGTCTATTACCGTCAGGCCGGTTAACGCGCTATGGGGGGTAGGTAATTGATTATGCATTATTCTTAATCCAGTTGAATTTTAGCGTCAGCATGAACCGTTAGCGGGGCAAGCGCTATCAGGGTTGATGCAATCATTAGCGTTTTAATATGTTTTTTCATTGAATGTCTCCTCAGTGTTCGTTTATGCCGCTTTACAGGGCATAAGCCAGGATTGCCGCGTTTTCTTCACAGAATGATTCTTCCGCAAGCGGATCTTTAGGCGCCAGGCGGTGCAGCAATACCTGGTCCGCCAGCAAATTACGGGATTCCATGCCGGTTTGTTTAGCCTCCCAGCGCATGGCCGCCATTGAAATGACGTTATACAAGGCAGTACCCACCTGCCGTGCTTGTTCAGGCGTGTTGTTACCGGCCGCCCTGGCCGCCAGTGCAAACGCATTTTGTATGCAGCGGGTTTGCAACTCATACAACGACGCCTTGCAGGGCATGCCGTTTTCCAGCAAATATTGGGTATGCCGTTGCAAGGCAGCCAGACCATCACTTTTCTGTATGGCACGTAATACATCCAGGGCCACAATATTACTGGTGCCCTCCCAGATAGAACCCAAATGCGCATCACGCAGCAGGCGCGGTTCTGTCCACTCTTCGATATAACCACAACCACCGCGCACTTCCATTGCGTCTCCAGTCACCGTGCGGGCATCGCGGCAGGCCCTGAATTTAATTAATGGCGTCAGGATCCGTACCAGGCTTTTGCCTTCCTGCTCACCGTTATCAGCGCGTTCCAATGCCTGTGCAGTTTGGAACATGACCGACCGGCCCTGCTCGGCACGCATGATCATTTTCACCAGCTGTCGCTGCATGAGCGGCATTTCGATAATTCTTTTGTCAAACGCGGTTCTGTGCTGGCTAAAATAAATGGCCTCGCTCACTGCCCGGCGCATTAAGCCAGCTGCCCGCATTCCGTTAGACAGGCGGGAATTGTTGATCATATCGGCCATTTGCTGGAATCCCCGGCCACGCTCACCCACCAACCAGGCAAAAGCCCCTTCAAGGCGAATTTCACCACTGGCCATGGAACGGGTACCCAGCTTGTCTTTCAGACGCAACAGGCGGTAGTTGTTTTGTGTGCCATCGGGCTTTATTTTTGGCAGCAGGAACAGGGACACCCCTTTGAGTCCTTCCGCCTCTTCACTGCGGGCAAGTACCATGGCAAAACCGGCATCCGGGTTGGAACAGAACCATTTATCACCCGACAGGCGCCAGCTGCCATCTTCAGCCAGTGTGGCTAGCGTTTGCGTGGCACTCACATCCGAACCAGCGGCCTGCTCCGTCATGAACATGGCACCCTGTTGAAGCTGGTCAAAATCCTGGCTGGCCACCTGCGGCAGTACCTGCTCCACCAATTCGGGGTCACCATATTTTTTCAGGGTACGAGCCAGGGAGTCGGTCATGCTGACCGGGCAGCACAAGCCAAACTCTGCCTGCACAAACAAGTGTGACAGCGCATACTTGGCAGCAGGCGGAAAGGTCTCATTCCAACCCAACACCCCTTTGCGGTGCGACATAGCAGCCAGTCCCAGTTGAGCATAAGCCACTTTTTCCAGCTCAATATAAGCCGGATGTTTATGGATACTATCGCCATCAGTGCCATTACGCTTGCGCACGGTTAACACGGGCGGGTTCTTGTCGGCAATATCCGCCAGCTCATCCAGCGAATCACCAATTTGCTGGCCCAAGCGGTCAAATACGGGTAACAGATGCGCGAACAGGTCTGGCTTCAGGTAGGTACGCAACAGGGATTCTGAATACGGATCCATCCGGAAATAATTGCTGCCACGACTGTCTGGAATATTATTGCCTTGCATGAAATCACCTTTATTGACATGTACTTGAATAGAATCATGCGCTTATGATAAACAAATTGATGTATATTCAAAAATACTGTTTTAATGTAGATCCATACACAGAAAATATAGATAATGGATATTGACCTTCGCCTCCTCCGGTACTTTGTTGCGGTTGCCGAAGAACTGAACTTCAGCAAGGCAGCCGTGCGCCTGAACATATCTCAGCCTCCCCTTAGTTTTGCCATCAAGCAACTGGAACAGGAGCTGGATCTTGTCCTGTTTGAGCGCAACAGCCGGCAAGTGGCCCTGACCAATGCCGGCATCCGCCTATATAAAGAAGCCCTGTTTATTCTGGGCCATGCCAGTTCACTGAAACATACGCTGCATCATGCAGATGCCAGGCCGCATATACGGATAGGCTTTGTGGGCTCCATGATGTATCGCAATCTTGCCGGCTTGCTTGCAGAATTGAAACAGCTCTTTCCCGATATGACATTTAGCCTGACCGAAGCCAATTCCAGTGAAATCATTCACGACACCGACAGGGGAAATATTGATATTGGCTTGACCCATGCCAACCAGCTTCCTGCTGGCATTAAAAGCCGGACGTTAATGATTGAGCCTTTCCTGCTTTGCCTGCACCAAAGCAACCCCCTTGCCACCCAAAAAAGCCTGGATCTGGCAGACTTGCAACACGAAAACTTTATCTTCTTTTCCCGCTCGGTGTCTCCGGCGTATTATGAAATGCTGCTCTCCATGTGCGTCAGTGCCGGGTTCTTCCCCAGGGCCAATGACGAGGCCAGGCACTGGTTAAGTATTACCAGTCTGGTGTCACAAAATCTGGGTGTCTCGATTGTGCCCGCCTGCATGCAACACTGCGGTTTGCCAAACTTACGGTTTATACCCTTCAAACACACTCAGCGGTCAGTCACTGACGTGGTTTGGTCAGCCCGAAAAGATGCCGATATTAAACAGAAAATCGTGGATGTCGCCGCCCGTTTTTATGCCCCTTTTTTATAGTTTTAGGGCATTGGTTTTGAGTTTGGTAAAAGCCGAACTCATACGCCTTTCAGCCAATACCACCCAATCCCAATCCATTCATGCAAGACACTGGCAGAAACCCGCAAGGCATCTGCCCGGGGAATATATTTAAGAAAATTGGGCGGGTAATCACCCCCTGTGTCAGACTAGTTGGAACCTCTACCGATGTTAGAATTTAACTCATCCTAAGATGGGGGCAAAGAAAAGGTTCCTATGAAATACTCACCCGAACGCCGCGAAGCGATACTGGCCAAATTAA
>NZ_JAENGP010000020.1 GCF_016595155.1 Advenella mandrilli
GATAACCACTATTTCCGGACAGATACTCCTTTACTAATTTGACTTTGAACTGCACATCATATTTTGCCATTGAAAAACCCCAATAAGTTGAAGAGGTGTCCAACTTTTTGGGGTCAGTTCAGAGCGTTGGGAACGAGTAAAAAACGACACCTCGCTAAATGGATAGTTCTTTGCGAACGATTTCTGCGCCGGCACTTAAGGCAAGCAACTTGCCTCTTGCCACTTCACGAGGTAAAGGTGCCATTCCACAATTAGTACAAGGATAAAGCTTATCGGCATCAACAAACTGAAGGGCTTTACGCAGGGTATTGGCGACTTCCTCGGGCGTTTCAATAATCTTGCTTGCCACGTCAATAGCACCTACCATTACTTTCTTGCTCCTGATAAGCTCAATAAGATCAATCGGAACATGAGAGTTATGACATTCCAGCGAGATGATATCTATTTTGGATTGTTGCAATTTTGGAAAAGATTCTTCATATTGGCGCCACTCTGAGCCCAGCGTCTTTTTCCAGTCTGTATTGGCTTTAATCCCGTAACCATAGCAAATATGCACGGCAGTTTCACATTTCAGCCCTTCAATCGCTCTTTCCAGGGTGGCAATACCCCAATCATTCACATCATCAAAGAAAACATTAAAGGCAGGCTCATCAAATTGAATGATGTCTACCCCAGCCGCTTCCAACTCTTTGGCTTCCTGATTAAGGATTTTGGCAAATTCCCAGGCCAGTTTTTCACGGCTTTTATAATGGCTGTCATAAAGCGTATCAATCATGGTCATGGGACCCGGCAACGCCCACTTAATAGGCTGCCTGGTGTGCTGACGTAAAAATTTGGCATCTTCAACAAAAACGGGCTTTGTGCGGGCCACAGCACCCACCACCGTTGGCACACTCGCATCGTAGCGATCACGGATTCTCACGGTCTCCCGTTTCTCAAAGTCAACACCGCTAAGGTGTTCAATAAACGTGGTCACAAAATGCTGACGGGTTTGCTCGCCATCACTAATAATATCAATACCTGCTGTTTCCTGTTCTTGCAATGACAAACGTAAAGCATCTTGTTTGCCCTCAATTAATTGCTCACCTTGTAATTGCCAGGAAGACCAAAGTGTCTCGGGTTGTGCAAGCCAGGAAGGTTTAGGCAAGCTGCCAGCCGTTGAAGTGGGTAATAATTTTTTCATAATAAATAGTTTTTTTTTGATTAATTAAAGGGCGTAGTTAGCAGCCCATTGATTTAGAATGGTTTGGTATGGTTTCATAAAATATTCTTCAGTCAGCCTGCCCTGCTCAATAGCCAGTTGGCTACGCTCTTCCCGGTCGTAGACAATTTGGGTTAATGAGTGATCCTGGTTCGTTAAGCGTGGTTGATAGCACTTGCCTGCCACAGAATTGGCATTGTAAATTTCAGGCCGGTAAATTTTCTGGAACGTTTCCATCGTGCTGATGGTACTAATCAGTTCAAGATTCGTATAGTCATTAAGCAAATCACCACAAAAATAAAATGCCAACGGTGCAACACTGTTTTCAGGCATAAAATAACGAGCCCGCATCCCCATTTTTTCAAAATATTGATCCGTTGGAGAAGACTCGTTCTGACGGTACTCAACCCCCAATACAGGATGCCGGTTTTCAGTCCTGTGATAGGTCTTGCTGCTTGCAACGCTTAAACATATAACAGGCGGTTTATTAAAGTTTTCTTTGTAAACATTTGAGTTCACGAAGCATTGAAACAGCTTTCCGTGCAAATCACCAAAATCATCTGGAAGACTGAATTCATTTTTATCTTTATTGTGCGCTGGCAGCAACACACTAAAATCATAGTCCCGCACGTAAGAGGAAAAATTATTCCCTACAATACCTTCTATGCGTATATTATCTTTTTGATCAACAATATTGGTTTTCAATATTTCAATCACAGGAAAGGGAACGCCCTTGCCTTCAATATCAACATCAACTGAAATAATCTCAAGCTCAACCGAATAACGATCCCCCTTGGAGTTATCCCAATCGGCCAAATCATTGAAGCGGTTATTAATCATCCTTAACGTGTTGCGCAAATTCTGTTGCCGGCTATCGCCCCTGGCTAAATTGGCAAAATTGGTGGTGATGCGTGTGTTTTCTGCTGGATGATAGTTTTCATCAAAGCAAATACGCTTAATACTAAATGCAAATTCTTTACTCATTGTGATCGGTCACTCTCATTTTAATAACTTGTATTGTAGGAAAGCATTTATATGAAGTAAAATGGTCTTATTTCATTAACCCATGAATATTTATCATTAATTATGTTGGAACGTATCCACCTGTCCATTGTGCAGCAAGTTGAACAGCAAGGCTCCATGACTGCAGCCGCAGATATGCTACATGTTACCCAGTCGGCACTTAGTCACAGCATGAAGAAGCTGGAGCAGCAGTTAGGCACTAATATCTGGCGACGTGAAGGCCGCAGCCTGCAGCTTACCCAGGCAGGACAATATCTGCTGGCCGTCGCCAATCGCGTGCTGCCACAGCTGGATCTGGCGGAAGAACGGTTGCGCCAGTTCGCACAAGGTGAACGGGGCTCCCTACGCATTGGCATGGAATGCCATCCCTGCTATCAATGGCTGCTGAAAATCGTCTCACCTTATCTAAGTGCCTGGCCCGATGTTGATGTCGATGTGAAACAGAAATTTCAGTTTGGCGGCATGGGGGCACTTTTTGGTTATGAAATTGATTTACTGGTCACCCCCGACCCGCTTTACAAACCCGGCCTGAAATTTGAGCCCGTGTTCGACTACGAACAGGTGCTGGTGGTTGCCAAAAACCATACACTTGCAAACGCTACCTATGTCAAGCCGCATCACCTTACCCAGGAAGTCTTAATCAGCTATCCGGTAGACGTTGAGCGCCTGGACATTTACAACCAGTTTTTGCTACCGGCAGGCATCGCCCCCAAACGCCACAAAACCATTGAAACCACAGACATTATGTTGCAGATGGTGGCCAGCGGTCGCGGGGTAACCGCCTTGCCACGCTGGCTGATTGAAGAGTATACCGACAAGCTGCCCATAGTACCTGTAAGGTTGGGACCCGATGGCATTGCCAAGCAGATTTTTGTGGGCTTGCGCGAAACCGATATCGAGATTGACTATATACAGGCCTTTGTCGCGCTAGCCCGGGGTTCCTCTTTCTAAGCCTTGGTTTTTCCTACAAAAAAGTCCGCATAAAGCGGGCTTTTTACGGCCAGCAACCATTTAGCGGCCGCCAGCTGCGACAAGCATTTTTTCAATATCGCGATAATTGGCACGCCGGGCATGCTGAAGTGGTGTCACACCATTACCATCTGCCAGATTAACGTCTGCACCTGCCTTGATCAGCAATTCTACAATTTGCCGGTGACGCTCACCGCCATCGCCCAGAATAATTGCCTCAAGTATCGCGGTCCAGTGAAGGTTGTTAACGTGATCCACATCAACCCCAGCCTCAATCAGGGCGCCTACTGTTTCGACATGTCCGCGTTCTGCGGCCGGGATCAGCGCCGTCCCACCGTACCGGTTGGTGCTCTTCAGATCGGCCCCATGCGCCAACGTCATTCTTAAAATATCCAAATGACCGCGCGCTCCTGCATAAAGATAAGGGCTGTCATTGATATTATCTTTGGCGTTTACGTCGGAGCCGGCTTCGATAAGGACCTTGGCCGCCTCAACAGCATTGGCATGTGTAGCCGTCAAGAGCGCCGTTGCCCCGCTAGCGTCGCGTGCATCAATTTGCGCACCTTCGGCCAGTAGCTGGCTAACACGCACTGCATCATTCTGTTTAGCGGCTTTATGCAACGACATTTCATTCATGGATTTTCCGGTACCAATAAGGGGAAAGGCCAACAGCCACAGAGCGACAACGGTTGCAAAGATCGTACGACAAAACATGATGAATCTCCCGGTCAATGGCAAAAATAGCCTGGCTATGAAGGAGCCCGAGCTTAGGCCCGGCTGGAAACGCCTGCCTGCCGCGCTGTGGCATTCAGCTCGGCAACACGCAATTCCCTGGTCGTACTGCCACTTGCCCTATCAGTGCCCGGTGCTATTCCGGTGCTACCGGCTATCATCGTGATGCAAACGATAGTCGAGCTGGTCGCCTCAACAGTCTACATGCGCCTTATTCCAAAACTTGGGTCGAACCCAGCCACCAAACCACCACGGGACAAGCATATCCAAGATGCTAGTTGAAGGTTAGTTAACGCACTACCCCTAGCGGATCAGGCTTTCATAGACAGTGCCGTGATCCAGCACCTTGCCTGCTTCGTCCATAACGCGCATGGCATCGGCCGAGACTTCGTCGATAACCACGACTTCGCCGTCAACCAGCCCGATTTCAATTTTCATGTCGACCAGGGTAAGACCCTTGTCGTGCAGGTCGGCTTCAACAATGCGGCACACCTGGCGGGTAATGTCTTTGGCCTGCTCAAGGTGAACCGGACTAACAAGACCCAGGGCAACAAGGGTGTCATCGTTAATCAGTGGATCGCCGCGTTCATCATCTTTGACGGTGATCTCGACCAGATAATCCAAATTGGCATCTACATCGGAAATGTACTGCTGGTAACGGCGCAGGAAGCTGCCCCAGGGGCGGGTGCGGCAAACGAACTCCAGACCGCCTGCCCCGCTAATACTTTTGCCTAATGGCTCGGCACGACGGACTTCCATGGTGCCTTTTTCAAGATCAAGCTGCACCAGATGGGTGGAAATGTTGGCGGCGTGAAGACGCTTGAAGAAGTAATCGGTCATGGCAAGCGATTTACGGCCCTTGCCTTCGACCTGACCAATAACCGTATTGGCACCCGGGTCGATAACACCGTTATCGCCAGTCACGTCGTCTTTGAAAACAAGAAGGATGTTGCCGTTTGCAAGGGCAAACAGGTCTTTGGTCTTGCCGGAATAAATTTTTTCGCTGGTATTCATCAGTTTACTCGTTGATGGTTTCAATATTTTGTTTTGGAAGAGAGGCAGTGCACCGGACAGGCACCCTGCCCCTGCCACTTATTCCCACTCAATTGTTGCTGGCGGTTTGCTGGACACATCATAAACCACGCGGTTAATGCCACGTACTTCATTAATAATACGCCCTGACACTTTAGCCAACAAAGGATACGGCAAAGGCGCCCAGTCTGCCGTCATGAAATCGGACGTTTGCACGGCACGCAATGCCACCACGTACTCATACGTACGGCCATCACCCATGACGCCAACAGATTTAACCGGCAGGAAGACCGCAAAGGCTTGCGATGTCAGGTCATACCAGCTGCGTCCGGTTTCAGGGTCTATCGTGTTGCGCAGCTCTTCAATAAAAATCGCATCGGCGCGACGCAACAAGTCGGCATATTCTTTTTTAACCGCACCCAGAATACGTACGCCCAGACCAGGGCCAGGGAATGGGTGACGGTAAACCATGTGCGGTGGCAGACCCAAGGCAATACCCAGCTTGCGCACTTCGTCTTTAAACAGCTCTCGCAAGGGTTCAAGCAATTTCAGGTTAAGGGTTTCGGGCAGGCCGCCTACGTTATGGTGCGATTTAATAGCGACTGCCTTGCCGGTTTTAGAGGCAGCTGACTCAATCACATCGGGGTAAATGGTGCCCTGCGCCAGCCATTTGGCATTTTTACGCTTGCCGGCTTCTACCTGGAAGACCTCAACAAATTCGCGGCCAATAATTTTGCGTTTGGCCTCTGGGTCGGTAACGCCTTCAAGGTGGCCCATAAATTGTTCATGGGCATTAATATGCACAATATTAACGCCCAGGTTTTCATGAAGCACTTCCATGACCTGTTTGCCTTCGTCCAGACGCAGCAAGCCGTGATCTACAAATACACAGGTTAGCTGGTCGCCAATGGCACGATGAATAAGAGCAGCTGCCACAGAAGAGTCTACCCCGCCAGACAGGCCAAGGATAACCTCATCGGTGCCCACCTGCTCACGGATATAAGCAACCGCTTCGGAAACGTAATCGGGCATGTTCCAGTCGCCATTGCAACCGCAGATATCAATAACAAAACGGTTGACCAAAGCCTGACCCTGAACCGTGTGGGTAACTTCCGGGTGAAACTGCACACCGTAAAAATGGCGTGTTTCGTCAGCCATGCCGGCAATGGGGCAGGATGGGGTTGATGCCATCAGCTTGAAACCTTCGGGCAATTCAATGACCTTGTCACCATGGCTCATCCAGACTTTTAGCATGCCATGGCCTTTGGGGGTTTCAAAGTCTTGAATCCCTTTAAGCAAGGCGGTATGGCCATGAGCCCGTACCTCGGCATAGCCGAATTCACGCTGATCTGACCAACTTACCTTGCCGCCCAGTTGCATGGCCATCGCTTGCATGCCATAACAAATACCCAAGACAGGTACACCCAGCTCAAACACCTGTGCCGGCACTTTCAGGGAGCTTTCATCGTAAGCCGATGAGTGGCTGCCGGAAAGAATAATACCTTTAAGACCCTGTGATTGCTGTTCTTTAAGGAATGCTTCAGATACATCACCCGGATGAATTTCACAGTAAACACCCGCTTCACGAACGCGGCGCGCAATAAGCTGCGTTACCTGGGAACCATAATCAAGAATTAAAATACGTTGATGCATATAAAGACCATTAAATGTAGCAATTTGTGCTAAAAGCACAGACAGGATAAAGCGTAAATTATAATGTATAGTCTAGTATCAAATGAATGTATTTAGCCCTGCAAACACATTTAGACTCACCCTTTCCCACTTCTTTTTCAAAAAAACAAATAAATACCCGTAATAAGGAGACAACATGACAGAACATACCCCCACAACATTTGTACTGGTACATGGTGCCTGGCATGGAGGCTGGGTGTGGCAAACACTGGCAGAGCATTTGCGCCAGCAGGGTCACAGGGTATACACGCCCACCCTTACCGGACTGGGCGAACGATCCCATTTGCTTAATGAAAACATTACGCTGGACACCTTTATTACCGACATTGTCAACCTGTTTAAATGGGAAAAACTGAATAATGTGGTATTGCTAGGGCACAGTTTTGGCGGACTGGTCATTAGCGGGGTAGCAGACAGGGTCCCTGAAAGCATCCGGCAATTGATTTACCTGGACGGTTTCCTGGTTGAAAACGACCAATCCCCTTTTGACACCCTGCCGTCCAAAGCGGTTGAAAAACTGAAAAACATAGCGGCTACCCAATGCAATGGCCTGGCCCTACCCGCACCAAGGCCGGTATTGCTGGGCTATCCCGATGACGAAAACACAACCGAAACCATTGCCGGCCTGCTTACGCCCCACCCCATTGGCACCTACGCCAACAAACTGGCGCTGCATCATCCGCTGGGCAATTACCTGCCAGTTACGTATTACAAATGTACCAACCCCGCCTATGACCCGGTTGCCCAGTCACATGTGCTGGCTAAAAAGCAGCAAGGCTGGAGCATTGTAAAATTGCCCACCTCTCACGCTGCTCCCTTTACCCACCCACATTTGCTGGCTGATCTGCTGCTGTCGTTTTAACCAGGTTTAAACGTCCTGGTGTGAAGTATTTGGAGGCTGGTTTGCCTGCTGGCATGTGCTCATGACGGGCACACCCAATAAAAAACCCTTCCGGAAAAATTTTCGGAAGGGTTTTTTACCTTAACGGCCAAGCCGGACTTAACCTGTATTAAACAGGATTAATCAGCTCGATAGTTAGGCGCTTCTTTCGTAATTTGCACATCATGCACGTGAGATTCGCGAACACCCGCAGAGGTGATTTCAACGAACTCGGGCTTGGTGCGCATATCGTCGATAGAGGCACAACCGCAATACCCCATGGAGGCACGAATACCCCCTACCAATTGGTAGATAATGGCCAGCACACTGCCTTTATAGGGCACGCGACCTTCAATACCTTCAGGGACGAGCTTGTCTGTATTGTTGGACGCTTCCTGGAAGTAACGGTCGGCAGAACCTTTTTCCATGGCTGCCAGGCTACCCATGCCACGATAAGACTTGTAAGAACGGCCCTGGAACAGAATCACTTCTCCGGGGGCTTCTTCAGTACCGGCAAACATACCACCCATCATGCAGGCATAGGCACCGGCAACCAGGGCTTTGGAGACGTCTCCGGAATATCGGATACCGCCGTCGGCGATTAACGTTACACCCGTACCTTCAAGCGCTTTGGCCACATCTGAAATGGCGGTAATTTGCGGAACACCCACACCAGCCACAACACGGGTGGTACAAATTGAGCCGGGGCCAATACCCACTTTCACGCCATCGGCACCGGCTTCAGCCAGCGCTTTGGCAGCGGCTGCCGTCGCAATATTTCCACCAATGACATCTATCTTGGGATAGTTTTGCTTAACCCAACGAACACGATCCAGAACACCTTGCGAATGACCGTGAGCAGTGTCTACAATGATGACATCGACGCCAGCAGCAGCCAGTTTGGCCACGCGTTCTTCGGTGCCTTCGCCAACACCCACGGCAGCGCCAACGCGCAACTGGCCGAAAGCATCTTTACAGGCAAAAGGGTGCTCGGTATTTTTAACGATATCTTTAACGGTAGCCAGGCCACGCAATTCAAAATTGTCGTTCACAATTAACACGCGTTCCAGACGGTGTTTGTGCATTAAGGTTTGGGCTTCATCAAGCGTACTGCCTTCACGCATGGTAACCAAACGCTCTTGCGGTGTCATAACGTTTTTGATGGGCTCGTCGTAACGGTCTTCAAAACGCAGGTCACGGTTGGTGACAATACCTACTAGCTTGCCATTTTCAACAACCGGCAGGCCTGAAATACCATTTTGTTTTTGTAATTCGATGGCATCACGAACGGTCATGATGGGTGTTACCGTGATAGGGTCGATAACAATACCGAATTCATGACGCTTGACACGGGCCACTTCACGGGCCTGTTCATCAGCGGTCATGTTTTTATGAATAATACCAATACCGCCTTCCTGGGCCATGGCAATGGCCAGACGCGACTCGGTGACGGTATCCATAGCGGCCGACACAAGCGGAATATTCAGGCTGATATTACGGGTTAATTTGGTTTTTAAGGAAGTGTCGCGCGGCAACACATTGGAATACGCAGGTACCAATAAAACATCATCAAAGGTAAGCGCTTTTTGAACTAAACGCATGAAAGACTCCGGGCGCAAAACAAAATTATACGCTTAAGGGATAAGGCACTCAAGCCGTTAAGCGCATTGCCATAAAAAAACCCATTTGCCAATAGGCAGTTTACCTGCAAACAAAGCAAATGGGTATTCTTTTTAACCGGTACAAATAACCGGAAAAACCACGCTAGCCCAAGGCTACCCTGGCATTCATGAACATGCGCATCCAGGGGGTGTAATCACCGCCTTCGTCCTGGCTACCCCAGGACTGGGGTGCCCAGGACATCATGACATTACGGGTTACCCGCTCGGGGTGAGGCATCATGATACTAAAACGGCCATCTGCGGTGGTTACCCCTGCCAAGCCATAAGGACTGCCGTTGGGATTGGCCGGATACGTTTCGGTAATCTGGCCATAGTTATTAATATAACGCACGCTGGCCAGCACTTTCTCTTTACTTCCCTGCTCGGCGAAGTTGGCAAACCCCTCTCCGTGTGCAACCGCAATGGGCAATTGCGTACCTTCCATGCCCGTAAAGAAAATGGATGGAGAGCTGGCAATTTCCACCATACTTAAGCGAGCTTCGTATTTGGCAGACTGGTTATAAGTGAATTTTGGCCAGAATTCAGCACCCGGGATCATGGGAGACAGGGCCGCCATCATTTGACAGCCATTACATACACCCAGGGCAAATACATCGGGGCGCGCGAAATAAGCCGCAAACTGCTCTGAAAGCTGATTATTAAAGCGGATGGTACGGGCCCAGCCTTCACCGGCACCCAAAACGTCACCATAACTGAAGCCACCCACCGACACCAGGCCCTGCGCTTCTGACAAATTGGCTTTGCCACTGAGCAAGTCGGTCATGTGGATATCGTAAGCATCAAAGCCGGCCTTGGTAAAGGCCCAGGCCATTTCCACATGGCTGTTACAGCCCTGCTCACGCAACACGGCCAATTTGGGACGCGCACCGGTATTAATGAAAGGCGCGGCAATGTTTTCCTGAGGGTTAAAATTCACTTTTGGCGTGAAACCTGGATCTGCCTTGTCATCCCAGGCACTTAATTCGGCCACGGCGCAAACCGGATTATCACGACGCTTCATGATCTGGTAGCTAACTTCGCTCCATACTTTACCCAATTCAGCACGGTCAAAACCAAAAATCCGCTTGCCGTCCCGGTAAAACTCGACTTCGTCATGGGTATTCAGGCCACCAATGACATGAGAGCATAGGGACAGGCCGGCGGCACGCAACACTTGCAATACCGCATCACGATCAGAGGCACGCACCTGAATAACCGCCCCCGCCTCTTCATTGAACAAGGCTTTGATGGTACTTTCATCACGCTGCACGGCGACCTGTTCGGGACGAATCTTGTAATCTCCCCAATCGGCCACGTTCTGGTCAAATGTAAGCATGTCCAGGTTAATGGATACGCCCGTATGTCCGGCAAAGGCCATTTCACTAACCGTCGCCAGCAAACCGCCATCAGAACGGTCATGATAAGCAAGAATACTGCCATCTTGCGCCAGGGCACGAATCGTCACAAAGAACTTGCGCAGCAATTCGGCGTCGTCCAGATCGGGAACTTCGTGTCCATATTGGTTAATGACATGTGACAGGACAGAACCACCCAGACGGTTTTTACCAAAACCAAGGTCAATAAGAATAAGGGAAGTATTCCCCTGATCGGTCACCAGCTGCGGCGTTAAGGTTTCACGTGCATCATTAACCGGCGCAAAGGCGGTCACTACCAGGGAAACAGGAGAAACCACCTGTTTTTGTTCGTTGTTTTCTTCCCAGCTGGTCCGCATGGACAGAGAGTCTTTACCGACCGGAATGGCAAGGCCAACCTGTTGGCACAATTCGCTAATGGCCTGTACCGTATCGTACAAGGCGGCATCCTGGCCATCTACCCCGCAAGCGGCCATCCAGTTAGCGGAAAGCTTGATATCTTCAAGCTTGGCCACATCGGCGGCGGCCAAGTTGGTCAGGGCTTCTGCAATAGACATACGGCCCGAGGCCGGTGCATTAATGATGGCCAGCGGAGAACGTTCGCCAAGTGCCATGGCTTCACCACGGTAACCGTCGTAATCGGCCAGCGTAACCGCACAATCGGCTACCGGCACCTGCCAGGGTCCAACCATCTGGTCACGGGCGTTTAAACCACCTACCGAACGGTCACCAATGGTAATCAGGAAAGTTTTATTGGCCACGGTAGGATGACGCATGACCTGACGGCAAACCGCATCGAAATCAAGACCGGTTACATCAATGGGCTCTTCGCTTAACTGAACCCGGGTGACATCACGGAACATGCGTGGCGGTTTGCCCAGAATGACATCAATGGGCACATCGACCGGACGCAGTTCGGTAGCGGCATCCAGCGACGTGGTGTTGGCTTCACCGGGAAGCCCTTCCCCGTTGGTGACGCGCAGCACACGCTCTTCGGTGGCAACACCTACCACCGCATACGGGCAACGCTCCCGTTTGGCCAGCGCATCAAAACGCGGCAGGTCTTCGGGAAGAATGGAAAGCACATACCGTTCCTGGGCCTCATTACTCCAGATTTCGGCGGCAGACATACCCGATTCTTCAAGATTAACCCGTTTCAAGTCAAAAATAGCACCACGACCGGCATCATTGACCAATTCGGGGAAAGCATTAGACAAACCACCCGCACCCACATCATGAATGGCAATAATGGGGTTGTCGTCCAGGAGCTGCCAGCAGGCGTCAATCACTTCCTGGGCACGACGCTCCAACTCGGGGTTACCACGCTGGACGGAATCAAAATCAAGCTGGGCCGAGTTGGCACCTACATCCATACTGGAAGCGGCACTGCCGCCCATGCCAATACGCATGCCCGGGCCACCCAGCTGAACCAGCAAGGCACCGGGTGGAATTTGGTTTTTGTGGGTTTGGCTGGCATCAATAGAGCCCATGCCCCCTGCCAACATGATGGGCTTGTGATAACCCCATTTTTGCCCGGCAACGGTTTGCTCATAAACCCGGAAGTAACCCAGCAAATTGGGACGGCCAAATTCATTATTAAAGGCAGCGCCCCCAATAGGGCCATCTATCATAATGTCCAGTGGGGTGGCAATGCGGTCTGGTGCACCGTGGGAATCTTTTTCCCAGGACTCAAGAGCATCTTCAAACTGAAGATTGGAAACCGTAAAGCCGGTTAACCCAGCCTTGGGCTTGGAGCCGCGTCCGGTTGCGCCTTCATCGCGAATTTCACCACCCGCCCCTGTGGCCGCACCGGGAAACGGTGCAATGGCCGTGGGGTGGTTATGGGTTTCCACTTTCATGAGTACATGGGTAAGACGCTCATGTGAGGCATACCTGCCAGGGCCGGCTTCGGCAATATCAGGATAGAAACGCTGGGCAATCCCACCTTCCATAACGGCAGAGTTGTCTGAATAGGCCACTACTGTGCCCAGTGGCTGTGCGGCGTGGGTTTGACGAATCATGCCAAACAGCGTGTTTTCTTTTTCTTCGCCATCGATTTTCCACTTGGCGTTGAATATCTTGTGGCGGCAGTGCTCACTGTTGGCCTGCGCAAACATCATCAGTTCAACATCGGTGGGGTCACGTCCCAGCGTTGCAAATGCATCAACCAGATATTCAATTTCGTCTTCGGACAGTGCCAGACCCAATTCAGTATTGGCCTTTTCAAGCGCCTCTTGACCCTGTGCCAGTACAGGCACGGTTTGCAAGGGCTTGCCTTCAAGTGCCCTGAACAGGGCTTGCCCGTCAAAATCGACATCCACCACGGTTTCAGTCATACGGTCATGCAGCATAGCTGCCATGCTGCCAAGCTGCGCCTCGGTAAACTGCTTGCTACCCAGCAGGCCTTTTTCAGGAATTAACAGGTATTCGATACCCCGTTCAATTCTTTTAATGCCAGACAGGCCACAGTTATGGGCGATATCAGTGGCTTTACTGGCCCATGGAGATATGGTTCCCAAACGGGGCAATACCCGCACACTAACTGTTTTTTTATCCTGAATGTCTTCGGCATTGACAGGGCGACCATAGTCGAGCAGTTGTTTCAGGCGTTGCTGTTCGGCTTCGGTGAGGGTTTGCTCACTAAGCACGTGGTGTTCATAGCGAGCCACCACATTGGCAATGGGAATACCTGCCGATTTTATTTTGGAAAGAAGACGTTCGCGCTTAAACGCAGACAACACTGAAGAACCGGGAATAAATTGGTAAATAGACACGTTTTTGTTCACAAAAAAACAAGCTGGATGGAAAGCCCCTATTTTAGCCTGCCTTGGCGATTGGCTCTGAAAAAAAACCCTTATGGACAAAAATATTGGCAAGGCCATCCGGGTTTCCCAGCTCTGCCTCCGGTTATTACAATTAATTACAACATAATGCCACCACGGCCCCTTACGTCATCAATAAAAAAAGTCTTATAAATCAAACCTGTCCAATATTCCAAATCTCTTAATAATGAATTTAAAAAGTATCGCTAACTATTTAATATATATACTTTTTTTATTTTAAATTCTATAATTGAAAAAACCCTATTCTAATTATATTTATTCTTGACTATGCGAAAATACCTAAACAAAACCCTTTCTGCTTGCTTGGGGGCATTTTGTGCCTTAAGTATGCAGCTAGCCCCTGTGGCTCATGCCCAAACAGCCGGAAAACCCATTTCCGTTCCAAATGTAACCGGCACGGCCGATAATGGCGCCTCCCTTAAATCAGAAGTTGCCTACGTGGTCGATCTTAATTCAAATCAGGTGCTGTTTTCCAAAAACAGCGACACCATACGACCTATTGCCTCAATCAGCAAACTCATGACCGCCCTGGTCATTGCCAAGGCGCATTTGCCCATGAATGAGCAAATTCAAATCGTTGATGGCGATGTCGATCGTTTCAAGTACTCCAGCTCACGCCTCAGTGTCGGCACTACGCTTACCCGCCGGGAATTATTGCATCTGGCGCTCATGTCCTCTGAAAACCGGGCTGCCCATGCTTTGGGTCGCACCTACCCGGGTGGTATGGAAGCCTTTGTGCGCGAAATGAACGCACAGGCACGTGCCCTTGGCATGACCCGAAGCCGCTTTGTAGAGCCCACCGGCCTGTCACCCATGAATGTTTCCTCACCCCGCGATCTGGTCAGGTTAATTCAGGCCACCTCAGAACAGCCACTGATTCGCCAGCTTTCTACCAGCGACGAATATGAAGTGGTCACCAGCAACGGGAGAACACAAAAATACAAAAACACCAACCGTCTTGTCAGAAACTCCAACTGGGCAATCCAGGTATCAAAAACCGGATACATTAAAGAATCCGGTGATTGCCTGGTCATGAAAACACAAATGGACGGCCGTCCGGTTGCCGTTGTGTTGCTGAATTCACAAGGCCGCCTTACCCGTTTTGCCGATGCAGTCCGGGTACGCCATTTAGTACAAAGCGATTACCCTACTTTGTTATAAGGCAAATTTTTATTAATGCTTATTGACCGTTTATTGGGTAAATAAGCATCAGCCAACATCATAATTCCCGGCACTTGCCGGGGATTATTTATATCTAAAAACAATATTAATGAATGGTGTCATCATCTTCGGGCCCGGTTTCACGTAATTCATACTCGCTTCCTTCGGCTTCTTGCCAATACCTTAAAGGCACGCAGGTCAGCAACCGCTCTATCATTCTTTTGCTTAACACCGGATCCAGTGAGTTTTTTGTCTTATTGGCAATATCCACCGTGGCATCACCCTGTATTTGGTCTATATGAAGATGCGTGTCACGGGCAAAATGAAAATTGACTTTCTCGTCTTCATCGGCGTGCAATAAATGAATGGTCTGTTCAATAGACAGGGATTCGGGCAATTGCACGAATCGCCCGCCAAATGTAATGATCCGGCCAGCCGGCACTTGTTCAGCCTTGGTTAACTCTAGCACCACACTGGCGGCATAACCTACCCCAATCAGAGCGGTTGCCTGTACGGGCAGGCCATACTCCTGCTGCTTGCCATTGATATAGGCAAGATATTGCTCACTGCTTTGTGCCACCATCTGGCCCAGCTCCGCTTCGGACAGTGCCTGATGTTGCAACAACTTTCCTTCCCAGGAATCAGGCTTGTTTGCCTGGGCCGGGTAATGGCAAACCGCCACCACGGCGGCATTTTCAAAATTCTGGCATATTTGCTGCACCAGCACATCCAGATTATCTTTTTGCCTTGTATCGTCAAAAAAAATAATAAACAATTGTTTGATGTCGTTCTTTCCGGGAACAAGTATTCTTTCGGTTACCAGCGCTGTCATGTTGATGCCTATAAAAAACTGCGTAATAATGTAATTCTATCTTAACATTCCCCTGGAATTTTCATGTCTGACTCTTTAAATCAAACCATCTCCGACGAAATCAAGAAGGCAATGCGCGCCAAACAGTCCGAGCGCCTGGGTACTTTGCGCTTTTTGCAAGCGGCCATCAAACAAAAAGAAGTAGATGAACGCACAGAACTGTCCAACGACGATATTCTGGCCATTATTGAAAAGCAAATCAAACAAAGAAAAGAATCCATTGCCGCCTACGAAAAGGCAGGCCGCACCGAAACCGCCGAAGCGGAAAAAGCCGAAATGCAAGTACTGGCTGAATTCCTGCCCGAACAGGCCAGTCCTGAAGAAATGATTGCCGTTATTACCGCCGCCATCGAAGAAGTGGCCGCACAGGGGGTAAGCGGTGCCCCGGCTATGGGTAAAGCCATGGCTATTATCAAGCAAAAACTGGCCGGCCGTGCTGATATGTCCGAGCTTTCCAAACAGCTCAAAGCCCGCCTGATGTAATTTTCCATCCCAGCCAGGCCATGTGTTCCTCTATGTACACCTGCGGCCTTCGCTGGGCCACTTACCCGCTACCCGCTACCCGCAAGCGCGGCAAGCGTTAAACTAGCCAGGCTGGGTGCAATGCCTGATATCTGCCTTATGACACTTCTTACAGCAGTGACAATTGCTGTCCGCTTTGCTGCTCCTCGGGAAAATGACTTACACCAATACCGGCCAGCCGAAATTTATGGCTCTTGATGTCATCATCGACCCTTTCAAGCAAGAGCAGGCCAGCCTGCAGCAGATGTGCCTGGCCATGTAAGGGCGCAGAAAATGTTTTTGAACGGGTAATAATACGAAACGAGTTTGTTTTGAGCTTTAACGTAACCGTACAGCCGAATTTTTTCTTTTTCAGCAATTGACCCCATAACTTGGTACACAATGCCCTTAAGGGCGTTTCTATTTGCTCAAACAGGATATCTTCATCAAAGGTGGTTTCAGTTGAAATCTGCTGGGCTGGCTGGTTGGACTCTACCGACCGCTCATCAATACCGCGGGCCAGTTGATACAGGCGATGGCCGAATTTACCAAAATGGAACGCCAGCTCGGCATGATTAAAACGTAAAAGATCACTAACCGTAAACATGCCCAATTGATGAAATTTAGCCAACGTGACCTTACCCACCCCGGGAATTTTCTGTAAAGGCAAAGGTGCCAGAAAATCTTGCACCCTGGCGGGTGAAATGACAAAAATACCATTGGGCTTGCGCCAATCAGAGGCAATTTTTGCCAGGAACTTATTAGGCGCCACACCGGCTGAGGCGGTTAAGCCCGTCAGCGAAAAAATATCCGCCCGGATGGCATTGGCCACCGCGGTTGCAGAAGGCAGGTTCTTGAGGTTAGCCGTCACATCCAGATAGGCCTCGTCTAGCGACAAAGGTTCAATCTTGTGGGTATAACGCTCAAAAACAGACCTGACCTGTCTGGACACCGTACGGTAAAGATCAAAGTTGGGGGGGATATAAATGGCCTGCGGACATAATGTCCTGGCTTTAGCCACCGACATGGCCGAACGCAGCCCGTATTTCCGGGCCTCATAAGAGGCCGCACAAATCACCGAGCGGCCACTATCCCAGGCAACCACGACTGGCTTGCCTTGCAACGATGGATTTTCCCTAAGCTCGACAGAAGCATAGAAAGCATCCATATCAACATGAATAATCTTGCGCATCATCAAAAAGCAGGCCTTGAATTGGATTACAATACATAGTTATGCTTAATGCACTAACTACATACTTCACATACACCTTTTATTATAAGTCATGAAAAACAAACTATTTTTGCTAGCCATTGCCACCCTACTTGCCGCCTGTAGCAGCAAAGGCTTTTATGATGGTGCCCCTTCGGTGCCTGCCGATGTCCCGCCCCCAACCAATTTAATGACTCCCCAATAATAACAATACTGCCCCATAAAAATGCAAAGCACTTTAATCCGCCCTCTTGAGCACGGCATAGAAATTCAGTGTGAAGTTGAAAACCAGTCTTTGAATATTTATTTCATCCTGGGTGAAACCGATTTCGAAGAAATTACCACACTGGTTCCTAAAGAACGTTTTGAACAAGGCAACGATATCCACGTTGCCTCTATTAACGAATCCCAGGACATTGAAGACGAAATGGAATCGGTTCTGGTTAACATGCAACCGGAAGATACGGTTATTTTCTTTTGCTCAGATGAAAACAGTTTCCATGTTGGACTGGATTTTCTGAATTATCAAGATTCACGTTCTTTTATCAAGCCCAATTAAGGTCTGCAAAGCCGTTTTCAACCCGTTTTTAAAAAAGGGGTATGGCTGGTCTTTAGCCTTGCCCTGGCCGGAACGCTTACCTAGACTTGAAAAACCCCCGGCTTGCCAGTCTTTGTTAGCCATTACTTCTACTGCATAGTCATTATTTAATAATTCAAGCACAAAGTCTGACGGATTATCCGGGTCATACAACAGGTAAACATGGTGCCTGGCCCGGGTTAATGCTACATAAAACAGGCGTCGCTCTTCTGCCTGGGTAAAACCCTCCTCGTCTGGCAACAGGGATTCTTGCAATAAATTAGATTGCTTTCCAGAAGGAAACCCAAACTCGCCATTATTCAAGCCCAGTACAATGACATAATCGGCTTCCTGCCCTTTAGAGCCATGCACCGTCGCACAACGCAAATGCAAACCGGTAAATTGCTGCTGCCAACGTTGCAGGGTAGATGCCGACAGCAACAAGTGCCGGAAGCGGGCCAGGATCAATACCGTTGCCGCTGGTTTCCCATCCTGTTTCAGGACCATTCCCTGTAATACCCGTGCCACACCCTGTTTTTCATCCAGCACCGTGACCGCCGGCTGGGTCTGCTGCACATTGGTAAGCAGGCTTTTTCGGGTTTGTGCGGGATTTTCCAGTACAAAGCGGCTGGCCACGGCCGAGATCTGGTTATTAAAGCGGAAAGTACGACACAATGCCACACACCTGGCCTTGCCAAACCAGGATTCAAACCTTGCGGTATAGCCAATATCACTGCCGGCAAAGCGATAAATAGCCTGCCAGTCATCGCCGACGCAAAAAAGCCGTATCTGGGGATTTTGATCTCTTATTGTCTTGATCAAATCATAGCGTTGGGCCGAAAGGTCCTGAAACTCATCAATCAGGATATCTGTCCATAAAACCGTATATCTGCCCTCACGAACGTAGCGGGTAGCCCGCTCAATCATCATGGCATAATCAATTTTTCCGGAATCCAGGATATATTGCTCATGAGACTTGGCCAAGGGTATTAATAAATCCAGTAAAAGAGCCTGGTAACGGCTTTCAAAACCGGTTTTATTTTCAAGCATTGTCCGCTTGGCTGGCAAATTTGCCTGGCCCGACCTGGCTGCCAGCAGCGCCGGTTTGAGCACATCCAGCAAACTGCGCAAACGGGAAGGGGAACGAAACAAGCTGTCTGAAATTTGCAAGAGTGCCCGCTTAGGATCCAGTGCCTGCCGAATCTTGCTGATAAACGGATTGCTGCCATCAAGCCCAGGCTCCTGTTCATAAAATTCAAGCAGGAAAGTACCATTGTGACGATGAATAGTGCGAACCTTTTCGCGATACTTGTCCACCACCGGATAATTGACAAGCTGATGTTCGGGCACATCATGAATTTCCACATAACAGTCATGCGCTGGCAAGTAAAAGCAGCACCTATATGGTTCGTAAGCACGAATATAAACATCCCTGAAATAATGGGCCCGATAACCATAGCGTATGCCCAGCACAGCCAGCGCATTGGCAAACAGCAACTCGCTCACATTCCTTGCGTAATCATCATTGTATGACCTGAAAACCTGCTGTCCCAGATAAGCTTCGTAACTTTTCTCATCCTGAAACCCGGAGCGAAGAAGGGGCCTGGATTCGTACGCATCAAACCAGGCCAAGACCAGACGCCCATATTGTGCTGAACCGTTCATCAAGCGAAGAAACTCTCTTTCAAGATAGGCCTGCAAGCGGGATTCATCACTTAACTCAGACAAGGAAATGGGGGATTTTTCAACCTGTTGAACAATACTTAGCCCCAACGCATGAAATGTCCTGGTTTCAACAGACTTGCCCCGGTGAACCTGTCGGGAAGCAATACGGCTGTCCATTTCATCTGCGGCCTCGCGGGCAAACGCCAACAGCAAAATCTGTTCTGGTCTGGCCTTGCCACTGACCTGCAAATAAGTCGCGCGGCCAGCCAGCGTACTGGTTTTTCCTGTGCCCGCACCTGCCAGAACCAGCGTATTTCTGGCGGGTGATACACAGGCAGTACGTTGTTCAAGGGTAAGGGGCTGACGCTCTATCCGGTCAAACAGGTATTTATAGGTATCCAGTTCCTGTAAGTCCGATTCTGTTTTTCTGCCAGTCTCATGCATGCCTTCTCCCGTTTTTTATGCCGCTTTATTTTAATTGGGGGAAGCGGTCCAAAATGGAAAAATGGCTAAATGTATCCTGGGGGCCAGGTGACTTTACTTCTGCATAATTGAAATGCCCGCCTTTAAGGCGGGCATATGGACTGCCTGGGGATACCGGCTAAAAAGCCAGGTCAGGCGAGTGCCGAAGCTTTAACGACTTACTGTGGTGAAGACAAATCCTGTACAGGGGCCGTGCCTTGCGGTGCCATTTGCATTGTGCCAGGCGCAACCGGAATAGTATTGCCTGCCGCTTCCTGAACCCGCTCTACCCGGCCGTCTGGGTGAATGACTGTCCTGACGGTGCTACCATCCTGAACAGAACCCGCTGGCACTTGCCTTACACCAGTATTAAGTTGCTGGGCCTGTTCGGGAGTCAGGACAGTTGTGGTTTCTTTAATTGTTAAGGTAGGCTCTACATACATATCCTGGGATTTAGCCCATGCAGAACGGGTATCACTATTCTGGGCCTGGGCCGTTGCCGAAGCCATTAAAACAAGCAAAGCGGGGATAATATATTTTTTCATCATTGACATCCTCATAATATACGTGACCAGTTACCCTACAAACCATTGTAAACCTTGTCAGCACAATTTCTGAAACAAAAAGAAACTGCCAAATACCGGCCCCATCATAAAAAACTTTTACCGATTCGTTTTGTCCATTCGGGCGTTTGGGAAGTTGTGCAGCAACTTTAAACTTCAGGCACACGATTACTTTAAAATAGCAAGAAATTTTCTTTCGCGATTAAAATACTATATCCTTAATTCAACTAAAAGTAAAAACATTCCCTTAATTTAGTTACAATATTCGCTGTCCTAGGAGATGAATTCATGAAAAAAATACTGCTCGCTATTTTTCCCCTTGTGTTGGCAGGCTGTGCCTCTAGCGGCATAGATATCGTTGACAGAAACAACTTTGGCGTTAAATGCTCTGAAAATGCCAATACCCCACCCAATTGGGAAATGTGCATGAAAACAGCACAGGCAACCTGCGGTGCGCAAGCCGTTATTAATGCCTCGCAACACGCACCAACCGGTTCTGGTAATGCCGATGACTCCTACTTCATGACATTTCAGTGCCAGTAACTAACAGGCATTAACTCATACCTGAACAGCCAGCCGCCACAAACGGGTCACTTCCGCTTTTCTGGCGGCATGTAGCAAGTCTGTGGTGTCTGCCACTTTGGCATGATGCGGCTTAATATCATGCGCTTCCAGTACGGTTAAGCCTGCCTGCTGTATCCAGCCGGGTAAATCTTCCCTGTTACGCAAGCCAAGGTGCTCTGCCAGGTCAGAAATAATCAGCCACCCCTGCCCGTGACGGCTTAAATGTGCCGGCAGGTTTTGCAAAAAACCTTTCAACATCGAACTGTCTGGGTCATAAACCGCATGCTCAAGTGGTGAAGAAGGCTTTGCCGGTAGCCAAGGTGGGTTGCACACAATCAAATCAGCTTTGCCCTCAGGAAAAAAAGAACGCTGCTCTACCGTAATCTCGTTTTGATAGCCCGCATTGGCAATATTAAAACGGGCACATTCAACCGCCCTTTCCTGCATATCGGTAGCCACAATGTGCTTAATACCCCGTTTGGCCAGAATAATAGATAAAACTCCGGTACCGGTACCAATATCAAACGCCGTTTCGCAAGACTCGGGCAAAGGTGCCTGGTTAAGCAACTTAAGATACTCACCCCGAACCGGTGAAAACACCCCATAAAAAGGATGAATCCTGCCACCAGTTTCAGGAACCGGTACCCCTTTGCGCCGCCATTCAAACGCGCCAATCACCCCCAACAATTCCCTAAGCGACACAACAAACGCATCGGTATAGGCATACACTTGCGCACAGGCCTGTTGCACGTTAGGGGCACGACGCAGGGCAATATTAAAACCCGGATCAAGACGGATTAACACCATCCCCAGCAACCGGGCACGTTGCGCCTGCCCCAGCCGGTATAAATTGAAAACGTCACGGATATTTTCGCGGGAAACCGTTTTTCCATTTTTCCTGGCTGTTTTTTTATCCAGCCGCCGCATCATGGCCTGCAACAGCTGACGTGCATTCTGGTAATCGCCCTGCCACAACAAACCGGCACCCTCATGCGCCAGCTTAAGCGCCTGGTCGGCCGTCAAGGTGTCATCAACAGGCACAATACGTTTGGGTGGTTTAGCCCCGCTTTCCGAATGCCACAGGGCCATATGGTTTTGCTTCCCATCCTGCCAGGAGATCGTTTGGGACATTTTTTCCTCTTATCCTTATATTCAATCACTGCCAACGCGACAGCCTCTTACTTCACCTTCTTTACGAACGGTATTTTACGGCTAATCTGATTAGTAATTTTCTGATTTCACTAAACCAGAGAACACTACTGCCCATCAGGACACACATGCCCCACTGTTCAAGCGTTAACGGCACGGTATTGAAAGCAACATTAAGAAACCCAATATGCACCACGGCCACCTGAAACAAAACAGACAAGGCAATGGCTCCCAGCAACCACTGGTTGACAAACATATGCTTAAAAGCACTGCCTAACTCAGAACGGGCATTGAAACAATTAAACAGCTGGGCAAATACCAGTACCGTAAAGCCGGCAGTACGGGCCAGCTCAAGACTTTGGTCGCCTTCGATCATGCCACCTGGCAAATAAAAATCAATCGTGAACAAAGTAGCAATACTCATAACCAGACCAACCAGAAAAACCCCCAGCCACATTCGGCCATTAATGGTTTTTTCATCGTGATGGCGCGGCTTGCGTGCCATCACATCTTCAGTTTCGGGATCAAGCCCCATGGCCAGTGCGGGGGCTGAATCGGTAATCAGGTTAATCCATAAGATCTGGGTCGCCAACAGCGGCACCACAATGCCCCCTTGCCCACCATACAGGCCAAGCATGCTGGCACCCACTACGCCCAAAAATACGGTTAACACCTCTCCCATATTGGAAGACAGCAAATAACGCAAGAACTTGCGAATATTATCGAAAATATTCCGCCCTTCCCGCACGGCCGATACAATCGTGGCAAAATTATCATCAACCAGAATCATCTTGCCCGCCTCTTTGGTGACTTCGGTGCCGGTAACGCCCATGGCCACACCAATATCCGCCGACTTCAGGGCCGGTGCATCATTCACGCCGTCACCGGTCATGGCTACAATATGGCCCATCGCTTGCAGCGCATCAACAATTTTCTGTTTATGAGCGGGCGCTACCCTGGCAAAAACGGAAACCTTTGCCACGGCCTGCCGAAAAGCCTGCTCATCAAGACGGTCAAGTTCCTCGCCGGTAAGGGCTTCTTCCCCTTTGGCAATAATGCCCAAATCCTGTGCAATGCGGGCTGCCGTACGCGGATGGTCACCCGTAATCATGATGACCCTTATGCCCGCCCGGTGTGCTTCCTGAATGGCCACACCCGCTTCTTCACGCGGCGGATCAATAATACCCACCGTACCTGAAAAGACCAGGTTTTGTTCAAGCGCTTCGTTCAGCTCAAGGTCCTCATTGCCGGCAACAGGGCGATAGGCAACAGAAAGGGTCCGGTAAGCCGCATCGGACAAGCGATCCACATCGGCCAGTGCCTTGCTGCGCAATGCATCGGTAAATGGCACCACCTCAGTCCCCAAACGGCATTGCGTACAGCGCTCTATGAGTATATCGGGGGCTCCCTTGGCAATCAATACCAGCCTGTCCCCATGCTCATGGTCTTTTTCAATGGTGGACATCATTTTCCGGTCAGAACTGAACGGAATTTCCATCACCCTTTCAAATCGCTTTTTACGTTGATCCAGCACATTCAGTTTCTGTTCGGCAACCAGAAATGCGGCCTCGGTCGGATCTCCCTGAATTTCCCACTCTCCGTCCTGGTTCAGGCGCAAATCTGCATTATTGGCCAGACTGCCGCCACTTAACAGCGCCATCAGTTCGGCATGCAATGGTCCGGGTTCCAGGGCTTGCCCCTGAAACCGGATACTGCCTTCAGGCACATAACCCACCCCACTTATCTCGGTACATCCTGAACAGGTATAGGCCTGTCCGATGGTCATTTCCGAGCGGGTCAACGTGCCCGTTTTATCGGTACAAATGACCGAAGCAGACCCCAGCGTTTCAACAGAGGACAGTTTTTTGACAATCGCATTACGGCTGGCCATCCTCTGGACACCCAACGCCAGCACGACCGATAGTATGGCCGGCAAGCCCTCGGGTACGGCTGCTACCGCCAGCGAAACGCCAAGCAGCAGGACATTAATGACATCAGAAGCGCTATTGATATCCGCCAACAGCAATACCGTGACCACAACAACCATGGCAATCACAATCACAGCCTTGCCAAGCATACGGCCAATATGGCCGATTTCCTTTTGCAAAGGCGTAGGTGCTTCGACGGTTTGATCCAGCAGTTGCGCAATGGAGCCCATTTCGGTATCCATGCCAGTTGCAGTTACCACGGCCTTACCGGTACCCTGCACAACCGCTGTACCCTTGAAAATCATATTCAGGCGATCGCCCAATGGTAAAACCTGCGTCAGGCAACCCTCATCCTTCATGACCGCTTCGCTTTCCCCGGTCAGGGATGCTTCCTGGATTTTCAGGGAAGAAGCACGAATAAGGCGGGCATCGGCACCAACGGCATCGCCTTCTTCCAGCATGAGGATATCTCCCACCACCAGACCGGTACTGGGTATCCGGCTAACCACCCCATCACGCAATACCGCAGAAGTGACTTCGGTCATTTTGGCCAGCGCTGCCACGGCATTTTCAGCCTTGTGCGCTTGCACATAACCCAACATGGCATTGCCCACCACAATCAATAAAATAACCAGCCCATCAATGGGCCAGCCGGACCAACCCTCTATGGCCCAGGCAAGCACGGAAATGACAATGGCAAACAGCAACAAATAAACCAGCGGGTCCTGGAACTGCATTAAAAGCCGTTTCCAGCCAGGAACCGGCCTGGTGGCACGCAACTGGTTAAGACCATCCTTTTGCAATCGCCGGCTGGCCTGTATGCTGGTCAAACCGGTTTCAGGATGAGTACCCACTTCCCGTACCAGCGCCTCGGGGCTTTGTACAGAGGGGTCAGCTACGCCAGCTTGCTTTGCCATTTCCTTACTCACCTTTGAAGATTATTTTTCCTGCAACTTCCAATACATAAAATTATGTGATGTTGAAAACAAACGCCTGAAAACAAACACCACAGCCAGCACACACCCCATTGACGAAGCTGCACTGAGGAAAAACATGATAATAATCTGGTAGCGGATTGCCTGTTCGGGATCCTGCCCGGCAAGAATCTGCCCGGTCATCATGCCAGGCAGGCTAACCAGCCCAATCACCATCATACTGTTTATCGTGGGCATCATGCCGGCCATGACCGCATTTTGTGCCGGCTCTTTAAATGCTTCCCAACGGGTAGCCCCCAGGGCAAGCAGCATTTCTACCTGTTCACGTTTTTGTGTCAGTTCGTGTGTAATACGATCCAGGCCCAATGAGACCCCTGTTAATGTATTGCCCAGAATCATCCCCATGATGGGAATCACATACTGGGGTGAATACCAGGGCTGCACCTGCAACACCACTACCAGCCCCAGCAAGGCCACCAACCAGGAAGAGACCCAGACCGACACCAGCGCATCAATTCGCATACCACCGTATTGAATACGATTACGGTTGTACGCAGCCATACCGGCAATAAAAGTCATGATGCCAATAATAAACAACACCACATACCATTGATCAACACTAAATACCCATTTCAGAACAAAACCAATCAGCAAAAGCTGAACAACCATTCTGACCGCCGAAATGAGCAGACTCTTTTCAAGCTTGAGCTTTAACAGTATGGAAATCAAGCCATTGGACAGCACCAGCAGGGAAGCCAGGGCAATATCCAGATAGGAAATTTCTATATAAGAAGGCATTACACGAGACCCGTTGTTAACACACCGGCATTCATGCGCCAGATTTTCTGCCCGACACGCTGTTTTTGCGGCTCATCATGACTGATCCATACATAGGCCCTGGTTTCATCATGTAGCTGCATCCATTTATTAATCAGCAATTCCACCTGCATGACCATATCCCTGTCAAGGGCAGAAGTAGGCTCATCCAGCAACAAAATGACCGGATCCAGTTGCAAAACCCGTAACAGACAAACCAGCTGCCGTTCCCCGCCCGACAAATCGGCTGCATTTTTTTGCAAAAATGAATCCGGCTTATCGATGATGGATAAAAACCGGGTGATTTTCTCTGGGCTGAAGTGATGTTCCCGGTTTATGCGCAACGCAAACGGAAACATCAGGTTTTCTTGCACCGTACCCTTTAACAAGACCGGTCGTTGCCGTATATAAGCCACCTTTGAACGGTAATGGGGAATATCCGCCTGCGTAACAGGTTGCCGGTTAAAAAAAATCCTGCCCTGGTCTGGCGGGTCTAACAAGGCCAGCAAACGACAAAAAACACTCTTGCCAGAGCCCGAACCTCCCGAAAGGACTATCCGGTCACCCTGCTGAATAATACAAGAAGCGGATTTCACCAGCATGACCTTGCTGACAGGGTCAATCCGGCATAGATTTTCGGCCTTTAACAAGACCGTTTCATGACCCATTCAGGCTATCCAGCAAAATGGTGACTGGACCATCGTTGATAAGGGCAACGTTCATGTCCGCACCGAATATGCCGGTTGGCACCGTTTCACCCAGGGTCTTTTCAAGCGCCTGCACAAAATTATCAAAAAAAGGCGATGCCATTTCAGGACGGGCCGCCTTGATATACGAAGGACGATTACCCTTGCGGGTATCTGCCAACAGGGTGAACTGGCTAACTGCCAGAATATCAAAACCCTTGTCGAGGATGGACAGATTCATCACTCCCTGCTCATCATCAAAAATCCGTAGCTGTGTAATTTTACGCACCAGATAATCAATATCCTTTTGGGTATCATCAGGGGTGATGCCCACCAGCAGTAGCATTCCCCGGCCAATACTTGCTTTTAATTCACCCTCTACCGTGACATTGGCCTCTTGTACACGTTGAACAACAACTTTCATTTTCCGGCTACCTGATACACCCATTGAATAATGTCATGATTGATACGGGTGGATGCCCGCCCGAAAGCCTGGACAACTTCAGGTACCTGGCTTCCATCAACCACTTCGGTAACACTGAAATGATGACTGGCAATTACCCGACCGCTTTGGCCATCAGTAAGACTGACATCAAAGGCAATAACGGCTGTTGGCTGCTCATTGCGGTATTCAACCTGAAAAGCGGTCAGATCTCCACGTAACTGATAATCTGCAAGCAGGTTTTCACGTTCATTACCAACCGCTTTCAGGTCGGTGGTTTTCCGGAAATCCTGAACAAGCCGGCTACGAAAAACAACCGGTGCCTGATCCCCCCAGCGACTGCCCTCATACACACTGAGACGATTGCCGGATGGAATGACAGTAATACGGTCGGCATCCAGAAAACTGTTGGCATAAGGCGTGAAAACGATTAAAGACCTGGTAGACAACCCAGAAAAAACCGGTGCCGTTGCCTCATGGGCGGCCGGCAACTGATAAACCGTGAGCGGGTTTGATTTGGGAAGAATTGAACACGCGCCAAGTAATAAAACCAGCGCTGACAGTAAGATGCGTCTGGATTGCCTTATCATGGTTTGAACTCCTTGATTTGATTGCCGTGCAGCAGATACTCGGACGGATTATCTTTTAATTGACGGATAATGCCCTGTAAGTCACTAAATGCATTGCGGAACTCAAGCAAGGCCGGACCAATACCCTTGAGCCCCTGCATGCCTTGCCCGATCGCGCCCTGATTGTTTTTAACCAGCTGCTGAATATTGGCACCCGCATTTTCCACTGACTGCATAGCCTGGCTGGCACTTTCCAACACCTTGGCACCCTGCCGGCTAAGCAACTCATTGCCATTACTGGCCAGATCAGAAATAAATTTCATCGCGCCATTGACCTGTTTAACCATGGCGGTTACTTCTGTGAGCAAGCCATCCACACTGGTTTCCTGGGCAGACAGGAAATTGCTGATGTCTTCAATGTTATCAAGGGTATTGCCAATTTTTTCTGCATTTTCATCCGACAAGACATTTTTAGCATTCACAATCAGCTCCGTCAGGTTGTACATCAATGACTCGCTATTGCTCAACAATGCCATCAGGGCCGAGGGGGTTGCCAAGATGACCGGATCGTTACCATCAACACCCACTAATTCAGGACTGCCTGGCGAACCGCCACTGAATTCAATCACCGAAAGCCCCGTAATACCTGTAATGCTTAACTTGGCAGTAACGTCCTGCTTGATGGGTACATCTGACTGAACCCTAACTCGGGCCAGCACTTTGCGTGGGTCATTAGGGTCCAAAGACAGGGAAACGACATCGCCCACCTTGATACCACTGTATTGCACGGCACTGCCCTTGGACAAGCCGCTAACCCCCTGATTAAATTCAATAATGTAATAACGGGCATTATTATCAGCACTGGACTTGCCCAACCACAGGGCAAATAACAAGGCTGCCGCTGTACACACAACGGTAAAAATGCCAATTAGCACATGATGCGCCTTGGGTTCCATTCTTTCTACTCCTGGGACAACGGGTGTCCCGCATGATAGGCCGCCCTTCCTCGGGGACCATGAAAATATTCCTGAATCCAGGGATTGTCAATTTGCTCTATTTTTTCCAGTACATCAACCGCCAATACTTTCTTTTCTGACAAAACCGCAACCCGGTCACAAGCGGTATACAGGGTATCCAGGTCATGGGTAACCAGAAAAATGGTTAACCCCAGGGCATTTCGCAAGGTCATGATCAGCTGGTCAAAACTGGCAGCCCCGATGGGATCCAGCCCCGCTGTTGGCTCATCCAGAAACAGGATTGCCGGGTCCAGTGCCAGGGACCGCGCCAGGGCCGCACGCTTAACCATACCTCCTGACAGGCTGGCCGGATAATCATCGGCTGCCTTGGCGGGCAAACCGGCCAGGGCAATTTTAAGACGGGCAATTTCCTCGGCATCAGCCCGCTTCAGGCCCGCCTGTTCTATTAAAGGAAAAGCCACATTTTCAAGTACAGTAAGAGATGAGTACAAGGCACCGCGCTGAAACAGCACACCAAACTTTGTTTCCAGCTGTGAGCGGTCGCGGTCTGACAACTGAAGCAGGTTTTGTCCAAAAACCTTGACTGAACCGGCAACCGGCCTGAGCAAACCTACGATGGAGCGTAACAGCACTGACTTGCCGGTACCCGACCCGCCAACGACCCCCATGATCTCTCCCTGATACACATCCAGATCAAGATCCTTGTGGACGACATGGGTACCAAAACTGTTCACCAGCCCCCTGACTTCAATAACCGTTGTGGGGTTTTCAGGCAATTGAGCTACCATCCCATTTCCATAAAAAACAAGGCAGCCAGGGCATCAAGCAAAATAACCAAAAAAATACATTGCACCACACTGGAGGTGGTGTGTTCGCCCACCGATTCGGCACTGCCACTAACCTTGAAACCTTCATGGCACCCAACCACAGCAATTACAAAAGCAAAAATTGGTGCTTTGGAAATACCAATCCAGAAATGACGGACCTCGACATTTTCACTAATGATATCCATGAACATGACCGGTGAAATACCCAGACTTAAGGTACAGACTGCCAGGCCACCCAGGATGCCCGACACCATGCCCAGGAAAGTAAGGATAGGCAGGGCAACCAGCAAGGCCAGCACCCGTGGAATGACCAACAGGTAAACGGGATTCAGGCCCGAGGCCTTGATGGCATCAATTTCTTCATTGACCTTCATGGAACCCAGCTGTGCCGTAAATGCACTGGCGGTTCTGCCTGCCATGAGAATGGAGGTGAGCAAAATGGCAAACTCGCGCAAGTTGGAAAATGCCACCAAATGCACCGTGTACACCGAAGCGCCAAACTCGGCCAATACGGTGGCTCCCAGAAAGGCAATGACCGCCCCCACCATAAAGGTTAATAACATTACGATGGGTACGGCATTGAGCCCACTACTTTGTACCTGGGCAACCACCGAGGTAAAACGCCATTGACCGGGGTGCCAAAGAAGACGGAACAGAGCCTCAAGTATTAAACCGGCAAACCCCAGAAGCGAGATAAACTGCTGCCAGACAGCACTGACTGAATACCCTGTTTGCCCAAAAAAACGGCTAATTGCGCCGGGTTTTTTCTTTTGTATGGCGGGGTTTGTTAATTCAAGTGCCTGTGCCACTGTGTGGATAAGTGCTTTTTTTTCTGCCGGCAACATACTGTCTGCCAGTAATAGCTGACGCGTATTTTCGTGCCCCAGCAATTGAATCAGCGCTGATGCGCCAACGGTATCAAGCCTGCCTAGCCGGCTGGTGTCCAGACTGCTTTTGTCGGGTAGCGGCTGTTTTTTATAGCGGCTTGAGAGTTTTTCCAATGCAGAAAAATTACCCAGTGTCCAGTCACCCTGAATACAAAGATAATTACCATCTGATCGCTGCTCGGTAACCAGAAATTCAGCTTGCATATGATTCACATTGAAAATAACCGTAACGCATATTAGTCTTTACTTATCAAACAATTTTTGCACAGGGTTAACTATAATTCATTTAAGTTCTAAAAACCCAAATCTGAACCAGCCCCCAGCAAAGTGGCTACGCCCAGTGCGGCAAAAATACAGGCGGCAATCGTATGCACCAGCCTCATGGGAATCCGGTCGGCCAGCTTGTCGCCAATAAATACCGCCGGTACATTGGCAATCATCATACCCAATGTGGTACCAATAACCACCATCAATAACGTTGTAAAGTGAGCGCCAATAGCAGGTGCTGAATAGTGTGCAGCCATGGCTACCGTAGCAATCTGGGTTTTATCACCCATTTCTGCCAGGAAAAAAGTAATCAGCGTGGCCCCGAAAACCCCAAATTTGCCGGCAATGGTGGTTTCCTCTTCTTCGATTTTATCGGGAATCAAGGTCCAGATGGCCATAGCAATAAATGAAAGACCCAGTACCCAGCGTAAAATCTCGGGACTAACCGCCGAGGTAATCCAGCCCCCCAAGGCGCCAGCCAAACCGTGATTAACGATAGTGGCAACAAAAATACCAAGAATAATAGGAAGGGGTTTTTTAAAGCGGGCGGCAAGAATAAACGCCAGCAACTGGGTTTTATCGCCCATTTCAGCCAGGGCAACCACGCCGGTAGAAACAAGAAGTGCTTCCATAATTTACACCAAGGCCGGAATGAGACGAATGACTACTGTATTTCTCCGGCCAAGTAAGGGAAACACAATAATCAAAGGTCTTGCCAAGTTGTGTAAACCGTTTACGCCATAGCGAATGCCAAGTATGTTGACGTAAACCTCTGGTAACAGAGAGGCTACTCCCCAATGAAGTGAGCGAATTCTAGCATGTAAAATAAACCAGGAGGTCGTTTTACATTCACAATATAAAAAAACTATTGGTTTGATAGCCCACAAAAAAATAAAGATACTGAATGTTTTGGGGGCCACCAAGACCCGTTAATGCCGTTTCGTTTAAGAATCATGCCAGTTTTTAACTTGCGGTTGCCAGCCCTTTTTCATCAAAAAGCCCGTCAAACAGAACAGAGCTTAAATAGCGCTCACCAGAATCGGGCAAAATAGCCACAATCACTTTGCCTACATTTTCGGGCAGCTTGGCTAAACGAACGGCTGCCGCTACCGCTGCCCCACTGGAAATACCCGAAATAATGCCTTCTTCCCGGGCAAGACGCAATGCATAAGCAAGCGCATCGTCATTGGAGACCTGCTCTACCGAATCAATTAAAGATAGATCTAGTACTGCGGGAATAAAACCGGCACCGATCCCCTGGATTTTATGTGGCCCTGGCTTAATGTCCTGGCCACTGCGCACCTGGCTAATGACCGGGCTGTCGACAGGCTCTACGGCAACGGCCTGGATATTTTTACCTTTGGCTTTCTTGATATAGCGGGTTGCCCCTGTGATGGTGCCACCCGTACCCACCCCCGAGACAAGGATATCAATGGTGCCATCAGTATCGTTCCAGATTTCCGGACCGGTGGTTGCTTCATGAACGGCAGGATTGGCCGGGTTTTTAAATTGCTGCAGCAACACATATTTAGCTGGATCGGAAGCGGCAATTTCTTCTGCCTTGGCAATAGCACCATTCATACCTTTGGCACCCTCGGTAAGCACCAGTTTGGCACCAAACGCAGCCAGCAGTTTACGGCGCTCAAGACTCATGGTATCAGGCATGGTCAGGGTAATGGGGATACCTTTTGAGGCGGCCACAAATGCCAGCGCAATACCGGTATTACCACTGGTTGGCTCAACAATTTCTTTGCCGGCAGTCAAAATGCCTTTTTGCTCTGCATCGGCAACCATGGCAGCGCCAATTCGGCACTTGACCGAATAAGCGGGATTACGCCCTTCGATTTTTGCCAGAACCGTTGCGCCCGCACCATCGGTAACACGATTCAATTTAACCAAAGGTGTGCGGCCTATTGCCTGTGCATTATCAGAAAACCATTTAGACATAACTATATCCACATAAAAAATTGCTAAAAATTTTAAATCTACTAGATCAAAACCGTAAAAAAGTATAGGTTGATTCTTTACAAAAAAGAACAACAAATTGATTAACTCTATATTACTAATATTTATATAAATAACATGAAAAATAATGTAAAACTAAGGCAATACAAACCATTCAGGAGGAAAAATTGAATCTGGAGCTTGCAAATAAACAGGTACTTATTACGGGTGGATCACGAGGAATAGGATTGGCCAGCGCCATAGCCCTGGCCAGGGAAGGTGCACATATCCATCTGGTTTCGGGCAATGCCAAAACCCTGGCAAAGGCGGCTGACGCTTTAAAATCACAAACCGGTACAACAGCACAAACCACAGTCCTTGATTTATCCAGCCAGAAAAATCGCGAGCAGCTGGCTCCTGTTTTGGAAAACACCGACATTCTGGTTAATAATGCGGGCGCTATTCCCGGAGGCGGCTTTCGGGAAGTTGATCACGCCACCTGGCTAAAAGCCTGGGATCTGAAGGTACACGGTTATATAGAACTGACCCGATTGGCCCTGGATATCATGATGGCAAGAAAATCAGGCGTGATTATTAACGTAATTGGCGCTGCAGGCAGTAACCCCCGCTATGAATACCTGGCCGGCTCTACCGGCAATGCTGCATTAATTGCCTTTACCAAGGCGGTTGGCGGATACAGCAGTACAGCCGGTGTACGCGTGCTGGGCCTTAACCCTGGCCCCACCAAAACAGACCGCCTGCTTACGCTTTACAGGTCTCGCGCACAAGCTAAATTCAATGATCCTGAACGCTGGCAGGAACTACTTGAGCATTTGCCTTTTGGTCGTCCTGCCGAGCCCGAAGAAATGGCCGATATTGTTGCTTTTCTAGCCTCGGCAAGAGCCTCTTATCTTACCGGCCTGGTTATTGAAGCCGATGGCGGGGCCAGCTTTCTGAAATAAGCAAGCGGTTTCCGGCAACATCTTCACGCCTGCTTTCACAAACAGCTCAAATTAAAAGGACTGAAATCGGTTGAATACCGGATTCAGTCCTTGAGTACTCTCTAAACCCAATTACTCAACGATTGGTGGTTAGAGTAAATAGGCGCTTGGGGGTCTTTTAAAACCAATCGTATAAGTAGGTTGTAATAAACCGGTAATCTGGTTATAAACCCCAAAACGCTTATTAAACGATCAAACCTTATTAAAACAAAAATTAAATATTATTTATCAATAACTTATAAAAATATTTCAATCTTATGAAATAGTTATCCACAATGATCTCAACAAAATTTGTGGACAGCTTTAGCCATGTGGACAAATTTTCGCTGCTTTACACTGACCTGCCCTTGACCAGCGCTGTTGTGATTTCAGCCACGTGTTTACCCTGATAATGCGCGCCATCCAGCTCATTTTTACTGGGTTTCCTGGCACCGTCACCACCTGCAATGGTAGAGGCACCATAGGGGCTGCCGCCGGTGACTTCATCAAGGATCATTTGCCCCTGGAATGAATAAGGCAAGCCAACCACAATAAAGCCCTGGTGCAGCAGCACAGTATGGGTTGATAAAATAGTGCTTTCCTGCCCGCCATGCTGGGTGGCGGTAGACGTAAAGACGCTGCCCACTTTACCAATTAAGGCCCCCGAAGCCCATAAACCGCCCGTTTGATCCAGGAAGTTTTTCATTTGGGCGGCCATATTGCCAAAACGGGTTGGCGTGCCAAAAACAATGGCATCGTATTCAACCAGTTCTGCCGTGGTGGCAATGGGCGCCTGCTGGTCCAGCTTGAAATGCGCATTGCGGGCAACCTCTTCGGGAACCAGCTCGGGTACCCGTTTAACCACGACCTCGGTACCTGCCACCGCCCGCGCACCTTCGGCAACTGCTTGCGCCATGGTTTCTATATGCCCGTAGGAAGAATAATAAAGTACTAAAATCTTTGCCATGATGATTCCTTCTGTTAAGGTATTTACTGCGGGTTAAAACACAAAGAAACGTACCAACAAAAACAGTATATTACAAAACCGCCCAAACAATGACTAGGCCACCGGGTGCTCATTCTTGGGAAAATCATACAAAGCCCGATGCAAATTTTCACGGGAAATATCCGCCCAGGCATCAACATCAAACTGTAATTCCAGCATGGCGCAAGTTGGCATGTAAGCAACGCTGTCGGTAAACAAATGCACAAAATCAGTCAGCTCCGGATTATGTCCAACCAGCATGACATACGACAGTCCGTCATCAAAACCGTTCACCACTTCAAGAATATCGTCAGGCTGGCAAGCATATAGGCGGTCATTCACGGCAATATTCCTGTGTTTATATTCCAGCTCCTTGCCAATGGCTTTTGCCGTTTCCACGGTTCGTACAGCCGGGCTGGTCACCAGCAAGTCGGGTTTGACTCCCCGGTTCGCCAAACGCGAACCCATTTTAACGACATCATGCTTTCCTCTGCCGGCCAATGGACGAATACGATCCGGCAAGGTGGGATCACTCCAGCTTGATTTTGCATGACGTACCAATAGTAAGGTTTTCATCAACTTGCGCGGGAAACCTCGCCCTTTAGGGCGGGGAGGGATAGCACGGCATGGTAACCATGCCCAATTCCTGCGTCTCCTTGTAAAGATGCTATCTTTGTATAACCGTAGCCATCGCTACGTTGAATGATTCGGCAGTATTTGTGCGAGATACCTTGCACGATCTCTCTACCGGTTTGAATATTGAAGCTGCCCGAAGCCCGGACGGCGACGCGCCCGGTATACGTTCCTGCTTTTTTGCTGGAGGCCGGCACGATAGCCCTTACCCGATCGCCGGTTTGAAAGCCTTTGACGGATTTTTGGCGCATCAAATAGCCCCGAGGGAAACCGTACTTATTCAGACGGGTGCGCTGGTAGCTGCCTCGCCCGGTACAATTTACTTGTAAGGTG